>JBPOJD010000009.1:0-111894 GCA_052033955.1 Candidatus Hydrogenedentota bacterium
CTCATCAATCCCCAGTTTCGGAACTAGTCTGGAATCGCTCTTAGGACGGAGATGGCTTCGCTGATGTCGTAACAGTCGGCAATTTGGAGGAAGTAGTTGCCTATTCGGGCAAGCGAGAGCACGCGTGCCCGCGCTGTGTTGGCCTTAAAAGCGTCGGCGAGTTTGAGTTTTTCGGCCACCGCGCCAAACGCCGTCAGCAGCAGGTAGGCCAGCGCGAGGATCAGGAAATGGCGCGTCATGCGTTGCGTCGTCGTGAGCTGCACGCTGTCCATCCCCAGGCCTAAGTTGCGGTTCTTCATGTCCCGGAACATGGCCTCAATCCACATGCGTCGCTGGTAGTAGCGAACGATCTCGGCCGGGGTCGTATCTTCAATATTGCTAATGAGATACATCGGCTCCTTGGCGTCTCTTGCGAACACGGAAACGGCGCGAACGAGGCCGAAGTAGTCCTCAAATACCCCTCCCCATCCATGCTCGCGCACCCGCCATCCGCGGCGTATCCCCAGTTCGTTGAAGGTGCCGAAATGGGACTCGGTAATCAGGCAGTGATCCTGCTTCATTCGCTGCACAAAGCCCCATCCCCGGTTTTCGATCGCGCTAAGCCATCGGCGGTTGGCAAAGCCCCGGTCGGCGGTGATGATGGGGCGTACGCCGTCCGGGCACATGTCCGCGAGCAACGCTAGCGCCTGGTTTTCGGCCGCGACCATCAGGCCGGTGTGCTCGCCGGCGGTGGTGGATTTGGGCACGGTGATGCACAAAAACGGCACGGCCCGCCCGTCACGGGTCACGGCGAAGACCAACTGCTGGAACCTTCCGCGGTCCGTCCAATCCGCCAAGACAATGACCTTGCCGGATGTGGGACACAGGGCTTTAAACAACGCCGAGAACACCTCTTGGCACTCCACCTGGTTGTTGCCCAAGAAGCGATCAACCCGTTTTATGCGGTGTTTGGCGGCTGCATGGCCAGTCATGGCGCGTCCGAGCGCCAGCACGCCGCAGCCCTTAAGGCGCATCGCTCCCGACACGATTGCGGCCAATGTTTTGCGGCGCGAGTGCCGCATCGACTGGACATTTTCCTCCAACCACGTCAGAATCTTCGTTGGGCTGTACATGGCTCTCTCCTTCTGATGGACCTCGTTTTTTCCAACTTGAGGCCATTTTAGACGAAGAGAGGCTGTGTGCAGCCTTTATTCATGCACCAATGCCAAAACTGGGGATCGTTGAGAACGCCCGCTGCCGTTTTTGCTTCAGGAACCCCGTAACGGTACAATCTAGCGCCGTGACGGCTTCATCTCCGCCATCTACCGACCCACTGGGGACGTTTCGACCAACACTCTGACGGAAGGAAAGGATCTGGGTCATGAACAAGTTGACGATTAGCGACCTCGACGTCAAGGGCAAGCGCGTGCTGATGCGTGTGGATTTCAACGTCCCGCAAAACGAGGACGGTTCGGTGCGCGACGACACGCGCATCCGCGGCGCTCTCCGGAGCATCAACCACGTGCGCGACCACGGCGGCATGCTCATTCTCATGTCGCACCTGGGCCGTCCGAAGAATCCCGACAAGGCCGAGAGCGAAGAAGAGCGCAGCGCCATCATCAAGAAGAACCAGCAGTTCAAGATGGATCCGGTCGCCGACGCCCTCCGCGGGCTGGTGGGCGGCAACGTGACGAAGATGGACGAGGTGGTGGGCCCGGATGTCGAAGCCGCCGTCGCGGCCATGAAGCCGGGCGACATCATCGTGCTCGAGAATACCCGGTTTCATCCGGGCGAGACCAAGAACGACGAGGAACTGAGCAAGCGCCTGGCGGCCTTGGCCGACGTATACGTGAGCGACGCCTTTGGCAGCCTTCACCGCGCGCATGCGTCCACCGAAGGCGTGGCGCGGCACCTCGATCAGGCCGCCGCGGGCTTCCTGGTGGCCAAGGAAATCGAGTATTTTGACAAGATCCTGAGCCATCCCGACCGGCCGCTGACGGCGGTCCTGGGCGGCGCCAAGGTGTCCGACAAGATCCTGGTCATCGACAACTTGCTCAATCTCGTCGACAAGCTTGTCATCGGCGGCGGCATGGCCTATACCTTCCTGAAGGCGCAAGGCTACGAGATCGGCGACAGCCTGCTCGACCGGGACGGCATTGAGGTGGCCAAGAACGCAATGCAGAAAGCCAGGGACAAGGGCGTCGAGCTCCTGTTGCCCGTTGATTTCGTAGCGGCTGACGCGTTCAGCGAGAGTGCCAACACGAAGGTGGTCGGGCTGGGCCAGATCGAGCCCGGCTGGCAGGGCTTGGATATCGGCCCGAAGACGATCGACCTGTTCACAACGGCCATCACCAGCTCGAAGATGGTCGTCTGGAATGGGCCGGTGGGCGTATTCGAAATGACGAAATTCTGCACGGGCACCAAGACTTTGGCCGAGATCCTCGCCAAGAACAAGAACGTCATCAGCATTATCGGCGGCGGCGACACGGCGGCGGCCGTGCGCCAATTTGGTCTCGAAGAGGAGATGTCGCACGTCTCGACCGGCGGCGGCGCCTCGCTGGAAATGCTGGAAGGCAAGGAACTGCCCGGCGTGGCCGCACTGACCGACAAGTAATCCATCAAACAATCACCGCGGCCGGCCCGGCACCCCCCGGGCCGGCCGCGAGTGGTTGGTTGCATCGGTCAGGCCCTTTTCTCTATAATGCGCGCATTGCTACCCGCTTCTCGGGCGCCAGACGCACCGGCTGCGCACTGGGAACCGGGTGAATCAGAAACCCAGAAAGGTGACCATCATGTCGACGACCCCTGAACGCAAGGAAGAGCTGATCAAGAAGTTTGCCCGCCACGAGGGCGACACGGGCTCGCCCGAGGTGCAGATCGCGCTGCTCACCGAGCGCATCAACACCCTGAATCAGCACTTCAGCCTGCACAAGAAGGACCACGCCGGCAAGCGCGGCCTTCTCAAGATGGTCGGCACGCGCCGCAATCTGCTCAACTATTTGCGCCAGAGTGACCTGGAACGCTACCGGACACTCATCAGCGCGCTGAATCTGCGCAAGTAGAAATAGCCGGGCCGCAACCGCGCGGTCCGGAACGGGTCTGAACGACTCGAGACACTGTCTGTGGAGCGGAGTGGGAGACGTTCCACCAACGAAGGTTGTCCGGGGGCGCTACGCCTTGCCCGGACAGTGGAGTGTATCACATGGTAGAACGTCTCTCAGTTACCGTCGGCTCGCAGGAACTTTCCTTCGAGACCGGCCGCATCGCAAAACAGGCGCATGGCGCCGTCATCGCCACCTTGGGCGAGACGATGGTCCTGTCCGCCGTCACGGTGTCTCCCACGGCCAAGCCCGGCCAGGGTTTCCTGCCGCTGACCGTGGACTACCGCGAACGCGCATCCGCCGCGGGCCGCATCCCCGGCAATTTCTTTCGCCGGGAGGCGCGCCCGAGTGAGCGCGAGGTGCTGACCTCGCGCCTGACCGACCGGCCTTTGCGCCCGTTGTTCCCGAAGGGCTTCTCGCACGAGGTCATGGTCTGCCAGACCGTGTTCTCGGCCGACAACGTCAACGACCCCGATGTCGTGTCCATCAACGCGGCCTCGGCGGCCCTGCACATCTCGAAGATTCCCTTCGGCGGCCCCATCGGGGCGGTGCGGGTTGGCCGCATCGACGGCGAGCTGGTCGTCAATCCCTCCATCGATCAGATGGAAGAGAGCGACCTTGACCTGCTCATGGCTGGCACGAGCGATGCCATCGCCATGGTGGAAGGCAGCGGCCTCGAGGTGACCGAGCCGGACATGCTGGCCGCGCTCGAGTTCGGACACGCGTTCATCAAGAAGATCTGCGCGGCCATCGACGAGCTCCGGCAGCGGGCCGGCGTCGAGAAGATGCCCTTCGAGAAGCCCAAGACCGACGAGCAGGTCGTTGCGGACGTCGAAGCCTTCGTGGCGCCGCGTCTGGCGCGTACGCTCAGCATCCGCGAAAAGCAGGAGCGCGCCGACGCGCTGGATGCCCTGAACGACGAGCTCGCCGCCACGCTTGCCGAGCGCTACGGCGCGGAGCGCTTTGCGGAGGTCGCGGGCGACGTCTCGCAGGCCTTCCACGACATCGAGAAGCGCCTCATGCGCCAGCAGGTCGTCAACGAGAACGTACGCATCGACGGGCGCGATCCCGACACGGTGCGCCCGATCACCATCGAGCTGGGCATTCTTCCCCGCGCGCACGGTTCGTGTCTGTTCACGCGCGGTGAGACCCAGGCGCTCGTCACGACGACGCTCGGCACCAGCCGCGACGAGCAGAAACTGGACGAGCTGACCGGCGAGGAATTCCGGTCGTTCATGCTGCACTACAACTTCCCGCCGTGGTCGGTTGGTGAAGTCCGGCGCATCTCCGGCCCGGGCCGGCGCGAGATCGGCCATGGTCATCTGGCGCAGCGCGCCATCGAGAACCTGCTCCCCCACCGGATCGGTGTGGGCGAACTTCCCGAAGCCCCCAAGGCGACGGGCGACGTCGTTGACGAGACGAGCCTGGCGTCGGACCGCGAGACCGAGGCGTTCCCGTACACCATCCGCGTCGTGTCCGACATCACCGAGAGCAACGGATCGAGCTCGATGGCCACCGTCTGCGGTGGTTCGCTCAGCCTGATGGATGCCGGCGTGCCGGTCAAAGCGGCCGTCGCGGGCGTCGCGATGGGACTGATCAAAGAAGGCGACAAGGCGTGCGTGCTGACGGACATCCTTGGCGCGGAAGACCACCTTGGCGACATGGACTTCAAGGTCTGTGGCACGGCGAAGGGCATCACGGCCTTCCAGATGGACGTGAAGATCTCGGGCATTTCGAGCGAACTGATGCATACGGCGCTCGAGAAGGCCAAGAACGCGCGGCTGCACATTCTGGGCAAGATGCTCGAGGCCCTGCCGGAGCCGCGCGCCGAGATCTCGCCGTACGCGCCGCGCATCTACACCATCAAGATTGATGTCGACAAGATTCGCGACGTCATCGGGCCGGGCGGCAAGGTCGTCCGCCAGATTCAGGAGCGCACGGGCGCCGAGATCAACATCGAGAACGACGGCACCATCAATGTGGCGGCCATCGATCACGCCAGCGCCGAGCTCGCCATCGAGATGATCAAGCAGATCACGGCCGATGTCGAAGTCGGCAAGATCTACCGCGGCATCGTCACCCGCATCATGAACTTCGGCGCCTTCGTCAGCGTGCTGGGCGGCAAGGAAGGGCTGGTGCACATCAGCGAGCTTGCCCCGGGCCGTGTCGAGCAGGTCACCGACGTGCTTGACGTTGGCGACGAGGTCGAAGTGAAGGTCGTGGAAATCGACAAGATGGGCCGCGTCAACATGTCCAAGCTTGAAGCGGACCGCGAGATGGGCCGCGTTCCTGCCGACGCCCCCCGGGGCGAAGGCGGCCAGCGCGGCAGCGGTGATCGTGGCGATCGTGGCGATCGCGGCGGCGACCGCGGTGGACGGCGTGGCGGCGGCGACCGCGGTGGACGCGGCGGTGACCGCGGCGGCCAGCGCGGCGGCAGAGACCGCCGCTAGCAGCCTTGACTGACCGGGGGCGCCTCTCGTTGCGAGGGGCGCCCTCTTCATAACATCACGAGGTAGTATGGACCGTATTGCCTGCGCCCACGAAGCCCCCATCGTCCACACCCTGCCCAACGGCATGAAGGTGTGCATGGAGCACCTCCCGTACCTGCACTCGGCGAGCACCGGCCTGTGGATCCGCGCCGGATCGGCCGACGAGAACGCGCGCCTCGCAGGCATCTCGCACTTCCTCGAACACCTGTTCTTCAAGGGCACCACGACCCGGACCACCCATGACATCATGGAGGCGATCGAGGGCCGCGGCGGGCACCTCAATGCGTTCACGTCGCGCGACTACACGTGTCTGTACGCGCGAACCCTGGACACGCATATCGCCACGGCCATTGACATCCTGGCGGACATCCTGCGGAATTCGACCTTCTTCGAGATGGACAAGGAGCGCAATGTCATCCTCGAGGAAATCGCGTCGCTCGAGGACGTGCCCGAGGACCACGTGCATGACCTGTTCATGGAGCATCTGTGGCCGGACCATCCCCTCGGGTTCCCGATTGCCGGATCCCAGAAGACCGTCAGCGCCATCACGCTCGACGATGTTCGCGCCTATTTTGGCGGGGTCTACCGTCCCGACACCGTGATCTTCTCGATAGCGGGGAATTTCGACGAGGCGGCCGTCCTGGACCAGGTCACGGGACTGTTTGGCGACTGGCAGGGCACGCCGCCGTCCGATGGCCGCACTGGCCCGCAGGCGAGGCCCGGCACGCACCTGGTGCGCCGCAAGATTGCCCAGGATCACCTCTGCTTCGGTTTCCCCGGCACGCACGTCACAGATGAGCTCCGCTACACCTACGAGATGCTCGCGAACATCCTCGGGGGCGGGTCCACGTCGCGCCTGTTCGAGCGCATCCGCGAGGACGAAGGCCTGGCCTACTCCATTTACACCTTCTACAACTCGTACGCCCACGGCGGGGCCTTTGGCGTCTATGCCGCCATCGCCCCGGAGAACCTCCGCCGCACGATGGACCTGTGCTTCGAGGAAATCCGGCGCCTGCGCGACACGCTCGTGCCCGAAGAAGAGGTGAACAACAACCGCGAACAGCTCAAAGGCGCCATCCTGATGGCCCTCGAGAGCACCTTCCACCGCATGTCCCGAATGGCGCGCAGCATGACCTACTTTGGCCGCGTGCTTTCCGTGGACGAGATCATCCGCGCCGTGGACGCCGTCGGGCCCGAGGATGTGCAGCGGCTGGCGCAGGACGTGTTCCGCCCGGACCGCCTCACGATGACGGTGCTCGGGCCGGTGGGCAAGGACGCGGACATGGGAGTGGACCTGTGACGGATGCCGGCGGCCAGGACGTGACCGTCCTCGTGACGCGCGTCCCCGGCGCGGAAGACCTTCCCCTGCCGGACTACGCCACCGCCCACGCGGCGGGCATGGATCTGCGGGCGGCCGTGCGCGAACCGGTGGTGCTGGCCCCGGGCGAACGCGCCCTCATACCGACGGGGCTGCGTATTGCGCTGCCGCCCCACGCCGAGGCCCAGGTCCGCCCACGCAGCGGGCTGGCCGTGCGCCACGGCATCTCGATGGTCAACACACCCGGCACCATCGACGCCGACTACCGGGGCGAGATCGCGGTCATTCTCATCAATCTGGGCCACGAACCCTTCACCATTGCGCGCGGCGACCGCATCGCACAGATGGTGGTCGCGCCGGTGCTGCGCGTGACGTGGCGCGAGGCCGATGCCCTCGACGACACACCGCGCGGCGCAGGCGGGTTTGGCCACACGGGCGCGCGATAGCCCCCGAACGCCGCCCACACCGTCACGTCCCCCGCTCGACTCCCGCTTCCCGCCGCAACGCGTCCAGCACGGCCTCGAAGGTCGCATGCGCCCGTCGTTTGTGTTCCGTGACCGTTGCCAGCAGGTCGCCCTGCACCCGCAGGCGCCTGGCCAGGTCCGACGCCTCGACGTCGCTGTCCGGCAGGCTGCTGCCCGAACGCCCGTGCATCATGCGGATGCGGTTCTCGATGCGCCGGAACAGCAGATACCCCATCGCCAGGTGACTGAAATCGTCCGAGGACAGCAGCCCCTGTGTGGCCAGCACGTCGATGGCGCCCAGCACGTCGCCGCGTTTGAGTTCGGGGACCTGCGCCGCGTGCCGAAGCTGCAACAGCCGCACGGCAAACTCGATCTCGATGAGTCCGCCCTCGTCCTTCTTGAGCTCAAGCCGCGAGCCTGTTTCGTTGATCCGGCGGCGAATGTCGTCGATATGGTCCAGCACGTCCGGCGTCAGCGGCAGACTGAACGCGAGATCCCGCGCGCGCGCGGCGACGGCCTCGCCGAAGGCCTGGCTGCCCGCCACCGGCCGCACCTTGACCAGCGCCAGCCGCTCCCACGGCTGCGCCTCGTGCCGGTAATACTCCTCGAGCGTGGCCGCGCTCACGGCCAGCGCGCCCTTGCCGCCGTGCGGCCGCAGGCGCGCATCAATCTCGTACAGCACGCCGTAACGCGTCCGGCCGCTCAGGGTCTTGATCGTGCGTGACGCCACTGCGGTAAAAAACTCCGCCGCATCGACGCCGTCCGGGGCCCCCGCATCGCCGTCGTAGACAAACACGAGGTCGAGGTCGCTGCCGTAGCCCATCTCGCGGCCGCCCATCTTGCCCAACCCGAGAATGCACGCGTCCGCGTCGACCGTGCCAAAGCGCTTCACGGCCTCGGCGCGCGCCTCGGCGAAGGCATGCTCGAGACACACCTCGGCCAGATTCGTCAGCTCGTGCCCCACCTCGATCACCGTGATGTTCTCGAACAGCTCCCGCAACCCAATGCGCAGCGTCTCGCCGTCACGCAGCCGGTAAGGCGCCGCTTCGCCCTCGAAGGCCCGCGTCAGGCTCGACAGCTCCTCCTCGAGTTCCTCCTTCGAGAAGGCGCGGTCCAGGCTCAGCCCGCCCGTGCCGAAGGCCTCGAACAGACCGGGGTCACGCGTCAGGATGCCGGTGAGGTACTCGCTGTTGGACACGAGCAATACGAGCCACCGGCTCAGCGACGGATGCCGCTGCAGGATGTCGTACATCCCTGCAGGGGCACGAAGATTGGCAAACAATTGCCCCACCCGCAACAAGGCGCGGTCCGGGTCGTGGGACTCGCCGAGGGCGTCGATCAGCGCGGGCGCGACCTCCAGGAAGCGCTGGCGCACGTGCGCGGTGAAGCCCCGGCCCTCCTTGCCGTGCGCCAGTTCCAGCAGTTCCTGCCGCGCGCGCCGGGGCTCGCAGAAGCCCTTCTGGGCCAGATGCGCCAGCCCTTCCTCGGCATCGGACGCGGGATTGAGCAGGTCGGTCACCCAGAGCGTGCCGCGGCCTTTCCGGGCATAGAACCGCTCGAGAATCTCGTGCGTGGCATCGGCGCGCTCGCGGTACTCGCGCATATAGGACTCGCCCGAGGCATAGCCCAGTTGCCGGGCGAGCAGATCCAGGGCCTCCGGGTCCGCGGGGAGCGCATGCCGCTGCTGGCTGCCCTCGATCTGGAGCCGGTGCTCGACCTGACGCAGGAACGCGTAGTTGCTCGCCAGCGTGGTGGCCTCGAAGGGACTGAGGAAATCGTATTCTCCGAGCACCTCGATGGCTTCAAGCGTGTTGCTCGTGCGCAGCTCGGGAAACCGCCCGCCGTTGAGCAGTTGCAGCATCTGCACGGTGAACTCGATGTCGCGGATGCCGCCGCGGCCCAGCTTGACCTCGCGATCGCGCTCCCCGCGATCGGCGATCCGGGTCTCGGTCTGCCGCTTGACGTTCAGGATCTCCTCGAGCGTCTCGTCGTCAAAGAAGCGCGGATACACGAAGGGCCGCGTGCGCGCGATGAACTCCTCGCCCAGTGCGCGGTCCCCGGCGACGGGCCGGGCCTTCACCAGGGCCTGCCGCTCCCACGCCTGCCCCTGCGTCTGGTAGTACTGAAGGCAACTGTCGATGGTCGATGCGAGCGGCCCGTACTTGCCGTGCGGCCGGAGCCGCATGTCGATGCGGAAAATGTCGCCCTCGGCGGTCTTCTCCGAGATCGTCTTGATGATCCGTTCGCCCAGCTTGTGGAAGAACTCGGCGGTGCTCAGTTTCCCGGTCGATCCGCCTTCCGTGCGGCCCTCGCCCGAGTAGATGAAAAGCAGGTCGATGTCCGAGCTGAAATTGAGTTCCCTGCCGCCATGCTTGCCCATGGCCAGGATGCAGAACCCCGCCACGCTCACCGGCGCCTCGGCCTCCTCCACCATGGGCGCGCCGAACAGGGCCGTCAGCGCGTCCCACGCGTCCCGGTACGCCACATCGAGCATCGCGTCGGCGAGATTGGCCAGGTCGAGCGTCACCTCGGCGATGCCGACATGGCGGAACACGTCGCGCGCGCCGATACGCAGGATCGCGCGGCGGTAGAACCGGCGCATCGCGTCGAGCCGCTTGCCCTGCGTCTGCAACGCCGCCAGATGCGCCGTCAGATCCTTCGCGAGTTCCTCCGCGGACGGCGTCCGGTCCAGGTCGCCCTCGCTCCACAGCCACGAGAGATACTCCGGGTTGCGGCAGAGGATATCCGTCAGGTAATGGCTTTGTCCGAGGAGCGTGCACAGCAGGCGCGTATATTCGAGGCTCTGCGCCATGTGATCCAGCTCGATGCCCGCGCTGTAGCTCGCTTCGAGAAACCGCTCGAGCCGCACCAGCACCGTGTCCGGCTCGGCCGCCTCCTCGAGGGCCCGCGCCAGATGCGCCGCCAGCCCCTCGCGGTCACCCGCCAGCAGCACGTGCAACCGCGCCGCCGCCCGCCGTGGGTCACTGAAACGCAGCGATGCAAAGGCGTCCATCATGGTGGTGTCACCGTCCCGCCGGGTCTGCCTGGCCGGGCCGGGGCCACGCATACCCATCGGCCGTCACCGCGCGGTAGTTCGCATCCAGCGCATCCCGCAACAGCACGAGCGCCGCGATGCGCCGCACCATCCCGGTCACATACTCCGCTTCGTCCAGCGTCAGCCCCCGCCCGAGAAAGCCCTTCTCGCGGTAGCTCAGCCACTTCTTGATCACCTGATAGCCGCCGATGGTGTAGTCCCACACCGCGGGCGGCACGTTGGCCCAATACGCCCCGTCGTTCAGAAACACGTCGAGCGTCTTGCCGTCCGGCCCGCCGTACAGCGCCGCCAGCGCCTGCGCATCCGTCTTCTCCTCCGGTTTCAGCGCCCGCTCGGCGGCCTTGCCGCGTCCCGGCATGCACACCCCGCGCGCCCCCGCATGACCCCAACCGGCGGTCAGGTCCAGGTCGCCCGCGTCCGGGTTCAACGCGCCCCCGCCCACGCGCGCCACCGCCCCCAGCGCCCGCAACGCCGGCCGGATGCGCCCGCACGTCACCCCATCGACCGGCGTCTCCGTGTCGAGCAATGCCGCCACCTGCCGTCCCAGCGCCGCCGACGCCTCCAGCGCCGCCCGCGTCGCGGGCAACGGGATCCGCGGCCAGTCCTGACGGATGCCGTCCGCGTTCTCCTCGAGATAGGCCGGGCTGTAGCCAATCGCCAGTGCGTGCATCCAGATCAGGCCCGCCGTCCCGGCGTCCGCGTCCGGGTTGTCAATGCCCAACCCGCCCAGATAGGCCCGCGCCTCCTTGGAAAGATTCGCCGTGATCGCCGGTTCGGTCGTGTGATGACCGAACATCTCCACTTGCAGATCACTGCTCCTCGGGGCTTCAACCTCCTGCCGAAGACGAATCGGGAAATAGTATGCATGACCCCGCTGAAAATCGTTGTCCCCCAAGATCTCTGCGAGGTAGAACGGGCAGCCTTCTGGCTCTGCCGCCGCCGCTGGCCGTGTCATGAAGAAGGCATTTCCCTCCCAGCATTGTGCCCAATACGACGGGCGTGGCTCGTTCCATAGCGGGCGGACAGGCGAGTAGTAGCACCAGCGGTTGTCAAACGGACGAAGGGCGTATGGACGAACGCGCGTGCTGTCGTAATTCTCAGTGCGCAACACTTTGTGACGGCATGCCTTGGCATCGTAGCGCGCGGCGTCCCTGGAGAGAGGACTGTTCTTGATGTCAGATGAATCCCATGCCAATGACGGATTGAAATAGTCCTTCATGCGCTTCGCCAGTGCCTCGCGATCGATATCCATCAACGCGCCGCCGCGTTTCTCCATCAGCCCATTCGAGGGCGGCTCACTGGGAAGCTCAACCACGCTCGGCCACTGCGCATAGTCTCCTTTTAACTTGGACGGCCGGAACGAATACCTGTTCTCGGGCGCCGGGGCGGCGGTTTCATACTTGCGATCGAGGTTCTTGAGACGGAGGGAGTCGAGGAGTTGCTCACGACGCTCAACCGCACGGGCCGCGTCGATGTCGTCTCGATAAAGCACGGTAGCCTGTTCTGTCCCGTCGTCTCCATGGTTGTCGCGGCGCACCCACAGCGAGATAACAACGCCTTGCTGAATTCCGGCGGAGAACCCGGGGATGGCAAAGACTGTCTCGCTCGTGCGTCCGTCAGGGGCGTACTCGCTGATCTTGCGGTTGCCGTGCATGTTCTCGATCCAGAACTTGTCAAAAGACTGGAGCAGACGCTTGCGCAAGACAACAAATGACGGTTCACTCGTCCAGGAATAGTTCGAGATATAGCAGACGACGCCCTTGCCGGTTTTCGCGATGCGGCGTTCGGCGATGCGGAAGAAACGGACGTAGAGGTCGTCGAGGTTGAACTTCTTGATGCCCCAGCCGCCGTCCTTGGTGGAGGTAGTCAGCCCTTCCTTGTAGGCGTCCACGAGGCCGCCTTCTTCGTCGGGGCTGGTGCCCGCGAAGGCATTGTAGGGCGGATTGCCGAGAATGACGAGGATGCGGGCCCTCTGTTTGACGTCGTTGGCGGCGTCGCGCTCTTCCGCGAGTTCTGGAAAAAGGGGAAGCTGATTCTTCGGATCCTTGAGGGGTTCCCAGCCGGTGAGGGCGTTGGTGAGGTAGACGCCCGCGCGGTCGTCGCCGTCGTGGCTGAGGGGGGCGCCGAGGAGGCGCAGCATGAGGCCGATCTGGAGGTGGGCCACCACGAAGGGCGCGGGGAGGATCTCGAAGCCGAAGACGCGCGTCATGGCGGCGCGCTTGAGTTTCTGGGCGGTGAGCGCGCTGGCGCCTTGCTCTTCGAGGGTGGCGTGGATCCGTTTGAGGGTTTCGACGAGGTAGGCGCCGGTGCCGCAGCAGGGGTCGAGCACGACGACCTGCTCGTCGGCGAGGCCGTCGGCGATGCCGAGTTCCTCGCGCAGGACGCGGTCCACGCGCTCGACCTGGTAGGCGACGATCTCGGGCGGGGTATACCAGACGCCGAGTTCCTTGCGGAGTTCGGGGTCGTAGGCCTTGAGGAAGGGTTCGTAGAAGTACTGGACGGCGTGTTCTTCCTGGAACTTCTGGAAGAACAGGGCGCGATCGACGCGGTTGAGGACGTTGCCGGCCCAGTCGAGCACCTGATCGACGCCGAGCGCCTTGAGACGGGACGGGGTGGCGATCTGGTCGAAGAGGCTCTTGATCATGGGCACGTGAAGCGTCCACGCGGCGTTGCGCCAGTCGAAGCGCTCCTCGGGTTTCGGGTGGTTGCGCGCCCAGAGCACCCACGACGAGAAGACCCCGTAGAAGAGTGTCTGCACGAGGGTGGCGCGGAAAAAGTGGTCACCTTTTTCGCCCTCGAAGGACATGCCGAGGGCCTCCTCGATGCCTTTCCGGAGGGCATCGAGCGCGGGCAGGGCTTTGGCGGCCTCGACGCGGGCGCGGGCTTCGCGGGCGTAGGAGGCGAGGAACCAGGCGAGGTCCTCGGGGGCATTAACCGGGGCACGGTGCAGCATGACGCGGCGCAGGAAGTCGGTCAGGCGTTCGCCGTGTTCCGCGGCGGCCTTGCGCGGGTGCGCGGCGAGCTCGAGAAAGTCATTCCCGGTGGGCGCGAGCGTGCAGGGCTCGAGATCGACGGCATTGCCGTGGCTGTCGCCACCGACGAGGACAAACTCGCGGTAGTTGGTCACGAGAACGAGCCCATAGCGCTGGAGATATTTCGCCACCTGCCCGTCGCGCGCGATCTTGAAGGTGTCGGCGCTCCAATCCTTGACCTCGATGACCCCGCGCTCAGGGGGTTGACCGCCAAGCGGGCGGTCATCGCGGCGGGTCTGGAACTGGCTGGCGGTGTAGAGCCCGAAGTCCGGTTCGCCGCCGCCGGTGTTGCGGAGTTGGGCGACGCAGCGGACCTTGGGCTTGAGCTTGGCGCCGATCTCGTTCAGAAGCGTTTCGAGCGCGCCGTAGTACGATTCTTCCTTGGTGCCCCCGCCGGTACGGTGAATCTGCTGGATATCGTGGAGATATTTCTCGACTGGATGCATCAAGCTGGCGCCTCTGAGTGTTGCGACCCCACCTCCGGAAATGTGGGGCACGAATCCCGGCCCCAAGGATACCTTTCCGGGCGTGGCCGGGCAAGAGCGGGGCGGCCGGACACGGCGCGGGGCCGGAAAACGCTCGCGCGCCGTCCGGCCCCGGATCGTGTGACGTAAACCTAGGCCCAGCTCATCGCGGTGACTTTTTCGCGGATCATCACCTGCTTGAGGAACTGCACCGACTTGCTCAGCCCTTCGAAACTGGACATGAGGCTGTCTTCGTGCTCGATGCTGAGCACGCCGTCGTAGCCGACGAGGCGCAGGGTGCTGATGAAGTCGTTCCACCAGTCGAACCCGTGACCGTAGCCGCAGGTGCGGAAGATCCACGAGCGGTTCAGTTCGTCGCCGTAGTGCTTGGTGTCGAGCACGCCGTTGACGCGGCTGTTCTGCTGGTAGACCTTCGAGTCCTTGGCGTGGACGTAGAAGATGGCCTTGCCGAGGGCCCGGGCGCTGTCGACGGGGTCGATGCCCTGCCAGAAGAAGTGGCTCGGGTCGAGGTTGGCGCCGAGGTTGGTGCCGCATTCCTTGCGGATCTTCAGCAAGGTCTCGGTGTTGTACACGACGAAGCCCGGGTGCGCCTCGAAGGCGACGCGGACGCCGTGGTCCTTGGCGAACTGGGCCTGCTTGGTCCAGTAGGGAATGACGCGCTCGTTCCACTGCCACTCGAGCGCTTCAAGGAAGTCGGGTGGCCAGGGGCAGGTCACCCAGCTCGGCTTGGTGGCCTTGGCGTCGGTTCCGGGACAGCCCGAAAAATCGACAATGGTCTTGACGCCGAGCTTCTCGGCCAGGCGGATGGTGTCGCTCTGCACTTTCTGGAACTGCTTGGCGACGGCCTTGTCGGGGTGCAGGCAGTTGCCGTGGCAGCTCAGGGCCGAGATCTCGAGCCCTTCGCCCGCGAGCATGGCCTTGAGTTCCTCGCGCCGGGGCTTGCTCGCGAGCAGCCCGGGCAGGTCGCAATGGGCGTTGCCGGGATAGTTGCCCGTGCCCAGCTCGATGGCCTCGAGTCCGAGCGGGCGGATGGTATCGAGGGTTTCTTTCAGCGACCGGTCGCTGAACAGTACGGAGAAAAAGCCGAGTTTCATGTTGGATCTCCTTCCGAAGTCCCGTTGATGCCGATCAATCGACGCGTTCCCATTTCTTGCTCGCCGCCGCGCGCTCGACCGCTTCGAGCACCGCCTGGCATTTCACGCCGTCCTCGAAGGTCGAGTACGGCACCTTCTTCTTGTCCAGGGTGCGCAGGAAGTCGTAGACCTCGTGCACGAAAAGATGCTCATAGCCGATGACGTGCCCCGGCGGCCACCAGGCGTTCATGTAGGGCTGGACCGGATCGGTCCCGTGGACCTCGCGGAAGCCCTGCAGGTGCTCGGGGTCTTTCGTGCTGTAGTACTGGAAGTAGTTCATCTTTTCGAGATTCCACAGCGCCGAACCTTTGCTGCCGTAGACCTCGAAGGTGTGGAAGTTCCGCCGGCCGGGCGCGAAACGGGTGACCTCGAAGGTCGCGAGGGTGTCGCTGCCTTTGATGCGGGCCAGGACGATTGCGGCGTCGTCGACGTCCACCGTGCCCTTGCGGGCCTTCTTCTTGCCCTTCTTGCCGCTGATGCCGGTGTCGTCGTCGGAGAGCGGCCGCTCGGTGATGAAGGTCTGCGTGGTTGCGCTGACCTCGGCGATCTCGCCTACCAGGTTGTGGCACATGTCAATGGTGTGCGCACCGAGGTCGCCCAAGGCGCCCGAGCCCGCGTACTTCTTCTGAAGCCGCCACACAAGCGGGAACTCGGGATCCACGATCCAGTCCTGCTGGTAGGCGCCGCGGAAGTGGAAGATGTGGCCGAGCTTCTTGTTCTCGATCAGATCCTTGACCGCCGTCACCGCGGGCGCGTAGCGATACGAGAAACCGCACAGATGCTTGACCCCGACCGCCTGGACCGCGGCGAGCATCTCGCGCGATTCCTTGAGGGTGTTGGCGAGCGGCTTCTCGCAGATAATGTGCTTGCCCGCCCTGGCGGCGGCGATGACCATCGGGTGGTGCAGATAGCCGGGGCTGGCCACGTCGACGATGTCGATGTCGTCGCGGTTGACCACGGCTTCCCAGTCCGTGGACGCCTCCTGCCAGCCGTACCGCGCGGCGGTCTCGCGCGTGGCGTCGGGGTCGCGGCCGCACAGAACCTTCATGACCGGCTCGACGGGCAGGTCAAAGAACATGGCCACCTTGCGAAAGGCGTTGCTGTGCGCCTTCCCCATGAACTTGGTGCCGATCAGCGCTACGTTCACCTTCTTTTTCGCCATCGAAGCGTCCCTCCCTTCCGTTGTTCAGCGAACCTGACCATTATAGAGACGATGGCCGCGTCTGCCAAGATCCCGAAGGCAAAAAACTTGACGGCCTCCCGGAGGGGCACTATAGTTTGGTGGCTCGTGGATCGGGCAGCCCCGAAACCGGCATTTTTCTTCATCCACAGGACAAACGGCGGGAGTAGACACCCCATGACAAACCACTCGATGCAGCACCTGCTTGGACTCGGAAGCCTTCCGCTGATCACCGGACGCCGGACGCGCTCGATCTCCGCCGAGAACCCCACGGGGGCCAAGGGCGGCGGCGCGCAGGCCCTTCCGGAGCCCATGTTCGACGGCACCCCCAATCCCGCCCGGCGGCTGGGCCGCGGCTGGAAGGTGCGCCCGTTCATCACGCTCGAACCCAGGTCGACGACAACCATCGCCGAGATCACCGGCCCGGGCATCATCCAGCACATCTGGATCACGTGCCGCCAGCCGGCCTACCGCGGCTGCATCCTGCGCATGTACTGGGACGGCGAGGAAACGCCGTCCGTCGAGGTGCCGCTCGGGGACTTCTTCGCCAACGGCCACGGCACGCGCGCGATCGTGAACTCCCTGCCGGTCTCCGTCAATCCGGTGGGCGGATTCAACAGCTACTGGCCCATGCCCTTCCGCAGTGCGGCCCGCATCACCATCGAGAACGAAACCGACAACCACGTCCGCACCTTCTTTTACCAGATCACGTGGTCCGAGGGACCCGTGGCGGACGACGCGGCCATGTTCCATGCCCAGTGGCGGCGGTCGATGACCACCGTCGCGTGCCCCGAACACACCATTGTGGACGGCATCCGCGGGCGGGGCCACTATGTCGGCACCTACCTGGCGTGGGTACAGTGCAGCAAGGGATGGTGGGGTGAAGGCGAGGTGAAGTTCTATCTCGACGGCGACAAGGAGTACCCCACGATCTGCGGCACCGGCACCGAGGACTACGTCGGCGGCGCGTGGTGTTTCGCCGAGACGGGCGAGGACGCCCACAGCTACACGACGCCCTTCCTGGGGCTGCCGCTGGTCTATCGCGAGAACGGGCAACCGCCCATGTACGGCATGTACCGCTGGCATATCCCCGATCCCATCTGCTTCGACCAGGACCTCCGGGCCACGGTGCAGGCCCTGGGCTGGTGGCCCGACCACCATTACCAGCCGCTCACCGACGATATCGCCAGCGTCGCCTACTGGTACCAGAGCGAGCCGCACGGGACCTTCCCCGCGCTGCCAAACCTGTTCGGAAGGCTCCCGCGGTAGGCGGATATGGCGTTGCGCGTGAGATGAACGCGAGGTTATCCAGGCTGAGCATGGTACAATAGGGCAGATGCCAAACTGCGGGAGAGCGTCCATGTCCGGTAAAGTCAGCGTCGTGATAGAACACGATGACCGTGGATTCTTTGCGTATTGTCCCGATCTGCCCGGATGTCACACGCAAGGCGACACGTTTGAGCAGGCGCTGAATAACATTCGCGAAGCAGCGGAGCTTTACCTGGAAACACTGGACGACGCAGCACGTCAGGACTGCCTGAGCAAGGAAGTCATCAGCCTGTCCTTGGAGGTCGCGTTTGCCTAAGGCGCCGCGTCTCACCCCCGAGGATGCCGAGCGTCTTCTCTTGGATGCAGGTTTCACGCTACTCCGCGCGCGAGGCAGTCACCGGATCTATGGCAAGGGCGCACAGCGATGTGTGATTCCTTTTCATGCGGGGAAAGACCTTCACCCCAAGCTCGTGAAACAGGTGCTTCAGGCCATTGAGCTGACTCGCTGAGAGGAGACGCAACGATGCAGGACGCGGCCGGATTTCGCCGCGGGCTGGCTGTATCGCTCGTGTGTCTCGTGCTGGTATGGGGCGTGACCGCTTGGGCCATGGCGTCGGGACCTGGGCTGTGGGTCCGGGACAGCCTGCCGTTCGCGGTGGGCGTCTTCCCGCTTTCTCTCGCGATCTTCTCGTGGCCGGCCCGTGTGATCAGCCTGACGCTGGCGGGGCTGGAAAACGTCCGCCCCCCGGCCACGCCGCTGACGTTGCTGGTGAACCTCGTGTATGCGGCCCTGCTGTGGCTGCCGATGTGGGGCGCGACCGTGCGCAGGTTCTGGATTTGGCCCTTCGTCCTTGTTCAGGCAGCGGTTTTCCTGACCGTCTTCGCGCTTTTGTGGCGCTACGGAAACGGCTGAGCGGCGCCGCTCGGCTCAGGGCTGCGGCGGCAGTTTCTCCATGATCACCAGCAGGAACGTCGCGAACGGCCCGAACAGAAGCGTCAACAGAAACCAGTTCAACCCGCTCCGGTTCTTGCCCTGCGCAATGCCCGCGGTAATCAGCGCGAGCGCTCCCCAACCGACGGCATATTGTTCCATGTCCCCCCTCCGCGCGGGTGATCATCTCATCGCGCGTTTGGCCTTATCCACCAGCGGCAGCAGCGTCTTGTCGAGGGCCGACTCTGTCGTGCCGAGCCGCGTGTCGAACAGGAACCAGTGCTCGGCGTGTTCCACGGTGCCGCCGTTCGCGGCCAGGCGCTGCGCCGGACCAAGCGTCTCGACCTCGAGCATGTCGGGGTCCGTGAAGGTCTCCATGTTGCAGCCGTAATCCGGATAGACCGCGTCGGGCTGCACATCGATGCACTTCACGAACAATGTCCCGCGCAGATAATACCCCGCCCAGCCCTGTTTATTCAGCAGACCGAGTTTCTGTTTGGTCTTGGCGGCGCTGTCCTGCCTGAGCTGGATGTACTTCTCGCCCCACGTCCAGCGCGGGTCGCTCATGTCGGTGTAATGCCAGAGCACCAGCGGCCGGGCCGGCAGGAAGTACTCGGGATGGGGCCGGAACTCTTCCTGCGGGAAGATGGCGCGCCCGCCGGCCGCCATCACCGTCAGACACCACGGCGCGAGTTCGATGTCCCATGGATTCTCGTTGATGATGCGATGCACGAGCCGCACGTGGTTCTTGCGGGGATCGAGGGTGATCGCGATCTCCTTCCGCACACCGTTGAGGGTCTCGGTGGCGGGCGCAAGCCGGAGTGTCTTGCCATCCCACGTATACGGCACGGCCTCGTTGTCGGGCGCGTAGGTGCGCGGCGCGATTTCCGGCGCGTGCCACAGCCGGTGGCCGCCGTAGATGTTCCAGTCCGGGTCGCCCGTGCGGCCAAGCTGCTCGGGGTATTCCTTGAGCAGGTTGTGCTTCTTCTTGAAGCCGCACCGGATGACGCGCGGCCCGACGTCTGTCGTGACGACGAGTTCCATCTCCCGGTTCTCAAGACGAACACAGTTGTCCCAACCGCCGTAAGTGATCAACTCCATGACCCGTTCCTTCCTCGGTGAACGCCGCAGCAACTCAAGACCCATCACTGTAGCAAAAGGCGCTCACGAGATCGATAACGGTCAGGCGGCCGGCGCGGAACGGCTCAGGCCTTCGGGAAGAGCACGCGGAAGCATGATCCTTTTCCCGGTGCGGTGTCGACGCGGATCGCGCCATGGTGCCCCTGCACGATCCCCCAGGCGGCCGCAAGGCCCAGCCCGCGCCCGAAGAACTTGGTGGAGAAAAAGGGCTCGAAGATCCGGTGCTCTGTCGCCGCGTCCATGCCGGCCCCCGTGTCGGCGATCTCGATGTACACGTACTCGCCCGGCGGCAGCCTGCGGGCCTGATGCGTCGCGGCAAAATAGTCGTCATCGGCGTGCATGGTTCCGGTCGACACGGTCACCGTAGCGTTCGCAACACCCTCGACCGCTTCAAAGGCATTCGCGGCGAGGCTCGCAACGAGCTGCCGGAGCTGCGAGGCCTCGCCTTCGATCGGCGGCAGCGCGGGGTCGAGGTCGAAATACAGCGCGGCGTGCTGCGGCGCCGGACTCTGAAGCGACGGTCCCATGGCTTCGAGCAGGTCGTTGAGGTTGATGCGCTGCAGCGGCGCCTCATTGCGGCCCGCGAAGGCCAGCATCTTGCGCGTCAGTTCCGCCGCGTGCATCCCAGACTCCTGGATCTGTTCGATGTGGCGCCGTTCAGGCGCATCGTCGGGGAGCGTGACCAGGGACAGGTCGGCATTGCCGATGATGGCCATCAGCAGGTTGTTGAAGTCGTGGGCGATGCCGCCCGCCAGCACCGCGAGGCTCTCGAGCTTCTCGGCGCGCTGCACCTGGGCCTCCATGGCCCGGCGGTCGGCCTCCGCACGCCGCAGCTCATTTTCCTCGAGCACCAGCGAGACGAAGTCCGCCAGCGAGCTGGCAAACTGGTGGTCGGTCAGCTGCCACGCACGCGGCGCGCCCGCATTCAGGAAATGCACGATGCCCACGATGCGCCGCGCAAGACGCAGCGGTACGCTCATGCCCGCCTGGATATCCCGCTCGCCCCAGTACCGCCGCAACGCCGGGCTATCGGCCAGATCCCGTGCGGCATCCTCCCAAGCCAGCACCCGCTGCTGTTCGAGGCGCGCGTAGAACTCCGGAAACTCGTCCTTGCCGGGCGCGGGACCGTCGTAATGACTGTTGGATGACCGGTCATAGCCCTCGCGGCACGTGAAGGTCGTCCCGTCCTGCTCGAGCAACCACACCGACACCCGGGACACGTGCAGGGTCGTGGCGGCGGCCTCGGCAATGGCCCGCAATGCGACGGTCAGGTTGCCCCGCTCCAGGGCCTTGTCCATGGCGAGTCCGACCAGGACGGCGTTCTGCCGCTCGGCCTGCTCGCGGGCGGCGAGTTCTTCCTCGAGCCGTCCCAGGCGCACTTCGTACGCCGCCTGCTGCTCCACCCACGCCTCGGGCTTCACGACCAGCCGCACCGTAGCCTCGCCAGCGGACCGGGTCAGGTTCCGGTCGCAGGCCACGACGCGGAAGGTGTAGGTCCCCACAGGCAAGTCCTTGTACCGGACAGACTCCTGTGAGGTCTGTCGCCACGTCTCGTCATGCCCGTCGAGCCGGTAGGTGTAGCGCATCTGCCGGGTATTGAGGCTGATGCCGCGAAAGGCGATGGTGACCAGGCCCGCCTGCTCGCGGGTCAGTTCGAGACATGCTGGCGAGGGGTAGATTTCATCGGCGATCACCTCTCGGATGGCGACATGCGGCGGTGGGGCGATGTGCGGCTCATAGGACACCACACCATGATAGGTGCCGATCACGACACCGCCGTGAGGAAGCTCCGCAAACCCCACCACGCTGTTGCTGGGCAGGCCGTCGTCCTTGGTCATCCGCTGAAAATGCGTGCCGTCCGTCACATACAGTCCACCCATCAGCGTGCTGAACCACAGCCGCCCATGCTTGTCCTGATAGCTCGACTGGTGGAAGAGACGGTCGATGCCGAAAAGCTCCTCGCAACTGTGGAACGTGACTCCGTCGAATAGACTCAGTCCCTGTTGTGTGCCAATCCAGAGGCGGCCGTTGCCGTCTTCGATGATCGATTGCACGCGGTCGCTCGGCAGGCCATCGGCCGTGGTATACGTCGTGACGCCGCTCCCGTCATAGCACGACAGGCCGCCACCCTCGAATCCCCCGCACCAGATCCGCCCGGCGCTGTCCTCGTACAGCCTGAACACGCACGGTTGCGGCATCGGGATCGCGGAAAAGCGCTTGCCGTCGTACCGGCACAGCGACCCCGGGTAGGCCGTCCCCACATACAGGACCCCGTCCCGCGTCTCAAGCAGCCCCATGGCGACGTCACTGCCCAGTCCGTCCTGCGCCGAGTATTGCCGAAGCGCCCCCGTAAACACACTCTCCGCGTCGTCGTATCGCAGCGCGCCGCTTGCGCGGGTCACCAGCCAGAAGCCGTGCTCTCGCGTGCCCACGCTTGCATAGACCCGGCTGCCGAAGTTCCGGCAGGTCAGCCCCCGCCGGTCGACACGGCAAAGACTCGTCTCGCTCGCGAACCACAGCGCACCCGCACTGTCCACCGTGAGGTGTTCGGACGCCGGCTCGTCGGCGAGGACACGCATCCCCCGTTCCTCGTACTGCGTCAGGCCGGAGAGCGGGTGGGCAAACCACATCGAGCCGCCTCCATCCTCGTGGATAGTCCGCACTTTGGCGTCGTGAAGGCCGTCGCGAAACCCGAAGCTCCGAAAACCTTGGCTATCGAGAACGGTGACCCCGCCATCCCAGCAGGCAAACCACATCCGGCCCGCGCTGTCCTGGAAGAGCATCCGGACCCGGTTGCTCGCCAGTCCATCCGCACGGGTGTAGCGCGTGAACTGCCCCTGATCCAGACACGCCACGCCGCCCGAATCGCTTCCAAACCACATCCGGCCCTGAGCATCGCGGTAGACACACCAGATGTCGTTTCCCGGCAGACCGTCGGACATGGTGTAGACCACCGCGCGGTCATCCTCGAGACGTACCGCCCCGTCCCCCGGCGTACCCAGCCAGATGACACCATCGCGATCCTCGCTGATCGAACGAACACCGCCATCTGCCACGCCGTTGACACAGGAAGGCGCTTCGAACCGCTCGCCGTTCAGTACACCGACGCCCGTCGCCGTACCCACCCACAACCGTTGCTGCCGGTCCTCGTGGATACAGTGTATGATGTCGTGAGTTAAGCCGTTGCGGGTGGTGTAGTGGGTGAAAACCCCGCGGTCATAGCAGAAAAGGCCCGTTCCGCGCGTGCCTATCCAGAGGCGGCCCGCACAGTCAAAACGCAGCGCATGGACGTCGCAGTGCGGCATGCCGGCCTCAATACCCACGGGCACGAATTCGACACCGTCGAATCGGCACAGGCCCGGGCACGCGCCAAGCCAGAGACTGCCGTCCTGGTCCTGGGTAATGGCACTGACCCCCCCGGAAAGTCCATGGGTAGCATCGAATGCGCGCCACATTGCCAACAGACCGCCCCTCCCCCCTGAAACCCCGCCCAGAAACCTCTAGTACCACTCGATACGGTTATACATCATGACGCCGCCCCAAGTAAACCCCGAATATCTCGTATATCCGGCAGGATCAACGACGCGGCAATCCCGTCTCGCCCATTTCTGCGTGATTACGAGTCCGGGGACGGGCTGCAACGGTGCGACAGTCTCCTGCGACCGCCTTGGCCTCGGCCAATCTCGCGCCCGATGGACCGGATCCGGCCATGCAGACAGCCCCGGCACTGCTGGGAGGTCTCGTCGATGCAGGCCTTGGCGGGATAGATCTCATAAAGGGCGCGGTACTTGACGTGCGTCAGGTTGGGCATGACGATGTTGGCGCCGCGCTGGAGTCCGAGTTCGCGGCCATTGACCGTGTTGATCGTCGCCAGGGCCGTGGTGCTGGGGATATTTGCCTCGGGACACATCAGGCGCGTCAGGGCAACGGTCTTGTAGGTCATCATCTCGGTATTGGGCACCTGTTCGCCTGGCGGCAGGGGCGCGCAGGCTCCCTGCCCGAGCGGCGTCGACGGGTGACTGATGTACGGCCCCACGCCGATCATGTCAAGGTCCAGTTCGCGAAAGAGGACGATGTCGCGGGCGAGGCTCTCGAAGCTCTGGCCGGGAATGCCGACCATGACCCCGCTGCCCGCCTCGTAACCAAGCCCCTTGAGCGTGCGCAGGATACCCAGCCGGTCCGAGAGGTGCCCGGGGCGCGCCGGGTGGATGAGGCGGTAGAGATCCGGGTCCGAGGTCTCAAAGCGCAGCAGGTAGCGGTCCGCGCCGGCCTCGCGCCACAGCACCAGATCCTCCTCGGGCCGTTCGCCCAGGCTCAGTGTCACGGCCAACGGCGTCTCGGCCTTGATCCGCCGCACAATCTCCGCCAGCCAGTCCCCGGCGATGCCGTAGTCCTCCCCGGCCTGCATCACCACGGTGCCGTAGCCGTAGTCCACGGCGTGCTGCACGCACTCCATAATCTCCTCGGCGGTCATCCGGTACCGGTCGATCCCGCGATTGTCCGCGCGCAGACCACAGTAGCCGCACAGGCGGCAGCAGTAGTTGGATATCTCGATGAGGCCGCGCAGGTGCACGGCATCGCCGACGTGCTCCCGCCGGACCTCGTCCGCCCGGCGCCAGAGATCTTCGAGGCGTCCCGCGTCGTCTTCCTTCAGCCAACCGAGTATGTCGTCGTGTGTCAGTGACATGGCATTTCCTATAGATGGTCCACGGATGCCTCGGGAACGGAAGCGGCCGCGGGCGCCGGCGCCGGTGTGCGGCGCTTGCTCCGGTATACCTCGAGCGCGACCGGGAAGGGTTGCAGCGCCCGCTCGAAGATGCCCAGGCTGTACGAGATGGTCAGGCCGTAGTTGGTGATGGGGACACCGGCCTGACGGCAGCGCATGATGCGCGTCAGCATGGCACGGCGGTTAGCCGTGCAGGCGCCGCAGTGTATCACGAGCTTGTACGGCGTAATGTCCTTCGGAAAATCGTGGCCCTGGACGTGTTCGAACGCGAGTTTGCCGCCCACGTACTGGGTCAGCCAGCGCGGAATCTTGACCCGGCCGATGTCCTCGCCGATCGGGTGGTGACTGCAATGCTCGGCGACGAGCACCCGGTCGCCGGCGCGGAGGTCGTCAATCGCCAAGGTTCCCTCGACCTGGGCCGGCAGGTTGCCGCGAAACCGGGCGAAGAGGATCGAGAAACTGGTCAGGGGCACCTCGGGCGGCGTGTCCGCGGCCACCTTGAGAAAGGCCTGCGAGTCCGTCACGACGAGCTTGGGCGGCGCCTTCAGGCGGTCCAGCGCGGCGCGCAGCTCGCGCTCCTTGACCACCATGCACCAGGCGTCGCTGTCCAGCAGATCGCGGATGGACTGGACCTGCGGCATGATGAGGCGGCCCTTGGGCGCCTCCTTGTCGATCGGCACCACAAGCACCGCCAGCTCGCCCGGCCCCACGAGGTCGCCGAGGATCGTGGGATTGTTGATGAATTCGTCGGGGGCGTTGTCCAGCAGGGCCTGCCGGAAGTCCGCGATGCCCGCGCCGGTGAGGGTCGAGGTCTCGACCGCCGGGATCCCCTGCTCGCGGAGCCGTTCACGCACCGCCGCCGGAACCACAGCCTGATCGATCTTGTTGAACACGGCCACCGCAGGAATGCCGCGCTGGGCCAACTCGTCGAGGATCTGCTCTTCGAAGGCGCCCCACGCGCCCGCCTCGGCCACCAGCACGCCCAGGTCGGTGCGATCGAACACCTGGCCGGTCCGCTCGACCCGCAGGGCGCCCAGGGCGCCGGCATCGTCGATGCCCGCCGTATCGATGAACAGCACCGGCCCGAGCGGCAGCAGTTCCATAGGCTTTTCCACGGGATCCGTGGTAGTGCCGGCAAATTCCGACACGATCGACACCTGCTGGCGCGTGATCGCGTTCAGCAGACTCGACTTGCCGACATTGCGGCGGCCAAACAGGCCGATATGCAGCCGGAAACTCTTGGGAGCCTGTTGCACGTCAGATCCTCATCGGTGGACAAGGGGCTCAAGCCCCTTGCCGGAAATCAACATCGGGCGTACCCAGGCGGCACACGGCTTCCGGCGTCACCAGGGCATCAAACGCCTCGCCGCTCACATGGCCGTCACCCACCGCCACCGCGCGCACCGTACGCCCGGTTGCCGCGCTCGCCCGGGCAACCGCCGCGGCGCCTTCGTATCCCAGAACCGGCAACAGCGCGGTCGCCAGGGCGGTCGACCCTTCCACATGCGCCCGGCACCGCTCCTCGTCGGCCTCCATTCCGTCAACACAATGGCTCCGGAGGAGGTCGCAGGCATTGGCCAGCAGGTCCGCGCTCTCCAAAAGGGCATCGGCGATGAGCGGCATAAACGCGTTCAGTTCGAGGCTGCCGCTTGCCGCCGCCATGGCGATGACCTGGTCGTTGCCCATGGCCTTCATGGCCGCCTGGGTGACGGCTTCGGGAATCACCGGATTGACCTTGCCGGGCATGATGCTCGACCCGGCTTGGCGCGCGGGCAGCCGCACTTCGCCGAGTCCCGCCTCCGGACCCGAGGACAGCAGGCGCAGATCGGTGCAGACCTTCACCAAAGACGCCGCGCACGCCTTCAATATGCCCGAAACCTCGACAAACACATCGGCGTTCTGCGTGGCCTCAATCAGGTTTTCACTGCGGGCGAATCCGATGCCTGTCAGATCGCGCAGGGCATCCACCACCCCGAAAATGTACTGCCGCGGCGCGCCCAGACCCGTCCCGATGGCCGTGCCGCCGAGGTTTACGACGCGCAGCCGCTCCTCGCACTTGTAGACGCGCCAGCGGTCGCGGTTGAAGGCCTCCGCGTAGGCGCCCATCTCGCGGCCCAGCGTCGTCAGCACCGCATCCTGGTACTGGGTGCGCCCCACCTTCACAACATGCGCAAAGGCCTTCTCTTTCTCCTGAAACGCCTCCTGCAAGGCAACCAGCCGCTCCTCCAGCCGCCGCAGCAACCGGATGGCCGCCAGCCGCAGCGCCGTCGGATAGGTATCGTTCGTGGACTGGAAGCGGTTGACATCGTCGAGGGGCGACACGCATGCGTAGTCGCCCGGGGCGCGGCCCAGGATCTGGAGGGCGCGGTTCGCGAGCACCTCGTTGACGTTCATGTTCAGGCTGGTGCCCGCGCCGCCCTGAAGCGGGTCTACGATGATGTGGTCAAGGAGGCCGCCCGCGGCCATCTCGGCGCACGCGCGCTCCAGCGCCGCGGCGGTCTCCGGAGCGTCACTCCAAGCGCCGAGACCGTGGGCCGTGCGCAGGCACGCCCGCTTCACATCCCCGAACGCCGCGACAAGCGCCGGGTGCACGTTCCCGCGGCTCAGGGGAAAGTTTTCGCGCGCGCGGGCCGCGTGAATACCGTAGAGGGCGGCGGCGGGCAGACGCACCTCGCCAAGCTGATCCCGCTCGATGCGTTCTGCCGCGTCCATGCTGCCTCCCGGCGTTCCTCAGTCGTGCGGGAACACCATCTTCTTCACATCAACGCCCTCGACCGCCGCGAGTTTCCGCTCGAGATCCTCGCACAACACGCGGTCGCCCACCAGTTCGAGCAGTACCAGCCCGTTCGGCGAGCAGACGTTGCCCACTTCGTGCAGGCCAAGCCGCGTCTTGATGTTGCAGCCGTACTCGGTAAACAGGTGCTGCACCAGCTCGACATGACGGAACCGGTCCGTAATGTGCACCCCGAGAATGATATGATCGTCCACGACGCGTCCTCCCATAGTGTTCAGTTTCGTTCCCACCTCAACAGAAGCTGTCACGGTATCCATCGCGGACCCGCTCAAGGAGACGCTCGGACACCATGCGCGGCCGCTCGGCCATGCGCTCGAGGGTGTCCGCGATGAGCTGTTCGCCGGCCACCCGGGTCTCGGGCGATCCGTAGTCGATCAGATACTCCATGAACGTCGACAATGCGTTCGGGTCGCAGTGCTCCTTGATCTTGCCCGGTTTGGCCAGGTCCATGAAATCCGCGCCGGTGCGTCCGAGACGATAGCAGGCCGTGCAGAAGGACGGGATGTAGCCGAGCGACGCGACATCGCGGACCACCTCGTCGAGAGGCCGGTGGTCGCCCAACTGGAACTGCGAACCATCGGCGTCTTCCTGCTCGCACTCGACATATCCTCCGGGATTCGTCCGGCTGCCCGCGGAGATCTGCGACACCCCGAGCGCGAAGGTTTCGCGCCGAAGATTGGGCGTCTCGCGCGTGCTCATGATGATGCCGGTGTAGGGGACGGCCAGACGCAGGATGGCGACAATCTTGCGGAAATCCACGTCGCTGACCGCATGGGGCGGCTGGGACGCCATGTCCGAGCCGTCCGCGGGCTCCAAGCGCGGCACGCTGATCGTGTGCGGACCGCAACCAAAGCGTTTCTCGAGATGATCGGCGTGCTGCATCATGGCCAGAACCTCGAAACGCCAGTCGGCCAGTCCAAATAGCACGCCGATGCCGACGTCGTCGATCCCCGCTTCCATGGCGCGGTCCATGGCGGTGATTCGCCAATCGTAATCCGCTTTGCGCCCGGCTACATGCACACTCTCGTACATCTCGCGGTGGTAGGTCTCCTGGAAAAGCTGATAGGTGCCGATGTCGGCCGCCTTGAGCTGGCGGAACTCGTCCGTCGTGAGCGGCGCAATATTGACGTTTACGCGCCGGATTTCGCCGTGGGCCACCTTGGTCTCATAGACCGCCGCGATGGCTTTGAGAATGTAATCAAAACCCTCATTGGGATACGATTCGCCCGCCACCAGCAGCACGCGTTTGTGGCCCTGCGTCACCAGGATTTCCACCTCGCGCCGCACCTCGTCCTGCGTCAAGGCACGCCGGCGGACATCGGTGTTGCGCGCTCGAAATGCACAATACAGGCATTCGTTCGAGCAGAGGTTCGAGACATAAAGCGGCGCGAACAAGACCAGCCGGCGACCGTAGATCTCCTCCTTGACCGCTTTCGCCGCGGCGAACAGCTCTCCCATCAGCTCGGGGTCGCTGATGGCGCAGAGATCCGCCACCTCATCCTGATCCAGGCCGTGCAGCTCAAGGGCCTTTGCCAGCACGTCACGTATGCGTGCCGCATCGCGCGACGCGGCGCGGCGCAACACTTCTTCAATTCGGGCTGCGTCGATGGGGACCGTCTCAAGTTGTGCCATGACTACGCACTCACTTTCCGTTCAGCGCACGGCGCCGCCGTTGCTACCGGTTGCGGCAGGGTGAACCAGCATTCGTGCCACTGCCCTTGTTCGCTTTTCGCCCATACGGCGCCCCCGTGGAGCGACACGATGCGCCGACAGCCCCGCAGCGGGTCCGGACCGCGAAACCATGCGGCCAAACCCCGCCGCGCGGGCACACCGGCCCCGCGCCCCTCACTCCACACCGATACCGTTGCGCCACGTGCGCCATGTCCCACCGTAAGCTCAATTCTACCATCGCGGAAACCGTGTTTCACAGCGTTCATGAGCAGGACGACGACCACCTTCCGCAGCAAATGGGCGTCGCCATGTACCACCGCCGCCGACCCGCAGGCCTCCACGGCCAAGCGCATCCCGGCAGCCGCGACCGCCGGCCGGACCGCCATGCAGGCGGGCGCGATGACCTCCCGCACCAGGTCGACCGGCTCCCCGTGCAGGGATCGCCCCGGCCGCCATGGCAGTGAAAAGCGCGCCCTGGTCCGCATCGTCATCCTGTACCGCTCCCGGACTCCGGTTGCCACAAGCACGAATAGTAACAGGAAAGGCCGGGCGAGAGCACCCCCGCCCGGCCCCGGTTCTCAATCCACCTTTACGCGATGTACTTGCCCCGCGACGTGTAGTGCGTGTGGAGCAGTTTGTGACTGGTCTTGCCGCACGGGCCATCCGTGAGGAACCGCTCGTAAAGCTCGACCACCGCCGGGTTCTCGTGCGACTTGCGAATGACGTAGTCCGCGTCCTCGGAGTAGATCGCGCGGGCGCGCGCCTCGCGGATCGCCGGGCTCGTCGGAATCGGCTGGCCGCCGCCGCCCAGGCAGCCGCCCGGGCAGGCCATGAACTCGATGAAATGGCACTCGCTGAATTTGCCGCCCGCCTTGATGTCGTCCATCACGCGCTTGGCGTTGGCCGTGCCGTGGGCAATGGCCACCTTCAAGGTCCCGCCCTTGAGCCACTCCCAGTCCTTCACAAGCGGCTGGAGCAGTTCGGGCACCGGCCCGACGTCCTTGATCGGCAGTTCGACGTAACGGACGCCCTCGAACCCGCGCACGGGAATGATGTCGGCGTGGTCAAACAGGTTCTCGACCTTGACGCCGCACACCAGCTCGATGACCGACCGGAGCGCGGCTTCCATCACGCCGCCCGTGGCGCCGAAGATCACGCCGGAGCCCGTCGCCGACCCGAAGGGATCGTCGAAATCGGACTTCTCCATATGCGGCAGGTCGATCCCCGTCTCGCTGATCATCTGGGCCAGTTCCCGTGTCGTCAGCCCGTAATCGACGTCCTTGAACCCGCTGTCGTTCATCTCGGGCCGGTTGCACTCGAACTTCTTGGCCGAACACGGCATCAGCGCAACCGTCACGATGTCCTTCGGGTCCAGATTGTTCAGCTTGGCATAGTAGGTCTTGATGATCGCCCCGAACATCTGCTGCGGGCTCTTGGCCGACGACAGGTTCGGGATGTACTCCGGATAGAAATGTTCGAGGAACTTCACCCACCCCGGCGAGCAACTCGTGAACTGCGGCAGCGCAATCGACGCATCTTTGCCCACGAGCGCCTTGTACAGACGCAGCAGCAACTCCGTGCCTTCCTCGATGATCGTGAGGTCGGCCGTAAAGTTGGTGTCAAAGACCTTGTCGAACCCGCACAGACGCAGCGCGGTGTTCATCTGGAACGTCAACGGCACCCCCGGCTCCAGACCAAAACATTCGCCGATACCCGCGCGTGGACTCGGCGCGGTCTGAATCACCACGTGCTTGGACGGATCATCGATCGCCCGCCACACGTCATCCGTCGGGTCATTGGCCTTCAGCGCACCCGTCGGACACCGGTTGATGCACTGCCCGCAGTTGATGCAGACCACATCCTTCAGCGGCTTGTCCATGAAGGTGTCGATGGTCGTCGCGTCGCTCCGGCCCACGGCCTCGAGCACGCCGACCTCCTGCAGGTCGATGCACGTGCGCACACACCGCCGGCAGAGCACGCACTTGTTCATGTCGCGCACGACGGAATAGCTCGAACGGTCGATCTCGTACTTGGGTTCCTGCACATGGCCAAAGCGGAAGTAATCCACGCCGTATTCCTTGGCCAGCGCCTGCAGCTCGCAGTTGTTGTTCCGCACGCACGCGTAGCAGTCGCCGCAGTGCTCGGACAACAGCAGGTCCACGATGTGACGCCGCGCGCGGCGGACCTTGGGCGAATGGGTCTTCACGACGATCGGCGCCGTGATCGGGTAGGCGCACGACGCCTGGAGCGTGCGCTGCTTCTCGACCTCCACGACGCATACGCGGCAGACCCCCGCCACGCACAGGTCTTCGTGGTGGCACAGCGTGGGGATATGAATGCCCAGCTTGCGTGCCGCATCCAGGATGGTCGTCCCAAGCGGCACCTTGATGTCCTTGCCGTCAATGGACACCGAGACATTGGCCCCGATGCCGTTTCCGGACGTCTTTTCCACCACGTGCGCCTTCTGGCTTACGGGTGCACGGTTCGATTCGCGTTCCTTGGTGCTCTCTTCAGCCATGATTAACTCCTCACCAGTGCGCCGTTGGTGCGGCCCATGATTTCTTCCTTGAAGTGCTCGATGATGGACAGAAACGCGCACGAACTGGTCTGGCCGAGGCCGCACTTCGACGCGACCTGCATGCTCTCGCCCAGTGAAACCAGCTCGTTGAGGTAGCGCATCGAACACTTGCCTTTTTCGAGCATCTCGACGCCTTCGAGCAGCTTGCGGTTGCCGATCCGGCACGGCGTGCACTGTCCGCAGGATTCCTCGACGAAGAACTCAAGGAAGTTCTTGGCGACGTTGAGCATGTCGCGGTGTTTGCCGATGACAATGAAGCTGCCGCCGGTCGGGATGTCCTCGTACGCGAGTGTGCGCGCGAACTGGCTCGCCGGGACGCATTTGCCCGACGCGCCGCCAATCTGGACCGCCTTGGCCTGCTCGCCGCCGACGGCCTTGAGCAGCTCGCTGATGCTCGTGCCCAGCGGGAACTCGTATACGCCCGGCTTTTCGCAGTCGCCGCTCACGCTGAACAGCTTGAGGCCGGTCGACGCGTCCGTGCCGATGCTGCGGAACCACTCGGCGCCCTTGGCCAGGATGCAGGTGATCCACGCCAGGGTCTCGACGTTGTTCACGACCGTGGGGCGCCCCAGGAAACCCGTGTCCACGGGGAAGGGCGGCCGGTTGCGCGGCTCACCGCGGTAGCCTTCGAGCGACTCGATGAGCGCCGTCTCCTCGCCGCAGACATAGGCGCCCGCGCCCATCCGGATCACGATGTCAAAGCAGAAGCCGTCCTTGCCGAGGATGTTCGTACCCAGCAGGCCGTCCTCGCGCCGGCGGGCCAGCACATGCTTGAGGTGGGGCAGCAGGTACGAGTACTCGGCGCGCAGGTACAGAATGCCGTTGCGCGCCCCGACGGCCCGCGCCCCAATCGTCATGCCCTCAAAGACCATGTCGGCGGCTTCGGTCAGAATCACCCGGTCCTTGAAGGTACCGGGCTCGCCCTCGTCGGCATTGCAGACGATGTATTTTTCGTCGCCCCGCGCCGCCGCCGCAAGGTTCCATTTCACGCCCACGGGGAATCCAGCGCCGCCACGGCCCTTGATGCCCGCCTCGTTGATCGCATCGATAATGTCGACCCGCGGCATGGCAAGCGCCGCTTCGAGACCGGCGTTCGCTTCCACGGATTTGAAGGTTCGTGGTCCCATTTTTACGGCGGTCATACCAGATACTCCTCACGTTGCTCGACGGCGTGCGCCCCGAGGGCCTGGCGGCAGCCGTCGATGATCTCGCTGACCTTCTCCGGCGTCACGCGCGTGAAGACCTGTTCATTGACGAGCAGGGCCGGTCCCTGATCGCACATCCCGATGCAGTTGGCCCACTCGAGGGTGAACATGCCGTCCGCCGTGGTTTCCCCAAACGGCACCCCGAGGTCGTTCACCAACTGGCGCGCCAGGCGGTCCTTGCCCTGCATGTCGCAGGAAAGGGTCTGGCACAGCCGAACGATGAACCTGCCCTTGGGCTTGCAGTCCAGGAAGCTGTAAAACGACACCACCCCGTACACTTCCACCGGATGAATCTCGAAGAGGTCGGCAATCACCTGCATGGCGTAGTCCGACACCCGGCAGTATTTGCGCTGCGTGCGCTGCAACACCGGCATCAGGGCGTCCCGGCCGGTGCCAAATTCCTTCGTCCAGGCGACCAGATCGTCGCGCAGCCGTTCGTTTTCCGATACCAGCATCTGCTCAACCCTCCTTGTTCCGGAGCAACTCCCGCACCCGGGCCACCAGCGTTTCCGGCTTGACCGGCTTCTCCTCGAACGCGTCCACCGGCACCATCTCGCTGTCTTTGCCATACTCCAGCCCGGTCGCCTTGCCGATGCTCGTCAGCATCAGGATCGGAGCACGGAATCCCTTGCGACGCAGGTCCTGCGCCATGGCTATCCCGTCGTCGGGCATTTCCATCATGACGTCCAGGATGAGCAGGTCCGGCTTGTAGCCGTCCACCTTCTCCATCCCCGACCCGCGGTCGTAGGCGCAGTCCACCTCGTACCCCTCCTTCTGCAGGAAGAGGGTGCTCGCCTCCACCACGTCGAGGTCGTCGTCGACTATCAGAATCCTGGCCATGCGCTACTCCTTTCCCCGTAACTTCTGACTGTTCCCACCAACCGCAGCCACCTGAGCCCGATTGGGACACGCTGTGCAAGGACACCGGGGTGTCACCGCCCTTACTTGTGAAAAATTTCACAACTGGTGCCGAGAATACCACCTTCGCGGCGCAAAAGCAAGTGGTTCCCAACGACCGGCTTTGAATAGTGCAACAAGGGTGCCATTAAGCCGGGCTCTTTAGCAAAAGCCGTTAAATCAACAGTTTGCGCAATTCGCCCGATCGCCGCCCTGACGCCTCCGCGCCCCGACAGGACACACCTGTACAGGACACTTGTGCATTTCTGCATCGAAACGCGCAATGTCCGGGGGCTGGGCACGCCCCGGATCAAGATAGGCTGGGAGGAGGAGGAGTCCGTACCCGGGATCAGCGGTGTTCGACGCGCAGGCGCTCCAGCAGGGGGCCGAGGGCGTCCCCGCAGGCCGCCTCACCCGCGCGATTGCGCTGTTCGAGGGGGTCGGTCTCGATTTCGTAGACCTCGAGCGGGGCCACGCCGCGGGGATTGTCCGGATTGGCCTCGATGCGCTTGCAGGTGGCCGTGCGAATCGCCCACAGGCGGTTGTTCTCGAAATCGTTGTGACTGTAGACAAAATCCGTGGTGCCGTCGAGCGGGGTATTCTCGGGACCGATCAGCGACACGCCCTGCCACCCGGCAGGGACCGGCCCGCCTGCGGCAGCGACGGCGGTAGGCGCGATGTCCAGGTGCCTCACGAGCCCGCGCACGACCGTGCCCGCAAACGCATTCCCGGGGTACTTGACCATGATGGGCACGCCGATCACCTCGTCGTAGAGGGTCTTGCCGTGCCACCATCCTTGGTGGTCGTAGAATTCCTCGCCGTGGTCCGAGGTGAAGACGATCAGTGCGTCGTCATACACCCCCTGCTCGCGCAAGTGATCCAACAAGCGCCCGATGTGTTGGTCCATGTGGGCGATCTCATCGCGGTAGGCTTTCGCCATGGGTTCGGCGAGGGCCGGATCCGGCGACTCGTTGCGGGCACGTGCATAGCCGTGGCCGGTGTCGTAATCCATGAAGGGGTCGTGGGGGTCCATGTAGTGCAGGAACAGGAAGAACGGTCGGCCCTCGGGCGCCTCGCCGCTCCCGAGCCACGCGATCGCCTCGTCGGTCACGACCTCGGCGGGCTGATAGAAATCGCGGATAAACAGGCGCCCGCCCAGGAGCCGGTCCTGGGCCATCTGACGCACACGGCGCAGCACCTGATACCCGAGCAGCTTCGCCGATGACGGCGCCGCGCCGAAGTACAGGCTGGGCTTCAACTCGGTGTAGTCGTGAAATCCCTGATCAAAGGCGAATACGCTGGCGATGTTGGGGTTGTTGGCAAACCCTTTGGTGTAGTACCCCTGGGCGGCGAGGGCCTCCGCCAGCGTGGTGGATTCGGTGCTGAGCGGGGTCATCTTGCCGGTCGCGCCGTGCACCTCGGGATACTGGCTGGTGAAAAGCGACCCGAACGCGGGCTTGGTCCAGGACGCCTCGCTGAACGCGTTCAGGTACAGCGCGCCGTCGGCGGTAAGGCCCTCGAGCGCCGGTGTCGCCACGCCACTCTCGGGCCTGTAGAGCGAAAGATAGTCGGCGCGCAGGGCGTCCGCGACGATCAGCACGATGTTGGGTCCTTGCACGGGCGCCGCCGCGGCGGGAAGGGCTGGCCCGGCAGGCGCCTCGGTGGTCATGGCCCCGGCGAGTACCGCGCCGCCCGCCACCAAGGCCACGAACAGCATCGCGGCCGCACCAACACTGCGCACGCGGGTCTTCCTGAGCAGCGGGGCCGCGATGACCACGAGGACCAGCGCGAAGAGCGCCACGCCTCCGGCAATCGCGAGCAACCCGAGTTCCTGCTGCATGTTCAGGGCGCGGTCCTGCAACACGTCGCGCCGCAGCCGGAAGCGCCCTATCCCCCACAGCCCGGCGCCCGCCAACAGCACCAGCGACAATCCGCAGGTCACCAGCGGCCGGGGGAATCGGTCCACCACCAGACTGGCGAAGGCCAGGCCCGCCGCCAGCGCGGCGCCCACGCATGCGAACAGCAGACCGTAGGCCAGCGGCGCCCACCACAGCACCTGCAACTCGACCGGCGCGGCCACACGCGTCGCGAACCAGAACCCCTCGCCGAGTCCAACCAGCGCCCCCGCGAACAGGCCCGCCAGACATCCGCTACCGATCGTGTCCACAAGCCGTTTCCGGTAGCCCGCCACCGCCCCGGGGTCCAAGTGGAACTGTTCCTTGCCCAGTGTAGCGGACTGGGTGCGCAGGGCCCGGATGCGCTCCTCGAGCACCTCGCGGCTGGGCCGGGTGGTGAAGAGCAGCAGCGGCAGGCTCAGCAGGAAAGGAAAGATCTCGCCAAACCACAGGCCGAGATGCCCGGAGACCAGACCGGCGGCGGCCGCGCCCCGCTGACCAAAAACCAGGGCAAAGCCCGCCTCGCGCACGCCGGCGCCGCTGACGGTCGGCCCGATTATCGACCCGACAGTAACGAGCGCGAAGGCAAACAGGACGTCGAGAAAGGCCGCGTTGCCCGGCATCACGGCGTTGACGGTGCCGTAGTACATCAGCCAGATGCCGAGATAGATGCCGTATCCGCAGAGAATGGCCAGCACGATGGACCCTGCCTGACCGCTGAACAGCCGCAGCGACGCCCCGAAGGCGTTCACCCGGTTGCGCAGAAAGGCCGGGGTGGGAATCACCGCCACCATCACCTGGGCCGCCCGGGGACGGAACAGCAGGAGCAGCGCCACAATGATGAAGCCGCCCAGAATGGCCAGCACCAGCGCCAGCAGCACCGGTTTGAACTCGAACAGGGTCAGGCCATAGGGCAGGATGAAGAACACAACGGAGAACAGGACCACAAACCCGATGAGTTTTTCGACGACGATGACCGCCGTGCACTTGGCGACCTCGCCCGTATACCGCGCGGACTCGACCAGCCGGTAGCCGTCCAGCCCCAGGGTGCCTGGGAGGAACAGGCCGACGGCCCGGCCCATGAACCAGCATTTGGCAAGGTACCAGAAAGGAATCGGGAGTCCCTGAGCCCGCAGCAGGATGCGCCAGCGCAGGATCCCCGCGAAGATCCCTCCCAGTTTCACGACGAGCGCGAACAGCAGCCACGGTATGGCGGCGGCGATATCGAGATCCCGCACCACGTCCACTAGACTGTGCGGGGTGATGCCCTGGAAGAGGTCAGGCGGGAATCCAAAGGTCTGCGGACGAAAGACAAACACGACCAAGGCGGCCAGGAAAAGCACCTTGAGGGCAACAAACACGGCTTTCTTCGCGGGGAACGGCGATCCGGGGCGAGTGCTCACGTACTGCTTCCTCCGTGGCGGAATTTCGGCCATTCTGGAGGCGAAATCATAGCAGCCGGGCCAACACCCGGTCCAATTGTGCAAACACCGGCGAGAAACGGCATACTATGGCGTTGAAAGAGTCAGCGCGGCGTCGCGCCGCGAAGGGGAGTCAGATCGTCCATGCCATTGCCTGAATTCACGCCCACGCTTCTGCCCGGCGTCCTGCTCGTCACCACCCCCGTGTTCGGCGACGACCGGGGCTATTTCACCGAGGCCTATTCGCAGGCGAACTGGGCCGAAGCAGGCTTCACGAAGACGTTCGTACAGGACAACATGAGTTGCTCGGCGGCGGGAACGCTGCGCGGGATGCACTACCAGATCGACCCGGACGCACAGGGCAAATACGTGCGCGTCGTGCGCGGCGCGGCCTTTGACGTCGCGGTGGACATCCGCAAAGGCTCGCCTACCTTTGGCCAGTGGTTCGGCTGCCGGCTCGACGACCGCAACAAGCTCGGCCTGTGGATCCCCGCCGGGTTCGCGCACGGCTTCCTGGCGCTCGAGGACCACACGCTCCTCTACTACAAGTCGACCCGCCCCTACGCCCCGCACAACGAACGTGCCTTTCACTATGCCGACCCGGCCGTCGGCATAGCGTGGCCGCAGACGCCCCGCACCGTCTCCGCGAAGGACGCCGCCGCCCCGCCCCTGGCCCAGGCGGACGTATTCGATTACGCCCTGCACCCCGGCGTGGCCTGAAGCACTGGCGGCGCACCATCCATCGATGCCCGTCTGCAAGCGCTGGGTGCGTTCGTTGACTGACCAGCGCCGCGGCGGTAGACTTCGATCCGTGCAAAACACGTGAGAGGCCCTTCATGCCGGTCAACATGCTCTTTGTGATCAGCGCGCCGCGTTCGGGCAGCACGATGCTCGAGCGCATGCTCGAATCGCATTCACAGATCCTGGGCGGTCCCGAACCGCATCTGCTGACGCCGCTGGCGCATCTGGGCGTGTGGGACAAAGTCGACAAGGCCCCCTACGATCACATCCTCGCCGCCGAGTCCCAGCGGCTGTTCGTCTCGAAGCTGCCCAACGGCGAGCAGGACTACTGGGATGCCTGCCGCGCCTATTGCGACGTCCTCTATGGCCGTTATCTGGGCACGTCGGACAAGTCCATCTGCCTCGACAAGACCCCGGCCTACGCGCTGGTGCTGCCGTTCATCGCCAAGGTCTTCCCGGACGCGCGGTACGTCGTGCTGACCCGGCACCCGCTGGCGACCTTCGCCTCGTACGCGAATTCCTTCTTCGACGGCGACTACCGCGCCGCACAGGACTACAATCCGCTGCTCAACCGCTACGTGCCCGCACTGGCCGCGTTCCTGCGCCGTGACGACGTGGCGGCGCTGCATGTGCGCTATGAGGACCTCGTGCGGGACCCGGAAAGCTGGATGCAGCGCATCTCCGGTCATATCGGCGTGGAATTCGAGCCGGAAACCATCGACTACGGCAAGCAGCGCACCGGGAAACGCGAGGGTCTCGGCGATCCCATCGGCGTGCAGCAGCATGAGCGGCCCAGCACCGCCTCGGTCAAGAAATGGGTGCAGGATCTCGCGCAGGACCCGGAAAGACGCCGCCTGATGGAGGAAGTCATCGCCGCGCTCGACCCCGGCGATCTCGCTACCTTGGGCTATCCGTTGGAGACGCTGTGGAAGCCGCTCGAGGAAGCCGGAGAGGTCCCGCCGCGCCCGGCCAGACCACGCCTGACCAGCTACCGCCTGCGCCGCAAACTGATCGTCGGTCTGCGGCGGCGCGCGCAGCGGGGCGGGGCATTCCGCAAGTTGCTACAGACCGCGCGGCTCGCGTGCGACGTGCTGTTGCGGGAATGAGCCGCCAAGCCATGCCAATCCGGGTCCTGATGCTCGCCGAAAATCCGTACATGGGCGGGATCACATCGCACATCCTGACCGCCCTGCACGCGTTTCGCGACGATCCGGAAGTGGAACTGGTCCCGGCGACCTTGCCCGGGCTGCGTGCGGACACCACCCTGGTGGACGCCGCGGCGGACGCGGGATTTGCCGTGCATGTCTTCCCCATGGCGCACCGCTTCGACCCGCGCGTGCTGGGACGTCTGCGCCGTTTCGTTCGCGATGAAGCAATCGGTTTGGTCCATGTTCATGGCTATCGCGGCGCCGTGGTGGCGGCACTCGCGCGGATGCCGGTCCCGGTCGTGAACACCTGCCACGGCGAACTCGTCGCCCCGGCCCTGCGCAGCCGCCTCTGGGAAAAGCTGGACCTCCGGGCCATGCGCGGTCACGCCCGGATCATCGCCTGCGCCGGATTCGTGCGCGATTGGCTGGTCCGGCAGGGCCTGCCCGCGGAGCGCATCGCCGTGATACCCAACGCCACCCTGCCCCCGGCCGCGCCGGGCAACGAGGATGTCCGCCGAAGCATGGGCATCGGGCCGGACCAGCCGCTGGCCGTGTATGCTGGGCGGCTCGTCGAAGGCAAGGGGCTGGCCACGCTCCTCGATGCGCTCGCCGCGCTGCCCGATATGGCGGCGGCCATCGTCGGAGAGGGTCCACTCGCGCAGGTCCTGCGCGAGCAGGCTGGGCCCCTCGGGGAACGGATCTGGTTTGCGGGCCGCCGTTCATCGGCGGGCGATTTCTACGCCGCCGCCGACCTGGTCGTGCTGCCGTCGCGACAGGAGGCGCTGCCCATGACGCTCATCGAGGCGGCGGCGTGGGGCAAGCCGGTGGTGGCCACGCGCACCGGCGGCATCCCCGAGGTCGTGGTTCACGGCGAGACCGGTCTGCTCGTCCCGTGCGGCGACCCCGGCGCGCTGACCACCGCGCTGGCGCTCCTCGGCGATCCGGCGCTGCGCGAACGGTTTGGCCGTTACGCGCGGGAGCGCTGGGAACAGCGCTACTCGCCGGCCGTGTTCGCCGCGGCCCTGCGGGACGTCTACCGGGAGGCCGCTTTGGCAACGCCCGCCGGCCCCGCTATACTTGGGCCATGAAGGCCATCGGCAAGATCCGGCGCATTCTGCGCGAGGAGGGCATCCACGGGCTGGCGCGGCGCGCGGCGCGCGAAGCGGGTGTGCCCAGCTTCGGGGCGAAGCCCCTCGGCATGACCTGCCTCAAACCTTTCTACTACGCCAGCATCCACCTTGACGGCCGCGTCTATTGCTGCTGTCCGGGCTGGCTGCGGTTTCCGCTCGGACGGCTGACCGCCACCACCACCCTGGCGGACCTCTGGAACAACCGCCGGGCCCGGTCGTTCCGCAACGCGATGTATTCGGGACGCTTGGGGCGGGTCTGCCGCGAGGAGGTGTGTCCGTACATCCTCGATGCGAGCTTGCCGCCGTTGATCGCCGGGGACATGGCGAAGAGTTTCGGTGCTGCCGCCGGGCCCTTCCCCGCGGACGTGCAGGGTGACGCCGAGGTCATGTCGGCGGTGCAGCACCGCCGTCTCGTGCTGGACTATCTGCCCAAGAGCGTCGAGATCGCCGCGGATGCCCGGTGCAACCTCGCCTGCCCGTCGTGCCGCGAGGCCAAGATCACCCAGATCAGCGCGGAAGAGGGTGCGCTGCTGGATCTCATCGCCCAGAACATCGCCCTGATAGGACCCACCCTGCGCCATCTTCACCTGCTCGGCAGCGGCGAGGCCCTGTTCAGCCCGTTTACGCGCGCGCTGTTGAAGGACATGTCCGCCGGACGCTTCCCGGACCTGGCCATTCACCTGCTGACGAATGGGCAGCTCCTGACGCCCAAGGTCTGGGAGCAGTTGCAGCCGGGCACAAGCCTCGTGCGCGAAATCAGCGTGTCGGTCGATGCCGCGACGAAGGAAACCTATGAGGACGTGCGCCGCCCGGGCAAGTGGGAGCGGCTGCTGGACAACCTGGCCTTCCTTCAGCGTCTCCGCGAGGAGGGACCGGTCCAGAAGTCGTCGCTGAACTTCGTGGTCTCGGCGGCGAACTTCCGCGAGATGCCCGCATTCGTCGCGCTGGGCGAGCGCTACGGCGTGGACCGCGTGATCTTCACGACCTTGCAGCCGTGGAGTGGCATGGGCCTGGCCTGGCGCGAGGCCGCCGTGCACCGTCCGGGGCACCCGCTGCACGCGGAATTCGAGCGCGTGCTGCGCACGCCCGCGTTGCAGTCCCCCAAGGTCGTGATGGGCGTCGAGGGACAGGATTAGCGCGTTGCGTTACTGGAGACGGCGCGGCTGATGGCGGTCCCGCGTTCGCCCTCGGTGAAAAGGGTGGCGTGCGGCTTCCGTTCGAGCTGGACGTTGTCCAGCCACAGCGACCCGCTGTGTTCGAAGACCCCGACCAGGAACCCGAGTTCCGAGATGTCCTCAGGCACGTCCACGCCGGGCCGCAACTCGATTTCGTGGCGGCGCCACGCGCCGCTGTAGACGAGATTGAGGAAGACCCACGAGAAGGGCCGAGCCGGATCCAGGCTGGCAACCCCCGCCCGCGCGGCCTGCTGCGGCCGCACGCCCTCGTGGCGCGTCCAGAAGGAAAGCGTGTAGGTCTCGCCGGATTGCAGCGCTTGCCCGTCGCCGTCCTTGGTGAATGGCAACACCACCTGCACATACTGCCGCTCGTTCAGCCGAAGCCGAAGCGCCTGGTCACCGGCCAGGGCCTCGCCGGGGCCGGTCAGGGCAAGCGGACCACCCGAGAAGCCCGAGGCCGTGTCACCCTCGAATCCACCCCAGGGGGCCAGGTTGCGCGTGGCGACGCCCAGTTGCCAGACCCGCACAATGCCAAAGTCGCGGCGCTCGACGGCCACCTGATTCAGCCGCGCAAGAAGCGGTTCGGACAGGTCCCGCTCGCCCTTGCTGACCACCCAGATGTTGCGCGCCTGGAACTGGTTGAGCACATCGAGGAACTGCGCGTCGTCGGGCACACCATGGAAGAACTGCAGTGTATTCAGCACGATATCGGCGTTGGACATGCTGCGGCGGATGTAGAAATCAAGCGGATAGGCCACCTCCCATTTGCGCTCCTCCGGGATGGCGAAAATCATCACGTCACGTGACCGGAGATAGGTCCCCATGTACGCCGCCGCGCCTTTCCAGTCACCCATCCACGGGTCGTAGGCGCGCCGCCCGTACTCCGAACGGATCCCGGCATAGACGCTCGGGGCCAGCGTCGCAACAAGAATGAACGCTACCAGCCCCGTGACCGGACCGGGCAGTATGCGCGTGCGCCGGGCGATCGCGCCTGACACGCCGTGCGCGATGGAAGCGATACCCACCGCGACCAGCAGCAGGATCGCGGGAAGCGCCATGGAGAAATAGCGTGAGGCGTAGAAATGGGTCGTGCCGACGGCAAAGAACGGCAGCGGACACACGAAAATGAGCGCGACGGCCATGATCGCCACGTCACGCCTGCGCCACCCGAGCCACACCAGCCCCACTGCGCCCAGCGCGACCATGCCCCCCAGCGCATACGGCGGCTGATACTCCACAAAACGGCGCAGGAAGCGCTGGTACTCGCCCAGCGTGAGGCGCCCACCGCTGCTGGAAGAACCCGCGCCTGCCTGCGGCGCGGCAGACGCCTCCGGCGGCACGGCTTCGGCAGCCTCGCCCTGAGCGGGCTGCGGGAGATCGAGCAGATTGGCTGGCAGACCTCCCTTTTCCAAATTCAGCGCCAGAAGCGGTGTGAGTCCCACGAGCAACGCCGCGATCAGGGCGACAATGCGCCGTGTCCTGTCCTGGCGTGTCCCGTGCCGCGCTGCCACGAGCCAGACCAGCGCGCCAAGAAACAGGACCGCCACGGGCGCCACGGCAAACAGGTGGGTCAGCGTCGCGAGCGCGGTGGCCGCGGCCACGAGCCCCCAGTTGACGCGGCCGCCGGATCGAAGCGCGCGGCGCAGGGCCCAAAGCAGCAGAACGCCGCCCAGCATGAGCAATGCATAAAAACGCGCCTCGCGGCTGTAGGCGATGTGATAGGGCCAGACCGCCAGCAGCAGCGCCGCAAGGAGACCCGCCACGCGCCCGTGCACGGCCTTCCCGAGTCCGTAGAGCGCCAGCACCCCGGCCACCCCGGCCAGCACGCTGGGCAGGCGCAGCAATGCCTCGGTATCGCCGAAGAACAGGGCCGCGTGCGCCAGCATGAAGTACAGCGGATAGACCTTGTGCGTCACCCCCTCGAAGAAAGGCAGGACGGCGCCCTCATGCGTGCGGATTTCGTCGGCCCACAGGCTCGCCTGCACATCGACGAGGCGCAGGGCCAATGCCAGCACCGCAATCGCGGTCAGGATCAGGGCCGTCCACAGTCGCGGGTCGCGGGAGAGAGTGAAGTCGTCACGCGAGTGGCCGTCCGAGGGGTAGTCAGCGGTATCCGTTTGTGTGTCCATTCCTCAATAGGTAACAGGCCACACCGTCTCCAGTCAATTCGCCTTGTGCCGCAACAGCACAGATGCTAGGCTAGCCCGAGGAGATGCTGGCCCGATGAACGTGTTGATGACATGCCCGAATTTCAACATGCCGCCCACCCACGGTGGCGGGCTGCGCGTCTTCAACCTGCTCAAACAGGTGGCGCGCCGCCACACGGTGCACGTCCTGACCATGTACCGGCCGCAGGACGAGCCGGTCACCGCGACCGAGGCCGATCTCCGCCCGTGGGCCGCGTCAGTGCGGCGGGTGCCGCGCCCTGTGTCCATCGCTTTCCGCGTGCAGAATGCGGTGCGGTCGCGTGCGGGCGGCGCGCCCTACACCATCGCCAACTTCCGGTTCCCGGCCTTCGAAGCGGCGCTCCGCGAGACCCTGCGGGACCGGCGGATCGACCTGGTACATGCCCACAACCTGCATACCGCGCAGTATTACGCGGCGTGCGGCGTGCCGGTGCTGTTTGACTGCCAGAATCTGAACGTATGGCTGTGGGACCGTTACGCGGATACCCAACGCAACCCCCTCCGGCGGCACTTTGCGCGGCGCCAGGCCGTGCTGTTGCGCCAGTTCGAGCCGCGCGTTCATCAGGCCGTCACCGCCACGACGATGTGCTCGGACGGCGAGCGCGACCAGGCACGGGCGTGGTCGCCGGGAGCAGCGATCCATACGATACCCAACGGCGTGGACCTCACGTATTTCGCGCCCCAGCCCGAACGCGAGGAGAAGCCGAACACGCTCGTCTTCACGGCCTCCTTCGATGCGCCGCAGAACGACGATGCCGCGCGCTGGCTGCTCCGCGAGGTGTTCCCGCGCATCATTGCGCGGCGGCCGGACGCCCGGCTCTTTCTGGTCGGGCGCAATCCCTCCGCCGCCCTCTGCGCCGCCGCCGGACCGCGCGTGACGGTGACGGGAATGGTCCCCGATGTGCGGCCCTATGTGGCCGAGGCGTCGGTCTTCATCGCCCCGATTCGCATCGGGTCCGGAACCCGCCTCAAGATCCTCGAGGCAATGGCGATGGGGAAGTCCGTGGTCTCGACCACTGTCGGGGCCGAGGGCATCGACTACACTGAAGGCACGCATCTTGCCATCGCCGACACGCCCGATGCCTTCGCGGAACGGGTAGTCCAGCTCTTTGACCGTGATGACGAGCGCCGGGCACTCGGACGGGCAGGCCGCGAACTGGTGACGGCCACTTATGACTGGAATACCATCGGCGACCGTCTCGAAGGGGTGTACGCCGGGATTGCGGGCGGGATAGCCCATGCATGACGCCGGGGCATTACCGCTCGTGTCGGTCGTCATGGCCACCTATGCCGGCGACCGCGCCGACCACCTCGCGGCGGCGGTCGAGAGCATCCTCCAACAGACCCACGCCCATATCGAGTTCCTGATCGTGGCCAACGGACCGCTTCCCGAGGACAATCGGGCGTTTCTGCGTGAGACGGCAGCGCGGGACGAGCGGATCCGGCTCATGACGCTCCCGTTCAATCAGGGCCCGGCAGGCGCGCGCAACGCGGCCTTCGATGAGGCCCGGGGGGAATTCATCGCCATCATGGACGCCGACGATGTTGCCCGGCCGGAGCGCCTCGCGCGGCAGGTGGCCTTCCTGGCCGACGGCCACGTGGACGCCGCCGGAAGCGCCTACCGGTGCATCGACGAGGGCGGTCAACCGCTGCGCGAGAAGCAGATGCCGCTGACGCCCGCAGACGTTCGGCGCTACGTGCTGTTCCTCAACCCCATGGCCAACCCGACCGTCATGGCGCGCGCCGAGGTCTTCCAGCGTCACCGGTACCACACCGGCTACCGCTACGGCGAAGACTACCACCTCTGGATCACGCTCCTGCGCGAGGGGTACCGGCTCGCCAACCTGCCCGATTGCCTGCTCGACTTCCGCACGGGCCCCGGTTTCGCGCGCCGCCGCCGGGGATGGCATCACCTCCGCACCGATTTCACGAACAAGGTGTATGCCCTGCGCCTCTATCACCCGCTGCTCCGGCCGCTGCTGCTGGCACTGATACCCGGCCTCGCCCTCGCGCGGATACTCCCCGCGCCGGTGCTCGCCGCGCTCTACCGCCTCCGCCACGCGATGCGATTCTGACCGCAACGGACCGCGCGCCGCTCCCCGTGTGCACCGCCTGTTCCTCCCCCGCCATACTGAACGCAGCATCTCGTCGGCACCCAGCGGCTTGCTCCGGCACCGCCCGGACTATCGCGATACACATATGTCGGCGCTACAATGTACATGCACAGGAGGATACGGAAATGGGAAGAACGAGTCTCGTTCTCGACGACGAACTGGTCCAGGAGTGCCAGAGAGTGACCGGCATCCGCACGCGGCGGGCGCTGGTTGACTATGCCCTGCGCGAGGTGCTCCGGCGCGGTCGTCAGCGCCTGGTACTGGGGCTGAAGGGCGCGATCAAATGGGACGGCGACCTGGATGCGTGGCGGGGCGCACGTGGATGAGATCCTTCGAACGCGCCGCAGACATCTACCGCTCGCTGCGCAGAAAGGGCATCACGATTCGAAAACCCATCGACTGCATGATTGCCGCCGTGGCCATCGAGAACGGCCTCCTGCTGCTCCACAACGACAGGGACTTCGACGAGCTGGCCCGGCATACAGCGCTCAAGACCTTGAGGCAATGACCGCCGCGGCATCGCCGTAATCGTGCGCTACATGCCTTCTACCTTCAGCTCCACGGTCCAGATCTTCTTCGCCGGGACCTCGAATTGCACCTCGTGCCCATCCCGTACGGGCAGCTCCTGCTCGCGGACTTCCTCGAGCGACACCTTCCAGGCGCTCTCAAGCGGCCAATGCACGCGAAGGCGCCCGGAAACCGTCCCGCCACTGGGATTGAAGCAACGGATGACGATGCTCTCGCCCGATTCGCTGCGCTTCATGCCGCTGAACACGAGCGCGCCCGGCTGGAGTTCCACGAAGCTCATCGTGGGCGGCAGGCTGCCCGCCCTCGGACCGGACTGCATGGCCCGGACCGGCGTCGCGAAGTCCATGGCGGCGCGCGGGGCGTCGATTGCCTGCCAATCCCCCGGGTGCGGGTAAATCGCGTAGCGGAACTCGTGTGCGCCCAGGCACTGGAGGCCTTCGCGCTTGGGCGGCGGGAAGGCGAACTTCGGATTGACCTCGCTCATGGTGCGCAGCAGGGTCAGGCCCATCGTCCGCGTGGCGTCGTCCGAGACCGCGCCCTCGGGCAGGCCGTCGCCGAGCAGGGTCATGCCATTCGCGCCGTCATGGATGTGCAGGAAGCCAAGCTGCGGGTGGTTGCCGCGCATCGGCTCGGCCCATCCGGTCGTATCGGGCAGGGCAATTGGGCGCTCGAGCACGTCGAAGGGCCGGTCCGCATACGAGCACGCGGCGTCGAGCCACGTCGGGAACAGTACGCGGACCTGGTGATCGCGGACAGCCACATTCTCGATGCGGGTGCGCACCTCCACATAGGGCTGGCCGCTGCGCAGCGTGACCCACGAAGTGATCGGCAGTGCCGCGGTATCGTCACTGCGCCCCTTCGCGTCACTGCGCGCGGGCACGATCATGGTCACGGCAATGCGCACCGTGGCGCTCACCGGGCCGTTCTCCTCGAGCGCGACCGTCGCAGGGAAGTCCTTGGAAAGCACCGTGCGGTCGTTCTCGGGAATGAAGCGTTCCCAAGGCGTCCCGCATTCGCCGCGATCTTCGAAATAGTGCAGGCCACCATAGGTCTTGCCCGAGGCCTTGTGCGTGACCTCCAGCGTGCCGTTTTCGTTCACCAGGATACGCAGGTGCTCATTCTCGAGAGTGCGGGCGTCGGCGGCGATGGCCGCGGACACCCCGGCTGCGGGCGCGGACCCCGGCAGCACCGAGAAGGTCGTGTACCCCATCGCGGGCACTTCGCCGGCATCCACATGCAGCGTAAAGCGCTCGACCGGGCAGATCTGCGGCCAGTCCGCGCGAAGCTGAACGCTTGCCGTTACCGGACGGCGGTCCACGATCTGGACGGGGACGTCGCGGCCCGCGTCATCGAGCAGCCGCACCGTTTCGGGGGCCTCGTCCTCCGGGAAATCGGCCGTGATGGTCGTGACCACGCGCCGCGCATACGGCAAGCTGTTCCACAGGGACAAGTAGCTGGCGCTCTCGGGCAACGGGCGTGTGTCGATATCGCGCAACAGGTGCGACACGCTCCGGCGCGTGATTTCGTCGCCGATCTGCCGCGCCTGCTCGAAGCGGTACATCATGTCCTCGTGCACCTCGTCCACGCCGCATCCCGCGATGCTGTCGTGGGACTGGTTGACGAGCAGGAACTTCCACGCCATCTCGAAGAACGGCAGCGGGTAGGCCAGTCCGGCCTGCCACGCGGCCACGGCCATCGGCTCGCCCCACTTCTCGAGCGCCGTCTGCGTGCGGGCGTTCGCCAGTTTGAGGTACATGCGCGCGGTAATCGCGTCCTGCAGGACCATGGACGAGCCGGGCTGCTTGGCGGGCACGCGCATCTCGCCGGTGAGTACGGGCAGGTCCGTCACGGCCGCGCGCAGTTTGTCAATGTATTCGGGCAGGGTGCTGTGGATGACGCGGTCCTCCGGCAGATGGGCGTCCGCGGCAGCGATGATGCGCGGCTCATCGGGATTGGGCGCGGTGGTGTCGCAGCCCTGCATCAACAGGAAGTATCGCGTCGTGAACTCCTCTTTGTCCTCATCGCGCAGCGCCTCGATGCCCGGCCCGATGTTCTGTTCGAGAAAGCGCGGCGGGTGATCCATGGCGTAGATGGGCTCGTACTGATGCGTGGGATCGGCGCAGCGCACCGGCAGGCCGATCTCGCGCCATTTGATCGAGACCACATTGTGCGGGCGGCCGTCGACGGCCGGACGGTAGACGTGGAAGTAGAAATTGTAGCGGCCGCGCTTGCTGAACTGCGAGGTGAGCGCGCGCGTACCGTCCGGCGCCTCCCACCAGAACTCCGCCTTGGCGCGATCACGGCCAATTCCGCGATAGAACATGCAGGTATCGATGCCGAACCCCGCGTAGATCTGCGGCAACTGCGCGGTATGTCCGAACGAGAAGGGCGTGTAGCCCACCTTCATCACCGCGCCGAACTCGCGGGCCATCTTGTGCCCGAGCAGGAGGTTTCGGACGATGGCCTCGCCGCTGATGATGTTCATGTCGGGCGCGGTGTACCACGGACCGGCCATGATGCGGCCATCGGCGATATACTGCTCGAGTTTGCCGCGCATCTCCGGCCGGATCTCGAGGTAGTCCTCGATCATGACCGTCTGCGAATCGAGATGGTAGCAGCGGTACTCCGGGTGCTCGTCGAGGATCTTCAGCAGCGTGTCCATCACATCCACGAGCATCATGCGCGTGTGCTGGAAGGGACTCCGCCATTCCCGGTCCCAATGGGTATTCGAGATGACGTGCATTTCGTAGCCGGTCTCGGGCGTGTTCTGACTGGACATATATGCGACTCCTGCATCTGGTGCGGCATTTGGGGGTCTACGCTGCCGGACGGACGCAGACGCCCACCCGGAAGCGGTGAGTCTAGCAAAAGAAGCGGCGGCGTGGGAAGCGCCGGTCACGGGTCGCGCTGCGTCAGCGGGGAGGTGCGGAAGCGGAAAACCCGTTCGGCCGGCCAGCCCGCAGTATGGATTTCCGGCCTTTTCTTGCGTTATGCTCTGGACCCGGTGACGCTTGCGGAAGACCAACCAAGGGAAATGCTTACCTACCATGGCTGACAAACAGGAAATCATCCTCTCCGGAATCCGGCCGACGGGCCGGTTGCACTATGGCAACTATTTTGGCGCGATCAAGCACTTCATCCGCCTGCAGGAAGAGGGCCATCGCTGCTACTACTTCATTGCGGACTACCATGCGCTGACTACCGTCACCGGGAAGGTCGATTTCTATGGTCAGACAATCGACATGGTGCGCACGTACATCGCCTGCGGGCTGGATTCGCAAAAATCCGTGATCTACCGCCAGAGCGACCTGCCGTCCACGGCGGAATTCGCGCTGCTGCTGGGCATGATCGTCAACATCGGCTTTCTGGAACGCGGCACGACCTACAAGGACCAGATGACCAAGCTGGTCAACGGCGACCAGGAGATGACGGGCAATCCCCTGTCCTACGGGCTGCTCGGGTATCCGGTGCTGATGGCGGCGGACATCCTCATCGTTCAGGCCGACAAGGTGCCGGTCGGCGAAGATCAGCGCCAGCACCTCGAAATGGCCATCGACATCGCCCAGCGCTTCAACAACCGTTTCGGCGACACGCTCAAACCCCCGGCCCCGATCGCCCGGGACGCGCTGCGGTTGCCGGGCCTGGACGGCGCGGCCAAAATGGGCAAGAGCGAGAACAACGACCTGGGGCTGCTCGATGACCCCAAGACCGTCCTGGCCAAGATCAAAGGGGTTCAGACCACCACCGACCCGCTTCCGGTCAAGACCGAGCGCAATGATCCGGACGCCATCATCCCCGAGATGCCGCCGAGCCTCGGCGCGCTCTACCGGCTCCTGAGTCTGCTCGCACCCGAGGAGGTCTACCTCGATTTCGTGGGCAAGTACCGCCGGGGAGAGAAATTTTACGGCACGCTCAAGACGACGCTGGCCGAGCACGTCAACCAGTTCAACGCCCCGATCATCGACAAGTTCAACGCACCCGAGAACTCGCCGGAACAGGTCCGCGAATTTCTCCGGGAGAACGCGGCCCGGGTCTCGCCGATTGCACTGGATACAGTCGAGCGCACCAAGGAGGCCATGGGCCTGGGCCGGAGTCTCCATCGCGCCTGACGGCCAGGGGAATCACCATGGGTTGGACCACGGGAATCGAGCAGCGCAAGAACCGGCGGGTGGCCGCCCAGATGCCTCTGCGTTACCGGATTCGCGAGGAAACCGGCGAGTGGAGCGCACCGAACCGCAGCGAGACCACCAACATCAGCGCGGACGGGTTGGCGTTTGTCTCGTCGCTGTGCATCCCCATCACGGCCAGGCTGGCGATCGAGGTCACGCTGCCGGACCGCGCTGGCACGCTCAAGGCCGAGGGCAGTCTGGTCCGCGTGGTCCGGGAACTGCCCAGCGACACCGGCTTCGAGTATGGCGTTGCGCTCGACTTGGCGACCCTGTCCGATCCTGCCGCGCTGCAACACTTCGTGCGGTCCATCGACGTCTTTCCCCTGTTGCAGATGATGAGCCGCCGCTACGCCACGGACATGCACCTGACGCCCTACTCGCCGCCGATGCTGCGGATCCGGGGCCGGCTGGTGCGCGGCGAGGGCGACGGATTGCCGCCTCACGTGGTGGAGACACTGGTCCTTTCGCTGCTCAATCCGCAGCGGCGCCGCGAGTTGAGCCAGAACGGCGAAACGCATTGTTCGTTCATGATTCCCCAGACCGGCCGCTGGCGCGTCAGCGCCTACTCGCAGCGCGGCTGTGTCGAGGCCGTGTTCCACGCCATCAGTCATCAGGCGCCGTCGCTGTACGACCTGGAACTCCCCGATGCCATCCCCCGCCTGATGCAGGAGGAGGGCGGCCTGTTTGTCGTGGCCGGCGGTCTGCGCAGCGGCAAGAGCACCACCTTGGCCGCACTGATCGACTTCCTCAACGCGCGCGGCGGACAGGTCATCAGCACCATCGAGCACCCCATCGAATACGTGCACGAGAATGTGAAGGGAATCGTCAAACAGCGTGAAGCCGGCACGGACACGCCGTCGGTCACCGAGGGTGTGCGGCACATCCTGCGCCAGGACCCGGACGTCATCGTAATCGACGCGCCGATCGAGGCCGAGGCCCTGGATCTGGTGCTGCATGCGGCGGAGACCGGACGTCAGGCCATCGTATCCGTCCATGCGCCCTCGCTCGTGGCGGCCCTCGAGCGGCTGGTCACGCTGTACCCGCCGTCCGCGCGCGGTCAGGCCCTGCGGAGTCTCGCGCGGCCGCTCCGGGCGGCGTGGTGGCAGGTGCTGCTGCCCACCCGTGAGGATGGACTGGCCCTGGCCGCGGAGTTGCTGATGGTGAACGCCGCGGTGCGCAACGCGATCGCGCAGGACCGCCTGGAGCTCATCGCCAGCCTCGTGGACAACACGCCGGGCTGCATCACGATCGACGCGGACCTGCGCCGGCTCGTCGATCGCGGACTCATCGACAACGAGACGGCCGCGCGCGTCGCGCGATTCCCCGAGGAGTTCCAGCCGTACCCGGGAGAACGCCGCACGCGCTGAACCCGAAAGGCCCTGCCCCATGCCCTACCGTTTCCTGGACCACACGGCGGACGTGCTGGTGGAGTGCGAGGCGTCCGATTTCGAGGGGCTGCTGACGACAGCGGCGGCGGCCCTCTATGACATCGCGCTGCGCGTGGTGCTGCCCGAGAGCGGCACGCGCCGGCTGGTCAGCGTCCGCGCGGCGACCCGCGAAGAGGCCCTCGTGCGCTGGCTGCAGGAACTCATCTTTCTGCTCGAAGTCGACCGGTTTGTGGCCACTGGCTTCGAAATGGACTGGGAGTCGGAGTGCTGCTTCGGCGCAACCCTGACCGGCTACCTCAGCGGCCCCGGGGAGCGGGCGTACGAAGTCAAGAGCGCCACCTACCATGAGATGAACATCGAGCCGTCCACGGAAGGTCTGCGGACGCGCATTGTGTTCGATCTGTAGGACGGGACAGGAGACCCCGGTGAGCATCGAACTCCAGCGCATCACGGATCTGGTGTGGGAAGTCCCCAAGCGGCCGCCCATGCGGGTGCCGGGACGCATCTTCGCCGATCGCCGCCTGCTGCCGAACATCCAGCAGGACAAGGCCGCCGAACAGGTGGCCAACGTGGCGTGTCTTCCCGGGATTGTCGGGTATGCCCTGGCCATGCCGGACGCCCATTGGGGCTACGGTTTTCCCATCGGCGGCGTCGCGGCGACCGATCCGGACGAAGGCGGCGTCATTTCCCCCGGCGGCGTGGGCTACGACATCAACTGCGGCTGCCGGATCATGACCACCCGGCTGACCTTCGCCGATATCAAGCCTCAACTCAAGCAGCTCGTCGCCGGACTCTACCGCGACATCCCGAGCGGCGTCGGGTCGCACGGCGCGATCCCGAAACTCGACGACCGGGCGATGCGGCTGGTGCTCGAGTCGGGCGCGCGGTGGGCCGTGGCCGAGGGTTACGGCGCCGAGGCCGATCTCGACACCACCGAGGAGGGCGGCTGTCTGGCCGGGGCGGACGCCTCGGCCGTCTCGGAGCGCGCCAAGGCTCGGGGACAGGGTCAAGTCGGCACGCTGGGCGGCGGGAATCACTTCGTCGAGCTGGGCGTGGTGGAGCGCATCTTCGATGAGGCCGCCGCGGCGGTCTTCGGGCTGCACGAGGGCCAAGTAACCCTTGCTATCCACTCGGGCAGCCGCGGCTTGGGCTACCAGGTCTGCGACGACTACCTTCAGGTCATGGCGCAGGCCACCGCGCGCTACCAGATCCATCTCCCCGACCGGCAACTGGCCTGCGCCCCGGTGCAGTCACCCGAGGGACAGCAATACCTGGCCGCCATGGCCGCCGCGGCCAATTACGCCTGGGCCAACCGCCAGGTCATGATGGAGCTCGCCCGCCGCTCGCTCCAGCACACGCTGGCCCTGTCGCCGCGCGACCTGGGCGGCCGCCTGCTGTACGACGTCTGCCACAATATTGCCAAGATGGAAACGCACGTCGTGGACGGCCGCGCGCGCCGTCTCTGCGTCCACCGCAAAGGCGCTACCCGCGCCTTTCCCGGCAGCCGCGACGAGGTCCCGCCGGTCTACCGCACGGCTGGACAGCCCGTGCTCGTGCCCGGCGACATGGGTACGGGCACCTTTGTGTGCGCGGGCACCGAGGGCGCCATCGAACAGACCTTCGGCAGTTCATGCCACGGCGCGGGCCGCGTCCTGAGCCGCACTGCCGCCCGCAAGGCACAGTCCCTGAACTCTTTGATGGAGGAGCTCGCCCAACACGGCGTCGTCCTCATGGCCCGCGACAAGAAGGCGGTCACCGAAGAGGCCCCGGGCGCCTACAAAGACATCGACGCGGTTGCGGAGGTGTTGGAGAAGGCCGGTATCGGCCACCGGGTCGCGCGGATACGGCCGGTGGGCGTCGTGAAGGGATAGGACATCCCGCGTCAGGCCGATCCCGCCTGCCCCACGCGCGGCCGCAGTGTCACCTCGCCCAAATCGCTGAAACTCCCCGGTCGCAGGGCCACGGTGCCGAGGTCGGCGCCGCCGTGCGGCCCGGCGCTCAGCACGAGGATGTACTCGCCGGCGGGAATGCGGTCGAAGGCGACGCGGCCGTCGGCATTGGTTGTGGCGGAGGCGGGCCACCACGGGCCCTTGACGGGATGGCTCATCATCAGTTCCACGTCGGCGTTGGCAAGCGGCAGGCCGTCGGCAGCGTAAATCACACAGCCGAACGCCGCCGCGGGCACCATCACGACCTCCATCTCGGGGGTCTGGCCGCCGGGGTTCTCCGGGATGTCGTAGTAGTTGTTGGCAAAGGACTCAAGGGTGGGGTCCCATGCGCGTATGCAGACGCTCTTCGAGCTGTCGTAGGAGACCCAGCTCCGGCCGTCGGCGCCGGTGGCCGGCCCCTGGGCAATAGGCGGATCAAACGCGTTGGGCTGGCGCGTGACAATCGGCGTCATGCGGGCCAGCGGCCGGCCCTCCAGGTTGAGCACGCGCACGCGGGCAATGGCAACGCCCTCCTCGGGCGGCGCCTCCTGCGGCGCGGGCGGCGCGACGGACGGCGACGGTATATCCTCCGGCGGCCACACGAGGGCGATCACAATCAGAAGGCCAACAACGAGCCCCACGAATCCGGCCAGCAGCGGCCGCCGCGTCATGGCCGCGGCCCCGTCTGCGCGGAGGCGAATTGCACTTCATAGAGCCGCCGGTAGATGCCGCTGTGTTGCAACAAACTCTCGTGCGTGCCTTCCTCGGCGATGCGCCCGTCGTCGATGACGACGATCCGGTCGGCCCGCTGCACGGTGGACAGGCGGTGGGCGATGACAATCGTCGTGCGGCCAACGACAAACTCGTCGAGGGCCTGCTGAATCGCCCGCTCGCTCTCCGAGTCCAGACTGGACGTCGCCTCGTCCAGGATGAGGATCGACGGGTCCTTGATGATCGCGCGGGCGATGGCAAGCCGCTGGCGCTGGCCGCCGGACAACGTGCCGCCCGATTCGCCGATGAGTGTGTCGAAGCGGTTGGGCAGCGCATCGATGAAGCCCTCGGCATTGGCTGCGCGCGCCGCGGCACGCACCCGCTCCTCGTCGTACTCGTCGCGACCGAAGGCAATGTTCTTGCGCACGGACTCGTTGAACAGGATGGTATCCTGCGTCACGATGCTGATCTGGTTGCGCAGGCTCTCGAACGAGGCCGCACGGATATCCGTGCCGTCGATGGTGATACGGCCGCCCGTCACGTCGTAGAAACGCGGGATGAGTTTCACCAGCGTGCTCTTGCCCGCGCCGCTGAATCCGACCACGGCCACCATCTCGCCCTTCCGGATACGCAGATCGATGCCCTTGAGTACATCCGTCGCGCCGTCGTACGAGAACCGGACGTTCTCGAAGGCCAGCGCCTCCGTCATGGCGCCCAGGACAACCGGATCGGCGGCCTCGACGACGTCCGGCTCGGCGTCGATGAACTCGAACACGCGCTCGGCGCTGGCAACGCTGGTCTGCACGAAATTATTGACGCTGGCGAGCTTCCGGACCGGGTCGAGCATGAAGGCCAGCGCGAACACGAGCGCCACCAGATCGCCGCTCTCGCCCGGGCTGTTGATGACGCGGTGCCCGGCGAACAGGATAAACGCCACTACGCCCAGCACCATGACGACTTCGACAAGCGGGCCGACCAGGGCATCGGCCTTGACCATCTTGTTGAGGTGGCGCCGAAGCTTGTGGAACTCCTCCGAGGTCCGCTGGATCTCGTAGTTCTCCATGCAGAAGCCTTTGACGATCATGATGCCCGAGAAGGTCTCGCTGGCCACGGTCGCCATGGACGCGATTTTCTCGAGCGAGCGCCGGACGCTCTTCTTGAACCGGCGGCCCACCCGGATAATGACCAGCGCCACCACCGGCAACACGCCCAGGCCCACCACCGTCAGCAGCGGGTCCTTGTTCAGGGCGATGGCGAGGAAGAACAGGGCCTTGACCGGTTCGCGCATCACCTTGACGAACACCCCCGAAAGGCCCCGGTTCACCATGAAGATGTCATTCGTGAACCGCGCGAGGATCTCCCCCGTCGAGTGCTGCTCGAAAAAGCGCATCGACAGCCGCATCACGTTGCGGTACATGTCCTCGCCGAGCTGTACGGAGACATTGGCCCCGATGCTGCCGGCGAAATACTCCTGCAGGTACCGCGCGACGGCCGCCAGCACCGTCAACGCCACGACCAGGGCGCAGACGATGGACAGGGCGCGCATTTTGTCCGCCCGCATGGCCGTCACCAGTTCCGGGACGGCGGCGCGCAGCGTCTCGCGGTCCCACGGCAACACGGCCATCACCACGCCCGGCACATGGTCGACCCGCCCGGCGTAATCGGCGATCTGCTCCGTGACAGCCGCCTCGTCGCCGAAAATGACGTTCACCATGCCCGCCACCCCGAGGATCATCGACGAGAACGAAACCGCCACCACCAGCGCGAACACCAGCGAGACGATCAGGCGGCCCTTGTAGCGCCAGGCATAGCCGATCAGGCGGCTGTAGGTGCGCCACGCGCTCTGCGTCGGGAGCGCCGCGTTACGCGGGTCGTACTGGGCGTCCGGCATCGGTTGCAGCATCAAAATCACGTTCCTGTATGGGGTTACGGCGTTCTGGAGGGACGCCGCATGCTACCACACGGCACCGGGGGCCTGCAAAAACGGGCCTGCGCGCATCCGGCGCCGTGGCGGGGTCCGCTTCTTGCCCCGCGCGCGGTTTCCCGGTAGGATCGCCGCATGGCAGGACAGATCATCAGCGGATTGAAGGCCGTTCACGAGGCCCTCCTCAGCGGGCAGGGGGTAAACCGGGTCTACCTCACCAAAGGCGCCGGGGGCGCCCAGATCGACGCCATCCTCGACGCCGCCCGCGAGCGCCGGGTGGTCTTTGAATTCATCCCGCCTGCGAAGATGGGCGCGTTGACCCAGTCGCGCGAGCACCAGAATGTCGCGGCGGCGATCAGCCCGGTGCGGTATGTGGACCTCGACGAATGCCTGAACGAGGCGCCCGCACGCGCGTCCGTTCTCGTGCTGGACCAGGTGCAGCACCCGCGCAACCTGGGCATGATCCTGCGTGCGGCCGCCGGGGCGGGCGCCCACGCGGTGCTGCTGCCCGCGCGCGGGGGAGCGCTGCTCGACGACACGGTACTCCGGGCAAGCGCCGGGGCGCTGTTTCGCCTGTCAATTGTGACCGTGCCCAACCTCGCCCAGGCACTGCGCACGCTCAAGGAGCGCGATTTCTGGGTGTTCGGTCTGGATGCCCAGGGCACGGAAAGCGTGTTTACGGTCGACTGGCCCGCGCGCACGGCGCTGGTCGTGGGAAACGAGAGCAAGGGCATCAGTGCCGGGGTGCGGAAGGCGTGCGACGCGCTGGCCGCGATCCCGCTGGCGGGCGGCCTGGACAGCCTCAACGTCGCCATGGCGGCGGGAATCGCCCTGTTCCAGGTGGCGCAGCGTCAGGCAGAGAAAAAGCCCGGCTGATGCATGCACCCGCCGGGCGGTAAACGGCTGACTAGCCTCCGAAATGTCTGCGAAAATAGACCGGGTCGTCGATCCGCTTGAGGTCAATTTTCACAAAACGGTCCAGCTCGAGCTGCGAAATCGGCTGATCCTCTCCCTCCTCTTCGCTTTCGTGGGCGTCAACCCCTTCAACGAAGTCCTCGTCCGTTTCGAGGGCCGAGGCGGCCTCGGGATCCATCACCTGGAAATCAAACATCCCTGGCTCGATGAATTCTGCGATTACCTCGGCGAGGTGGGCCTTGCGCTCGTCCATCGTGCCCTTCTCGATGACGCGACGGTCAAGGGCGATGGCCTTCTGCCGGAACAGGATCACCAGTTCGTGGCAGTTCGGACACGGCATGACCACCACCACTTCCTTGGGCACCTTGGCCGTGGCGATGCGATGGGCCTTGCAATGTGGACAGAGCACCAACTTCATGAGAATCCCTGCTTTCGCCCCCGAGTCTACCCAAATTGTAGAACCTGACGCCCACAACGTCAAATGCGGCGGCGCGTCCACTTGATCAACGTTCGATGGGACGCCTGAGTTAACGTCCTACAGCAGGGCGTCTATTTCTGCGGGATCGCGGGGCATTTCGCGAACACAGCGGAATCCGACGGTCGGCTGGGCGGCCTCGAAGGGCCATGTGAAGCGGTGAAACAGCGGGGTGGGCGTCGCCTCGGCATAGTTGCCGCCACGCACCACCATCGGCGTGCCGAAGGTGACCGCGGGCGGCGTCGCGCCGCCACTGTCCAAGGGCTGGTAGGGAGTCAGGGTCCACTCGCTGACGTTGCAGGCCATGTCGTGGACGCCGAAGATCGTCACGTCGGCCTCGTAGGCCCCGGCCGGGGCCGCGGCAGCGCGTCCGGCCGCGCACTGCTCCGCAGTCCATTCGGCGCCCCACGGGTACGTCTCCGAAGCGGCCGGCGCGCCGTGCGCGGCCCGGGCCCACTGGGCTTCGCTCGGCAACTGCTTGCCGGCCCACGCCGCATAGGCCTGCGCATCGAAGAACCGCACGGACGTCACGGGCGCGTCGGGGTTGGCGGCGGCCAGTCCGGGAGGCTCGGGCCAGCTCTCGGCGCGCCAGAAGGCATCATACTGGCGGTTGGTCACCTCCCACTTGTCCATGAAGAAGGCCTCGACGGTCACGGTGCGGCTCGACGAACCCTCGTAGAGGCGCACCTCCCCCGCGGGGATGAACACCATCCCCTCGGGACACAGCACCGGCCCCGCGTAGCACTGCAAGGCCTGCGCGGCGAGGTCCTGGCCGCGCGTCTCGCGCCCGGACGCGAACTCAGCCTGCGCCATTTTCCACAAGGCATCGCCTTGATCCAGCACAGGCTGCAATCGCGCGTTGTCCCGGACCAGCGGTTCGACGCGGCTCGACGCGCGCTCGATAATCCGCTCAAAACGCGCCAGCGTCCACCCTTCGGCCTCTGGGGAGGCCGCCACGGGCGGCGGCGCCGCGAGCAGTTCCTGGCGGCGCACCTCGGCCGCCCGGAGCCCGGCCCATCCTCCGGCCAGGATAACCGCAACCAGCGCGGCGCCCGCCAGCCGCCGCATCAGGTGGCGCGTGCGGTGCGCGGCGGCCGCCGCGGCGCCGTCATCCTTCAGGCCGCGCTCGAGCCGGTCCAGGATGGGCGCGATGGCCTGCTGGAGCGCCTGCGGCGACTCGTATCGGTTGTTGGGGTCCTGCTCGACGCATTTGGCGACGATCGGATCCAGCGACGGCGGCACATCCCGGGTCAGTTGCGAGGCGGGCTTCGGGACGCCCGTGGGCATGTTGCCCGTGAGCATCTCGTAGAGCACCACGCCGACGCTGTAGATGTCGGCACGGCCGTCCACGTCGCGCGAGTTGCGCAACTGTTCGGGCGCCATATAGAAAGGCGTCCCCATCACCATCGAGGTTCCGGTGAGCCGGGTGTCGGCCTTGAGCTTGGAAATGCCGAAGTCCATCAGCTTGACCGTGCCGTCCTCGGTGATCATGACGTTCTCGGGCTTGATGTCGCGGTGCACGGTATAGCGGTGTGCGTACTGGAGGGCCTCACAGAGCCGGGTGATGATGCGCAGCGATTCCATGACCGGCAGGCGCTGTCCGGGGCCCTGCTCGTCCAGCAGTCCCCGCAATGAGCGGCCGCGCACGTACTCCATCGAGATGTAGAGCACGTTCTGGTCCATGCCGATGTCGTGGACGCGCACAATGTTCGGGTGGCTGAGCTGGCGGGTGATCTTGGCCTCGTTCAGGAAACGCTCGATGATCTGGCGGTCCTTGAGGAACTGCGGCAGCAGCGTCTTGAGGGCGACCACCTCGCGCAGGGTATTGTCCCATACGCGGTAGATGCACCCCATCCCCCCGCGCCCGATGAGCTGCTCGACGGTGTAGCGGTTGGCCAGCCGCTGGCCTTCGCGGAAGGTGCCCGGGTCGCGGCGCGGCGCGGGCATCGGCGCCCCGCACTGGGGGCACTGACTATCGCCGGGTCCGAGGGTATGCCGGCATTTGGGACACGTCACCGGTGACATTGTACGTCCTGTCCTGAGTTCGTGCCGTCGCTGGCCACCATCCTAGCCCCTTGTGCCCCGCCAGCGCAACGGCCGGGCACTCGCCGGTTGCGCGGGCGGTGTGGTACACTACCGCTCAACGCCCGGCGGCCAGTGTCGCGCCGCCGTCACGCGTTGGTCATCCACCACAGCCATGCAGGTAACGCTCATTGGAAATCGTGCGCAAACCCCGGCTCTCCGAGATGGGAGCCATCAAAAAACTCATTGATCAGGCCGTTGTCGAGGACAAGGTTCTGCCCCGGCCCCTGCTCGAACTCTACGAGTGCGCCCGGGACTTCTACACGTATATCGACGCGGCGGGCGTGGGCGGCTGCTGTGCGCTGCACATCGATCTGGCCGACCTGGCCGAGATCCGGTCACTGGTCGTGCGCGCTGACCTGCGCCAGAAAGGCATCGGCAGCAAACTGCTCCAGGCCTGCATCGACGAGGCCCGCACCCTCGAGGTCGCGCGGGTCTATGCCCTCACGCGCAGCCCGGCGTTCTTCGAACGGCACGGCTTCGTCGAGGTGGACAAGCAGGAGCTGCCCCACAAGGTCTACAACGACTGCGTGCGCTGCCACCGCTTCCCGGATTGCGACGAGGTGGCGATGATTTACCAGGTGACCAACGGTTCGGTGACCGGCGGATGACGTGCCGAAGGAGATTCGCGTGCAACTGGACAAGGTAATCGGGTTCGCGGGCTTTGGCAACATGGGCATGGCCATCGCGCAGGGACTGGTCAAGGCGGGCGTCGCACGCCCCGAGGCCATCCGGGCGGTGGACATGGATCCGTCGCGCGAGGATGCGGCGCGGGCCGCGGGATTTGGCGTGCCGGACGGGTTGCCTGAGCTGGCCAGGACCTGCGACGTGATCGTGCTGGCGGTGAAGCCGCAGCAGATGGAGGCGGCGCTCGCCCAGGTCAAGGAAGGCTTTGCGCCCGCGACGCTGGTCATTTCCATCGCCGCCGGTCTGTCGATCGGCTTCTTCGAGGAACGGCTGGGCACGGAGGCGCGCGTGGTGCGCGTCATGCCGAACACGCCGGCCTTGGTCGGCAGTGGCGCGGCCGCCATGGCCTTGGGTGACCGGTGCACCCCCGAGGATGAACACGTGGCCCGCGCGGTGTTTGAAGCAGTGGGGACCGTCGAGCGTGTCCCGGAAACGGCGATGCACGCGGTGACCGCACTGAGCGGCAGCGGCCCGGCATACTTCTTCTACCTCGTGGAATGCATGCGCGACGCCGCGGTGGCCCTCGGGCTCCCGGCGGACCAGGCCCAGCGGCTGGCCGTCCAGACCGCCTGCGGCGCCGGCCGCCTGCTGGCCGAATCGGGAGAGCCGCCGGCCACACTGCGCGAGCGCGTAACGTCGAAAGGCGGCACCACCGCGGCGGCCTTGGCGGCCTTCGAGGCCAGCGGCCTCGCACAAGCGGTCGCGGCGGGCATGCAGGCAGCCGTGAAGCGGTCGCAGGAACTCGGAAAATGAATACTCGGGCGTAGGGGCCGTCTCGTTCTGCAAGGAGCGTGCATATGAACCCGCATCAGGTACTCAGAGACGCACTTGGGGCCGAACCGGCCATCACCCCGGAGGACATGTGCGCGAAGAGGTTTCCCACGCGCCTGACCGGCGGCTACCGCCAAAAGGACGTGGACGAATACCTGCGGCGCGCGGCGGACGTGATGGAGGCGCTCCTGGATCGCCTTCGCAAGCTGACGACCGAGAATCAGGAACAGAAGCAGGAACTCGCAGACGTCCGCCAGCATGAACAGAGTCTGCACGAGGCCTTGGTCTCGGCGCAGCGCGTGGCCCAGGATACCCTGGAGACCGCCCGCAGCAAGGCCGACACCATGGTGGCCGAGGCGCGGCTGCAACGCGAGCAGTTGTTGCTCGAGGCCAAACAGCTGCCCGCCTCGCTCGCGAACGAGGTGCGCCGCCTGACCGAGCAGCGCGATCGGCTGCGCGAGGAACTGACGGGAATACTGGAGACCCATGCACGGCTGTTGCGACGCCGCCCGGCGTCCACGCCCGTGAAGCCGCCCCCCGAGGAACCCTTCGGGCCGGTGCCGCGGCCGGTGCACGAACAAGGACCCTTTTCCAACGAGGAGGATGAACAGGAATGACCGCCGTACTGATTATCGCGTTGTGCGCCATCGCCCAGACGGCCCAGACCGCGCCGGCCCCCGGCAGTCTGTTGCAGGACGTCGCGGCGAAACGGGAGTCCGTGCCCGCGCTGGTGGCCCATTTCCAGCAGACCACTATCATGCCGGACGATATCCTGTCCGCTTCGGGGACGATCGCCTACACGCGTCCGCGCATGCTCGCGGTGCGTTTTGCGGACCCGGAGCTGGTCTACCTGATTGACAGCGGACAGGTGCGCGAGTACGACGCCGAACTTGGGCAGGTGCAGATCGGGTCGCTCGCGGACACTCCCGAGATCGACGTGCTGTTCGCCGGATTCGGTCAGAGCATCGAGCGGCTCGAGGAGGCCTATGACGTGATCGCGTTCACCCCCGCCGAAGGCCCGGAAGGGGCGCAGGGGCTCGAACTGCATCCGAAGAACCGGGAAGACGCGGACACGCTGTTCGAGACGGCCCGCCTGTATTTGCGGCCGCAGGACATGCTGCCCTTCCGCATCGAGATCGTCAATGGTCCGGAGTCCCGCGTGATCTACGAGTTGAGCGACATTGTGACGCGGGACACGGTGGATGCCGCGCTTCTGTCCGTGGACCTGCCCACGGGGACCCGCATCATCGCCAATGAGGAGCTGGTGGAGACGGTCGGCGACGGCGGCAAGCGGCTGACCCTCGTGCCGGAAGCGGCCGCAGACGGGACCAGCGAGTGATTCGCATTGTCCTGGCCTCCGCGTCGCCCCGCCGCCACGCCCTCCTTGCGTCGCTGGGGCTGCGTTTCGACGTGATCACCAGCGGGGCCCCCGAGACGGCCACCGGGTCGCCCGAACGCATGGTCATCGACAACGCACAGGCCAAGTGCGACGACGTATCGGCGCGCACGCCTGCGCCCGCGCTCGTTATCGCTGCGGACACCCTGGTGTTCCTTGACGGGGATGCCCTGGGCAAACCGGACGACGTCTCGCACGCCCGCGCGATGCTTTTGCGGCTGTCCGGGCGCACGCACCAGGTCTACACGGGCCTCGCGGTCCGCGACACCGGCCAGGACCGCGCCGTGCAGGCCGCCGAATGCACGGATGTGACCTTCCGCGCGTTGACCACCGCCGAGATCGACGCGTTCATCGCCGCCGTGAACCCGATAGACCGAGCCGGGGCCTACACCGTGGACGGCCCGGGCAGTCTCATCGTCCAGCGCTATGAAGGTTGCTACCAGAACGTGCTCGGGCTGCCGATGGTCCGCCTGGACAACCTCCTGCGCGAACTGGGCTACAACCTGTTCGACCTGATGGACGGGTCCCGGTCCGTGTTTCTCTAGCGGCCCGGTGGGGGCGGTACGGCGGGCGGTGCCCGCTTCGGACCGCATGCACCATTTTGGGCTTCATGTGATGTATACTCTATGCATATCGCACACGGAGACATCCCATGCGCACCACCGTCAATCTGAACGAGGAACTGCTCGGCGAAGCCCAGCGCGTCACGGGCATGACAGAGCGCACGGCCCTGATTCATGAAGGTCTGCGCGCGCTTATTCAACGAGAGAGCGCCCGGCGGCTGGCACGCCTGGGCGGTGCCGAACCGCAGATCACGGATGTGCCGCGGCGACGGCCGGCATCCTCATGATTCTCGTGGACACGTCCGTCTGGATCGACCATCTGCGCTCGAACGATGCGGCGCTCGTCTCGGCTTTGGAGGCGGGAAACGTGCTGATGCACCCCTTTGTTCTCGGCGAGATCGCGTGCGGCAACCTGAAGAACAGAGAGGAAATTCTGAGTCTGCTGAGCAAGCTGCCGATGGCCCCGGCCGTGGCGGATTCGGAGGCCTTGGCGTTTATCGAACGCCGGCGCCTGATGGGCCGCGGTCTCGGTTACGTCGATGTGCATCTCCTCGCAGCGGCGGCACTCGACGGCGCTGCAACACTCTGGACGCGGGACCGGGCCCTTGACCGTGTTGCCGCAGACCTGAATATCGCGTACAGGAACCGGGTATAACGGGACGCTGGCCGCCCTTTGACATGGTCCGCCCCGCTGCATAGAATGGCGCATAACACATACACGACGGGAATGAGTAGCCACCATTGAGTACACTTGATTTCACCTCCCTCGGCGGCAGCGGCGAAGTCGGGGCAAGCTGCCACCTGATCTCCGGGGGCGGCGTGGACATACTGCTGGACTGCGGCATGCACCCCAAGAAGGAAGGCGTCGAGGCGCTGCCCGCCGTTTCCCTGTTGCGGCGGCCGCCCGAGGCGGTCCTCGTGTCGCATGGCCACATCGATCACTGCGGCTGCGTGCCGTTTCTGCTGAAGAACTTCCCCAACACCACCCCCTACGCGACCGCGCCCACCGTGAGCATCATGGACCGCATGCTGCACAACAGCGTCTCGGTCATGGAGACCATTTCGCTCGAGCGCGGCATCCAGGGGTATCCGCTGTTCACCCATACGGACGTGGAATACGCCATCCGCCGCAGCTTCGGGATCGAATATGAGCAGGAGTTCGGCCTGCACTACCGCAGCGACGTCCGGGCCAGTTTTCACCCGGCCGGTCACGTGCTCGGGAGCGCGAGCATCCTGTTGCGCTTCGACGGCCACTCGGTCTTCTACACCGGCGACGTCTGCACGGCGGACCAGGTGTTGATGCAGGGCTTCTCCTACGACCACCAGCATCCGGTCGACACGCTCATCATCGAGTCCACCTACGGCGCGACCTCCTATGCGGACAGCATCAGCAACGAGGACGAGATGGCGCGCTTCGGCAGGGAAGCGGCCCGCGTGCTGGCGGGCGGCGGGTCGGTGCTCGTGCCGTCGTTTGCGCTCGGGCGCACGCAGGAAATCCTCAACGTGATCGCGGGCCAGCAGGAGATCGGCGACATACCGCCCGTGAAGGTCTACGCATCGGGCCTTGGACGGGCCATCTACGAGGTATACGGCAAGTATTCAAACCACCTCCGGCCCGGCGCCGAACTGAGTTCGCTGAATAACTTCAAGCGCATCGGCGACGTCTGGGAACGCAGTGTCGTCCGCGAATTGATCAGCGAGCCGTGCATCATCGTCGCGACCTCGGGCATGATGATCGAGAACACCCCCTCGGCGATGATTGCGCAGGAGATGGTCCGGCACACCCACCACGGGATCTTCTTCGTGGGCTATCTCGATCCGGATACGTTGGGGCACAAGCTGCGGGTCGCGCAGAAAAACGACCTCTTGGTATTCGAGGTGGGCGGCCGCCCGGTCAAGGTCCGCCTCGAAAACATCCAGAAGTTCCACTTCAGCGCCCACGCGCCGCGCGAGGCACTGCTCGGCATCGTCCGGCAACTGAACCCGAAGAACATCGTCTTCGTTCACGGCGATCCCGAGGCCATTGCCTGGATGAAGGAAAACGCCGGCCAGGACTGCCGGAAATTTGCCCCGGCGGTTGGGAAAACGATTACACTCGAAAGCTGATCGTGACGTCCCTGCGAAAGAAAGCTCTGCAGCGCCTGTTGGCGGCCGGCACCCTCGCGTTTGCGTCACTGATGCGCCGGTTGCCCTTCGCCTGCGCCCGCCGCATTGGCCGTCTCGCCGGATACTTGGCCTATTACGTCGTACCCAGGATCCGCAGGGTCGGTCTCGCGAACGTCGCCCTGGCGCTCGGCCCGGATACCGCCCGGAGCGACGGACGCCGTCTTGTGCGGGCCGCTGCGGGAAACGTGGGGACGGTTGCCGCGGAGTTTGCCTTCACGGACTGCCTCCGGGATCGGCGGTTCCGCGAGCGGCACGTCGATTTTGAGGGGATCGAGCGGCTGCCGGAGGGCGGCTGCGTGGTCATTGGCGCCCACCTGGGCAACTGGGAGTGGATGGCGCCCGCGATCGCCCAACACGGCGTCGTGCTGGCCGAAGTGGTTCGCCCGTTGGACGATCCCCTGCTGAATGCCTTCGTCGATCGGACCCGCCGTTCGGGCGGCATTGACACCATCCCCAAAGCAAACGCCGGCCGGGAGATCCTGCGCCGCCTCCGGGACGGGCAGAAGATTGGGATCATGGTCGACCAGAGCCCCCGCGAGAGCGCCATGCCGGTGTCGTTTTTCGGACAACCGTGCTGGGCGACCGCCGCGCCAGCCATGGCCGCACTGCTCGCGAATGTGCCCATTCATCCTGTGAGCATGGTGCGCACGCAAGGCGGGTCGTACCGGGTGACAATTGGTCCGGCGCTGCCGCTGGTGCGGAGCGGCAACAAGCGGGACGATCTTCTGGCCTTCACGCAACTGTGCCAGCAGGCCGCTGAAGACCTCATACGCGCTCACCCCGGGCAGTGGCTGTGGTTTCACCGGCGGTGGAAAGAGCGGCCCAGGCTCGAGCGGCAGTGGAATCAACGCCAAACCGGCGAATCCTGATTCAGACCGGATCCCCGGGTTTCCACTCGAAGATCAGTTCGGGATGCTCCACGTAGCGCTGCATGTGGTGCGCAAAGAGAAAGGCCTCCCCGGCGTCAAAGGCGCGGTGGTCCATGGTGCCGGTCATGGTGATCACCCAGCGCGGCACGATCTGGCCGTTCACGACCTTCGGGGCCTCGTGCAAGTTTCCGATTCCGAACATCATCACCTCGGGCGGGATGATCACGGTGAGGGTCTGGTTGCCCGGCACCACCATGCCGATGTTGGCCAGCGTGCAAGTCGCCCCCATCACCTCCTCGGGCCGCAATTGCTCGTCGGGCGGTGCCTGATCGTCCTCCTTGCCGCGAAACCAGTTGACGATCTCCTCGCGCAACCATATCCACATTGCGGGCAAGGCCTTGAGATCGAGTTCGCGCAACCCCGTCCGCACATAGATCCGCGCCATTCCGCGATACAGCGCCTCGGCGTCCGTGCGCCGCGCCTTGCGCGTGAGTCCGCGCATCTCCTCCGCCACATCGCGGAAGGTCCTCTGGTGCGCGTTGTGCACCACCGGCTTGATCACTCCGCTGGGGGTGTGGACCGTGAAACTCAGGTTTACATCGTCGGCACGGTAGAAGCGGCCGCCATACCGAAGGGGGGCGTAGTCCAGAAACCCGTTCATACAGGGCGTATGGTGCAGACAGTGGGCCGTCGCCTTGAGGAAGAAGGCCGAGTAATTGCGGTACTGCGCGCGCAACGCGCGGCGCTCCTCGGAACTCAGCGCCGGATCCTCTCTCACCCGCGCCTCGGCGGCATCGGCATACGCGATGACGTTCGTGACGTCGTAATCGACCACCATGGCCGCGTGCGGCGTCTTGCGTGCCGACTCACTCAGGAAATGGGCCACGCTCTGGCGCAGGAAGGACAACCGCTGCACGTCCCGCACCTTCACATGCTTGCGCAGGTAGGCCACCCGGTAGTCTTCGAACATTGTGCCTCGCTTTCCGCATTACGTTCAGGCCGAGTATACCCGGACCGCACCGGGCATTGCCATGCGGCGAAGACTCGACAGGCCGGCCCGACTGATTGCATGTTCCCCGCGCTGGACAATGGGCAAGGCTCTGGATATCATACATTTGGCAGTTTGACGGGCGCCCTGAGGTTCAGGTTAATGATCGGGGGTTAGATGATACTTCAGCTTATTCAGAACGCCGCCCTGCTCGTAACACTGGCGGTCGGGCTGCAGATGCTGGCGCGGCGGACTGCCCAGGGCCGCCTGCTGTACGCGGTGATTGCCGGACTCATTTTCGGCGCTGTCGGCATCGCCGGCATGATGACTCCGGTCACCTTCGCCCCGGGCGTTATCTACGACGGGCGCTCCATCGTCCTTTCGCTGGCCGGGCTGTTCGGCGGTCCCCTGCCGGCCGCCTTGGCCGCCGTGCTGTGCGGGGCGTACCGTATTCATCTCGGCGGCGCCGGCGCGGTGGCCGGCGTCTCGGTTATCGTCGAGGCAACCCTTCTCGGCGTGGGACTCCACTACCTTCGCAAGCGCGACGAACGCTGGGTCCGGCCGCTGAGTCTGCTGGCCTTCGGCGTGCTCGTCCACGTCCTCATGATGTTGCTTCAGTTGTTGATACCCGGCGGCGTAGGCTGGACGGTCCTGTCCCGGCTCGGGCCAATCGTGCTCGTGGTCTATCCGGTCGCCTTCCTCATGATCGCGCAGGTCTTCCTGGATGAGGAACGGCGGCGCCGTTCCGAGGACGCCTTGCGGACGAGCGAGGACCGCTACCGCCAACTGGCCGAGCGAAGCGACGCGATTCCCTGGGAGTACAGCATCCCGCAGGACCGCTGGACCTACGTGGCCCCGCAGGTTAAGAACATCCTGGGATACGGCCCCGAGGAATGGACCGACCTCCAGTCTTGGCACGAGCGCCTCCACCCCGAGGACCGGCATTGGGCGGCCGATTATTGTTCCGACTGCACGGCGCGTGGCGAGGCCCACGAGTTCCAGTACCGGTTCGTGGCCAAAGATGGACGAATCGTGTGGTTGCGTGACGTGGTGAATGTCGAGATGCGCGGCGGGGTTCCATGCACCCTGCGCGGGTTCATGGTAGACATTACTGCCCAGAAAAAAGCCGAGTTCGCCCTCCGCGAAAGCGAAGCGCACTACCGGAGTCTGTTCGAAGACAACTGCGCCGCGATGATGGTATTGGACCCGGATACCGGCGCCATTGTCGACGCGAATCCGGCCGCGTGCGCATTTTACGGCTGGACCCGCGACGAGCTGTGCGCGATGCGCATCACCCAAGTCAATCTGCTAAGCGATTCCGAGATCCAAGCCGACTTGAACCGGGCAAGGGAATCCACCCGAAACCGTTTCTTCTTCCGCCACCAGCTCGCCGACGGATCGGTCCGCGACGTCGAGGTGTTCAGCGGTCCGATTGAGCTCGAGGGACGCCGCCTGCTGTTCTCGATCATCCACGACATCAGCGAACGCCGGCGCGCCGAGGCGGCCCTGGCCGAGCGCGAACGCCAATTGACCACCCTGATGGCCAATCTGCCCGGCATGGCCTACCGTTGCCGCCACGACGAAGACTGGACCATGCTCTTTGTCTCGGACGGCGCGCTCGCGGTCACGGGGTACCAGCCCGAAGATCTGCGTCAAAATGCCCGGATTGCGTACTCGTCGCTGATCCATCCAGACGACCGCGAGTACGTCCGCTGCGAAGTGCAGGCCGGTGTATCGGAGGGCCGGCCCTTTGTCATGGAGTACCGCATCATCCACGCGTCGGGAGAAGAGCGCTGGGTGTGGGAACAAGGATGCGGGGCTATCTCGCCCGGCGGCCATCATGTGGTGGAAGGCTTCATCTGCGACATCACGGAGCGCAAGCTTGCCCAGGATCGCATTGACCACCTGAACCTGGTCTTGCACGCCATTCGCGACATCAACAAGCTGATCGTCAGCGAACGCGAGGCGGACATGCTGATCCGCAAGGCGTGTCGCCTGATCATCGAGCACCGCAGCTATGCTTCGGCGCTGATCGTCCTGACCGGCGAGCGGGGGCAGCCCAAGGCGTGGGCACAGGCCGGACTGGGCGAGCACTTTGCGTTGCTTGAGCAGTCCCTGCAAGACGGCGCGCTCCCGCTTTGTTGCCGCCTGACCAATAACTCGGCAGCGCCCTTCCTGATGACCGATCGCATGGAATTGTGCACCAACTGTCCGGTTGGCACGGATCATCCGCTTAACGATACCCTCTGCACGAGGCTGAAGCACGGCGACGCCGCGTATGGGTACCTCATCGTCAGTCTGGCACATGAGCTCGGCGTCGACGAGGAAGAGCAGGGCCTGTTTGTCGAGATGGCCACCGATCTTGCGTTCGCGTTGAACGCCCTCGAAGACCGGGCCGCACGTGCGCGCGCGGAGCAGGACCGCGAACACATGCAGCAGCAACTGCTCCAGGCGCAGAAAATGGAGGCCGTCGGGCAATTGGCGGGCGGCGTGGCCCATGACTTCAACAATATCCTCCAAGCCGTCATGGGCTATGCCCACATCCTCATCGATACAGCCAAGGAAGCGGGCCAGCCCTGCGAGGAACTCGACGAGATCTACCGGGGCGCCGAACGCGCGGCCGGGCTCACGCGACAGTTGCTGGCCTTCAGCCGGCGCCAGGTCATCCGCCCTGCGGCGATCGACCTCAACCAGCTCATGGATAATCTGCTCAACATGCTCGCACGTGTCATCGGCGAGCACATCCGGCTGGTGTGGCTCCCCGGCAACAAGCTCGGCACGATTCAGGGCGACGCAGGGATGATGGAGCAGGTGCTCATGAACCTGTGCCTGAACGCCCGCGATGCCATGGAACACGGCGGCGTGCTGACCATTGAGACGCAGAATGTGCGCATCGAGTCCGAGTATTGCAGCACCCACGCCTGGGCACGGCCCGGACGCTACGTGCTGCTGAGCGTGACCGACACGGGCTGCGGCATGGACAGCACGACGCTCGGGCACGTGTTCGAGCCGTTCTTCACGACGAAGGAAGAAGGCAAGGGCACAGGGCTGGGGCTCTCCATGGTCTACGGCATCGTCAAGCAACATGACGGCATGATCAGCGCGTACAGCGAACCCGGCAAGGGAACGACCTTCAAGATCTACTTGCCTACATGCGAGCAGAATGCGGAAGTCGTCGGCCCGATGATCGAGGGCATCGCGGGCGGCGGCAGCGAGACCATCCTGCTGGCCGAGGACGATGACGGCGTGCGCAAACTGGCCAAGATGGTGCTCGAGCGCGCCGGCTACACGGTCCTCACGGCCGAGGACGGCGAGGAAGCCGTCGCCGTGTTCGAGGAGCATGCGAGCGACATTGCGCTGGTCATTCTTGACGTGGTGATGCCCAGACTTGGGGGACACAAGGCCCTTGAGCGCATCCGCGCGCTGCGGCCGGAAGCCGCCGCGATTTTTTCGAGCGGCTACAGCGAGAACGCCGTGCACACCAATTTCGTGCTCCACGAAGGGCTCACCCTGATACAGAAACCCTACGCGCCGGACGCCCTGCTTCGGGCCGTGCGGGGCGCGCTGGACAAGAGCGCGACGGCGCAGAACTGAGGGCGTCTGTACGCAGGTTCAGGACTCATCGCGATCGATCCATTTCGTAAGCGCCGGCGGACAGAAGGCCTCCATGGCCTGAAGGAGCGTCGCGGGATCCTCGTCCACGACCACCATCGCGCGGTGCTCGGGTTGCACGAACCGCTCGCCGACAAGCCGTTCCATTAAGGCAAGCAGGGGATCGTAAAATCCCGCGGCGTTGAGCAGGCCGCAGGGTTTGGCATGCAGACCAAGCTGGCTCCACGTCCACACTTCAAAAAACTCCTCGAGCGTGCCGATACCGCCCGGAAGCGCCACGAACCCATCGGCGAGATCCGCCATCAGGGCCTTGCGCTCGTGCATCGACGCCACGACCCGCAGCTCGCTCACGCCGTGATGCGCGACCTCGAGATCCACCAGCGCCTGCGGGATCACGCCAATGACCCGGCCGCCGGCCGTCATCGCCGCATCCGCCACGGCCCCCATCAATCCAACACAGCCGCCCCCGTACACCAGCGTCCTCCCCGACCCGCCTAACAGCCGTCCCATCTCGCGCGCAGCCTGGATGTACGCCGGATCCGCACCGGGGCTCGACCCGCAGAAAACACACACCGTCCTCACGTTGTCCTCCTGTCCGTCCTGCCGATTTCACCGGCCACCGAGCATACCACAACGCCGGGGTCGCCTTTTGGGGTGCGCATAGCGTATGCTTGGCGCCCATGAAACACGCCAAGCTCCAACCCAAAGAAGAACGCCGCCTCCTGCGCGGTCACCTGTGGGCATACCGCAACGAATTCGCCTCGCTGCCCGGCCTTGAAGACGGCGAAGTGGTCGATGTGGTCGCCTCGAACGGCCGCTTCGTGGGCCGCGGATTCTATCAGGCCAGCGGCGGCATTGCGGTGCGCCTGCTCAGCAGCACGCAGCGCGAGGTGGACCGCGCGTTCTTTGTCCACCGGCTCATGGCGGCGAAGGCCTGCCGCGAGACCCTCTTTCCAGGACAAAATGTCTACCGCTGGGTCTATGGCGAAAGCGACCGGCTGCCGGGACTGATCGTGGACCGCTATGGCGACGTCGCCTCGATGCATTCGTCGTGCGCGTTCTATCAACAACATGCCGGCCTCTTGGCGGACATCCTGATGGGCGATTTCGGCCTCGCGGGGGTGCGTTTCGAGCACGGCGAGTCGTCCCAGGACTACGGGAAGGTCCCCGAGACCTTCGAGGTGACGCTTGACGGACTGCGCGTAAACATCGCGCTCGCAGAGAGCCAAAAGACCGGGCTTTTTCTCGATCAGCGCACGAACATGGCGCTTCTCAAGCCGCTCGTCAACGGGCGCAGCGTCTTGGACACGCACTGCTATGTCGGCGCGTGGAGCTGCACGGCGGCCCTGAACGGCGCGGCACGGGTCCATGGTGTGGACACCAGCGGACGCGCGATCGCGGCTGCCCGTCAGAATGCCGCGCTGAACGGCGTGGATGACCGGTGCACCTTCGAAGAAGCTGACGCAGCGGTCGTGCTGACGCGCGAAGAACGCTATGACGTGGTCATTCTCGATCCACCGGCCTTGGCCAAATCGCGGACCCAGACGGGACGCGCCCTTAAACGGTATCACGCGCTCAACAAGGACGCGATGGCCGCGGTCAATCAAGGCGGCTACCTGATCACGTGCTCGTGTTCATCGTTCGTGGACCGCGAGGCCTTCCTCGATATGCTGAAGCGGGCGTCAACCAGCGCGCAGCGTCAAGTGTGGCTGGTCGATGAACGCGGGGCCGCCCCGGATCACCCGGTGCTCCTGAGCATGCCCGAGACGTCGTACCTGAAGTGCGCCGTACTCCGCGTCTTCTGACCTTAGCTGTTCAGATAACGGATGGCCGCACGGATGAGCGGGCCCGTCGTGTTTGAAGCAGGCATGACCTCGGTCGCCCCGGCAGACTTCGCCAGGCTCTTGGCGTCCCCGCCGGGATCACAGTCGTAGACAAGCACGGGCAGCGCCTGCATGCCCGGCGCGTGACGGACCCACCGGCATACGTCTGCCGGCCCGCACCCGGACTGATTGGCACCGACAAGCAGCACGCCGGGCGTCGATACGCGAAGGCGATAGGCGGCGTCCACCACGCTGGGCGCGCCAAACACGGGAAAGCCGAGTTCCTCGAATTCCCTGCACAGGTATGCCAGCCGCGCGGGATCGGGCTCGAGCACCAAGACCGGACGCTGGCATCCGCCGTCGATCCGCCCCATGCTGATCCCGGTCGTCACGAAAAATTCGATGTCCCGCAGCGCACCCGCGTCCTCGGGACCGCCTTCAAACTGACACCCGCAGGCGAACTCGCCCTGCATCGGGCGGCAGCCGCGCACCACAGCGGGCAGGCCCTCGATACGGCTGCCGTCTGGAAGCGAAAAACTCAACTTGAGCCAGGCGTCGTCGTCCAGCGGCAAGCGGCTGACAAAGCGGCATCCTCCGGCACTCAAATCACGTATCTCGCCGGTCAACCGTTCACCGTCGTCGGTCACCACCGCGCAGGGCAGCTTCAACTCGATGCGCTGATGGCGCCGGATCTGCGTGATACCCATACCGCCGGGCCACGTCACATACAAAAATGGAAAGGTCTTCGTGCTCGATTCCCGCACCGATGCCTCGAAGCCGCAGGCGTCACCGCGGCTGAAGAAGCGGATGATGCAGCGATCATGCGGTTGCAGGCGCACGGGCGTGCCATCCTGGCGCGGCGCGTCGAGGATGACGCACGAGCCAGTCTCCCACCCGCGGATAAAGGTGCGGTGCCGCGGACTGTCCTTGCCGTAGCGTTCGACATGAAGAACCGCGACCGAACCCACGGCCAGCCGGCTCTCGGGGTCTACATTCGATGGAGACATGCAGCGATCTCCCGCAGGCTCACGCCGTATCGCAGACGGCGCCGTCGCCGTCCGGACCAGGCGGAACGAATTCACGTATCTTCCTGACCACCGCGTCCAGGTCATCGAGATCCGGGAAATGGCCGCACGCTCCGGCGGCGCTCAGCTCCGCCGCCGTGGCGCCGCCACTCCCGTAGACCACGATGGGCAACTTCTCGAACCCGGAAGCGCCGCGAATGATGCCAATAAGATCCGGGACATACGCGTCCCGCTGATCCGCGCTCATCAGCAGCACGGCCGGCGGGGCAAACCGGAGCCGGTAGAACAGGTCCAGCACACCGCTCGTGGTGAACGCGTAGCACCCGAACCGCTCGATCGCCTCGTGTATCGGCCAGGCACGCTCCATCACGCCGTCAGCTATCAGCACATGCGACGCCGCCAGACTCCCCGAACGCAGCTGCTCGATCTTGGCCGTAATGTAAAACTCTATGTCGTCCCGGACGATGTCCGGAAGATCCAGAAACTGACACCCGTAAAGCGCGAGATGCTCCAGACGGCGCGCGTTGCGCACCTGCGTCGGCAGGCCCTCGATCAGTCGCCCGTCCGGAAGGCCGAACGACAGCCGGAAGCGTTCGTCGACCCGCAAACCGGTCCGGGCCTCCATGCAACACCCCCCTGCGCTCAGATCGCGCACGGTCCCGTGCAGCAGGTCCCCGCTGGCCAGATTGATCACGCACGGGCACGACACATCGATACGCTCGTGGCGGCGCATCTGCACGATTTCGACCTGATGGGGCCACGACAGGTAGAGATAAGGCTGGGGGCCGCTCGATCCCTCGATGACCTGACTCTCAAAACCGCAGGCGCGGCCACTGACCACAAACCGCACCACGCACGGCTGCAAGTGACTCAACCGGAGCGGTTTGTCGCCCGCGGACGGCATATCGAGCGCAATGTTGACGCCCCGCGTCCAGCCCCGGATCGTGCTCTTGTAGCGCCGGGCGTTCTTGTCGGCGATATCGAAGCTCAGCAGCGCGACCGCGCCGACCTCGAGATGATTCTCCAGCCCTTCGTCAAGTCCCATAGCCGCTCGGCACCTCCATGCAAACCGATACCGTAGCACACGTACCCGCCCTTCCCCAAGCGCGCGGGCGCTGCTTTTTTGCTGTCCGGGACGAATGCTACAATAGCCAGAGGGAGGCCCCAGCATGTTCACTCCGGGTTTTCGACCCTTGTTTACCTACAGCCGCAACCTGATGTCCCATCTGGCGCTGGTGTTGCGGCGCCGCGAGACCGTCGCCGAGGCCATGGCCGCCGTGCGCCGGGACACGCAGAAACTGGCCCGCACGACCGGCATCGCCGCACATACCGCGGGCAACCGCAAAGACGCCGTCCGACTGACCAGGAAGGGGCGGCAAGCCTACAACTCCCGGCAATACGCGGCGGCCCAGAACCTCTTCGAGCAGGCCATCGACGCCGACCCCTCGTACGCGTTGGCCCTCACCTACCTCGGACATACCTTCTACAAGCAGGGCCAGCAGCGGCTGGCGGAGGCGGCCTGGAAACGCGCTTCGAACATCGATCCCGACTCGGAGGCCGCGTCAAAAGCCCGCAAGAAGTTGCAGCACACCGCCCGCGCCACCTCGAAGACGATCGACGGACTCGTCGACCGGCTGAAGGAGTAATCCATGGACGGGTTTCGGATGCACGTGCCGACGGAGGTACTCTTCGGGGCGGGCGTGGTCGACCGGTTGGCTGAGGTCGCCGGACGTTACGGCCGCAGGCCGCTCCTCGTGACGGGAAGGCATGCCGCCCGCGAGACAGGGCTGCTCGACCGCGTTCTCCGGCAAGTGCCGGAAGCGGTCCTCTTCGACCAGGTCGAGGAAAACCCGGCCACGGCCACCTGCGCCGCTGGCGCCGCACGCGCGCGGGAAAACCACTGCGACGTCGTCGTGGCCCTCGGCGGCGGCAGCCCGATGGATGCCGCCAAGGGCATCGCCGTCCTCGCGAACAACCCCGGGCCATTTGGCGCCTGGTTCGGCGCACCCCTTCCCGGAAACTGCCTGCCCATCGTCGCCGTGCCCACCACGGCCGGCACCGGCAGCGAAGTCACCCCCTACGCCGTGCTCGTGAACGAAGACGAGGCCGCCAAACGCACCCTCGCCGGCGACGCACTGTTTCCGCGCGCCGCCCTGCTCGATCCCGAGCTGACCCTGACCCTGCCCCGCGCAACCACCATCGCCACGGGCCTCGATGCCCTGAGCCAGGCCATGGAAGGCATCGTCTCGCGCAAGGCCACGCCCTACACGGATTTCCTGGGCCTCGAATGCTGCCGGATCGTGCGCGAGTGGCTGCCGAGGGCCGCCGCCCACGGCGGCGACATCGACGCGCGCGCCCACATGCTGTACGCCGCCCTGCTCTCCGGCATCGTCATCGCCCACACCGGCACTACCCTCGTCCACGGCATGGGCTACTGCCTCACCCTCGAATTCGGCATCGCCCACGGCCTCGCCAACGGCGTGTTGCTCGCCCCCGTCTTCGAGTACAACGCCGGGCACCTTCCCCAGAAAGTCGCCGCAATCGCCGGAGCGCTCGGACAGCCGGTCGCGGCCACGCCCGACGCCGCCGGAACCGCCGTCCGCGCGGCCCTCGTGGCCCTGTTCCATGATCTTGGCCAGTCCCCCGCCGCCAAAGACGCCGGCGCGGACGCCGCGCGCCTGGAACAGTGCGCGCAGACTGTGTGCGGCGACCGCGGCCGCTTCAAGAACCAGCCCGGCAGCCCCAGCATCGACGACGTACGCGGCTTCTACCGCCAAGCCTACTGGGGCGGCCACGCCTGAAGGAATGGCCCCGCTACCCTGCGCGCTTTCGAACCGAACGCATCGCCCGACCGGTCTGCGAATCAGCGTGGCAGGATCGCTCGAACCGGAGAGCGCAGCAACACCGCCACTCCCAGGACCAGCATGAGGGCCACGGCGGGCCACGCCGCGACGGGAAGCCCCTGGCCGGGATGGACCGCGTAGACTTGTCCCGCAACCTGCCCGAGGCCCACCCCATTGAGCGGAATGGGGCTGGCAATCGAATCATTGTCGTGAAGGATCAAGGTGATGTCGCCGGGACCCCATCCCACCTCCACGTAGACCGTGTACGACGCGCTGCCGGGATCGCCGCCAATCGCGTGGATCCGTGCACCGATGATGGACCCGGTCGTCTCCAGCGAGAAATCCGACAGGTCCACCCCTGTCACCGGCACATTGAACGTCACGCGGTACGCCACAATACCTGGAATCGTCTGCGGAACAACCGGCTCAATGGCCAGCACCTCCGGAGTTGTGTAGCCGAACCACTCCAGATACTGCTGCCGGAGGCAACTCAACGCAAGCGTCTGATAGCCTTGGTCGTTCAAATGGAAGGAGTCCCTCAGCGCCGCCCCTTCAAGGCTTGGGTTGCCGCCGTAGAACGGCTCATAGGCTGGCGGTCCGCCGGGAGCGGCCAGCTCACCGGGCGCATGGACACCTTGGACGCCGTACGTGTGCTGCATCAGGCCCCAATGATTGAGATAGGTGCAGCGCTCCACACCGTCAGCATAGGCCCTGACGAATCCCGAGAATCGCACAAACTCCGTATTGTATTGCTCCGTGTTGCGCCACTCCGACGGAGCGCCCCAAATCGCCATGTAATCGTAGCTGCTGATCCCAACGCGTATGTCGGGCCGCAGGCTCAACACATGCTCGACGACCACTTGGATGTTGGCGACAACGCCCGTGTAGTGCGCGTCTTTCTCTGCACGGGTATGGGGGTTGGCCAGAAACCCGAGAAGGTCATTGCCGCCCATGCTCAGATGCACAATATCGATGGTGGGATTCGCTGCGATCTCATCCGTTATCATCTGCAGACGATCCGGGTGCGCCCAGTAGGCGGCGGTCGTGGCGCCGATCCCCGTCACGTCGCCCTTTGCTTCCCATCCCGTGATTCCGAGACTGGCAAGGGCCGCTTCGAAGCTGTTCGCGCGCGACATGTCGTTGGCCCAGCTGTCACCCACCAACAGTATCCGCTGCGTTGCACCGTACGCCGGCGCCATGGCACACAGCGCCAGCCCCAACGCCATCGCAACCCGGCAAACAGTACGCATATTCATATGCTCATTCTCTCTCCGTTGAGGGTTAGGAATAAACGCAACCACGTCTTTAGTGTGCACTGCCGGACCCGGGGTGTCAATGGGACAAGACTACCCTAATCGCGGGATAGCTGGGCGGGATGGGCCGAAAGGCCTGCCGAAAAGACTGTGCGGGCGGGTGCGCGACGTCGCGTTCGGTTGGTGGGAGGGCTGGAGCACCGTGGGGCCGCCCAGGGGGATGGAGGGGACACCTTCCACCGCGTCAGGCTGTGTCCCCATCGTCCGATACCCCCCGTGTAGTGCCTGCACCCGGTCACCTTACAACCCACACCGGGATTCGTTACGCGGATTCCCCCGGCGCCCGCCGTGCCGGGCTCGTGAATCCCGCCCGGTCGTGGCGTCATGCCCGCGAAGGCGGGCATCCAGCGCGCGGTGTGTGACCGCAGGGAACGCCGAAAGCACAAGGGGTTGAAACCCCTTGTCTGCAAACCGGCGCCGTTCAGGCATGCGCCATGCCGGGTCCCCAAGACAAGGGGCTTCAGCCCCTTGCTGGTCCATCCAATGTGCTTCCGGTACCGTTTCCGGCACGCGCCCGGTCAGACCAGGAGGGCGCGCAGGCGTTCGGCGAGACGGGTGTAGCGGCGTGTGTGTTCGGTGTTCTGCATCGCACGGCGCAGGGCGCGCGGTTCGCCGACGAGCACGACGAGTTCCTTCCCGCGCGTGACGGCGGTGTACAGCACGTTGCGTTGCAGCATGAGGTAGTGCTGGGACAGCACGGGGATCACGACGGCGCGATATTCGCTGCCCTGGGACTTGTGGACGGTGGCCGCGTAGGCGAGTCCCACATCGTCGAGATCGTCGACGGGATACGCCACGACGCGGTCGTCGAAAGCGATGCGGACATCCTGGGTCTCCTCATCGACACCCTGCACGACGCCGGTGTCGCCGTTGTAGACGTCGAGTTCGTAGTTGTTGCGCAGTTGCATGACCTTGTCGCCCACGCGGAAGGCGCGGCGGGGCACGGGCTGGCCGGCGGGATTGAGCCGTTCCTGCAATGCGGCGTTGAGTGCCGTCACACCCGCGTCGCCACGGTGCATCGGCGCGAGCACCTGGATGTCGCGCAGGGGATCGAGGCCGAAGCGCTCCGGAATGCGTTCCGCGACGAGTTCGACGACGGTCTCGACGGCCCGGGCGGGGTCCTTGCGCTCGACGAAGACGAAATCGGCCGCGTTGAACTCGGGATGGATGCCGCGGTTGATGCGGTGGGCGTTGGTGACGATGCCGCTCTCCCCGGCCTGCCGGAAGATGGTCTTGAGCCACACCGCGGGCACGGTCTCGCTCGCGATGATGTCCATCAGGACGTTGCCGGGGCCGACGGACGGCAACTGGTCGACGTCGCCGACCAGGAACAGGCGCGCGGAGACGGGCAGCGCGCTGAACAATTGGCGGGCGATCGAGATGTCCACCATCGAGCACTCGTCGACAACGAGCAGATCGGTATCGAGCGGGTTTTCGGCGTTGCGCAGGAAACGGCCCTCTTTCGGACTGAATTCGAGGAGGCGGTGAATGGTGCGCGCCTCGCGGCCGGTGGCGGCTTCCATGCGTTTGGCGGCGCGGCCGGTGGGTGCGGCGAGCTGAATGCGCAGCCCTTTCTTTTCGAGGACATCGAGCAGACTGCGCACGAGGGTCGTCTTGCCCGTGCCCGGCCCGCCGGTCACGACGAGCACCTTTGCCTTGACCGCCCGGCCCACGGCTTCGCGCTGCTCGGGTGAGAGCGTCAGCTTCTGGCGCGTCTCGACCCATTGGATCGCGCGGGGCACATCCACGGCGATCGCCTTCGTCTTTGCCCGCGCGAGCGTGGCCAGGGCGCGGGCCGTGCCGCATTCGTCGTCGAACATGTGCCGAAGGTAGATGCACGTCCCCTCGCGGACCGCCAGGCGCGTCGTGGTGAGCGCGGCCAGCGCCGTGCGGACGCAGTCCGGCGGAACGGCGAGCAGGGCCGCGGCCTCCGGCACCAGTGCGTCGTCGGGCAGATAACAGTGACCGGCGGTCCGTGCCGTGTCAAGCACATGAACGATCCCCGCTTCCAGACGCTGTGGCGCCTCGGCGACGATGCCGAGCGACGCGGCGATCGTATCGGCGATCTTGAACGAGATGCCGACGATATCGTGGGCGAGGCGGTAGGGATTTTCGCGCAGCAGCGCCACGGCGCCGTCCCCGTAACGTTTGTAGATCTTGACGGCCTGATTCGGGCCTATCCCGTGCCCCTGGAGAAAGAGCATGATGGACTGGACGGCCTTCTGGCGCTCCCACGCGGCGCGAATCTGGGCGGCGCGCTTCTCGCCGATGCCGTCGACCTGCCGGAGCCGGTGCGGCTGCTCGTCGATGACCTGGAGCGTGGCCCTGCCGAAGGCCTCGACCAGCCGTTTGGCGTAGACCTTGCCGATTCCGGCGATCAGCCCCGAGCCCAGGTAGCGCTCGATGGCCTCCGCCGTGGCGGGGAGAACGATCTCGTAGCGTTCGACGCGAAACTGGCGGCCGAACCGGGGTTCATCCTGCCAGCGCCCCCACAGGCGCACGGTCTCGCCCTCGGATACCGCCATCAGGTTGCCCACGAACGTCACCGGGTTCGGGCCTTGCTCCGTGCGCAGCCGCGCCACAAAAAAACCGTTCGCTTCGTTCTCGTAGACAATCCGCTCGACCGCCCCCTCGATCTGTTCGAGGGCGGCATCGTGCGGGGGGACGGCGGGATCCGTCTTGGAAAGGTCGCGGGCCATGCGTCAGCCGTCCGCGCGCTTCAGGCCGCGGCCGCTGTTCGTTCTGAACGCTTCGCTGCGTGGCACCAGCATGATTCTCCCGCCCGTATTGATCCGGCCGGCCATCGTACCACACGCGGGCGCATGGGAACGATCAGTGTTCGTCGTGGCCCGCGACGGCGGACTCGTCCGGCGGGACCGGCGGCACGACGTGCTGCGGATCACGGATCAGTTCGCCCAGCGTGATCTGGTCCACCGGACTGCTCCGTTGCGCGACCTTCTCGAAGAGCGGCCCGAAGGCCGGGTCGCGCAGCAGCGCCGAGGGATCGCGACCCGCGACGTGCACCGCGCCGACGACGTCGCCCACGGTCACCCGGTCGAGCGATCGCGCGGGCTGGTAGCCCACGTCGTCGCGCCCAGAAGGGCGCACAAGGTCCGCCCTCTCCAGGAGGTCAAGCGTGTCATTGATCAGCCGGGACGGCACGTTCCACTCGCGGGCGGCCTGTTCGGTGCGCAGCGGCGGCAACCCTTTGTCAAAGCGCTGGGCGATGGCGAGCATCGCGCGAAGCGCCAGCGCCTCGCGGTAGGCGTGGCTGGCGCCTTTCGCGTAACGCTCCATGGCGAAGGTCTTCTCGTTCTGATAGGCGAATGCCAGTTCGGCGCCCATCAAGAGGATGGTCCAACTGAAATACACCCACACGAGAAACACCGGGATCTGCGCGAAGGTCGCATAGATGAGACCGTAGCGGCCCAGTCCAAACTGAAAACTCACGTAGGCCGCCGACACGAGCGCCCACGCGGTCCCCGCGACCGCACCCGCGAGCAGCGCATAGCGCAGGTACACGCGGGTGTTCGGCACGAGCCGGTACATCGCGGCAAAAAGCGCCCAGATAAGCAGATAGTTCGCGAGCCGCAACAGCAGGACGACCGGCCACGACATCTGGCTGCGCAGGTCGCTCTCGAGCAGCGCCGGGATGCTCAGCACGACCGCCGCGAAGAACGGCAGCAGGATCAGCAGCATCAGGTAGTCGCTGACCATGCGGTGCCAGGGGCGTTTCTGGCGAATACCCCAGATGGTGTTGAAGGATGCCTCGATGTTCTTCATCAGTCCGAACACCGTGGTGAGCACGAAGACGATCCCCGCCAGCCCGAGGCTTTTCGGATCGGCCCGTTGCACCAGACGCATGATGGCGTCAACGGGGTCCTGGAGCGGTTCGCCGCCCAATCCGTCCTCCTGGGCCACGCCCTGGAACAGGAAGTCCCGCAGTTGATCCGTCAAGTACGATTCGGCTCCCGGCGGGGCGCCGGACACGGGCGGCAGCTGCGTCTCCCGGGCCACCACGTGGCGCAGCGCGCTGTAGAGGCGTCCGTACACTTCCTCGTTGACGTTGAACGTGTCGATGACGAAAAACACGATGGCAAGGAAGGGAACGATGCCGAAGATGGTGGCGAAGCTCAGGGCCGCGGCGCGCAGGAGCAGCGTGTCGCGCCCCAGCCCCTGCAGCATCACGACAAGCACGCGGGTCTGCCGCGCCAATACGCTGTCGGGCACGCGGCTGTCGGGATCCCCGATGTTCCACACGTCATGGGCAACGAACTCGCGTGTTCGCCGGAAGATACGCTGGAGATCGGCCAGAACGTGTCGCATGGTTCCTTCATGCTACCGCGCCCGGCGGGCGGGAGCAAATCAGGGAACAATCTGCACGGGCGTGAAGAGCGGACACAGCCGGAACAGGGTCTCCGCGTCGGCGGGACGCAGGCGCACGCACCCGCGGCTCATGGGCTGGCCGATGCTGTCGTCCTCGGCGGTGGGGTGCATCCCCAGCGGGGTGGCCTGGCCCTCCTGGCCGAGCCCCATCCAGCGCGCGCCCAAGGGATTCGCCGGATCGCCCGGCGCCACCGGATTGCCGCGGTTGTACCAGGTGGGCTGTGTAATCTTGTTCGCGATGTAGTAGTCGCCGGGCGGCGTCGCGCCGTCACGTCCCAGCCCCACGGGCATCGCACACACCAACTGCTCGCCGCGAAAGACAGAGAGCCGGTACGCGCCGGTCTCGATGACGATCCGCAGACCGTCCGTCTCCGACGGTTCCGTTACGGGCTCGAGCCCGAGCGCCTCGACCATCCCGTCCGGGGCGTCCCCCACCGTGGGCAGGTCGCGGGCGTCGTAGGCGGCCATCGAACGGATGCCGGGCCACTCACCCGGCACCGGAGAGGCCGCCTGCGGGACCTCCTCCCACGGCGTGCCGGCTTCGTCGCTTGCCGCTGGCGCTGAAACGCCCCCGTCACCGGACGTCCCGGCGACATCGGCCCCGGTCATCGTGACAGCGGGCCGGGCCGCGGGCACAACCTCCACCGAAGCGACCGCCGCACCGCCGTGTTGCGGACGTTTCGTCACCGCATCCTGTGCGAGCAAGAGAAGAAGCAATGCCAGCAGCAGAAAGGAAGCCGCCGCGACCCGTTTCCGGCGCGGCCGCCGGGGAACCGGTGGCACGGCGCGCGGCCTGCGCGGTACGACGCGGACTGGCAACGGCAGCGACACAGACTCCGTGCGGCACGGCCCGGTCTCGAACTGGATGCCCGCGCGCCAACTCCCGCCGGGCACGGGACGCGCCCACCGCACGTGCGCGCGGACCGGTGCGAGCGGCGTCTGCGCGCCGTCTGCGGGGAACAGCTCGATGTCCATCTGTTCGCCCATGGACACGGCGCCCGGCACGCGCAGCCGCATTCCCGTGGCGCTCACGTCTTCCGTGTGCGCCTCCTGGAGCCGCCCGCGCACGTCCGACACCCACACCCGCCGCCGGGCCGGGCTTCGCGAGGCCGTCCGCCGCTCTCTTTCCGGGAAATCCACCCTGTTCTCCCGCCTTTCGCCTCTGTCAGGCAGTATACCACGCCCGCCGCGCCGCTCGTGGTACACTCTACGTTTCAAACGCTTCGCCGCCGCCCTGGCAGCACGGCAGGCACGACCACGCGGAGGTCAATCAACAGATATGTCGGCAATCTGGGTCTCGAACTACACCAAGCACTACGGAAGCACGGTGGCGGTGGACGGCCTCGACATCGAGGTCGAACCCGGGCAGGTGCTGGGCCTGCTCGGCCCAAACGGAGCCGGAAAGACGACGACGCTGCGCGCGCTCGCGGGAATCATCGCCCCCTCCCGCGGGGCCATCGCCATCGGCGGCCACGACATCACGCGCGATCCCGTGGCGGCAAAGCGGTGCCTGGCCTATGTCCCGGACGATCCGCGGCTCTTCGACACCCTGACTGTATGGGAACACCTCGCCTTTACCGCATCGGCGTACCGGGTGCCCGGCTTCGAAGCGGCGGCCGAGGCCCTGCTCGACGAATTCGAGCTCGACGCGAAGCGCCACGCGCCCGCAGGCAGTCTCAGCCGGGGTATGCGCCAGAAGGTGGCGATCTGCTGCGCGTACCTTCACGCACCGCAGGCGCTGTTTTTCGACGAACCCCATACCGGCCTCGATCCGCACGGCATCCGCGCGATCAGCGAGTCCATCCGCCGCCGGGCCGCCCAGGGCGCCGCGGTCATCGTCAGCTCCCACCTGCTCGCGCTGGTCGAAGACCTCTGCACACACCTGCTGATCCTGCACAGGGGCCGTTCGGTCTACCAGGGACCGATCGCCGAAGCCTACGGCGCCTTTGGCGCACTCGCGGACAACGCTTCGCTCGAGGAAATCTTCTTCCGGGCAACCGCCGCGCCGTCCCCGACGGGGACCGAAGCCGCCCAGGAACCCCAGCGATGACGGCCCTGCCCCTCCACCCCTGGCGCGCGCTTGGCATGCTGCTGGCGCTGCGCGCAGGCGGGCGGCTTCGCGCCCTGCGCCGGCGCGCGGCCACGCCCAAGGGGCTGATGCTTACCCTGCTGGGCGCGCTCGCGTTCGCGGCCTTCTTCTTCGCGTTCATGGCGCGGGGCAGCCACGCCACGCCGATGGAACCCGAATCGCTGGTCGCCGCCGTCACGCTGGGCACGCTGGTCATGTTCCTGTCCGGCGCGTTCTTCTCGACAGGCGAGAAGATCATTGCCTTCACCCCGGCCGAGGTGGACTTTCTGTTCCCCGGACCGTTCACGCGCCGCCAACTGCTCCTTTTCATCATGGCGCGAAATATCGGCGGCGAGCTGACCGGCGCGTTCTTTCTCTCGCTCATACTGATCCGCCACACCGGAAGCTGGTTCACAGGCTACGCGGCCGTGCTGCTCGCCCTCGTCTTTGCGAACCTGCTGTCGATGGCCGTCCGCCTGACCGCATCCGCCGCAGCCGCTCCAGAAGGCTTCCTGCGGCGTCACGGCGTCCGGATCGCCATGCTGCTCGCCGTGGCGGGCTACGCCGCGCACAAGGGACTGGCCACGCGCCTTCCCGGCCATCTGTCCTGGGAGACCCTGCGCGCCGTAATCAACACGGCGTTCGCGCCGCTGACCGTATTTGGCCGTGTGGCGGCGGCGGACTCGGCCACCGCGTTTGGACTGTGGGCCGTGGCGGGCGTGACGCTGAACGCGCTATTGGTGCTGGCGGTACTGCGCCTCGATCGCGCAAGCGCCGAAACCCTGCTCGCGGCGAGCCAGCGCGTGCAACGGCTCCAGCGGGTCCAGGGAGAGATCCCGTCCGGGCATGCGACCGCGTCCACGGCCTTCCGCTTCCCGTGGGCCGCGGGCTGCGGCCCCAACGCCTGGCGCCAAACCGTTGCCCTACGGCGCCGTGCGGGCCGCATCCTCACCAGTGCGGCCTTTGCCGTGATCGTGTTCTCGGCGCTCAGCGCGACGCTGCCGAAGACGGCGGCCGCCGCTCATTCCGTCTCGGCCTATGCCTTCCTTGCGCCTGCCCTCTACTTCATCCTGGTCAACCTGGTGCGGGCGGTCGCGGTCGACTTCCGGAGCGACGTTGAGCAGCTCGCCTGCCTGAAGACACTCCCCCTGACCCCGTTCCAGATCGCGGCCGGACAGTTGGCGGTACCGGTCGTGACCGCATCGGCCATCGGCGCGGCGATGCTGCTGGCTGCGGCATGGATTGCACGGACGCCGGCGCTGCTCCTCGCGATACCGTGGCTGGTTCCGGTCACGCTGGTGCTGATTGCCATCGAAAACACGGCCTTCCTGCTCTTTCCGTCCGCGTCTTCCTCCGGAACAGGCGACACGCACGCCGTGGGCCGGCGCATGGTAGTCCTGTTCGTCAGCAGCACGACACTCGCCGTGTTTGGGATCGCCGCGGCAGGTGTGGGCGCGGCCGTCGCGCTGGCGACGCCCCCCGTCCTGTGGCCTCCCTACTGCGCGGCGTGGGGCATCTTCACGCTGCTGGCCGCGGCGCTCGTGTGGCCTGTGGCAGCCGCCTTCCGGCGTTACGACCCCAGTGCCGCTACCGCCGGGTAACTGGTCAGGACGAACCGGCAAACACCAGCGCGGCGTACAGCTTGAAGTCCACGACCGCCCCCCGCGCTTCCTGCTCCTTCAGCCACGCGAGGACGGCAGGCAGGGGCACTTCGTGAACCGTGATCGCCTCATCGTCCACGCCGCCCCCGGCGCCAGCCCGGACAAGCCCGGTGGCGCGAAAGAGATGCACCATGGTGGAACTCCCCCCAGGCGCCGACGCCCCCGTGCAGACGTGGATCATCTCCCCGGAACGGTAGCCCGTCTCTTCGAGAAGCTCGCGGCGGGCGGCGTTTTCAAGCGTCTCGTGCTCACACCCTGGATCATCCCCGACGATCCCGGCGGGCAGCGCCAGCACCGGGGCATCCAGCGGCGGACGGTACTGCTCGACCATCACCAGCCGCCCCTCTGCGGTGACCGCCACAATGGCCACCACCGACCGCCCCCGGACCCGTTCCGTGTACTCGTACGGCCCCTTGCGCACGAGACGCAGGTAGTTGCCCGTGCCAATCACCTCAACATCATCCGCCATGTCCTGCCGCCTCCTCTTTCGACGCCCGGCGCCCATGGTAACGCCTTGGACGCCCGTTTTCGAGCCTTTCCGCGGCCGGGAAGTGATCGCGGTCGCCACGCGTTGGTAGAATGCACGGACAATGCAACCCAACGCGGAGGTACCTCATGAACCATGCCGGGACCGTACTGGCGTGTGCACTGACTGTGTTGGCAGCCGGTTGCGCGACGACGCCCTTGGAAACCCCGTTGCATCCCGGGACCGGACCGGTAGCCTGGTCGTTGCGTGGCGCCGAAGATGACATGGTCGTACGGATATCCCCAGCGGGGAAGACGCTCCGGCTGGCGGGAAGCGCGGGCACGCTCGTGGGCGGAAGCGTGGACGCGCTGGTCAACGACCGGTACCGGCAACGTCTCGCAGACGCCGCCGGAGACTGGGACTCCGCCGGGGCGGTCGCGAGCATTGTCACGGCGCGGCTGGCCGCGGCCTTGGGTGACGGCCTGCTCCGCGTGCCGCCGCCCGGCACCACGGCCGGGTCCGCCTCCATACGGGAGGCCGCGCAGGCCCGGTATCACGCCCTGAACCGGCAAGGACTCGATACCCTTCTCGACCTTTCCATGAGTCACGGGCTGTACGGCCCTGAGGCACAACCCTTGGTCGTGCTGGATGCGCGCCTCGTCGATCTGCGGGAAGGGCGCGTGGTGTGGCATCGTGAATTGATGGCCGGCACGTCGCCCGTCCTGACGACCGATCCGCTGCGCAATCCGACCGGGCGGTTGCGGCCCACCCTCGCCGACCCGCGGCTCCGGGTCGATGCGGCGGCCGTGGAGGCCTTGGCCCGGAACGGCGCGGCACCCCTCAAGCGCGAGATCGCAGCCGCCGCCGAGGCAGCAACGGCCATGCTGCTGACCGCGCTCCAGATCGAGGAATCCGGCGAAGGCCGCTACCACTTGGGACGCGCGGGGTTGCTTGCAAAGGACTTCGCCGAGGCCGTCCGGCAATTCGAGCGGGCGCTCGAACTCCACCCCGGGTATCCGGAGGCAATGAATGCCTTGGCGGTGACCTGGGCCCGCCAAGGGAACCTGGAACGGGCCGTGGAACTGGGCCGGGATCTGGCCGATGCGGTGCCGGACTTCGCGCCCGCTCACTATAATCTGGCGTGGTGGCTGGCGGAACAGGGCGAAACGGCCGAGGCCAAGGCCCATTACAAGGCAGCGCAGCAACTCGGTCTGGGAATGGATCCGCAACTCGAACGGCGCCTCCAGTAGACCCTGCGGCGGCGCCCGTCCGTCTGTCCGGTTGACTTGGAGAACGCGGTGATCTACGTTGGATAGAGGGGTGACCAATGGGCTGCCCCCGATGAACCTGCAACGGCGAGTCAGGAAGGAGGATCCTCCAGATATGGCCACGACGCACCCCCTGCAACAGCTCATGAACCTTGCCGCAACCTTTGTGGTTGACCAGAAAGGACGCTGGAACCACAGCGACTGGGAAAGTTTTCTGATTAAGGCGGAGGCCTTGGGCATTCGCGCCGATGACGAGACCAAGCGCAATCTCGGCAACATGCTGGAAGCGGCCAAGCATTTCCACGCGGCCCTTCCCGGCGCGGCGCCCAAGAAGAAAGCGGCGGCGGCGAAGAAGCCCGCCGCGAAAAAGAAGGCCGCCGCAAAGAAATAGCCCCCCTCGATCTCCTCTGGGCCGGCACACTGGCGCCGGCCCTCGTTTTTTGTGTATGGTCCTTGCCAGATCTCAAACCAACGCCAACGCAGGAGGCTGTTCCATGGGTGCATGTGTACTGGGTGTGGGTTCCCCGATCGTCGATGTCCTGGCCCGCGTGTCCGACGCGTGGCTGCGCGACACCATCCCCGGCGAAAAGGGGGGCATGGAACTCGTCGACGCCCAGACCATGGCTGCCATCCTGTCCAAACTCGACGGCGAACTGGTCAGAGCGCCCGGGGGATCCGCGGGAAACACGACCTTTGCCCTCGCCCGGCTCGGTACCGGCGCGGCCTTTCTCGGCAAGATCGGCGATGACGCCGACGGCGCGTACTACCGGGAAATCTTCGAACAACTCGGCGGGTACGGCGACCGCTTCAAGGTCTCCCGCGAGGCCCCGACGGCGCGGTGCCTGAGCCTGGTGACGCCGGATTCCGAGCGCACCATGCGCACCGACCTCGGCGCGGCCGCGTCGTTCCTGCCTCAGGAAGTCACCGAAGCCGACTTCCACGGCTGCACGCACGTGCACGTGGAAGGCTACCTCCTGTTCAACCCGGACCTCCTTCTCGCCGTGCTCACCGCTGCCAAGAACGCCGGGTGCACGGTCAGCCTGGACTTGGCGTCCTTCGAGGTCGTCCGCGCCAGCGCGACCACCCTGCCCGGCCTCCTGCGGGACTACGTGGACATGGTGTTCGCCAACGAGGACGAGGCCGAGGCGTTCAGCGGGTCGGCTTCCCCGGAAGACGGCTTGCGGGCGCTCTCTAGGCTATGTTCGGTGACGGCGGTCAAGCTGGGCAAGGACGGCGCGCTCCTGCACCGGAACGGTCAGGATATCCACGTGGCGGCACGCGCCGCGGAGGCGGTCGTAGACACAACAGGAGCCGGCGACTACTGGGCCGCCGGCTTCCTGCATGGCATGCTGCAAAACCTGCCGCTGGGCACATGCGGCGAACTGGGCTCCCTGCTCGGCGCGGAGGCGGTGCAACAAATGGGCGCCTTCATCGAGGACGCCCGCTGGGAGCACATCCTGCAAAACGTCCGCGCCATCTCCGCCCCGGCCGGCTGATCCGCTCCTACACCGCAGGCAACACGACGATCGTGTCCGCCGCGATGGATCCATCCAGGAACAGGGTGCCGTTGACCTGCACCTCAACACCGGGCAGCAGGTCGGCCACGGTCCCGGTCGGCGTGTCGGTATCCGATTCGAGATAGATGCTCGCACCGGTGTACGCCACTTCCACCGTACCTTCCGTCAACGCAAGAATCAGCGTTCCCGCCGTCTCGTCGATGCTCTCGATCACGCCGGTGACCGACGCGGCAGCCGACGTCACCTGCAACGTGGCGCGAAGCTGAGGCGTCAGCACAAAGCCGCCGTTGCCCAACTCGGCAATGTGGATGCCGCCCATATCCAGGACCAGCAGGTGCTGCTCACCGGCTTCCAGCTCAAACTGCCCGTTGATGAACACGCGTCCGTTGGCTGTAAGGTGAACATTGGTGTGGACCGTCTCGGGATCGGACGCCCGCACCAGCCTCGGATTCTCGATGCTCAGCCGGATCTTGGTATAGGCGCCCGCGGGAACGTCCACCGAGGAAAGGATCTCCGAAACGCCCATCAGATCGACCAGATCGACATCCACCGCGCCGGTAAACACCGACACCTTGTCGCCGCATTCGTCCTTGGCCTCGGACTCCTCTTCCTCAACATCCTCGCAGCGGTCCAGCACCACCTCGGTTACCGTCACCAACAGGCTCTCGACCTCGCTGAGATCCAGATTCTTCGGATCAGACAGCAGCGCCGACGCGTAGGCCGCCTTGGGCGCCTCCGCCGCAGTGAAAACCGTCGTTACCTTTGCCATACCATTCGTGGGTCGTGGGCACCCGGCCGCCACCAGTACCATCAACACCGCCAGGCACACGACCGGAGACCAGAAACGGATACTTCCCATGGATACTGCTCCTTTCCGCGCACGTTGCGCGCCGTAGTCTGAAGCGCCCCGTTCTTACAGCGACGCGAGCATCTGCCGCGCGAACAGATACTCCTGGCTGTCGTCCGGAAAGCGCTCCACCATCAGCGAACACACCCACCGCAGCCCGCGCAGGTCTTCGGTGTGCTCGTAGCAGGAAATCAGTTGCGGGTACACCTTGTAGGCGCCCTCCCAGTCCGGATGCTCGGTGACGACGAGTTCGAAATAGCGAGCGGCCTCGCCGTAATCCTGGAACCGCTGCAAGTGCAGGTTGCCAATCGCAAACAGGTACGCCGGCGCGTCTTTGTGCTCCGGGTCGGCCTCATAGGTCTCTTCATACTGCGCCATCGTCTCGCGCAACGCCGTCTCTTCGCGCGCGGCACGCGCCTCGTTGGACGCGCGCGCGGACATCCCGGGCACATGGGGTGCGTCCGCATCCATGACGCTTGCCGCAGAATCCGGCGGCTTCGAGCGCACCCCGAAGCCGACGGCGCCTGCCAGGCACAGGACCAGGATCAGAAACAGCCACCAGTTGTCCCGGACGATGCCTTTGACCATGTCGCCGTCTACACTCCCAGTTCACGCCAGGAGACCTGGCTGAACACCAGGATCGGATAGGCCCCAATCATCCCCATCGGGAGATTGTCGGCCAGATCCGGCACCTGAAAGATGGAAGGCACGTTCGTGCCCATGTTGAAGTAATTCGAGACAAAGGTTCCCATGACGGTGGTCTGCTTGGAGCAGTTGATCTGTCCCTGGGCGTAGAACGCGCCCATCAGCGACAACTGGCTGAGCGACCCGACGGTCATGTTCTGCGTCGCCATGATCCCGAGAACGTTGTTCTGCGGGAAACTGTTGGCCGTCGTGCCGTTCGCATTGACGGTGAGCAGGTCCGTATCCAGCGTCACATTTCCCCGGACCAGCATCGCGGCGCGGCCCGTGTAGTGGATGGTCTTGTCGTTACCACTGCCCCGCGTAAACGTCAGGTTGCCATTCACCTCGATCTGGCCGTTCACCTCCATGCGGTTGGTAGTCGCATTGAAGAGGATGTAGTCATCGGTCGGAAGCCGGTGCAACGGGTCCGGATCGGCCGGACGCGTCGCATTGTAATAGAAATTCTGGTTGGCCCTTATCAGCATGTCGCCCGGGTACGGCGTACCCGAAAGCACTTCGCTGAAGTACTCCTCGTGTGTATAGTTGCGCCCCATGGCGTCCCAATGGACCGTCTCGCCGGTACTCATGTCCCGCCAGTCGTCGGCAAGCATGGGAAACGGCACCCGGTCGCCCAAATCGTAGGTAACATCCCAGCCGTTGTCGCTGTAGACTTTTGTGGGATCGCCCCGGCCGCCATCGTTCGTCACCGAGTTGCCGGTCCAGCCGTCGTTGACGTAGGTGCCGTCCACGGTCTCCTTGTGGACGTTGCCCGCCAGGTTGGGTTCGCCGACCTCGGAATTGCCGGACATCGACACCAGGCCGTTCTTGACCCGCAGCTTGGCGTTCAGCGTCTGGACTTCCTCGCCGTTGAGCATCGTCAGCGGCGGCGTGGGCACACGCTGCAGCAGGTCCGCCGGGCAGTTCGCATAGTTGTTGTGAATCATGCTGGTGCCGCTGAGGTCGATGGCCGCAATCGCCATGTCGCCGGTCAGCAGTCCCGTCCCAAGCAGATGCACCGACCCGTGGATGCTCACGTTGCCGTTGATGAGCCCCCCGGCCTGTCCGGTGCCCGCAAAAATCGCGTTGCGCCACACGTTGACATCGCCGCCTGCCATCACGATTTCCGCCCGGCGGGTCGTGCTCCCGGCCTGCGCCAGAGCATATACCGTAGAGAAGAAGGCCTCTTCCGGACCATCCACGATGCCGTCGCCGTTGTTGTCGATGCCGTCATTCGCCCAAGGTTGGACCACGGCCATGTACCGCACCTGGGGCATGCTGTCTAACTGCTGCGGTGCCACGTCCCCGCTCTCAAAGGCAGGCAGCGTGACCTCGCCGTCCGCCGAGAAGGTCGGTGTCCACGTGCCCAGGCCGATGTGGCCGCTCCCGCCGGCCTCGACCGCCATCTTGCTCTCGGCGAAGGCCGCTTCAACCCCTTGAAGCGCCAGCTTGAAGTCGGAGTAGTGGCCGACATTCTGGCTCTGCATGATCGCCCGGGCAGACAGCGCGCCCAGCACAATCAAGGCGGCCGCGATGAAGATCGTTGCCGTCACCAGCGCCACACCCTCTTGTTTCCGCTCACTGTACGCGCGCATAGGCTAGTTCCTTGGTACGACGACCTCGCTGTAGCTGGAACGAATGAGGTGGCCGCTGTTGCCCGCCCGAAATTGCGTCGTCACCGTGATCCGCACCCCCTGGTTCCACGGTTCAACCCAGAATCCACGCTGCTCGGGCGGAGAATTGACATCCGTCGGCACGACGTTGTTCGCGAGCACCCGCACCGTGCCCGCATCGTTGAGAATCAACTGGTTGGTCAGCCCGTCGCCGTTGAGGTCCTCCGTATCCAGACTCAGGAACCGGACTCCGCTCAACTCGAGGTTACCGCCGACGTCCACCGCCGTACCGTTGCCGTCCACATCGTCGGCAACGCGGTAGCCGATGGCCGGTCCCGGCAGAACGTCGCGCGTCAACGACTGCCCGGCAGCCTGCCGGAGGTCGCGAATGGCGAACTGCAGCGCCTGACGCGCCTCGTCCTGCGCCGCCATCTTCGCCTCTTCGACGGTGACGGATCGCGCCATGCTCAGTGAAAGTGTATACAGGACGCCCAGCACGACCGTGAGAATCGTGACCGATATCATGAGCTCGAGCAAGGTAAACCCGGCGCGCCGCATGCTCATACCCCCAGCGAGAGCAGCGTCGACGCGCGTTGCGTCAGCAGCCGCTCCCGGTCCATCCACGTAATGACCACCTGAACCTCGCACGGATCGGTGAGCGAAGGCTCAGAGGCCGCGTCCGCGAGCGGCAGCGTCACCACCGTGCCGTCCTGCGCGAACACGCGAACCACGACCTCCACGTCCGCGCCCAGGCCCGTGAAGGCCGGCGGCGTGTACGCGAACAGGGTCTGTGCATCCACCCCTTGAAGTTCCTCGACCACACTGGACAGGTGTTCGGTGGCCACGGTGCGGGCTTCGGCAAGCCGGCGCGTCTCCGACACACTGATCAGCGAGCCGAAAATGAGTACCAGCGCCGTCGTCAACAGCGCGGCGGCAATCATCAACTCGACCAGCGTCAGCCCCGAGTCCGGGGCCATCACCGGTGCGCGCGGCGGCCTGCTACGCCTTCTGCTCTCGATCGCGGTCATTGGTGCGGATCTCCTCCCTGCCTGACGCGCATTTATCGTGCCATGCCCACAGCCGAACCGTCCGGGAACCGGAGTACCCCGCGCGAAACCGCCCGGCGGTCGGCACAATCTCTTGCCGACGCCTATTTTTACCATATTTCCGGCCGCCCGTGGACCAAGGCCCAAGCTATTGTCTCCGTTTTGCGCGATTTTGTCAATCAATTACCAAAAGCAGCCCGGGCAGCGTCCGCCGGCGAATTCGCCCCCGGTCCCGCCACACTGACAGATTTCTGCCACCTCAACGGGCCGGGGGTGTCAAAAAAAAGCGGGAGCGGCCGGGTGGCCGCTCCCGCATGCTGTGCGGAAAAATCTACTCGGCGTCCGGAGTCGCCGGCGCCTGTTCCATCTCGTCGAAGCTGTCAACGATATCGAACAGCTCCACGGTGAAAACCAGCGTCGCGTTCGGAGGAATGGCCCCGCGGCCACCCTCGCCGTAGGCCAGGTTCGCGGGCAGGTAGAGCCGCCATTTGTCGCCGACCTTCATCTTCGTGAGGGCCTCGGTCCAGCCGTCAATCATGCCGCCGCTGACGGGCAGTTCGATCGGATCGCCGCGCATAACCGAGCTGTCGAACTCCTCGCCGTCGATGGACGCGACGGTGTAGTGCACCTTGACCACATCATCGGCCGTCGGGGTCTCGCCTGTGCCCTGCTGAAGCACTTCGTACATGAGACCGCTCTCGGTCACCGTCACGCCGTCTTCGGCCTTCTTCGCCTCGAGAAACGCCTGGCCCTCGGCCAGATTGGAGACGGCCGCCTCCTCGCGCTCTTTCTCCATGCGTTCCTGGACCTTACGCTGGAAATCCATCATGACCTGCTGAATCTCATCCTGGCTCAACGCCAGTTCCTGGTCGGTCAGCACGTCGTTGATCGCGCGCACGAACACATCCGTGTCAATCTCTGCGCCCATCATCTTCAATTGGCGGCCAATCTGGGCGCCAAGACTGTAGCTGACCTTCGCCTCGTCCGAATCCAACTGCGCAGGTTGACCTTCCTGGGCAATGGCGGGAAACACCATGAGGCCGACCGCCACCACCATCATCCCAACTCTGAGCATCTTCACGTTCCGCTCCTTCTTCGTGTTGTTAACGCTGCCAACCACCGTGCCGCGCGTGCACAAGCCGCCGGCAACAAACGGGACCGCATTCTATCAGTCCAGCGGCAGCCGTTTCCAAGGGAATTTCTGGAAAGCGGCCCGGCCACCTCCCGGCCGCCTTCTCCCGCTTCCCATCACGGGCGCGCGCGTGTTACCATGTGCCGCAAATACGGGCCATGCCGCACCGTAGACGTCGCCTCCGCAAAACGAAAGGACTGACCCATGCCGAAGTTCGTCTATTGCCTCCTTGTCGCCGCGCTGTGCGCGATCACCGCCGGGTGCGGCAGCCCCGTCGAGGCCCCCGACACCAGCCTCACCACGCTCCCCCCCGCCACGGCAGGCACCGTCGAGCAACTCATCGGCACCGACTGGATCGTGGGCGACATGGTCGTGTCCTTCAAGGACGCGGGGTCGCTGGTCGTGCGGGGCGGTGTGGTCGACGAAATGGCCCCCGACGGCGTGCAGGGCTCCTATACGGTCACCAACGGCAATGTCGAGGTGCTGGTCGAGATCATGGGCGAACAGCATGTCCGCCGCGGCACCTGGGACGGTGAGCGCCTCGTCGTCGACGGCACGCCGGCCATTCGCCAGTAGGACATTCCGCGTCTCAGAGCGACGTGTCCCGCGCGAGAACCCCGGGCAGTTGTTCCACGAAGGCCCGGATTTCGTCACGGACCCGCCGGTACGGCGCCATGGCCTCCTCGTCCGTGGCGGCGTCCTTCGCGAGCGCCGGCGGGTCGTCGAAACCAACGTGAACAACGCGCGTCCGGCCCGGAAACATGGGACACGTCTCGTTCGCGTGCCCGCAGACGGTGATGACGTAGTCGAACGGCACACCGGCAAGCTCGTCCGCCTTCTTGGAGCGGTGACCGCTGATATCCACGCCGGCCTCGGCCATGGCCCGGACCGCGCGAGGGTTCAGTCCGTGGGTCTCGATGCCCGCCGAGTAGGCCTCCACAAGATCGGACCGGAGGTGACGCGCCCAGCCTTCCGCCATCTGGCTGCGGCACGAGTTGCCTGTGCACAGAAACAGAATCTTCAGCTTGTCGTGATGCATCCGGAACTCCTCAATGACCGTTCGGAACCGCAGTAAACCGCCGCCAGCGCGGCGTCACATGCCAAACACATGCACCAGCGTCAGGTAGACGCCCGCCACGATGAACACCACACCGGTAACACGCCGCGCCGTCCGCTCGACCTTGCTCAGCCGGTCGAAAAACACCCCCGCCGCACGCGCGCTGACCGCGACGGCCACCGCGAAGACGGCCACCGGCAGCGAGGTGCCAATTCCGTAGAGCCCCGGCACGACAACGTGGGATTGCTGTTCGAGCGCCAGCGGCAGCATGCTGCCGAAGAAGAGGGCCGCCGACACCGGGCAGAACGACAGCGCAAAGAGAAACCCGAGTCCCCCCGCCCCGGCGACGCCAGCATCGGCCAGCCGCGCACGGGTGCGCTCGCTCGTGGACATGCCGAAGCTGGGCAGCGACACCAGGTCGAGCAGCACCATGCCCACCAGCACCAGCAGCGGGCCGACGGCCTTGTTGAGGTACCGCTGGAGCAGGACGCTGAGCTGCGGCTGCGACAACAACCCGGCCACGAGCACGCCCGCCAGCAACAGGTAGGCCGCCATGCGTCCAGCCGTGTAGGCGGCCCCGGCGACCAGCGATTTGGCCGGACTGCCCAGTTGGCGCCCGATGAACGAGATCGTGGCGACGTTGGTGGCCAGCGGACATGGACTGATACTCGTCAGAATACCCAGCCACAGCGCCGCAATGCCTACAGCCAAGGTCACAGCGAAGGATCCCCTTGCAGGAACTGCGCGGTCTCGGCGCTCACATACGCTTGCAGCTTGTCTGGGTCACGGGCCAACTCCCATACCCGCGTCAGATTTTCCCACCGCGTCACCTCGCCGTCCCGCACCTCGGCAAGCACGACGCCGTTCATGGAAAGCTTGAAGTCCTTCATGAAATGCGTGTTCTCAGGCTGATCGAGGTTGATCGAGGACCACGTCAGCGCGCCGGACGCAAGCTCATTCGCAAAAGAGCCCGTCAACGCAGCCTCTGCGTTCGTCTCGATGGCGCGGCAGGTCACACAACGCTGGGTGCCGTGAAAATAGTAGGCCTGCACAACCGGCGCCGAGATCGCGGCGGGGGCCGGCACAGCCGTGGCAGCGGCTTCGGCCACCGGTGCGGGCGCGACATCGGAATCCGGCGCGGGCACGGGTGTCCGGGCGCCACTGAGTTCCCCGTACACCGCGTAGCCGAGACTCGCGACCACAAATACCCCCAACACGGCCGTGATCAGCGGCTTCGCCTTCATTGCAGCAGTTGCTTCAGTTCGGCAGCGGAAGGCACGCGCCCGCTGACCTTCATTTTGCCGTTCACCGCGAGCGCCGGGGTGACCATGACGCCGGCCGCGACGATCTGGTTGATGTCCGTCACTTTCTCCATCTCGTACGCGACGCCGAGCTCATCCGCCGCCTGGCGCACGGCCTCGGCGAGCCGTTGACACTTCGGACAGCCGGTTCCATAGACCTGCAACTTCATCGTATGTCCTCCTGAAGCGTTTTCAGCAAAGGTGCCGCTTCGGCCCGGTTCACCCTGCCTGCCCGGCCAGGGCCTGCTGCGCGGCGGCTTTCTGCCGCAACACGTTCTCCACACAAACAAACAGACTCTGTATACACGGCACTTCGAGGCGGTAGAACACCTGAAGACCGCGCTTGTCGTCCTGCACGATCCCGGCCTGCCGCAGCACGCTGAGATGCTTGGATACGGTCGAGATGTCCGCGCCGATCATCGCCGTCAACTCGCACACGCACCGTTCGCCCTCGGCGAGTTGATCGATGATAAACAGGCGGGTGGGATGCGCCAGTGCCTTGATGACCTCGGCGCGGGCACGGTAGCGGCCCTGTGTGAGGGGGTCCATGGGGTTCTCCTTGATTGGTTGTTTGGCTAATATACCAACTAGTCCCAGACAGGTCAACCCCCGTCATGGCGCAGAGCGCTAGCCGCGAGTCAGGGCCCGGCGTTCCGGGGAATAGGCCGGAAGGGTGGTCAGGCGGGCGTCGTCCACCGCTCCGCCCACCGTGAAGTGATAGAGTGACTGAAAGGCCGTGTCCTCAAGGCCGAACAGGCGGTGCGTGGGATCGTCGAAGTAGCACCCTATCCCCGTGCCGCGCAGTCCAGCGGCCTCGGCCTCGAGATAGAGCACCTGGCCGAGCATCCCCGCTTCCCAGAAGAGGCGGCGATACATCCACGGCCCGTGCGCGCGTAGCGGGGCATCGAACTCGGCCAGCATCGCCACCGCAAAGGCCCCCGCACCGGCAATCTCCTGGTCGCAGCAGAGCCGGGCGGCCACTTCCTGGCACGGTGACGGCAACAACAGGTACAGCGGCAGGTCATCCGGACAGCCCGGCGGCCGCTGCCAGCGGAAATTCGCGTGCATCGCCGCGTTCAGGCGCACACGCGCCCCCTCGTTGCGCGGCAACACGTAGAGTCCCGGCACCAGACCGTCCACACGATGGACGATCAGCCCGGGATGGACATGCGGCTCGTCGTTCAGGGACTGCCACGGCATCGGGTGCAGGGAAGGCGTCAGACGGTGCAGCAGGTCGTAGAACGTCTGGCGGGAGATCACGGTCGCGCCGTCCATCGCGACGGCGCTGCGGCGCTGCGTCATGATCTGCCACGCCGACCGCCCCGTCCTGGGCCCGGGGACGTCGTCGAACTCCGAGGCAGTGGCACGCAACGGCGCCGAAGCGGGCGTACGGTCCTTCCTGGCCGCCACCGAAATCTCGTCGATGGCCGGCCATGCGATGTGCTCATGACTGAGCCGGTTGGCGCGGCCGCACCAGTGGCCCGCCTGGATCCGCTGCACTGCGGCCGGATTCAGCGCGCGCGGGACGGCCTCCTGACAGGTCGGCGCGACGGCGAGCACACAGGCGGGTGCTTCGCGTTCGTCGGCCGCGAAATCGCCGGTGCGGTCAAGGCCGGCCAGAGCGGCCACGTCGTCATCACCCAGCGCATCCACCACGGCGGCAGACCATCCCAGCGCGCCCGCCGACAGCACCAGCGCCGCCAGGGCGTGCCCGACGTCGTGCTGACAATAACGGTAGGCGCGTTCGCCGTACTTCCAGGCCTCGCGCCAGTGCACCGAACTCAGGACGACGAAGAACGTGCCCGCCGGGAACCCCTCGGACAGCATCGACCACGTCACGCCATCGACCAGCGCCCGGCGTTCCAGGGCGTGATCATCGGGCGTATAGTGATAGACACCCGCGCCCGCCTCGATCCCGGCCTCGGCCCCACACACCAGATAGGCCTCGGTGGGATGCAGGTTGCCGCTCGACGGATTGCACCGAAGCGCCCACCGCGCGTCGCCATATTGCTTCCACGCGGACACGCCCATCGCGTGCACCAAGAACCCGCCCAAGCTCGCAGGCGTCACCCGTCGCGCTTCGAGTCTCGCCGGGGCAAAGACCTGAGCATAATCGGGCGACACATCGGCGCCGCTCAGGGGAAGCATCACCCGGCTGGCGCCGTCGTAGCGCCGGAAGGGATCGGGCTGGTTGGCCCAGTCCAGGTAGCCGAGCGAACGCGCGAAGCGGTTGAAATGATGCTTGGTCGCCTCATGGTACGCGCGGACGGTCACCAAATCTGCCTCATCCATGCTCACGAACCCCCACCGTCAGCGCCTCGGCCAGCACCTGCGCAAGGTGCACGGGCCGCACACCGGTCAGATCCGCGATCTGGTGGCGGCAACTCGTGCCGCTGGCGATCACGCGGGTGCCCGCGGGGAGCCCCTTCACGGCCTCGACGAGGGGCTCGGCCACCTTGAGCGACAGGTCGTATTTCTCGTGGCGCATGCCGAAGGCGCCCGCCATCCCGCAACAGCCGCTGTCCAGCAACCGCGCCTCGGTTCCGGGAATGGCGCGCACCACCTCGACCTGCACATTCGGATCGGCAACGGCCCGCGTATGGCAATGCGCATGCACCACCACTCGCTGGGCCGTCTCGCGGAAGAGATCGGCGTGCGCATCGCTCTTTACGAGCGCAGCAACAAACTGTTCGAGCAGGAAACACCGCTGCGCCACCTCTTCCGCGTGGGCAAGCTTCAACTCACGGTAGTCCTCCGTGAACATCGAGTAGCAGGACGGCTCAAGAAAGATGACGGGGAGGTCCGTGTCCGCGAGCAGGGCAAGGTTCCGCGCGCCCATGCGCCGCGCCTCGTTCAGGCGGCCGTTGCTGAAGGCGGGCCGGCCGCAACAGCCATGGCCGTCCGGCAGCACCACCTCAAACCCGGCGGCCTCGAGCACCGCCACCGCCGCCCGGCCAATCTCGGGCTCGTTGTACCGCACGAAGCAGTCGTCCCACAGGATCACGCGCTCACGCGCCCCGTCCGGAACGGCCGGCCTTGAACGCCGAAACCACCGGTCAAAACGCTCCAGAGTGTAGGGCGGCACCGTGCGCCGCGCATCGAGACCGATGGCGCGTTCAAGCATCCGCCGCAGCCACGGCGCGCGCAGCGAGGCGTTCGCCAGTCGCGGAAACACCGTGCCAAGCCGCCCGAGAAGGTCCGGCCGGCTGAATACCCGCTCGCCCAGCGTCGGTCCCTGTTCCTCCTGGCGCGCATGCATCAGCTCGGCCTTGAGCAGGCTGAGGTTGACGTTCGACGGGCACTCCGAGGTACACGCCTTGCACGACAGGCAGTTGCTCAGGGCCTCCTCCAGCGCCGGCGAGGCCAGCCCGCCGTTCAGCCGTCCGTCCAGCACCGCCCGGATGGTATTGGCGCGGCCCCGCGTCGACATGATCTCCTCGCCGGTCGCACGAAAGGTCGGGCACATGGTCGGCGTGTCTTTCCGGCACCCGCCGCACCCGTTGCACTGTTCGAGGTTGCCCACGAACGACTCGTCCTTGGCCGCAAAGGCCAGCACGGGCTCGAAGGGCAGCCGGATGGCGTATCCCGCGCCCCAGCGCAGGTTGTCGTCAATCCGGTACGCGCCGGGGAAGACTTTGCCGGGGTTCATGCGCCCGGACGGATCGAAGATCGCCTTGATCTCCTGCATCGCGGCGATCAGATCCGGCCCCAAGTGCTCGTCCATGAATTCCGCGCGCGCCATCCCGACCCCGTGCTCGCCCGCCAGCGACCCGCGGTAGCGCGCCGCCAGCGACGACAGCGCCACGGCGAGGTCGCGGTACTGCGCAATGTCCCCGGCGCGGTGCAGATCAACCACGGGGCGCACATGCAGCAGCCCCGAGGCGGCGTGGCCGTAGAACGAGCAAAGAATGCCGAGCGGCGCGAGGAGCGCCTCAAACTCTCTGACGAGACCGGGCAACCGCTCGGGCCGCACGGCCACGTCTTCCAGCCCGGGAACAGGCTTGACGGGGCCTTTGCGGCCGGTGAGCAGGCTCAGCCCCGCCTTGCGCAGGTTCCAGACCATGGCCATTTCGCCGTTGTCGCGGCAGATGTGCGTGCGCAGGCCAAGATTGCGCTGACGCAGCGTCTCCAGCTTGTCGCGGGCGCCGTCATAGAACTCGACCATCAGGAACGCCTCAACGGCCTCGTCGTCCAGATTCAACAGTTGCCGGACGGGCTGAAACACCCGCTGGTTTCGCGTCTGATCGAAAAGCACGCGGTCAACGTGCTCAATGGCCGCCGGATACAGGTCCAGCAGCGCCGCCGTGGCCTGCATCGCCTCGTCCACCGAGGCAAAGAAGATGAGTCCCAAGCCCTTCTCGCGCGGCAGGGGCACAAGACTGAGTTCGGCGCTGGTCACGGCAACCAGCGTGCCTTCGCTGCCTGCAACCAGCTTCGTCAAGTCGCCCGGATACCGCAGGTAGTCGTCGAGGGCGTAGCCCGGCCACCGCTTCACCAGCGCGTCCGGCATGCGCCGGCGGATTTCCGCCTCGACTCGCTGCACGACCGGCGCCACGCGGTCCCGATAGGTCTGCGCGAGACTGTCCGCGTCCGCGCTCAGGGTCAGAATGGTTCCGTCTGCCAGCACCGCCTCGACGGACCGCACATGATCGGCGGTGGTGCCGTAGATGGGCGCCCGCGCGCCCGACGAATTGTTGCTGATCATGCCGCCAAGCGTGGCACGCGAACTGGTCGCCACATCGGGTCCGAAACAAAGACCCGACGGACGCAGGAAATCGTTCAGTTGGTCCAGCACGACGCCCGCGCCGACCCGCACCGTCATCCGATCGCGATCAAGCGCGGTAATTTGGCGCAGGTGCGGCGAGAAATCGACGATCAGCCCCTCGCCCAGCGCCCCGCCCGCCAACCCGGTGCCCGCGCCGCGAGGCGTAACCGCCACCCCTGCGTCCGCCGCGCAGCGGATGGCCTCGGCCGCGTCCGCCGCCGACCGGGGAAAGGCCACCGCGGCGGGGATCAACTGGTACAGCGACGCGTCCGTGGCATAGAGCTGGCGGGTGAGATCGTCGGTGCGAATCTCGCACCGGCATGTGGTGAAAGCCGTCTTGGGTGTCGTCATTGTCCTGGCCTGTGTTGGGAATGACGCGCGCCAAGGGCGCGCCGCGACGGCATTATACCGAATCGCGATACCCTCAAGCGCGAACGCAGGCGGGTTAGGCGATATTGGCGGGCAGACGGAACGTGACGCTTTCCTCGGCGCCGCCCTTTTCGATGACTTCGCAGGAACCACGCTCCCGGAAGAAGGCGATGACCTCCTCGACTAGCCGCTCGGGCGCGGAGGCCCCGGCGGTCAGGGCAATGGTCTCGACCCCGGCCAGCCACGCCTCGTCGATCATCCCCACATCGCTGATCAGGTAGGCGGGCTTGCCCATGTCCCGGCAGATGTCCGCCAGGCGGTTCGAGTTCCCGCTCTCGACGTCGCCCACTACAAGCACGAGGTCCGCATGGTCCGCGATCTCGCGGATCGCTGCCTGGCGGTTCGACGTGGCGTAGCAGATGTCGGCCTTGGGCGGTCCCGCAATGCCGGGAAAGCGGCGCTGGAGCGCCTCGATGACCCGCTGACAGTCTTCGACGCTGAGCGTGGTCTGCGTGATGTAGGACAGGCTGGCGCCCTGTGGCACGTCGAGGGCCTCCACATCCTCCACCGTCAGCACGCGCACGATGCTCTCGGGGGCCCATCCCATCGTGCCAATGACCTCGTCGTGCCCTTCCTCGCCCACGAGGATAATCGTGTGGCCCTTCGCCGCAAAGCGGCGCGCCTCGTTGTGGACCTTCTCGACCAGCGGGCAGGTCGCGTCCACCACCTCCATGTTCAGATGCCGCGCCTGCTCATAGCGTTCCAGGCCGACACCGTGGGCGCTGAACAGCAGGTGGGAACCCGGCGGCACGTCCTCGATGCGCTTGACGAAGATCGCGCCCTTCTCGCGCAAGTCATTCACGACATGGCTGTTGTGAACGATGTCATTCAGGACGTACACCGGCGCGCCGTAGCGGTCCAAGGCGTGCTCGACACACTTGATGGCCCGTTCGACACCGGCACAAAAGCCTCGCGGCTTGGCAAGCAGGATTTTCATGAGACCTCCAAGGAACTCCTGAGCGGCGGACACTGCACGCCTGGCGCCCGTTCCGGCGCCGAAGGTGCACTAACTATACCAGAGCGCGCGCGAGGGGTGCATCCTCAGGCGGCGTCTGCGGCCGCCGCAGGCTGATCTCCCAGCGGCCGGCGGCGCCATTCACCCGTGGCCGGATCCAGGTACACGACCTCCCGGTAGACACCTTCTGGGGCGACCCGTACCACCATGTAGTTGTGCGCACGGCCCTCCATCGGGAGTTCCTTGCTCAGCGGCGCGCCCGCGCCCGCCGTGAGCGTGTAGCGCACGCCGTCCAGCACCTCCGAGGCATAGCCATGGATGTGGCCCATGAAGACCTCCTCGACACCATGGCGCACAAGCAGTTGGTGGAGCGCATCCGCGTTCCACTTGAAGCCCCGGCGGTCGTTGTCCAGGAAAGCCCTCTCGGCGTACCCCGGCGGGATGTGGAAAAAGACGAACTTGTGCTCGACGTCCGGCTTGGACAGCTCGCGATCGAGAAACGCCAGATCCTTGCGGCTCACGCGCACCCGTTCGCTCGCATTGAAGCCCACAAAGCGGGCGTTGCCGTAATCAAACGAAAAACGCTCGCCCCCATGAAGGTAGTTGAAGGCCGCGTAATCGCGCCGGTCCCCGCGTTCATGGTTGCCCGGCACGCTGAACACCGGGATCGGCGCCACACTCTCCACCAGCGGCAGATGGTGATCGAGATACTCGTCCACCTTGCCGCCCCGGATCATGTCGCCCGTGTGAAACAGCAGGTCCGGTTGCTCGGCCCCCGCCGCGGCATACACCCGCGGCGCGATGATGTTGTTGTTGCGGCTGTCGCCCAGCACGACAAACGTGAAGCGGTCCGGCGCTTCCGGCGGCGTCAGGTCCGCCAAGAGCGTCTCGTAGTTGCACAACGGCACAAAGGCATCCAGCCGGCTCAGGTCCCCCGGCGAAGCGAAGACCCACCAGCCCCCGCCGCCCACCAGTGCCGCCACGACCACCACGACCGCCAGTCCGCGTATCCATTTGCTGCGCATCGAATTCCTTTCGGGTTCCACCGCGACCAGACCGAAGAGCAAACGGCGTCAGGAGCAACTCTGATGACATCGCCGCGGCGCCGATTGTAACAAAACACCGCCGCCGGGCGTTCTGTTTCCTGCCCTGACGCCATGGGCGCGCATGCGCGGAAGCCTTCGGCCACGGGCAGCGTTATCCCCTTAGGACACCGGGAATCGACCCGCACGAGGGAGGACACGCCTTGGACCTTCCATCTACTCCCCAACACCCCGCGGCGCGGCACGTTGCCGCCGTGATGCTCTTGGTGTGCGTCGTGGTCTCGGGCGCGGCCGTGATGATCGCCGAGTTCGTGGCGGTACGCATCCTGGCCCGGTATTTCGGCAGCGCGCTCGACACGTGGGGCTCCGTCTTCGTGATGCTGCTGGGCGGGCTGTCCGCGGGCTATGCCCTCGGGGGCCTCCTGGCGGACCGCTACGGGTCGGCGCGGCCGATTGGTCTGGCGCTGATCGTCGCGGGGCTCTCGGGCGCGGCCATGGAGCCGCTGGCGCGTATCGCGGGCGAAGCGATGGTGACGTGGGAGCGGGGACTGGTGCTGCATCCGTATCTGGCGGCGGGCGCCATCGCCTTTGTGCCGACGACGGCCCTCGGCACGGTGCTCCCCCAGGCCATCCGGCTGCGCGCGGCCGCCCGTCCGCAAATCGGCGCGGCCGCGGGCTGGGTCTCCGCCGTCTCGACCTTGGGAAGCATCCTCGGCGTGGTGCTGACGGTGCACGTCCTGCTCCCGCACGTTGGCGTGCGGCACACGATGTACGGCCTCGGCGCCGTGCTGGCCGCCTTGGGCGCGGTCGTGGCGGGTGTGTCCCGCAAGGCCGCCGTGCCGCTGCTGGCGGTCTGCCTGGGGCTCCTCGTGGCCGTCCCGGCGGGCGCGCAGGTGATCTATGATCAGTACAGCGCATACCACCACGTCCTGGTCGAGGACACGGGCGGCCAGCGGCTGCTCCGCTTCAATAACGATGTCCAAAGCACGATGTCGCTGCGCGACCCGTATGCGGGCGGCTTCGAATACACGGACTTCTTCCACCTCGCGATGGTGCTCGATCCGGCGGCGACCCGCGTGCTCTTTATCGGACTCGGGGGCGGAACCGGTCCGAAGGCGTTCCTGCGGGATTATCCGCAGGTCCGCGTGGATGTCGCGGAGATCGACCCGATGGTCATCACCGTCGCGCGAACCTGGTTCGCCGTGCCCGAGGACCCGCGCCTGACCGTGCGGGTGGGCGACGGCCGGGTCGTGCTGAGCAGAGCGCAGACCACCTATGGGGCCGTCATCGTCGACGCCTATGCCACCGGCCCCTATGGCTCGTACATCCCGTATCAGTTGGCGACGCGCGAATTCTTCGAACGCGCGTGGCGGCGGCTCGACAATGGCGGCACGGTCATCTACAACGTGATCGGCGTCCACCGCGGCATGCTGCACGATACGGTCCACGCGCTGTACGCCACCCTCGCCTCCGTGTTCCAGGCCGTCTACGCGTTTCAGGCCTTGTCCAGCCAGAACACCGTCCTGGTCGCCCAGAAGATCGACCCCGGCGCGCTGCAACCGGACGGCACGCGCAGCGGGCAAGGATGGCCGCAGGATCCGTGGCTGCGGCACCCGCTCAGTGCGACCGAGTGGGCAGGACTGGTCCAGGCGCTCCAGCAACAGGGCAGGATCCGCCAGCCGCTGCTCGCGCAGCGGGTGGGCCAGGTCTCCGGTGCGCAGCATGCATTGCAGACCGGGACGATCTACACGGACGATTACGCCCCGGTCGACGTCTCGGGCCAGGGTCCGCCCGCGCGCGACTGATCCCCCGGATTGAGTCAAACGGCGCGGACATTTCTTTGAAATGCGCAGATGCCCGTGGTATACTCCCGCCGAACTCGCCACATGTTGTGCGTTTTTCCGGTGATTCTGCCGGGGATCCCGCGTTTTTTCTCTAAAATACAGGGTAGGAGAACAGGATTATGCCACTGGTACCGATGCGTCAAATCCTCGACGAAGCCGCCAAGGGCGGATATGGCGTTGGCGCGTTCAACGTCAACAACATGGAACAGATCCAGGCGATCATGCAGGCCGCCAACGACACGAACAGCCCGGTCATCATCCAGGCCAGCCGTGGCGCGTTGAAATACAGCAAGATGATCTACCTCAAGAAGCTCATGGAAGCGGCCGCCGAGGAATTCCCGCACATCCCCGTGGCGATGCACCTCGACCACGGCAACAGCATCGAGACCTTGCAGGAAGCCATCGACCTCGGCTTCACGTCGGTCATGATGGACGGTTCGCTTGCCGAGGACGGCAAGACTCCCAATACCTATGAGCAGAACGTCGCGATCACCCGCAAGGCGGTTGAACTGGCTCACCCGCTCGGCATCACCGTCGAAGGCGAGCTGGGCTGCCTCGGCGGCATCGAAGACGGACACGGCGCCGGCCTGACCGACGAAGAAGTCGCCTCGCACCTCACCGATCCGGTCCAGGCCGAAGACTTCGTCGCCAAGACCGGTCTGGATGCGCTGGCCGTCGCCATCGGCACCAGCCACGGCGCGTACAAGTCCGGCCGCAAGGACCCGAAGACCGGCGAAATCCTGCCTCCGGCCCTGGCCATGGAGCGCATCCACGAGATCCACAAGCGCATGCCGAATTGCCACATGGTCATGCACGGTTCCAGCTCGGTACCGAAGGAACTCGTCGACCTGATCAACCAGTACGGCGGCCAGATGCCCGGCACCTTCGGCATCCCGGTCGAGCAGATTCAGGACGGCATCAAGCACGGCGTGCGCAAGATCAACGTCGACACCGACAGCCGCCTCGCCATTACCGGCGCGATCCGCAAGGTCATGTGGGAAACCCCGGGCAAGTTTGACCCGCGCGACTACCTCAAGCCCGCCCGCGACGCCGCCTACCAGGTGTACGTCGACCGCATGAAGGCCTTCGGCCAGGCCGGGCACGCCACCGACTACAAGCCGATGACGCTTGACGACATGAAGAAGGTCTACGCGTCGGGCAAATAGGCCCCGCCACGTTGCCCAACACGCGCCCCGCGCGTGCTTCCATACAGATTGAGCGCCGCTTCCAGCCGGGAGCGGCGCTCGCTGTTTCTGGTGTGGAACGCTACCCCCGCCAGACGACGAAGCCGATGTAGGCGGCGTAGAGCAGGACGAATACGGCCCCTTCGATGCGTTGGATCTGATTGCGCGGCCGGCCCACGAGCATCGCCAGGAAAAGCAGCACAGTGGCAAAGAGCATGAACAGGGTATCGGCGCCGCCGCCCTGCGGCAGGGGAATCGGCGCGATGACGCCGCAGATGCCCAGAATGAACAGCACGTTGAAGATGTTCGATCCGACTACGTTGCCCACGGCGAGGTCGCAGTTTCGCTTGTATGCCGCGACGCCGGACGTGACGAGTTCGGGCAGCGATGTGCCGAGGGCCACGACGCTGAGGCCGATGAGGTTCTCGCTCACATTGAGCGCGTGGGCGATGGTCACGGCGCTCTCGACGACCCAGTGCGCGCCCAGCAGTAACAAGCCCAGGCCCAGGCCGAGCAACCCGAGCGCCCGCCCCGTGCCGCCCTGGGGCGGATTGGTCTCCGTGCCGTTGCGCCGCATCTGTCCGATCACCTGGCCGATGTAGTAGATGAAGATGGCGAAGAAGGCCAGCAGGATGAGCGCGTCGCCGCGCGACAGCACCGATTCCCCGCCGGGAGTGAAGAGCGCGTCGTTGGCCGCGATGGCGAGCACGCACGAGGCCAGCAGCATGAACGGAATCTCTTTCCACACGGTGCCGCGCGTGGCCCACAGCGGATAGATCATGGCCGCTGTTCCCACGATGAGCAGGATGTTCGCGATGTTGCTGCCGAGCACGTTTCCCATCGTGATGTCCGAGGTGCCGCGAAGGCTTGCCAGCACGCCGACGAACAACTCGGGCGCCGACGTGCCGAAGCTGACGACGGTCAACCCGATGACCAGGTCGGACAGGCCCAGCGCGCGGGCCAGCGAACTCGCCCCGGTCACCAGCCAGTCGCCGCCCTTGATGAGCAGCACAAAGCCCGCCAGCAGAGTGAGGATGGTCAGCAGCATGGTGTCCCTTCGATGCCGGTCACGCGAGGAATGGGTTGAAGCGTTTTTCCACGGCCACTGTGCTTGCGGGGCCGTGGCCGGGATGGATCTCATACTCCGGCGGCAGGCTCAGTATGTGCGCGCGCAGGGCATCCACCTGCTGCTGGGCCGCCTCCGCCGTGCCGGTCCCGCCGACCGACCCGGCGAACAGGGCGTCGCCCGTGAACACCAGGCCAGGAAAGACGAGGCTGAGACTGTCAGGCGTGTGGCCGGGCGTGGCCCGCACCTCGCCCGTCCAACGTCCCAGCACGATGGACGCGCCGTGCCCCACCCGCCGGGCAAGGCGGCCGCCGGCGCGGGCCCCCTCACTCCAAACCACCTCGACGCCGTGGGCCAGCGCATCCGGCAGGCCGTCCGTATGGTCGTAGTGGTTGTGGGTGATGAACGCGGCCCGCAACCGCAAACCGTTCGCCTCCACGAAACCGGCCAGCCCCGCCGGAAACGAACCGGCGTCGATGAGCATGGCCTCGCGGGTCTCGGCACACGCGACCAGATATACATTGGACTCGTTTGAATCGCTGACAAACTTCCGCACAATCACCGCAGCGCTCCTTCCAGGTCCGCATGCTCGAAGTTCGCCCGGCCGATCGCGCCGCGCAAGTCCGCGCCCCGCAGAACGGTCCGCCGGAAGATCGCCCGCTCGATGTTTGCGCCGGACAGACTCGCATTGGAGAAATCGGCGTTGCCGGGCCGGCTGTAGTAGAGGTCAGCCCCGGTGAAATCGGCGTCTTGCGCCTGCACCCCGACCAGATTCGCCCGCTTCAGATTGGCCCCCGCCAAGCGCGCACCGCCCAGATTGGCGCCGCCCAGCACCGCGAGTTCCAGATTGGCGCGCTCGAAGATCCCTTCCTGCAGGTCGGACCCGTCAAGAAACGCCTCCCGCAGGTCGGCGCCCGTGAGATCCGCGCCGCAAAGATGCGCGCCCGAAAGACGCGACCGGGCAAACACCGCGCCGCGCAGGTCCCGCCCGGATAAATCGATGCCCGCCAGCCACGCGTCATGAAGGTTTTCCAGCGGCAGCGAGGCCACAAAGGCTTCGGGATCCGGCAGATGCGCCCAGCAATGCAGCGCGCCCGTCAGCGCAACCGCCGGACACCCTTCCGACGCGCAGTTCCGGTGGCTGTAGTGACGGCTGCCCATCAATGAATGTCCTTGCCGCTGAGTTTGGCCTCTATCCAGTCGCCGTAGAAGGCAATCTCCTTCACCGCGTCCTTGATCTCGTCCGGCCCGGTGTCCTCCGCCCGGAAACTGCACGTCATCACCAGTTGCTCCTGTCCCTCGCCTCCGGACAGCGCCAACGCGCCGTGCGTGAATTCGAGGTTGAGGCGCAAGGCCCACTTGATCGCTTTTTCGGAGGGGGCGCCGCATACCGTGGAAACACGCACGAGCTGGCCGCCATTCTTGGCCGGGGCACTTTCGAGCAGGACCCTTTGACGCCGCGTATCGCCGATCGCTACGTCGATGGCGAAGCCGTCGCCGTGCGGGGCGACCGTCCGCCGGTCCGCCTTCTCGCACGCGCGGGCCAACTGCGCGAGCGTGTAGCCCTCCTTCTCGAGCGGTTGCGGCCGGATCCCCTGCAATGCGGCCTGGGCCGCGCCCAGTCCCCGCTCCACGGCGATCCGCACGTCGGGATCGGCCTCGTCTTCGCGCGACTTGAGCACGCTGACCGCGTGCGCGGCCGCGCCCCCGAGCACGTCCGCCGCGTCCCGCCGGCTCACCCAAGGTTGTTCGGCGTCGGCCAAGGTCGCAAGCGCCTCCTGCATCAACTCGATGAGCGCGTTCTTCCGCATGCACGTACCCCTTTCCCTGTCGCTGCCCGCGTCGTAAACCCATTGTAGCAAGCGCCCCGGGGAGGGACAATTCCCCGCGTTCGAAGTACGGCGTCCGGCCGCGCCTGCGGCGCAGGTTCCGCCGCCAGCAAGACACTTGACCCGTGCTGCCGCCATGCGCTATCCTACGCGCCGTTGCCTTGTGCCGGAGTGGTGAAATAGGCAGACACGCATGGTTCAGGACCATGTGCCCTAACGGGCGTGGGGGTTCAAGTCCCTTCTCCGGCACCATTTATGACCTCCTCGAGCCGCTGGATGACCTCCAGCGGCTCTTCTGTTTTCTGGCGGTTGTCGCCTGCCTCTGAACGCGACCCGCGGCCCGCGCTTCGCATGGCGATCTTTCCTCTTGACATTCAGCGATATTTAGGATATGCTTTGTCCATAATATCGGAGTTGGCCATGCTTACGAAGACATCCGAGACGGCCCTGCAGGCCCTGACACTCATCGCCGCGAGCGACGGCGCCCCGCTGACCCCGCGGCACATCGCGGAGCAGTTGGGCGCGTCACCCACCTACATGGCGAAGATCACCGGCGCGCTGGTCAAGGCGGGCCTGCTGCACGGGCTGCGCGGCACCCACGGCGGCGTCACGCTGGCGCGCCCTGCGGAGGCGATCACGCTGCTCGAGGTCGTGGAGGCCTGTCAGGGGCGGATCCTGGGCGACTACTGTGTGGATGCCGATACCCCCAAGCTTGTGTGCGCCTTTCACAAGGCGATGCTCGAACTGCACGAAGCCATTGTGAGTACGCTGCAGCGGTGGACGCTTGCGCAGATCCTGCACAAGCCGCTTCCCGACCCGCCGCTGCTTGGCCAGGCCCCCTGCCGGATGGGCTGCCTGCACGGCGCCCTCGGACGGACCGGCCGCGCCAAATCCCGTGTGTAACCCTGTCAAACCCTGTGAAGGAGAGGAACCAGTCATGACGATGTATTGCGACCAGTGTGAACAGACGAGCGAAGGCGTGGCCTGCACGACGAAGGGGATCTGCGGCAAGGACGCCGACATGGAGTCCCTGCAGAAGATTCTGCTGTATGGTCTCAAAGGGATGGCGGCGTACAAGCACCACGCCCGCCGTTTGGGCAAGACCGACCCCGAGGTGGACGCGTTCATGGAAGACGCGCTCTTCGCGACGGTCACGAACGTCAATTTCGATCTCGCCAGCCTGTTGGACCTGGTCCTCGAGTGCGGGCGCATGAACCTGAAGACCATGGAACTGCTCAACGACGGGCACGTCGAAATGTTTGGCCAGCCGTCGCCGGTCGAGGTGAAAGAGGGCCTCCAGGAAGGCCCCGGCATCCTGGTCACGGGACACGACATGGTCGACCTGCGCGACCTGCTCGAACAGACGCAGGGCACGGGCATCAAGGTCTACACGCACGGCGAGATGCTGCCCGCCCACATGTACCCGGGGCTGCGCAAATACCCCCATCTGGCAGGGCACTACGGCGGTGCCTGGCAGAAGCAGCGCGTCGAGTTCGAGGACTTCGGCGGCCCGATCCTCGCGACGACCAACTGCGTCCAGATCCCGACGCCCGGCCTGAACACCTATCTTGACCGGTTCTACACGGCCCGCGTCACGGCGGTGCCGGGCGCCCACAACATCAAGACCAACGATTTCAGCGCGGTCATCGCGAAGGCCAAGGAGATCGGCAACCTCCAGCCGACGCCGCTCAAGACCTCGACCATCGGCTTCCATCACAGCGTCATCCTCGGCTTGGCCGACAAGGTGGTCGATGCCGTCAAGGCGGGCGCTATCAAGCGCTTCTTCGTCATCGGCGGGTGCGACGGCGCCGAGCGCGGCCGCAATTACTTCACCAAGTACGCCGAGGCGCTTCCGGACGACGCCGTCATCCTGACGCTCGGCTGCGGCAAATACCGCATCCGTGACCACGAGTACGGCGACATCGGCGGCATCCCCCGTCTGCTTGACATGGGTCAGTGCAACGACGCCTACGGCGCGATCCAGGTGGCGCTGGCGCTCTCGAAGGCCTTCAACTGCGGCGTGAACGACCTGCCGCTGACGCTGGTCATCTCGTGGTTCGAGCAGAAGGCGGTCGCCGTGCTGCTGACGCTGCTGCACCTCGGCGTGAAGGGCATCAAGCTCGGACCGGCCATGCCCGCGTTCGTCACCCCGAACGTCTACGCCATCCTGAAAGAGAAATTCGACCTGCAACCGATCGGAACCGATGCCCAGGCGGACGTAGCCGCCGTCATGGCCGGCGTCTGATCGCTGCACATCCCCACCGGGCGGCGCCCTCTCCCCCAGGGCGCCGCCCCCCCCAAAT
>JBPOJD010000036.1:0-44936 GCA_052033955.1 Candidatus Hydrogenedentota bacterium
CGCGCACTCCACCGTTCCTTCGGCCCCAAAGGCCCCTGCTTCTTGCCCTGTTCCTTGCTCATGCCCGTCCTCCTTGGCTACACAGATTAGCCTAATTCTGTGTCCAAGAAAATCGGGGCCGCCGCACAATCTCATCCTGGATCGCGTCATCGCGGACGACAACACGATCTACGACGGCAAGCAATTCCGGACAAATCTCACCGGCTGGCTTCCCGCGATGATGTGGGCGGTGGGCGCGGCCGTCAACCCCGAGAAGTACGGCGAGGCCTACGAGGGCATGGCGCGTGAGGCGATCGATGCACCGACGCCGCCGGTGCAACGGCACACCGGCGACTATTTCGCCAACGGGTTGCGGTATCACCGCATTCTCGCCGTGGCGATGGTGGACAAGGATCCCGAGCGGTCCGCGGCATATCGCCGGCACATGACCGAGATCTGGAAGAACTCCAGCGATCATCTGAACGCGAGTTTTGCGGCCATGTTCGAGGTCGTGACCCGCGCCGGGGATGCCACGGCCCGCGCCACGCTGCAGGGCACGCTCTATGAGTTCTGGGACACGCCGTTGTGGATGACCGCGGTCAAGAACAGCGACCGGGACGACATTGAAACCGTGGACGTCGGCGGCGGCAAACAGGCGAAATACGCCCTGCTCATTCCGGAACGTCACCTCAGCGATGTCATCTGGTCGCGGCGGCCCTTCACGCTGGACCAGCACGAAAACCACCCCTACGAGTTCCCGGGACTGGACCTCTACACGCCGTACTGGATGGGCCGGTACGCAGGTGTTATTCCCGCGCCACCCGTGGCGGAGTAGACGCAGTCCTGAAATGAAGCGCGCGGGACGTCCTGAGACGTCCCGCGCGGGGTTGTTCACACAACGCAGGGGTTCATACCCGCCGGATTAGTTTCCTTCGATCCTGACCTCGTCGACCCACGCATCGTCCGCGGAACTGTTCGTGGCCGCGCGGAGGCGAATGCCGAAATACGGGTTGTTGTTGGCCGCCGCGGGCATCAGGTATTCGCAGAAGGTCCAGTCGCGGTTGCCCGTGAAGGTCTGGAGAATGATCCAGCTGCCGCCGTAGTTGGTGGTGTACTCGACATGGAACTTGTCCTGCGGGTAGCTGTCATACCCCCCGGTCTTGAGCCAGAAGGTCAGGCGGATGTTCGCCTTGCCGCTGGTGCTCTGGGCCTTGAGCGCGGAGTCCGTGCTGTCCATCTCGACGGACCAGGTGCCCCAGTAGGTGTTCAGCGACTTCCACGTGACGTTGTTGAGCTGGAACCAGTTGGCATAGGACCACGCCGAGTTCTCGAACCCATCGTAGAATAGCTGGGTGTAGGTGCCGGGAGGCGGCGCCGGATAGTCGTTGTCAATCGTCGCGGGAAGCGGGGGCGAATTCGGGTCGATGAGGTAATAGTAGAAACCGGTCCAGCAACGGTCCGCAATGACGTCGTAGCCGGCATCGCTGAGGTGGATGGCGTCGTCGCCGTTGTTGGCGCCGCACGCACGTTCCCATGGATAACTCGGATGACCCCACGGGGCCGGATACTGCCCTGGGGCGAAGACATAGTTGTAACCGGTCCACTGGTGCATCTGGCCCCAGTTGTTCACATAGGTCACGGCGTCGCCGTACTCGACGCCCAACTGGCGCTGGTGGTCGCCGAGCTTGCGAAGGGCGTCGTTCAGTTCACGGGGCGTCGGCTGGCCGAGGTTGGCCCACAGGAGCTGGTTGGCCTGAATATTCAGGGTGTCCCAGAGGTTGATGTAGTCATAGCTGCAAATGACGATACGCGCTGTGGGCCGCACGCTCAGGATGTGCTGGATGACCACATTGATGTTCGCCTTGATGGCGTCCATCAGGTTTTCCTCGGCCTGAGAGCCCATACCCTTGTACCAGCCTCCCGCGCCCTGTCCGGCGAGGAAATCGTTGCCGCCCATGCTCAGATGAACGATGTCGATGCTTTGGTTGGCAACCAGCTCGTTGGTAATGAGCTGGAGGTTGGCCGGAGCGGCCCACCACGAGGCGGTCGTGCCGCCGATCGCCGTGACGTCGCCCTTTTCGGTGACACTCGAGAAGCCGCGGCTGGCCCAGTCATCGCGCAGGTTGCGGTAGTTCCACATCGCCTGCGTCCAGCTGTCCCCTACGAGCAGGACCCGTGTGACGCCAAATGCCGTGCTGGAGGCCAGCAGGGCAAGCACAAGTACCACCCCGATGCTGATGTATCTGTATCTCATCTTCATCCTTTCGCGCGGAAGCCCCGGCTTCCACAGTTGGCGGCCCGACGGGCCGCAATCCCACCTGGACAGTCAGAAAACCCTGCGTCGCGCCGGTTGAGACCGGCATCGTGAAGGGGAACCCCACGAAGAGACAGCCGGAACATGCGCGGCCCTTGGACGGACCGGCAGATATCGCACAATTACGGAGTCCACCTGAAAACACAGTCCTAATTACTATCGCAGTATTCACTTCTAGTGTTGCAGAGTGATAAGCAAAGGTCAATGGGTATCACTGCAGGTGGGGGAAGGATGGTGGACCACATAACCGTATGCAATGCAGATATATAGGTCGTGTGACGTCGGGCGGCCCTTCGCGCTCCGAGTGCGCGACGGCGCGGCCCACGCCAAAGATCCCGTAAGGCGGCTTACATCAGAGAAAGGAAGGGCGCCCTCCGGAGAGGGCGCCCTTGTGGATTCAGGGACTAGCTAGCGGGTCACGGGGCCGGGATGGCGCCGCCTTGGCGACCGATCCAGTACGGAGTGTACTGGTCGAAGGTCTGGAAGGCGATCGGCACGTTCGCGCCGCCACTGTGACGCGCCGGGCTGCGCTGCCACTGGTAGTCGAGGCCCGGACGGTCACGCACCATCAGCGCGATGGTGGAGTATTCGCTGTCCTTGTACGGATACAGCGGGTTGTTGGCGTTGTTGACGGCCTTCATCCACTGATCACCCGACTGGAAGTCGAGCAGGGTGCCCTGCAGCACACCCTTGGGGATGTTCCGGCCCGCGTGTCCGGTCGCACCGAGGTACATCGCCGCCAGATGCGCGTTGAGGTGCTTGCCGCCGTCTTTCTCGGCACAGTCAAGCAGCTTGCCCGTCAGGGTGTTGATCTTGTCCTGGTTGGTCTCGAGCTTCAGGCAGACGTACATGTGGCAGGTCTTGAGCATGTTGGAGAAGTAGTCCCCGTAGTACATGTCATCAAGATCCATGCCGCCGGTGCCTTCCCACCACCAGAAATCGCTGCCGTAGCTGGTGAGCGGGCCGTACTTGGCGTTGTTCATCGAAATGGCCAGGCGCGTGAACGAGACGCGCATCCCGAAGGTCCAGTTCGTGAACTGGCTGGACGGGCTGATGATGTTCCAGCCGTCCGCAAGCAGACAATCCATCACCGGCTCGAACACAGCCTGAGCCTTGGCCCGGATATTCGCGTCCGGGATGTGAATCCACACGTTGGCCAGGCCGAAGATGAAGCCCGTGTAGGTGTCACGCGAGCTGTAGTCCAGCCACGTGTAGTTCGTCCACGGCGCCACGCCCGTGCCATACCCGTTACCATAGCCTTGGTAGTACTGCTGGTAGGCCGGGTCATTGGTCAGGCCCGCAAAACGGACCACGTAGCCCGACTTGCCGCTGACCTGGCTCAACATCGCGAAGGTGTCGAGAATCGCGTCGATTTTCGGCAGCAGGCTCGAGTTCGAGGTCACGGCGTACTCGTTGCACAGGCCGCCCAGGTAGTACCCGAGCATGCACGTGCTGTCGCCGATCGTCTCGTACTTGTCGACCTGCTGGCGGGTGTAGTCGCTGTACCACATGTCGCCGGCTTGGCCGTACGGCATGTGATACGTCTCGAAGATGGACTGGGCCGTGTTCGCCTTGTACAGCAGGCTCGCCTTCTGATCCTGCGTCATGGCCGGCCACGTGAGGTTCAGGTCATCGACGTTAACGTTGAAGCTGACGAGCCGCAGCCAGTCGTACTGGTCGGCCGAGAGGCCCACCTTGCCATGCGAATCCACAAAGGTCGCCGTGACGGTCTTGTTGCCGTTCATGGTGATCGTGACGGGATTCGTGCTGCCGCTTGCATCGCCCGACCAGCCGGTGAAGGTCCAGCCGGGGTAGGGGTTTGCGGTCAGCGTGACTTGCGTGCCCGAGCAGTACTGCGAACCGTAGTCCGGGCCCGGGGACACGGAAACCGTTCCCTGACCATTCGCACGGCGGTTCAGCGAGTACAGCGTGCACGGAAGCGGGACGGCGTCGATGACAACCTCGTCGATCCACGCGTCATCGGCGGTGCTGTTGGTCTCCGCACGGAAACGGATGCCGAAGTTGGCGTTGTTGTCACAACTGGCCGGCATGATGTATTCGTGGAAACTCCAGTCAAAGTTGCTCGTCCAAGTCTCCAAAGTGGTCCACGACTGACCGTAGTTGGTCGTGTACTCGAAATGGAACTTGTCCTGCGGGAACACGTCATATCCCGAGGTTTTGAGGTTAAAACGCACGCGCACGTTCTGGTAGCCCGACGTGTTGACCGCCTTCACGGCGTTGTCGGTGCTGTCCAGTTCGAGCGACCACACGCCCCACCAGGTATCCCCAAGCTTGAAGGATGTGTTGTTCAGCAACCAGTTGTTGCTCGTGAACACCTGGTCCTCAAAGCCATCGGAGAACAGTCCACTGTAGTTCATCGGCGGGGGCGCCGGGAATTCGTCAGCGTCCGCGGGCAAGGGACCGGCGTTCGGGTCGATCAGATACCGGTAGAACTTGTCCCAGCAATTGACACTGACTTCGTAGTAGCCGGCCGCAGTCAGGTGGATGGCGTCGTCGCCGTTGTTCGCACCCATCGACTTCGGCCACGGATAGGCCGGATGGCCCCACGGCACGCCGAAACGATAGGCCTCGAACACCTGATTGTAGCCATGCAGGAAGTGCATGAGCCCGAAGTTGTTCACGTATGTGACGCTGGAACCGTACTCGATGGCGAGTTCGTGCTGGTGATTGCCCAGCTCGATCAGCGCGTTGTTCAACTCGTACGGCGTAGGCTGTCCGAGGTTGGCCCAGAGGATCTGGTTGGCCGTAATGTTCAGCGTATCCAGGAGATTGATATAGTCGTAGCTGGCGATCACGATCTTGATGTCGGGACGGATGTTCAGGATGTGCTGGATGACCGTCTCGATGTTCGCCTTGATCGTGTCAAACAGGGCCGCTTCGGCACTGGAGCCCATGCCCTTGTACCAGCCGCCATTGGACTGGCCGGCAAGGAAATCGTTGCCGCCCATGCTGAAGTGCACCATGTCGATGCTCGGGTAGGCGTTCAGGGCGCTCGTGATGGTCTGCAGGTTGGCCGACTGCGCCCAGTACGCGGCCGTCGTGCCGCCCACCGCCGTGTTCGTGCCAAACTCATGCACGCCGGAGAACCCCGCGTCCGTGAACACGTCACGCAGGCTCAGTTCGTTCCACATGATGTGGGCCCAACTGTCGCCGACCAGAAGCACGCGCGTGCCCAGTACCGGGCCCGTGTACACTTCCTGGAACGTGGCCGTGAGGGTGTGATTTTGATCGAAGGTCACGTCGATGGGGTTGCTGGAACTGGAAACCGTGCCGCTCCAGCCGACAAACTCCCAGCCACTGTCCGCCACGGCGTACAGGGTGGTCTCGTCGTTGTACGCATACGGACCGGGGTTGGTGTTGTCAATGTGACCATTGCCAACCACCGACGTCGTCAGTGTATAGGTACCCGTGGGCGTGGCCGCCGCCTGGTTGCTGTAGCCGCTCTCGTTGCTGGCCGTGTCTACCGCCGTCACGACGTAGTAATACGTCGTTTCGTTGGTGACCGAGTTGTCGACGTAGCTGCTCGTCGCCACGCCGCTGGCAATGACGCCGTAACCGCTGCCGCTCGTCGTCGAACGGTAAACCTTGTAGCTCGCCAGGTCGCCCTCGGAGTTGTCGGCCCAGTCCAGGCTGACCGTGCCGTCGCCGCCGTTGGCAACAAGGCTGCTGGGCGCCGCGGGCGGTACCGTGTCCGCCGGAGTGGCCGACGCTTCGTTGCTGTAGCCGCTCTCGTTATTGCGCAGGTCCACCGCTTTCACGACGTAGTAGTACGTTGTGCCGTTGACGGCGGTGTTGTCCACGTAGGCACTGCTGGTCACGCCGCTGGCGATAACGCCGTAGCCGCTGCCGCTCGTCGTCGAACGGAAGACCTTATAGCTGGCGAGGTCGCCCTCGGAGTTGTCGGCCCAGTCCAGGCTGACGCTGGCGTCGCCGGGCGTCGCGGTGAGACCCGTCGGGGCCGCGGGAGGCGTGGTGTCCACGAAGTTCGCGGTCACGCTCTTGTTGCCATTCATCGTGATGACGTACGGATTGGTGGAGCCGCTGGCGTCACCCGTCCAGTTCGAGAAGGTCCACCCCGACGCCGGATTGGCGGTCAGGGTGACCTGGGTGCCGTGCGCGTAGGTGGACTGATTCGGGTTCTTCGCCACCGAGCCGCTGCCCGTCACATTCGTGGTGAGGGTGTATTGCGCCGGTGTACCCTTGATGAATACCTCATCCCAATAGCAGTCATCGCTGCCGCTGTTGGTCTGCGCGCGCAGGCGGATCCGGAAGTTGGCATTGTTGTCGCAGCTTGACGGCAGGGCATAGTACCGGTAGCTCCAGCCGAAGTTGCTGGTCCACGACTGGAGGTTGTACCAGTTCGTGCCGCCATTGGGTGAATACTCGGCGCGGGCATAGTCCGCCGGGAACACATCGAAGCCCGACGTCGTGTGCTGGAACTCGAGGGTAATGTTCGTGTACCCGACTGTGCTCTGGGCGCGAACCACCCAGTCGGTGTTGTCGGTTTCCAGGGACACGATGCCCCAGTACGTGTTGTAGAGCTTGAGGCTGGCACCGCTGTAGGACCAGTTGTTCAGGTTGCCGCTCTCAAACCCGTCATAGAAGAGGGTATCTGCGGAGGCCGATGCGCTGACCATGAACAGGCAGCACAGCACCGCAAGTGCTACAGAGTATTTTTTCATAGTGCATTCCATATCTTGTTGCGTCCTCGTGTTTCCTTGGAACCCAATCCCCCGATGGTTCCTATCCGGTTTTTCATCACCAGAAATGGCCCCTCGGTGAGCCGCGGGCGCGCACTGGCCCCTGCTCCAGGCGCCGCGGCGCGGGTCCGGCTCGAGGGGGAGCGTGCGCCCGGCACGCTGCGGCGCAACCCGCCGATCCGGCAACAGGCGCAAAAGAGAACCCCTTCAACGCCCGATTGGGGGATTGAAGGGGTCTGACCGTCGGAAAGTGTTTGCGATACTGGGGAAGGAGGGGATGGTTTGGAGTCGGAGCCGTGTGGGCCGATATTGCGGGGCGGCGGGTCATCGGGGGCGATCCCCGGATTTGCGCGGCGCTGCGGTCATGCGGCTCCTCACAAGATAGCGAGCATAGAGACCCCCCGAATTCCCATACTCCCGAGTAAATTATTAGAAATTCTACCAGTTTGCGCTGGTTTTCAGTTCTTCTTACCTCAACGGCGCCAGTGTGCCATGTTTTCGCGCGCATGTCAAGAGCAGCGAATTGCACCAAGAATGTGAATTACGACCCGGCGCATCCCGCACCGGAGAATGAGGAAGGGGGGCGTCCGCGTTGGACGCCCCCCGAGAGGAAGCAAGACGTGTCAGATGCGCCGGATCACGGAGCGGCGATGGCGCCGCAGGCCCGGCCCATCCAATAGGGCACGAACCGGTCGAGCATCATGAAGGCAATCGGGGCATCCGCGCCACCGGCCAGTTTGCACGGCGAGACCTGCCACATGTACTCGCCGCGCACGCGGTCACGAGGCAGGATCGCGAAGAGCGAGCTGGTGGCGTCTTTCTGCGGATAGGCCGGATTGTTGCTGTTGTCGATGCCAATCATCCAGAAGTCGTCACACGGCAGGTCGATCAAGCCGCCCTGGAGGACGCCGCGCGGGACATTGCGCGTGTAGTCGCCCGTTCCGGCCAGGTAGCACGCCGCCATGTGCGCGTTCAGGTGATTGCCGCCGACGCTCTCCGCGGCCTTGAACAGGGCCGAATTGAGCGTGTTGATCTTGTCCTGATTCGTCTCGAGCTTGCGCACGACATAAAGCTCCGACGTGCCCAGGATGTTGGCGAAGTAGTCGGCATACCACTTGTTGAAGGTGTCCATGCCGCCGGTGCTGTCCCACAGCCCGAACCACGTCCCGTAGTCGGTCTGCGAGCCATACTTGGCGTCATTCATGGAAATGGCAAGCCGTTGCCACAGGGTGACGAAGCCGGGGGTCGGATTCGTCGACTTGCTCGTGGGACTGATGATCCACCAGCTATCGGCGATCAGGCGGTCCAGAACGCGTTCGGTGATGGCCTGGCACTTCGCCCGCGTGGCCGAGTCGGCGACGTGGATCCACACGCTGCCCAAGCCAACGCCCGCGCCGATGTATACGTCGCGCGAGCTGTAGTCCAGCCAGGTGTAGTTCGTCCACGGCGCCACGCACGTGGCGTAGCCGTTGCCATAGCTCTGGTAGTACGACTGGTAGGCCGGATCGTTGGTCAGTCCGACGAAGCGGGGGATGTAGCCGCTCTTGCTCGTGCACTGCGTCAGCCAGTCAAAGGTGTCAAGCACGTCGTTGATCTGCGCCAACGTGGTGCTGTCGCCGGTCACGGCGTACTTGTTGCACAGTCCCATCAGGTACTGGCCCAGCCACGTGGTGCTGTCGCCAATGGCGTGGTACTCGCCGATGGTCTGACGGTCGTAGTTGGTATACCAGATGTTCGCGGCCTGGCCGTACGGCATGTGGTAGGTCTCGAAGGTACTCTGGGCCTGGTTGGCGCGGTAGGCCATCGCGGAATTCTGCGCCGAACTGGCGGTGGGCCATGTCGAGGACAGGTGATTCCAGCTTACCCACTTCATCCAGTCGGTCTGACCAGCCGTCAGCCCCGGATCGCCGTTCGCGTCCACGAAATTGGCCGTGATGGACTTGTTCCCGTTCATGGTCACGGTGAGCGGATTGGTCGAGCCGCTTGCGCTGCCGCTCCAGCCGTTGAACACCCATCCGTCGGCCGCCGTGGCGGTCACGGTGACCTGCGTGCCCGAACAATACTGCGAGCCGTAGCTGGGGCCGGGCGAGAAGCTGACTCGTCCGCCGCCGGCCGTGCTCAGATTCAGATTGTACAGGGTGCAGGGAATGTCCGTCGCCTCGATGCGGACCTCATCCACCCACGCATCGTCGCCAGTGCTGTTCGTGGCCGCACGCAGGCGGATGCCGAACAGGGAGTTGTTCGAGCAGGACGAAGGAAGGAGGTACTCGCAGTAGGTCCAGTCAAAGTTGGTCGTCCAGCTCTGGAGCGTCGTCCAGCTCTGACCGTAGTTCGTCGTGTATTCCACACGGAACGTATCCGCCGGGAACAGATCGTAGCCGCTGATCTTCAGCCAGAACGATACCTTGACGTTCTCCTTGCCAACGGTGCTCTGGGCGCGGATGATGTTGTCCGTGCTGTCCAGTTCAACCGAGTAGGCGCCCCAGTACGTGTTGAGCGCCTTCAGTGTGGCGTTGCTGTTGATCCAGTTGCCCAGACCGCCCTCGAAGCCGTCATAAAACTGGAGGTTGTAATGGCCTGGGGGCGGGGAGGGATAGTTGTCGTCGATGTTGACCGGCAGCTCGCCCGCGCTGGGGTCGATGAAGTACCGGTAGAAATTGACGTAGCAATTCAGCGCGATGATGTCGTAGCCATGGTCATTCATGTGAATGGCATCGTCGCCATTGTTGCCGCCAACCGAGGACTTCTCCCACGGATAGCTGGGGTGACCCCACGGAGCAGGGAACTGCCCGGGGCCGAAGACTGCGTTGTAGCCTTCGTACACGTGCATCTGGCCGAAATTGTTCACATAGGTCACGGCCGCGCCGTAGTCGAGCGCCAGTTTGCGTTGGCGGTCGCCCAGACGGATCAAGGCTTCATTGAGCTGCCGGGGAGAGGGCTGGCCCAGGTTGGCCCACAGCAGTTGATTGGCCTGGATGTTGAGCGTGTCCCACAGATTGATGTAGTCGTAGCTGCAAATCACGATGTGGATATCGGGATTGATGTTCAGGATGTGCTGAATCACCGTCTCGATATTCGCCTCGATCGTGTTGAAGAGCGCCGTCTCAGCGCTCGTTCCCATGCCGAGGTACCACCCGCCGTTGGCCTGTCCGGCCAAGAAGTCGTTGCCGCCCATGCTCAGATGGACCATGTCGATCGTCGGGTTGTTGTTCAACTCGCTCGTGATCAGCGCCAGGTTGGCGGACTGTGCCCACCACGCGGCGGTCGTGCCGCCGATGGCCGTCACGTCGCCCTTCTCAACAACGCTGGAAAACCCTGCGGACGCAAACACGTCGCGCAGATTCCGGTACGACCACATTGCACCCGTCCAACTGTCCCCAACCAGCAGGACGCGGTTCGTGGTCTGGGCGTGAGCGCTGGCGCCGCCAAGAAGCGCCACGACCAGTGCGACTGCCACCACGGCAGTCAGACCTCGCTGTCTCAAATCTCTCATTGTGTTCCTTTCTCGGGAACTCCAGGTTCCCATCCTTCTGTTGCTACTGCTTCCGTCATGTTTCCGTCTGCTTCCTCTCTCTTTTGCGGTTGCGGACTCCGCGCCGGCCTCGGCTCTGGCTCCCTGTGACCAGAATCAGGGCCTGCGGAATCCCAGCCGGTGGAGACTGCTCGAATGCGTCCACGACGCACATGCACAGAAAAAAAGCTCCTGCCACAACCGCGTTGCGGTATGCAGGGGCGGTGGGAGATGCAAGGTGTCAGAAGGGGAGGGGAATCTGCCGGATGCCGGGCGATGGTCGGCGGAAGCCAACGGACGGCGCTGCAAAAAAAGCTTCGCCTTTCTCTCGGCGTGGCAGGTGCGTCGTGTCATTCCTTTGCCATGACTCCCAACCGGGCATACCTATCCCCCCCCGAAAAACAGAATGACCCGCGGTGAAGAATTCCAGGAGTTATTACTGATAGCTGGTTTATACTTCTTCGTAGACCACTGCCTAAGCTTGCCACCTTTTGTGGCGCGTGTCAACACCCCGCAAACCGGGCACGAAACACCGAAAAACAACTGGGGACGCCCCTGTTAACACCAGCGATGGCAACGGATTGCCGTAACTCCACGAAGAAGCTCCGGGGTTTCGGGGTGTGCGTGCTCTGCGCGGCCGGGAGACAAGGCCGCCCGAATGCGTGCGTATGCGCGCCTACAAATCGTGGCGCGTCCTGCCGCGGACTGGCCGGTGTTTCGGCCGCCCGCCGGGGCTTTCGTGCCGCAGGCATGTGTCATAGATCGGGGGTCTTCATGCAGAGCGTTGCTCCCAGTAATCTACGAAGCGGTTGGATCGTGCCGCAGTTCACTTGACACGGGTTACAGCCATTTGCTATGGTTCGCCGTCACGTGTCTTGTGACCACTGGTAAAGCCCCGTTACACACCAGATTACAAGAGCTGAAACGGCGTCCGATTCCGGAGGGATGGATTGTGAAAACCTATGTCCCCAAACAGGGGGAAGTGCAGAAGAAGTGCTACGTCATCAACGCGGAGGGCAAGGTCCTCGGGCGTGTGGCGGCGGAGGCGGCCAAGCTGCTTCGCGGCAAACACAAGCCCCAGTACACCCCATACCTTGACTGTGGCGACCAGGTCATCATCATCAATGCGGCCAAGGCCGCTGTGACGGGCCGCAAGCGCGAACAGAAGATGTACTACCGCCACTCGGGCCATCCCGGGGGGCTTTCCGAAATGAACTACAGCGCGCTGATGGAGAAACACCCGACGCGCGCGATGTATCTGGCGATCAAGGGCATGCTGCCCCACAACCGCCTCGGGCGCAAGCTGGCGCGTCACATGCGCGTCTACGCCGACGCCACGCATCCGCACGAAGCCCAGCAACCCGAAGTCTACGACGTCAAATAAGGGAGAACGAAGACCGTGAACGAAATCGTCACGATTGGCCGCAGGAAATGTGCCCGGGCGCGCGTACGCATGCAACCCGGCAACGGCAAGATCATCATCAACGGCCGTGACATTAACGAATATCTGGCGCGCGACGTGCTGGTGATGATGGCTACGCAGCCCTTCAAGGTCACCGGTACCACCGATCACTACGACGTCCGCGTGCGCTGCGACGGCGGCGGTGTCAGCGGCCAGGCCGGCGCGCTTCGCCTCGGCATCGCCCGCGCGCTCGTGCAGGTGGACGAAAAGTACCGCCCGGCCCTGCGCAAGGCCGGTCACCTGACCCGCGACGCCCGCGAGGTCGAGCGCAAGAAGTACGGTCAGCCCGGCGCCCGCAAGCGCTTTCAGTTCTCCAAGCGCTAGACCGGCAGATCACGTTCCTTCAGGCATCCCCGCGATCACGTGGGGATGCCTTTTCTTTTGCCCTGCGCACGCCGCCGAACGCCGCGTGCGGTATGCATGCTATAGTCTCTTGCAGACGTTGTGATAATGCGGTCGCGCCAAGCGCCTCCGGGAGTAGAAGTACTGGTGAGCAGCAGTTCCGACACAAAGATGATCGACATTGAGCACCCGCCCTATACGGAGACGGCCATACTCGCCCGGCTGGTGCTGCCCGGAGAGAGTGACCGTGACGTCGAGGAGTCGTTGGAAGAGATGCGGCAACTGGCGTGGACGGCTGGCGCGGACATTCGCGCCACCTTCCTGCAGCGGCGCGACAAGCCCTGTGCCGCCACGATGTTCGGGACAGGGAAGGTTGAGGATATGAAGGCGGCCTGCGCCGAACTCGATGTGGACTTCGTGGTCGTGGACTCCGAACTCACGCCCACGCAGGGGAGCAACCTCGAGAAGCATTTGGACCGGAAGGTGGTAGATCGCACCCAGCTCATTCTCGACATCTTTGCGCAGCGCGCGCAGACAAACGAGGGCAAGTTGCAGGTTGAGCTGGCGCAGCTTCAGTACATTCTGCCACGGCTTTCGGGCCGGGGATCGATCATGCGCCAACAGGGCGGTATTGGCATTCGGGGGCCCGGCGAACAGAAGCTCGAGGTGGACCGCCGCGTGATTCGTCAGCGTATCCAACGTCTGCACGCGGACCTCAATCAGGTGCGCGAGGCTCGGCGGGTACAGCGCAAGCGCCGCGCCAGAACGGACGCCTTTACGGTCGCGCTGGTCGGCTACACCAACGCGGGCAAGTCCTCGCTGCTGCGCGCCCTGACCGGCGCGGATGTGCTGGTCGAGAACAAGCTGTTTGCCACGCTCGATACGCGTTCGCGGACCTGTGCGCTGCCGGGAGGGAGCAGCGCGGTCTTCAGCGATACGGTCGGATTCATCCGCAAGCTGCCCCACGGCTTGGTGGCGGCCTTCCGGGCCACACTCGAGGAGGTGACCGAAGCGGATCTGCTGCTTCTCGTGATGGACGTTGCCCATCCCGCGGCGGAGGAGCATCTCGCGGCGGTGCACGAAGTGCTCAAGGAGATCGATGCGGACGACAAACCCATGGTTCACGTGCTGAACAAGGTGGACATCGCCGATCCACAACAGGTGAACCACCTTCGACGCCGGCACGCGCCGTCCGTCGCCGTGTCGGCAAGGTCCGGCGAGGGGCTGACGCGGCTGCTCGAGTTGGTTGAGGCGCGGCTGGCATTGACGCGCCGTGTGTTGACCTTCCGGGTTCCGCAAAAGGAGGCAGGCATTGTGGCACGCATCCACGCGAATGGCCGCGTGATCGACCAAGATTACCAGGAACAGGACGTGGTGGTGACAGCAGAGGTCGATCCGGCCTTCGCCGAGCAGCTGGCGCGGTTCATCGTATGACCAATGCAGGCAAGAGCCATCCGCGCGTGCGCGTCGCGGCCATCGTGGTCGATGACGGCCGCCTGCTGCTCGTGCGCCACAGCAAAGACGGGCGAAGTTATTGGTTGCTCCCGGGTGGAGGCGTGGATTTCGGGGAACCGGCGGGGGAGGCCCTCGCCCGCGAGGTCAGGGAAGAGACGGGGTTGGAGATCCGCGTCCGGGATCTGGTTTTTGCCAACGACAGCATTCCGCCTGACGCTCACCGCCACATTGTGAACCTGTATTTCACTGCGGATCTCATCGGCGGCACACTTTCTTGCGGAGAAGAAGAGCGCCTCGAGGCGGCGGCGTTTGTGCCGGTCGCGGATCTTGAGGACATCGTGCTGTTTCCCGATATCCGCGATGTGCTCTTGCCCGCCTTGCGGGACGGCTTCCGCGGAACGGCGCGCTACCTCGGCAACCGCTGGCAGGCGTGACGCCGCAAACGCCCTTTCGCCAGTGTCCACTGCCGTGATATCATCCGGTCCTTCTCTCTTCATTCACGGGGCCACTGACGACATGACACCTCTGGTTATTACGGGGATTGCGCTGGGCTTGGCCATGGACGCCTTCTCCGTCGCCATCGCCACCAGTGTGCGCCTGCGCGGCGTGACACGCAGGCAAATCTTCCGCTTGGCGTGGCACTTCGGGCTGTTCCAGGCGCTGATGCCCGTCTTGGGCTGGCTGGCCGGTCAGTCCGTGGCCCCGCTCATCCGCGGGTGGGACCACTGGGTAGCCTTTGCGCTGCTCACGGGGATCGGCCTGCGCACGCTCATTCAGGCCGTGCGCGACGAGGCGCGGGATGAGGCCGACGTCCCTGATCCAACCCGCGGGGTGAGTCTCGTCCTGCTGTCGCTGGCAACGAGCATTGACGCACTCGCGGTTGGTCTGGGGCTGGCGTTCCTGGAGATGAATCTCTGGGTGCTGTGTCTGGCCGTTGGCGTGATCACCGGCGTGTTGACAGCCTTGGGGATGGTCTTTGGCGCACGCATCGGCCGCAGGCTTGGCGACCACGTCGAGGTCGTGGGAGGGGTGGTGCTGATAGGCATCGGGTTCAAGATCCTGCTTGAACACCTCGAGGTACTTCCGTAGACGGTCCGTACCCTAATCTCCAACCCAAGAAAAAGAAAGGGGCCATGGCATGTGCCATAGCCCCGGATGGTCGGCTATTTCGGACTAGAGCGAGTTGAAGATCCGCTGAAGAGCGGTGGGCTGCGGAATCACCTCGCCTTTCTGGGCAAGCAACTGTACGTTCTGTTCGAAATCCTCGGTGCGGTGGGCGATGACCGCCTGCTCTATCTCGATCTGCGCCTCTTTGGGCAGATTCGCGCGGAACGCGTAGACGGCCGGTCCTGTCGGAGAGGTGTTCTCGTAGATACCGATGTCCTGTCCGTCGAGCGTGCGGAAATAGACGCTCCAGTTGCCGTTCATCAGGCACTCCGCCCATTTCTCCGTCCGTGAACCATAGCGGTCGACGGTCGGAATCTTGGCGAAGAAATGCTCGCGGGCCTGCGCAATTTCAAGCTCCCGCAGATACAGCGTCGTGTAGCGCTGGAGCAGGTCGGGCGTCACCCACTTGGCGTTCTGGACTTCGCTCTGAAGCGCGAGCACATCCTGCAGGCGGGCATCACGGCTGTACTTGGTGGGGGTCAGGGGCATGCCCTCGCGCACCTGCACGGCCAAGCGGTCGATGTTGTGCAGCAACGCGTCCTTCGTTGCCGACCGGCGGGCGTCGGCCTGTTCGAGCTGCCCCACCTGTTCTGTGAGGCGCAGAACCTCGGCGTTGAGGCCTTCCTGCCGCGCCTTCTGAATGGCGGTGTCATTGCGCAGGCCCTCGAGCTGCTCCTGTACCGAGCGTGCCTCGTCGCGGCGGACCTCGACGTCTTCTTCAATCGTAGCCAGTTGAAGTTTCAGCTCCTCCTGACGGGCCAGGATCTCCTGGTTGGCCTGCTCGAGCGCGGTGTTGGCTTCGGTCAGTTCGGACTGACGCGCGAGGAGCCGATCCACTTCCTCGGGGCTGATCTGTGCGCCCTCGGGCCCGGTCTGAATGCTCTCGAAACGGCGCAGGCGCGTCTCGAGCGCCTGGATCTCATCGCGGGCGGTCTGGAGTTCCTGCTGCCGCGGATCCGGTACCGGGAGGTAGCCGCTGACATAGGGGTTGAGAAAGACACCGCCGAGCAATGCCACGATGGCGACCACCGCGGCGATCGCCACAACCTTGCCGGTGCCTGCGCCACCGCCAGCAGCCTTCTTCTCCTTCTGCTTCTTCTTCTTTTTCCCGCCTGCGGCGGCCTCGGCCAGCGGCGCCTGCTCGGGGACGCCTGTGTCCGGCGAAAAGTCGGGGATCGGCGTTCCTTGGTCAAAGACGTTCTCGTCCACGCCGCCAAAGGCCCCCTCGTCGAAACCGGGCCGATTCGCGCCGCCAACCTCGTCCGCTCCAAACATGGGGGTCACCATGGCCTGGGTCGGGCTCGATGTGTCCGAGATATCCTCGAAGTCCTGTTGACCTCCGAAGGCACTGTCGAACATCGGTGTGTCAATATCCGAATCCGGCCCTGGGCCGATTTCGGGGGTCTCAGGCGAGAAATCGCTGTCCGCGGCGAGATCCTGGAATCCTGTGCCACGCAAGGGTTCAGGCGTCTCGATGTCGGCATCCGCCAACGGCGTCTCGAAATCCTTGCGCTCGTAGCCAGGGGGCGCAGGACGGATGTTACCGCCCGTCGGCACCGGCGTCTCGACGTCGATGTCCTCGATCGAGGGCAACCCTTCGTCGCCCATGTCCGACGTGATGTCACCCAAGGGAGGCAGCCCGGCGTCGGACTCCTCGCGGTCATCACCGGCGGACGACTCGAAATCGCTCAGTGGAGGCAGGTTGCCGAAGTCACTGTCGGCGTCACCGCCGGTCAACGCACCAAAGTCGCTGTCGCCGAAGCTGTCCGCGTCTCCGGTACCGAAACCGAATTCTTCCTCTTCCGGCGAGAATTCATTTTCGTTGTCGTGCTTGTCTTCGGCCATCGCCGTGTACCTCCAAAGGGATAGATGTGGCTACACTTAGCACCAATGCCATTCTAGCACGGCCTCCGAGAGGTGTCAAGAGAACTATCCGCCCCTCAAAACCCGCGCTAAGAGACTGGTACATAATCGCTTATGGACAGCGCTCCGAGGCCTGTGCAGCCACTCAGAGACGCTGAACTTTCAAAATAGCCAATTCTGCTATTTTCTGTCTAAACCGGAGCTGGCGATCATCCTTCGGGAGCGACCACGCCAATGGTCAGCAGGATATTCGCGTAGATGCGCTGTTCTCCCGTGACGATTTGCAGGCACGTGTCCGGGCCGCTGGCTTCTTCGTAGAATTCGAAGCGCCCAAGCTTGGTGAGGGTGAGGTCGGGCAGGAGGCTGCGAAACTCCTGGAAGATGGCGGGCTCGGGGCCCGACTCGGGCTCCATGACCGCCGCTTCCTCCACCGCGATGGCGGTAAGGAGCAGGTCGAGGACCTCGGTGACCTTGAGTTTGCCGGGGGCCAGGTTGAGATAGACCAGCGAGGCGTTCTCGCCCAGACGCGTACTCGCCGGGTAGTTGCCGTCGGTGATGATGATCTTCGACCCGTGGCCGGCCGCGGCCAGGGCCTCGAGAATATCCGGGTGGATGAGACGTTGCTTCAGCATGGAATCCCTCCGTTGCGTTCTTTATTCGAGTCGGCCGGCGCGGCCTGGTCAGGGTGCGGCGCCCAGCAGACGGTCCATCTGTTCCTTGATTTGCGGCAGTGACACCGCAGCCCGATCAAACAGAACCCGCGCCTGGTCGCGTTCGCCGATGCGCACGAGGCACCGGCCCATGCCGAACGCGGCCATGCCGTGCAAGGTGCTTTCCAGTGGCGTGGCCTCAAGCACCGCGCGAAAGTGGGGAGCGGCCGCGTCGCACCGGTCTTCCGCGGAGTAAAGCTCGCCCAGCGACAGGTGCGACTCGAGTTCCTGATCATTTGCCAGACCAGCGTGAAGTCCTCGCGCCCGTTCCTCCGCGTAGACGCGCAGCACCTCCTGGTAGTGCCGTTTGGCGCCGGCCGGATTGCGCAATATGTCCTCATAGGTGACCGCGAGGTTGTAGTGGACCCGCGCGGAATCCGGATTCTGGGCCAGCGTGGCGAGGAAAAAGCGCTCGTTATGGTGCCAGTCGCGGTTGCGTTGGGCAGTCAGGCCCGCCCAGACAATACCGGCGGCAACCAGCAGCGCCGTGGCCGCGGTGCCTGCTGTCCGCCAGCGGCGGGTGAGGGCCGTGACCGCTTCCGCGACGGCCCAGAGCAGCCCAGCCAGCGGCACATACAGCCAGTGTTCGGCCATGGGTGCATTCAACGGGAAGATTCCGCTGATGGGAAGCCAGGTGAGGAGAAACCAGGCAAGGGCGAGTGCTGCCCGGCGCTGTCTCCGCACCAGACAGGCGGCGAGCGCCCCTGTCATCAGAGTCAGCAACGCGAGGCCCGCAAGGGCGGTCCCCGCGCCGGTTCCGCGCATCGTTCGCTCCATGTGCAGCCCGGTTGGCACGACGATGAGTTTGCCGTAGAGGGCAATCGCCTTGAGCATCGTAACGAGCCGCTCGCCCAGCGGCAGTGCGGCGGTCGCCTCCGGGTCCGCGAAGCGCAACACGGTCGCACGCAAGGTGAGGTATACGGCAAGCACGACTACGGCGCCACCCAGCGAGGCCCAGTTGGAGGGGGCGATACGGGCCGCGCCGTCGGCCTGCCTCCGGGGGTGGATCAGCAGAACGGCCAGGAGGAGCGCGGGGTAGATCAGGGCGGATTCCTTGCACAAGAGGGCCGCGACAAAGCACGCCAGGCTCGCGGCCATGGCGGCCCACCGGCGGCGGGGCGTGCCTTGGGCCAGCGCGAACCAGAGGGCGGCAAACATGAAGGCGGCAGCCATGGGATCGGCGCGACCGCTGATGTACGTGACCGCTTCGGTGTGAAGCGGGTGGAGGACGAAGAGCACGGGCACGGCGGCCTGAACAAGAACAGGCGCGGCGGCCCGACGCAGGATCCCGAGCAGCAGCAGAGCGGCCGCCAGGTGCCACAGCAGGTTCGTCAGGTGAAAGAATGTCGTGCCGGTCGCCAGTGAATCGTCCGGATCAGGCCCGCCGCTGAGGGCGAAATCGAGAAGGTACGATGCGGCAACGAGCGGTCGATAGAAGTTGCCCTGTCCGCGGCCGTAGGCATGCTGATCTTCGGTAAACAGAGGGGCCACGGCGTAGGGTTCCGGGGCCCGTTCCTGGCGCAGGATGAAGGAGACATCATCCCACACAAAGCCATTCAGGAAGCTGTTGGCGTAGGCGAACACCCCGGCCAGGATGACTGCCGTGACAAGCGCGGCGAGCAGGCCGCGCCGTGATTGCTGATCAGTTGTTTCGTTCATAATCCCGAACGCAATGGCGCTGCGGGCGCCGTGGACGTTACATCCGGTCCTGGGCCCGCTGCAGGTACACCTGGAAGGTGTCGCCCGTGGCGAGATATTCGAGATTCACGCCCATGCGGTCTCCAATGATATTCACGAGACGGAGTGTATACGGTTGCGGCAAAAACTCCTCGCCCTCCTCGGCGCGAACGGTTTCAAAGACCTCCCCCGTGGCGGGAATGCGGATGCGCATCTGGACGATGGTCGACTCATCGAAGTTAAAGAAGCCCCGCAGCACGACCTTGGGACGGTTGAGCTGCACCATCGCGTCCTGGCGGGCCCGCGCGGTCCGGGTCGTATTCGGCGCGAGGATTTCCAAGGCGTCGCACATCGCGACCACGGCCGCCCAGAACTCGCCTTCCTGCGCCTGTTGAAGTTTGGTCTCAACCTGCCGTTGGGCCATACGGATGCCTTCCGGGCCATTGGTGCCCGCCTGGTGCTGGGCTATCTTGGCCCGAAGCCCTTGAAGGGTCTGGTCATGTACGGGCTGGGGAAGTGGATCCTTGTCGAGTACGAAAAGCGGTTCGAAGGGGTCCAGCGTGCGCACCACCTCGGCCTTTACCTGGTCCGCGGTGGGTTCGGGGACGGCCGGTTCAGGTGGAGGAGGAGGCGGGGCCTCTTCGCCGCCGCAGGCAATCATGGCCAGTACCAGTGCCAGGCAAAGTGCTATCGACCGCTTCATGTGACGTGTCCCTCGCTGCAACGTGGTCTGTTTGGGTGGATCCTAACACAGCTCAAGGGGGAGTTCAAGGATACCCCGCCTGCGCAACTCGTTGCGCCATAGGGCACTGGAGCGGCACCGATGGCGACACGGTGTGCGGGTCGAGAGCTGGTCCGTGCGGTTGTTTTTGCCTTTGTGCTGTGGATGTATTATGATTTCGACGGTTGTAACGCATAGACAAGGGGACAGTTTTTGAATGAGCAGAATTCTTCTCGTCGATGATGACGTCGATCTCGCCGAGCTGGTCAAGACCAAGCTCGTCGCGGAAGGCCACGAGGTGCAGAGCACCAATACCGGCGAGGGCGCGTTTGAACTCGCCAAGCAGTTCAAGCCGGATATCGCCGTACTGGACATCATGTTACCGGGAATCACCGGGTATCAGATCTGTCGGCGTCTGAGGAAGGACCCCGAACTCTACAAGATCGGGGTGCTCATTCTCACCGCACTGGGGGAGGAGCCGGAGGTGCTTCACGGCCTCGAACAGGGAGCGGACGACTACCTGGTCAAGCCCTTCAAGCTCGACAAGCTCATGGAGAAGCTGTCCTCGCTGAGCGCGCTTCTCGAGAGCGCCAACAAGCGCCACGTCGTCACCAACCTGCCGGGCACGGATGCGATCAAACGCGAAATCAACCACCGGCTGGCCCGCGGCATGGCCATCGGCGCATGCTACATCGACATGGTGGGTTTCAAGGCCTATTGCGCGGCCTATGGCCGCGAAGGCCAGAAGCGGGCGCTCGAATTCATGTCGCGCACCCTGACCGGGCTGACGCGCAGCATGGGCATCTACGAGTCGTTCATCTGCCACATGGGGGGCGAGCACTTCGTGGTGCTGATCAATCTCGAGGATTACGAGCGTTTCTGCAGCTCGCTGACCAGCACCTTTGATCAGGGGGTCAAGCAGCTCTACTCGGCGAAGGAAATCCAGCAGGGATACATCGTCGCCAAGGACCGGCGGGGCCAGGAGGCGCGGTATCCCATCATGGCGCTGTCCGTCGGGGTGGCCCACACCCAGTACCGCCAGTACAAGAGCGCCAAAAAGATGTTCGAGGTCCTGGCGCAGGTCCGTCAAATGGCCCAGCCGGATGCGAAGAGCGTCATCTTCATTGACCGGCGTCGAACGGACCGCTAGCGGCGTGTCGGCACGCACGGCGATTACTGCGGGTGCAATCCTCGTCTTTCTGGCAGTCCTTCTGGCCCTGAGCGCCTGGAACGCCCGGCCGGTGCCTGACGATGAGATTGCCCGCCGCGTACGCGACAGCCGTCCCACCTGGCAGAACTACCCTGAAGACATCAAGGCGCAGCTGGGCGCCCGCCTCGCGGCCGAGTGGCAGGGCGAACCGGTGGCGGCCGAGTCCGACGGGGTGGAGATCCGCGTTACCTTTCGTCTCCATGGACCGTGGAAGGACCGCGACCACGCGTTTCCCGTCCTTCTGGAGGAGCCGTTGGGCGGAATCCATCAGAATACCGGCGCCGTGATCCGGACGGATGCGCCGGATACGGTCGTGTACGTGTTTCCCGTCGGCGGCGCCGAGCGCGGCATGCCGATCCCTTGGATTCAGCTCAAGTTTCCCCACGGTGAACGCCGTATCGTGCTCAGCAACGGGGCGTGGCGCGCGGACGGATAGGTCCAGCCTCCTTCGTTGCCCTGCCGTAAAGTTTCCCGCCAAAATGCCGAAAATTGGTGCAGGTCAAGCAGTTCAGACCGGAGAACAGAGACCCGACACCGAAAGGAGGCCGCTCATGACCAGTAGTATACAGGCGGGCCGCGTCGGGGCTTCGCTAGGCCAGGCAATGCTGAAACCCTCAGCCAAAGCCATCCCGCCGGCACCGATCGGCGAACCGAAGGCGGCGGCATCGGGCGAAGCGGCGTTGCGTCTCATTACCGCCGTAATGGGGGTAAGGATGACCCCTGGGCAGGCCCTCGATGTAAGCGCCTAGTCCTCGTTCTCCATGAGGGAGGTGAAGCATGGATGCGGATCCTCCCTCTTGATCTTTTTCCAGCCAGATCATATCCCGCCTCCAGCCGTGCCGGCTTGCATGCGTGCGCATCGCGCCGTATCATGGCGCCGCAACCGGGCCGATAACGCGAAGGACAACCCATGCCGACCACCACACAGATCCGTGAGTACCTGCTTGCCAACAGCCCCTGGGTCGACCGTGCAAAGACGGTCGATACCGTCAAGATGGGAGACCCGTCGCGCGCGGTCACCAAGGCCGGCGTGTGCTGGTATCCGTCGATCCACGACATCACACGTGCCATCGAAGAAGGGTGCGACCTGCTGATTACGCACGAGCCGCTCTTCTGGGATCATCTGGACCGGCAAGACGGCCCTCACCGGAAGACGGAGCCGGGCCTGTTGCGGCGCAAGGTGATCGAGGATGCGGGGCTCGTGGTGCTGCGCGCGCACGATACGTGGGACCAGTGGCCCGGCATTGGCATTCGCGATTCGTGGGCGGCGGGGCTCGAACTCGGAAAGCCGGTGCACACGTCCCAAGGCCACAACTACCACGCCATCTACGCCATCCCCCCGCAGCCCCTGCGGACTTTTGCCCAGCACGTTGCGAAGAAGGTTGCCCCCTTGGGAGAGGACAGCGTACAGGTCATTGGTGATCCTGAGCGCGTGGTCAGCCGCCCGGCGCTCGGCGTAGGGTGTATCGGCCCCGACCAGGACATCCTCCGTGCGGGCGCGGACGTGATCATCGTCTGCTATGATGGGGCGCCCTACTGGGCCGTTCGCGAGCGGCTGGTTGAGGCGGGCGCGGCGGTTGTCACGGTGGAGCATGGATCGAGTGAGATGTGGGGATTAGAAAATCTGTGCACGCACCTGAGACAGGTGTTCCCGGATGTGACCTTCACGTACTACTCGGAGCATCCTCGCACTTGGACGGTTCGCGGCGACTGACGACAGGAGGCGGCCGTGGCCGGCAAGTTCGGCGTGTCCCCAGAGAAGGAGGAGGAACTCCGCGTGCGCATGGCGTCCGCGGGCGTCTCGGAGTCCGACCTTGAGGAACAATTCATCCGGGGGAGCGGCCCGGGCGGCCAGAAGGTGAACAAGACCTCCTCGTGCGTGCTGTTGCGGCACGGGCCTTCGGGGATTGAAGTGAAGATGCAGCGGGCGCGTTCCCAGGCGCTCAACCGTTTCTATGCACGCCGGCGTCTCTGCGAACTCATCGAGGAGCAGACGCTCGGCGAGGAGAGTCTGGAGGCGCGGGCGCGCGAGAAGATCCGCAAGCAGAAGGCCCGCCGCCGCAGAAGGTCTCAGAAAGACCACGAGGACACTTGACCGCATAGAGCGGGCAGGGATCACGTAGAATCCGGAACGTGAGAACTGTTATCGCCCGTCGTTGTTTCTGCGCGCTGTTTGCCATCCTTGCGGCAAAATGGTCCGGTTACACCAGCCCGGCGTAGAGGGACTCGTACTGTGCGACGATTCGCTCTTCGGTGAACATCTCGCTCACACGTTGACGCCCTTTTCGGCCCATTTCCTGCGCGAATGCCCGGTCGCTGAGGATCTGGATGGCGTAGGCCGCCATGGCATCCGTGTCGCCCACTTCGCAGAGAAAGCCCGTCTCGCCGTGCTGGACCACCTCGCAGATACCGCCGCTCGCGGTGGCCAGAACCGGCACGCAACTCGCCATGGCCTCCAGGGGAACGAGGCCGAAACTCTCGTGTTCGCTGGGCTGGAAGATGAGGTCCGCGCAGGGGATCAGGGTGTCGATATTGTCGATGTTACCGAGATATTTGATCTTGTCGGACACGCCGAGCTGTTTGGCAACCCCCATGGCCGACATGCGTTCCGGGCCTTCGCCCACCATTATCAGACGCGAGGGAATCCGCTCAGCAATCTTCTTGAACGCCCGCACCACATCGGTCACGCGCTTCACAGGACGAAAGTTGCTGATATGCATGATGATCTTTTCGCCCGGCTCGGCGAGACGGCATCGCGCGGGATCACGGCGGTCGAAGCGCTCCAGGTTCACGAAGTTGTAGATGGTCTGGATCGGCTTCCGGAGGGCGAAATCGCGGATGGTCTCCTGCGTCAGCCACTCGGAAACGGAGGTCACGGCGTCGCTGATCTCCATTGTGTGCTTGGTGAGCCGGTAGAACGACGGATCGATGCCGACCAGCGTGATATCCGTGCCGTGCAGGGTCGTGACCAGTTTGAAACGTCGCTCGGGGGGAAGCATGTCGCGCGCGATGAGGGCTGCGGCGGCGTGGGGGATGGCATAGTGCGCATGCCAGAGCTGGATATCGTGCTCTTCCGCGACTTCACAAATCTTCGACGCGAGCGCAAAAGTGACCGGTGGATATCGGAAGAGCGGATAGGATGCGATGTCGACGTAGTGCCGGAAGATGTTCGAGTGAAACTCCGTGAGGCGAAACGGCGGTTCAAGCGTCACGAAATGGACGACGTGGCCGCGTTCCGCCAGCGCCACGCCAAGTTCGGTGGCGAGGATGCCGCTGCCCCCGGCAGTGGCGTGACAGGTGATGCCGATTCTCATAGGTCTCCCTTCAGGCCCGGGGGCAGGTCCACCGCAATCGGGGACAGCGCATACAGCGGCGTGGCGTGCGCGACGCCAATCTGGGCGCCCCAGTACGCCGCACGCAACCGGATGCCGTCCCAGAATGCCCTGCTCGACACAAAGGTCTCCGGACCGTCATAGCCGGGGTTGTAGAATTGTGATGGGTAGGCCTCCAGGGCCTCGATTTGCTTGTCGAAATACCCGGACACATCGACGATCACCTGCGGAGGCGATGGGTCCTTGTATACGCGGTAGTAGAGGACTCGCGGCGCCCGGTACGGGTCCTGACGCGTCTCGATCTTGCTCAATCCCGCCATGTAGTTCGCGTCGCGCACCAGCATGTGCGCCGCTTCGTGGTCCGGATGGCGGTCGTCGCTCATCGGCGCAAGCAGTAGACGTGGACGCCACTCGCGAAGATAGGGAACCAATGCCCGGCGTTGTTCGCCAATGTTCTCGATGCCGCCGTCCGGAAGGCCGGCGTTTTTCCGTGCGGTCACGCCAAGTATCTCCGCGGCCGCTTCGGATTCGCGCTGACGTTCGGAGACCGTTCCCCGGGACGCGAGTTCCCCCGCGGTCAGATCGAGAATCGCGACCTTGAGGCCGCGCTGCACGAGCTTGTGGACAAGCGCGCCGATGCCGGCCTCGACGTCATCCGGGTGGGACCCTATCGCCACGACGTCAACGGTCACAGTTGCACCTCCTGCACGGTTGGGCGGTCGAAGCGCACCTCATCGAGCAGACGGCCCACGAGCGGCCAGCCCTGATCGAAGAGATATGAGAATACACTATAGACGCGTTCCTGCGGCCTGCGTCCGGGGGCCAACTCGTTCGTCACTCGCAGGACACGCTCGCGGACGGCGCGGCGGTGGGCCTCGTCACCACGCGCGATGACCCATTCCAGGCGATCCATACGCCCGGCGAGTTGGTTGCGAAGATGCCCGGCCATATCCGCGGCCTGCGCGTCGAGCGGAGCAAGGTCGTCGGCCAGGCGCCGGATCTCGTCCTCGATCACCGTGCGCCGTGCCCGCACAAAGGGCAGCGCGGGGGACTCCGCCGTGTTGCGCAACGCGCGGGCCGTGAGTTCCTCGACGGATCCGGCCGCGTCGGCGGCGGTGAACCCTGACTCGTCAAGGAGCTTCCGGGTCTTCTCATACGTAATAACACACCGCGCACGCGGGTACACGGCAGGCGGGCGCAGGCCCCATTCCTCAAACATGGGCCCCAACTGTGCCCAATAGGCCAATTCGCCCGGACCCGCGACGTAGGCCGATGCCGGCAGAAGCTGCTGCTGCACCGCGCATCGAAGGGCCACGTTGGGACTGAAGATCTCTGGACTCCTGTCGAGCAGCGCCAGCAGTTCGTCCTGCGTGAAGGTCTGCCGCGTCGCCGGGAGAATGAAGTGTCCATCCCGGAACACCACCTTGCGGCGGCGGCCCTCGCTCTCCAGGAAGAACGCGCATTCTCCGGGCCGTTTCTCGACCTGCGGTGCGTAGCCAGCCGCCTCGATCCGGGCAGCCGTATCGCGCGACACCTCGGTCACGAGCAGCGGCGAGCGGATGGCCGCCGCTACAACCGGGCGTGCCAGCGCCCTCGCCTGGGGAAGGTCCGGAGAAAATACCACGAGCGGCGTGCCGACGAACAGTCTGGCCAGCAGTCGCGCGGTCCAGTCCGAAAAGGATGCCGATGCATCGAGCGAGTCGTGAAGAAACGCCCGCACCTCGGCGGCGTGATCCGAGGCCAGGGCCGCGTCGGCCGCGGCATCCACCAGCGCATGCAGCGATGGCTCCAGCGGGACCCTGTGCATGGACATCCCCGCGATGTCCGCGGATGGGGCATAGGCAAGCCGCAGCGGCTGGTGGTGCTTCGTGAGCAGGTGAACGTGCCCGGCTTCTTCGAAATCATGGTCGTCGCCAGCTACCCAGAAGAGCGGCACACAGGGCGCACCGGTGCGCTCGTGCACGGCGCGCGCAAGATTGATCGCGGTCACCGCCTTGTAGATGGTGTAGAGCGGCCCGGTAAGCAGGCCGGGCTGCTGGCCCGTGACGATGACCGTCTCGTTGCCTGCGATGCGTGCGGTTGCCCCAAGGCGCTCCTGACTGGCGTTGATCGCGTCCACGAGCGAGCGGTCCCATCCGGGCCGCGCCATGCCATTGAAGACGGCCTCCGGCGGGACCGCGTAGAACTGCATCAGCTCGGGCCGTCGCGCGTCGTAGTCTGTCAGGAGGTCGCGCACGGTCAATCCTTCCTGCCCACGGCGATCATGCGCGGTTTGAAGGCGTCCATCGGAACGCCTGTGTAGTCGCCGTAGACCGCCTCGACGCGCAGACCGCTTTCGCCGAGCAACGCGTGCAATTCCCCCAGACTGTAGAGACGGACCGATTCGCTGAGCTCCTGAACCAGGCGGTCCCCTTCGTACACGCGGGTACTTTTGTTGACCCGCTCTTCCGCGATCCATCGCCGCTCGTGGATACGGTAGGGCCCCTGCGTGCGTTCGCTCTCGGGATCGAGGGTCTGCTCGGCCCAGTTTCTATTGATGTAATCCAGGAAGAAGCGCCCGCCGGGCTTGAGCGCCCGGGCGATCCCGTCCACCACCGCGGCGTTCTCGTCCGTGAAGGAGAAATAGCCGAAACTAGTGAAGAAATTGGTGACCAGGTCAAAGCAACCCTCAAACGGAATGGCACGCATGTCGGCGCGCACCAGCGCGCCGTGCGGCCCGATCACCGTGCGTGCACGGTCCAACAGATGGGCTGAGAAGTCCAGCCCAATGACATGGGACGTCGTCGAGAGCAGGTGCACCATGTGGCGGCCGTTCCCGCAACACAGGTCAAGGACGCGGTCGCTAGCCGTCAGGCCACAGCGCTCGATGGCGAAACGTGCCTCGGGTGCTGCGGCTTCCACGGTACGATGGGCGTAGATGAGAGGATAGAGCACACCAAAGGCATCGCGATACCAGTCATCACGAACGGTTTCCTGTGTATGGTCGGACGCCATGGTGTCCTCACGATGTCAGCCTGTTTCACCGACCGTGTGCAACTTGATCAAGTTTGTCGTTCCGGCGACCGCAAGTGGGGTCCCCCCAACAATGATAACAGTTTCACCCGGCCTGCTCAGTCCGTGTTCGAGCAGCAGCCTGTCCACGAGCCGGACCATCTCGTCCATACTGTCGACTTCCGGCGCGCGCAGGGCATCCACACCCCAGTACAGGGCACAACGACGCCACGCCTGCTCACTGATAGTAATGGCGGTAACGGGTGTCCGGGGGCGGAACCGGGAAATCTGGAGAGCCGAATATCCCGACATGGTGAAGCAGACGATTCGGGCGACGTTGAGGGTCTCGGCCATCTGGCAGGCCGCGGCGCCCACCGCCTCGCCAAAGGTTGCGTCGCCGCCGTGCGCCTCACGGGCCTCGCACAGGTGCTCGTGCGGCGGACGCCACGCCCGCGCATCGTCCGCCGCCAGGGCGACGCGGGCCATGGTGGTCACGGCCGCGATGGGATGATCGCCCGCGGCCGTCTCGCCCGACAGCATCACGGCGTCGGTGCCGTCGTAGATTGCGTTGGCCACGTCCGTGACTTCGGCGCGAGTGGGAACCGCGCTGTGCATCATGCTTTCGAGCATCTGCGTCGCCGTGATGACCGGCACCCCGCGCAGGCTGCACTTTGCGATGAGTTTTTTTTGAATCTGGGGGACGTCGTAGAGGTTCATCTCGACGCCGAGGTCGCCGCGGGCAACCATGACGGCGTCCACAAGCGGCAGAATGGCATCAAAGTGTTCCACCGCTTCCGGGCGTTCGATCTTCGCCACCACGCGAATACCGGAACCCTTGGGAAGGTGCTCGTGTACCCGCAGAATGTCTTCGGGACGCCGCACAAAGGAGAGGGCGACGAAATCGACGCCGAGTCCAACGGCGAACTCGAGGTCCTCGATGTCCTTGTCTGTGAGTGAGGGTGCGCTGACGTCCACACCGGGAAGATTGATGCCCTTGTTCTGCCCGAGCAGGCCGCCGCGGACGACACGGCAACGCACGTCCAAACCGTCGACGTTCTCGACGCGGAGCTCCATCGTGCCGTCAGCCAGCAGGACGCGGTCTCCCGGGGCCACGTCGCTGTGAAAGGCCTCGTACGAGGTGGAAACACACCGGTCGTTGCCCAGAACCGCGCGTGTCGTGATGCACAGCGCCGCACCCGGCGTCAGCGTGACTGGCTGCCCGCCTTCGAGGAGTCCGGTGCGCATCTTCGGCCCCTGCAGGTCCGCCATGATGGCGAGCCCGCGGCCCGTTTCGGCCGCCACGGCCCGCAGCGCATCGTACTGCGCCCGGTGCGCCGCGTGGTCGCCGTGGGAAAAGTTCAGCCGCGCGACGTTCATCCCTGCGAGCATCATGGCGCGCAGCGTGTCAGGGGCGCTGGAACTGGGCCCTATCGTGCAGACAATCTTGGTGCGGCGCCGGATACCGAAGCCGCCCGTGTCGCTGTCGGAACCGGTTACCTCCATGACTCAAACGCATCGTAGATCGCTCGGATGGCTTTCTCGAGATCCGAGTCCTCGACACCGACGATGATATTCATCTCGGAGGATCCCTGGTCAATGACGCGGATATTGATCTTGGCGTCCGCCAGCGCACCGCACAGCCGGGCCGCTACGCCAAGATGGTGATTCATGCCCTGGCCGACCGTCGCGATGAGCGCGAGGCCGGAGGCGATCGAAATGCGGTCGGGGCGGCATATGCGTTCCATGTCCTCGACGATGGCTTTCGCGTGGTTCGCGAGCTCCTCGTCCGCGACGATGATCGACAGGGTGTCGATGCCGGAAGGCATATGCTCGAAGCTGATGCCGTATTCCTCGATGATTCCCAGCACCTTGCGGCCAAACCCACGCTCGTGGTTCATCAGGGTCTTCTCGATATTGATCATCGTGAAACCCTTGCGGCCTGCGATACCGCATACCGCTTCCGTCGAGACGCGGGAGGGAAGGATCATCGTGCCGTCGGAGCCGGGTTTGTTCGTGTTGCGGATATTGATCGGGATCCCGGCTTCCAGTACGGGGAAAATAGCCTCGTCGTGGAGAACGCGCGCGCCCATGTAGGCCAGCTCACGGAGTTCCTTGTAGGTGATTTCGGCGATTCGTTTGGCGCCGGGAACCACCGTGGGATCCGCCATGCGGAATCCCGAGACGTCGGTCCAGTTCTCATACAGCTCGGACTGCGACGCGCGCGCCACGATGGCGCCGGTGATGTCGCTGCCGCCGCGGCTGAAGGTCTTTACCGACCCGTCGGGCATGGAACCATAGAACCCGGGGATGACGAAGAGACCGTCGCCGCGGAGCCGGGCGCCCAGGAGGTCATAGGTTGCCGGGTCCAGCTTGCCTTCTGTGTCGAACTTGATGCACTCAGCGGGATCCACGAAGGTGGCGTCGAGGAGCGTGGCCATCAACCGGCCGTTGAGGTATTCGCCGCGCGAGGCCATGAAATCCGCCGTCTTCTCGACAGCGGCCTGCGCCGCAATCTCGTCAAGGAGACTGCCCACATCGAGGTCGGCGCCGAGTTCGCGCGCCAGTTCTTCGAACCGATCGGCGATGATCTGCGCGGGCTTGGGTGCATCCACGTCCTGCAGAATCAGGCTGTGCCACGCGTAGAGAAGGTCCGTGATCTTCTTGTCCTCGGCATGGCGCTTCCCTGGGGCGGACGGAACAATGAAGCGCCGGCGCGCGTCCGACCGGATGATCTGCTCCGCTTGACGAATGTTCCCGGCGTCGGCCAGCGACGTCCCACCAAATTTGCACGTGATGCTGCTCATGGTCTCTCAGATGCTCCTTCCCCAGATAGGTGACTGTTGCGACGCCGGGTGTGCGTCCCGCCGCCGCGTTCCCGCATCCCGCCGCCGCGTCAGATCGACGTGCCGGTGATGATGCGGTAGAAATCGTTGTAGGTAACAAACAGAATCAAAAGGATGATGAAGGCAAGGCCCACCTGTTGCACGCGCTCGAGTACCCGCGCGCTGACAGGTTTGCGCCGGACCCCCTCGATCCCGAGCACGACCAGCAGACCGCCGTCAAGCACAGGAAGCGGCAACAGATTGAACACGCACAGGTTCACGCTGATGAACGCCGTGATGGTCAGCAGCCACGCATAGCCCAAGCGTGCGGCGCGGGTCGTCACCTGGTAGATCATCACCGGACCGCCAAGATCCCGCGTGCTCACTTTGCCGCTGACGAGCATGACGACCGTCTTCACCGTGCGCTCAAACGCCGTGACCGTCTCCGAGACCGCAGAGGGAAGCACGTTGCCCACGGGCTCACGGTGGAAGACGTATTTGAGGTCCCAGACGACCCCAACCGCGCCGACCGAGGTCACGGGAAGGGTCGTCTCAAAGACTTCGTCCGTTGTATTGAACGCGTACCAGGGCGCGCGGCGCTCCACAAGTACCGTAATCTCGTCGCCCTGCCGGTCCTGTTCCAGACGGCGAAGCCGGACAACACTTGCGGGTTGCCCGTCGATCTCGACCAGTCTGTCCCCGCGTTTCAATCCCGTCGTCTGCGCGGCGCTGGCGGTCAACTGCGACACTGCCGGGGCAGCGGACTCATCGATGCCGGTCAGCGCGTACATCAGGTCGTCCACCGTTGTGTCGAAGGACAGACGTTCGGGCTCGCGAAGGAACCCCGCCATGCCGCCCCGGCGCTCAACCGTCACGGTGACGCGCTGGTCGCGCTGTTTCTCCAACTCGTACAGACGCGCGCCGGTCACCCCTTCGCCGTCGATCTCGACAATGGCGTCGCCTTTCTTGAAGGGCGTTTCCGAGAAGAAGCTGGCGGCGCGGTCATTCCGTGCACGCCATCCGTCCTGCACGACCACTTCCGGGTCGGCATCGCGGGGCAGTCTTGCAAAGATCTCGACCGGGGGATCGAATGCGACGCCTTCAATGGTGCCCCTGACATCCGGCTTGAGCTGCACGTCAAAGGTCTCGTTGTTTCGGCTGACACTCAGCACGAAAGACCGCTCGCCTGCCCCGCGCTCGACCGTCCTCCGGAATGTCTCGGCGTCGATCGGTTCGCCATCCAAAGCCTCGATCACGTCTCCAGGTTGAAGCCCACCCGCCTGGGCAGGCGTCCCCACGAGTGTTTCGCCAACCAGCGCCGTGTAGAAGGGTGCCACGCCAAAGCGCGCCTGACCGGTTTCTTCCATCTTCTGCGGCTGGACCAGCGAGACAAAACGCCGCGAGGCGCCATCTAGACCGGGCCGCTCGATAACGACCCGCACTTCTTCACCGGCGTTGAGCACGGCCGCGATGGCCACATCCGTGATATTGGTTACGTCCTTGCCGTTGATACTGACGATGTGATCGCCCGTGCGCCACCCGGTGGCGTCGGGTTCGCGGTCCGGCACGAATTCGGCGGGATCTTCTCCGGGAGCCAGCGCGAAAAGGGGAGCCGTGGCGGCCGGTGCGCCTGCCTCAATCAGGCCGATGCGGTTGCTGACCTCGGACTCCGGCACGTTGGCGCCAACGCCTGCGACAATGGCGTAGAGCAGCACGGCCAGCACAAGATTCATCGCAGGCCCGGCGGCGACGATGACGGCGCGCTGCCACACGGGCTTGTTGTTGAACCAGCGCTCAGGCGGAACGTGGCCATACTCCTGCGCACGCTCCTCCTCTGTCTTCGGGGCATCTTCCTGCCCCGCCATCTTCACATAGCCGCCGATAGGGAGGAGGCCGAGGCAGTAATCGGTTTCACCGATGCGCTTGCCCCACACACGCGGCGGCATCCCCAGGCTGAAACGGTCGCAGTAGACGCCCACGGCCTTGGCGGCAACAAAGTGCCCGAGTTCGTGAAAGAAGACGAGCAATCCCAGTACGAATACGAAGACCAGAATGTCGAAAATCATCGTGCATGCGCTCCAAGTGCTTCGACGGCATCCCACGCCAGCCTGCGCGCAGTGGCGTCAACGGTCAGAATGGCGTCCAAATCACGATCTTCCTCCACGGGGACCGCGTCCAGAACGCGTCGTACGATCTCGCTGATATCCAGGAACCCAATGGCCTTGCGACAGAAGGCTTCGACCGCAACCTCGTTGGCGGCGTTGAGCACCGCCGGCGCGGTTCCCCCGGCACGGGCGGCGTCGAGCGCAAGCTGGAGGCAGGGAAACTCCTTGAAGTCCGGTGCCGCAAAGCTCAGCGTGCCCATGCGCGCGAGATTGAGCCTCTCCATCGCTACCGGCACGCGCTCGGGCCATGTCAACGCGAACAAAATCGGGAATTTCATATCCGTAACGCCGAGATGCGCAAGAATACTCCCATCTGTAAACTCGACCAGGCTGTGTACGATGCTCTGGGGATGGATGACCACGTCGATCTTTTCCAGAGGAAGCCCAAACAGCCATTTCGCCTCGATGATCTCGAGCCCTTTGTTCATGAGGGTCGCCGAATCCACACTGATCTTCGCGCCCATGTCCCAAGTGGGGTGGGAAGCGGCCTGCTCCGGCGAGACATCAGCGAGCGTGGCGCGCGGCTTCCCGTAGAAGGGCCCGCCTGACGCCGTCAGGTGAATGGAGCACACATCCTCCGTGCGGTGACCGTGCAGGCACTGGAAAATGGCGTTGTGCTCGCTGTCCACGGGCAGCACTTCCGCGCCACGGCTCCGGGCGTGCTCCATGACAAGCCGTCCGGCCATTACCAGCGGCTCCTTGTTGGCGAGGGCAATGCGGCGACCGGCATCGATGGCGCGAATCACCGGCAACAGCCCGGCAGCTCCGACGATGCCGCAGACCACGACGTCCGCGTCCATGCCCGCCAGTTCCTCGAGTCCGGTCGCTCCATCAAGGACCGTGAGCCCGGGGAAACGGCCACAAAGGGTCTCCCGGGAGGCGGCATCGCCCACCGACACGGCCTGCGGGGCGAATTCCTGGATCTGACGCGCCAACAGGTCGGTGTTCCGGTTGGTACTGAGCCCGGCGACGCAAAATCTGCCAGGGTAGCGCCGCACCACCTCAAGCGTGCTCTGGCCGATGGATCCGGTCGATCCCAGGATGACCAGCCGCAGCGGGGGATTACTGCCGGACATGCCGTTCCTCCCCGGGCGGGTCTTCCGCCCCCGACAGGAATCGGCGCATGGTGCCCCGCTGGTCCGCTCGCTCTTTCAGAAAACGGCGAATGTCCTTGACCGCGCCCATTTCGAGAACAATGGCCGCGAGATCCTGGGCCTGGTCGAGGCGGGTGTTGCCGACCTCGGCGCGGACGGCCGGCACGGCGACGGCCGACATGCTCAGCGAAGTGACTCCCAAGCCGATCAGGAGTTCCGTGAAGAAGGGGTCGCCGGCCATTTCGCCGCAGATGCCGCACGGAATCCCCGCCGCCTTTGCCGCCTGCGTGGTCTGATGAATCATCCGCAGAACCGCAGGATGGGCCGGTTCATAGAGATGAGCGATCTTCTCGTTCACGCGATCAACCGCCAGCGAATACTGAATGAGATCATTCGTCCCGATGCTGAAGAAATCGCACTCGGCTGCGAGATGGTCCGCGATGGCCACGGCGGACGGCACCTCGATCATGGACCCGATTTTGACGTTCTCGTCAAACGGGATGCTCCGGCGCCGGAGGTCCTCCTTCACTTCCTCAACGACCACCTTCACCTCGCGAAGTTCGTCAAGGCCACTGATAAGCGGGAACATGATCTGCACGTTTCCGGACACGCTGGCCCGCAGCATGGCGCGCAACTGGGCCTTGAAGATGTCCGGCCGTTCGAGGCAGAAGCGGATAGCCCGCCAGCCAAGCTGCGGATTGATCTCCTCGGCGAGCTGAAGGTGCGAGGCGAATTTATCGCCGCCAATATCGAGCGTACGCAGGGTCACCGGCGCGTTTGGCAGGGCCTTGGCCACATTCATATACGCATCGAACTGCTGGTCCTCGGTCGGCAGCACCGTGCTGTTCAGGAACAGGTATTCGGTGCGATACAGACCGATTCCCTGGGCCTTCACGCGGATTCCGTGTTCGATTTCGACAGGCAGCTCGATGTTGGCCTGCACGGGCACCGTATGGCCGTCGAGGGTCTGGTTCGGGGCCTTGTCTTCGGCGCGCAGCAGGGCCAGCCGCGCCGCTTCCTGACGCTTCTTCTCGCGCGTGAACTCCTCGATCGTACTTGGATCGGGGCGCACGAAGACGAAGCCGTTGGTGCCGTCGACAATAATCATGTCCCCGCGGACGACGTGCAGGCCGACGTGACGCAGGCCGACTACGGCGGGTATTTCGAGCGCACGCGCCAGGATCGCCGTGTGCGAGGTCGGCCCGCTGACGTCCGTGGCGATGCCCAATGCGTTGCGCGTATCGAGGTTGGCCGTGTCGGAAGGGGAGAGGTCGTGCGCGACGATGACGCTCGGTTCATCGAGTTCGCTCAGGCTGTCCAACTGGGTGTTGAGGAGTTTGCCCAATACCCGTGTCCCCACATCGAGCAGGTCGTTGATGCGCTCGCGGAAACGCGGATCGGGCACCTTGTTCAGCGCCTGGGTGTGACGCGCAATCCAGCTGTCGACAATGTACTCGACGTTCACCTTTTCGGTGCGAAGCCGTTCCTCGACCTCCTCGCGAAAGGTGACGTCGTCGAGAAGCATCAGATGGGCTTTGAAAATATCGGCGTGACCCAAGCCCAGTTCGCGGGCAGTCTGGGCATGAAGGCGCCGCAACTCGGAACGGGCGGCGGCGACGGCCTCTTCAAAGCGCTGGAATTCGGCTGCGGAATCCTCGATCTCGTACTTCGGGATGTCCAGCGTCTGAACACCGAAGGTCAGCGCTGGTCCAATGGCGATTCCGGGCGAAACGCCTATGCCCCGAATGGCAATCTCCACTAGTCTTCTCCAAAGCCCGACTCGATCAGATTCCGTACAGCGTCCATCGCATCGGCGGCGTCCTCGCCGCGGCACGTCACGGTGACCTTTGAGCCTTGGGCCGCGGCGAGCGTAAGCAGCCCCATGATGCTCTTGGCGTTGACTTTGTGACCGTTCATCTGGATGTGCACGTCGCTCTCGAACTTGAGCACGGTCTGCACAAAGCTGGCCGCCGGACGCGCGTGCAGCCCGAGCGTGTTGACGATCACGAATTCTTCAGTAATCTCTTGCGGATTGTCTGCCATATTCCACTGCTGCCGCTATAGTTGGTTGATGTACATCGTTATCGCCCGCCTCACGGTCTGTCCCGGCTGCAACGTCACCCGCCAGCACGGCACGACCACGCTGCCTTGGTACACGCGCTCCTGCCCGCCCTCGGACTGACTGACCGTCTCTATCGCAAAACGGTACACACGGGCCGCGTGGTCCAGTCTCAGGCCAAACTCAAGCTTCAGCCAATTGTCGCACAACGCGATATGATTGAGCTCCTCGTCGGCACCCTGTTCGCCGAGTTTCGCATAGTTCAGATCGACGTCGTCCGAACGGTAGTAGCGGTCAAAGGCGGTACCGCTCAGGAAATTCGCTGCAAACTCAACCCCGAACAGCACCTCCGTGCCTGCACCGCCCGAACTGGTGATATCATACAAAATCCGGACCTCAGATGCACGGGCGTCAATACTCACCTCTTTGCGCACGCCCACGGGGACCCCGCCGTCGACCGCGACCACCCCGTCGCGGGACAGGATGACCCGGTCGCTGGAAGTCTCCAGACGGTAGGGCGATGTTGCGAAGTCGCCCAACTCCTGATGGCCAACCGTCCACAACTGCTCCACGCCGGTGTCGACGGGCAGGAAATGGTCGCGCAAGCTGACGCGGCGGTAGGGGTCGTAGGCCAGATAGCGCTCGAGTCCCGCCTCCTTGACGCGCACGATGTCGTGAATGCTCTTGGACCCGTTGTCCGGGCCGTCTGGAGACGGCTGCTGCTCGCGCAGGTGGCGGTGATACGGCTCCTCGCGGCGGCATAGCGTGTTGAGCAGGTTGAACGGCCGTTGACGGTAATCCAGTTCAAACAGGGTGCCGCCGTCCTGGGCACTGAAGACCAGCGACAGCTCACTGTTCTCCAGCACGGCCTCATCGAAGCCGTCGGCGTCAAAATCCGTCTCCTCGCACCGCACCCAGTCCGTCCCCGGGCACTCGATGGTGTCAAGGACCTTTTCCGCGGCGATCAGCTTCTCGTAGACAGCTGTGCGCAGGTGGTTGAGGTAGAGTCCGCCAAAAACCCCGTGCCAGTAGGCGCAATTGCACTGTCCCTGGTGAAGCAGCCGCTCGGCCTCTGCCAGCGCGGGGGCCTTGGCCGCGCCTTCTTCGAGGCGGTGCAGCTTCGAACTCACGCGCAGCATCTTCTTCTGCATGCTGTTCGCTTCACTGTACTTGGCGAGAAAGTTGCGCCAGAATCCGCCGCGGATGAAGCGTTCGTAAGCGGCGAAACGCTCCGGCTGGGACTCGAGTTCGGTCATGATCGCGTGCAGCCGGTGCTGGACCTCGGTCGGCAGGGCCCACTCCATCATCTCGCGGTAGGAGGCCGTGGGGAGGTAGGTGCGCCCGCTGGCGCCCGCTTCGGCCATGTATTCCTTGTAGGTCTGGCAGCGGATCCAGTGCTGGTTGTCGGTAAGCGCCTGGAAGAATGTCCGGAGCCAGCCTTCCTCGTACACACTGCCGTGGGTCCCCGGCCAAACGCCGAACTTCTCGCCATCGTCGTGGATGACCGCGCAGCGCGGCCCGTCCTCGGAGGCGTGTTGCCACAGGTAGTCCAAGGTTTCCTGCACGGGGTGGAACGGGATCATGTAGCGCAGTGGCTTGAGAATGGGGAAGACCTTGACCGCATGCCCCTCGTGCTCGGTGAGGTAGTAACCGAAGAGGTCTTCGCGCGCCGCGCCTGAACACAAAAAGTGGGTGTCGTCGAGGGCGGTGTAGGTAATGCCGGCCTCGCGCAGGATCTTGGGCATGTGCGGTTCCCAGACGCGCTCGGCCAGCCACATGCCCTGCGGGCGTTCCCCGAAGCGCCGCTCGCACCAGTCGCCCATACGCGTGATCTGCCGGACGCTGTCGCGCTCCGGAATAGCCGACAGCAGCGGCTCGTAGTACGCGCCTCCCATGATCTCGATCTGGCCCCTTTGCACAAGGGCGCCCAGACGGTCGAGGTACTCCGGACGGTTCTCCTCGAACCAGTCCAGCAGGGGCCCCGTGTAGTGGAGCGTCATGTGTACGGAGGGAAACTCTTCGAGGACCTCGACAAAGGGCAGGTAGGCTTCGTCAAAAGCCTGCTCGATGACGTGATCGAAGTTGCCGACGGGTTGATGCGAGTGGCATCCGAAGATAAGACTTATCTGCCTGGACATGGAAAACTCCCCGGTTACGCGCGTGAAGCGCGACGGAAATCCGTTCTACCGCCTTGTCGCTGCGCCGAGGGATGGTGGCTCACGCGCCGCCCTCGACCGTCCGGGCCACGTCGCGGTGGCGCAGCCGCGGCGCGTAACGCAATTCCTGCAGGAACTGGCTCAGGGCATGGGCCACGGCCACCGACCGGTGACGCCCTCCCGTGCACCCCACGCCGATGGTGAGATAGGACTTGGGTTCGTTCTCGTAACGCGGGATCAAGAACTCGAGCAGTCCCTGCACCTGCGTCAAAAAGGTGCGGGCATCGTCGTTGTTCAGCACATAGTCGCGCACCTCGGGCTCATTGCCGGACCACGCGCGCAGCTCGGCGACATAGTGCGGATTCGGCAGGAACCGGACGTCCAGCACGAGGTCGGCCTCCTGCGGCACGCCGAAGCGGAAACCAAACGAGATGATGGTGACCACGAGTTTGCGTGCCTCCTGGTCGCCCAGGACGGCGTCCGCCAGCCGGTCGCGCAGCTCGGCCACGGAGATGGCACTGGTATCCAGAAACAGGTCGGCGCGCGCGCGAATGGGGGAGAGCAGCTCGCGCTCCCGGCGAATGCCCTCCTCGATGCTTCCGGTGGGGCTCGACGGATGCCGGCGCCGGCTCTCGCTGTACCGCTGGCACAACACCTTGTCCGACGAATCCAGGAATATCGTGTCCGGCCGCACGCCCATCTCGGTCAACGTGTCCAGATAACCGCCAAGATGCTTGAGGTCGTTGCCCGTGCGGGCATCGACACACACCGCCACGCGCTTGTAGGGCGAATCGGGCGTCATCACCAGCTCGGCGATCTTGGGGATGAGCGCGGGCGGCAGGTTGTCCACGCAGTAGTAGCCCAGGTCCTCGAGGAAGCGCAGCGCCTGACTCTTCCCCGCGCCCGAGAGGCCGGTGATGAGCACGAAACGGTTGTCGGTCTCAGCCATAGGACTTTCCATTCATCAGCTTGATCAGGCGCTCGTTCAACTGGAGCGCCGGATTGACCCCGAGTTCCTTCAGGCGGTGATTGAGCGCCGCCACCTCGATGATGATCGCAATATTGCGCCCCGGCCGGACCGGGATCACCAGGCGCGGAATCTCGACCCCCATGATCGACACCCGTTCCTCGAGAAGCCCCGTGCGGTCGTAGTTGCTGCTCTGGTCCCATTCCTCGAGCTTGACGATCAGGCCGACGCGCTTGATGTTCCGCACGCGGCCCACCCCAAAGATGCTCTTCACGTCCACGATGCCGACGCCACGAATCTCCATGTGGTGCTCAATCACAGGAGAGGTCGTGGCGATGATGGCGTCCTCGCGAGTACGCTTGAGCCCGACCACGTCGTCGGCCACCAGCCTGTGGCCGCGCTCGACGAGTTCGAGCGCCGTCTCGCTCTTGCCGATGCCCGGATCACCGATGATCAGGCAGCCGACCCCGTAGCAGTCCACAACGGTTCCGTGGACCACGGTTTCCGGCGAGAACTCGTCCGCCAGGAACAGGATGAGGCCGCTGATCACCTCGTCGGTGCTCCGCGGCGACTTCAGCACCGGTATCCCGCGGCGGTTGCACATATCCAGGAAGAGACTGCGGGGACGCAGGTTGCGGCTGAGCAGGAAGGCCGGGATCTCGAACGCGAACATGTTGGTAAGGCAGGACTGCAACTCGGCCGCCGTGAGGCGCTCCATGAAGTGGATCTCGGTGTTGCCGAGGATCTGGACGCGGTCGTTCGCGAAGTAATCGAGGTAGCCGCTCAGGGCCAGGCCCGGCCGGTTGATGTCCGAGATGAACACCGGCCGCCCGATCCCCTGGAAACCGGCGATAACTTCGATCTCCTCCATCCGGTCCAGCAGGCGCGCGACGGCAATGCTCTTCTTGCGGTTTACCGACAGGTCCTCAAAATCCATAGGAACCCTCCACCGGCGGCCCGGGCCCGGCAGGCGTGTGTCTTAGAACTGCGGTTCGATCAGCCCGTAGGTGCCGTCCTCGCGCGCGTACAGCACGTTCACCTGCTGCGTGTCCGCATTGGAAAACACCAGAAACGCGTCATCCACCAAGTCCAACTGCAGCACGGCCTCGTCGATTGACATCGGCCGCATGCCAAGCTGCTCACGATGAACAACGCGATGGCGGACGGTTATGATGCCATTGCCCCCGTTCGCGGGCTCTTCCTCGGGCATCTCGATGATCTGATGCTGGTACTCGCGCGCTTCCTTGGCCGTTCGCGGCTGGTGACGGTTGATGCGGTCCTTGTACTTGCGGATCTGCCGGTCGAGTTTCGCCAGAACAGCGTCTATGGACGCGTACATGTCCTGTGACACTTCCTTGCTGTGGATGCGCACCCCGTTGGCGTGCAGGTTCATTTCGGCAATGTGGCGGTGTTTTTCCACCGAAAGGATGACATCAGCGTCCAGGACCTTGTCAAAGTGCTGCCGAAGCCGTTCGAGGCCATTCTCGACATAGACCTTGATGGCGTCGGTCATTTCCATGTGACGGCCCGTAATCTTAAGATTCATAACGACTTAAACCTCCATGGTCCGATGTTGCTACGCGCCCCCATGATACCACCCGGATCCGGTGGTGTCAATCACGCGCCTGCGCGCTAACATTCTGTAGGCGAAGCAGTTGCAACATGCCATAGGCCGTGTCTGCTTTGCCCGCGGCACGTTCCGGGCTGCGGACCGGCACCCCGTCCGCGCGCCGTCCATGGGCCGCAAGCCCAATCGCGGCGCCGCGATAGCGGACGCGTCCCGGTTGCATTTCTGTCAAGGTTTTTCTACACTGTTAAAAAAGGGAACACCCGAAGGGGATCCATGCTGTCGCCGACCAAAGGCAAGCTTGAACGTATCGTGGAAGCCGTGCGTCGCGGGATGACGGGTGAGGACGCTGTGGTCTTTGTGCGCCGCAGCGGGTTCGCCGTCACCGCGGTCGGCATCGCGCGTCATTTGAAGAAGCTCGGCGGCCGCGGGCACATCATGGAACTGATCGAGAGCGGCAAGAGCAACATCGACATTCTCGAGATCTGTCTGCGCGACAACGACTTCTCCGACCTGACGCCAGAAACCCCGGAACAGGTGGACCTGTTCGACATGGAAAGCTACGACGCCTCCGCAACCGCGTACCCCGGACGTGAAACACCCATCTATGCCACGGCGAAGCTGTCGATCCGGCTGCCCAGCGATGTCTATGAGGCCCTGCGCCTGGCGGCGCGCGGGGAGGGAAAGAGCCAGAATCAGCTTATCGTGGAAATCCTGACCGGCTGGCTTTCCCAAATGCCCGGTCCAGTTGAAGACAGAAACGGCCTCGGCTAGCACCGGCGCCACAACCCACAAAAGGCCCCCATGAATAACACTCCCCCGGAATCACACCCTCCTGTGACCGAGGAGGCACTCTACGAAGACGACCGTCTCATGCGGACCCTGCGCCGCGTCATTCATTTTGCCGTGCGCTTTCTGGCCGTGCTCATGACCTTCGTCATCCTGTGGGGCGTGCTCGACGTCCTGTGGATCATTTATCAGCGGCTGATGCAGCCGCCGTTCATGCTGCTCCAGATCGAGGACATGCTGGCGACCTTCGGCGCCTTCATGGCGGTGCTGATCGCCATCGAAATCTTCGTCAACATCACGGTCTACCTGCGCGCGGACGTGATCCACGTCAAGATCGTCATGGCGACCGCGCTGATGGCGATTGCCCGGAAAGTGATCATCCTGGATTCCAAGCAGGAATCTCCGCTGACCATTTTCGCCATTGCAGCGGTGGTCATTGCCATGAGTATCGGCTACTACCTCGTCGTGATCCGCGACGAAGGCGCCAAGGAGCATCACGAAAACGTGTGACGCAGGCGTCTTGAACTATCCCTGAACCTCGACCAGACCCTCAAAGCAGGTGCGCAGCGCCGTGCACTCCTCTTCGTCCACCTCGTGTCCGTCGGGACCGAGCGTGTCGCGCGTGCAATCGCACCAGTACACGCCGCCGCCAGCCTCCGTCTCATCCTGCGGTTCGCGGTTGTGGCGGGTCTCGCGCAGCCGCAGATGCCTACAGGTCAGCACCTCTTCCGTCTTGCCCAATACACCCATGAATCCGGACCCTTTGTCTTCCGTACTTCCTGACCGGACGCTGGAACCGTCCAGAGGGGTCACTGCGCCCGCATTTCAAACGCCAGGGTGGCAGAGTAACGGTTTGCAGGCGCCGGGTTCAAGGGAGGGCGCGGGGGTGAGCGGTGCGGTGCGCGCCCAGAAAAAAATGGCGCCCCGAACAGGAATCGAACCTGTATCTAATCCTTAGGAGGGACTTATTCTATCCGTTGAACTATCGGGGCCCACGCGAGGGCGCATTATGGCAAGAGAGGGGAGAGGGCTTCAACCCGCGTGTATCGCAGGGCCCCGGCCTACACGTAGTTCCGGGTCCGCGTATAGAGGTCAAGCGCCTGGACGTCGCACAGGCAGCTCATGGCGTGGCTCTGGCTGGCGATGCCGCTTTCTACCACCGCCGCGACCGGGTTCAGCCCTCCGCAGACGATCAGGCCGGCCCGGCCCTGGGCCACCGGAATGTCGAGCAGCGGCTGATTCGGCCGCCCCACGACCAGCAGACCGCCGAGGCCCAGTTGATCCGATAGAGCGGCGATCCGCCGCACCTCGGGCAGGGCAATACTGGGCACCTCGCGAAAGCTCGCGCCGATAACGCCATTGCCGGTCATCGCCGCTTCCATGACGCTGGTCATGTGGCCGCGGATGAAAATCTCCAGGGGGTCCAGAGACGAACCGTCGTAGTTGATGATCTGGAGAAAGCGTTTGGGCTGACCATCCTGCAATTCCAGCAGGCCGCCGAAGCGTGAAGTGGTGGCTATACCCGCCTTCAGAAACATCCCGTTGATGCTCACGCTGCACACCGTGCCGATGGCCATGCGCCCCTTGGGCACCGGCACATTGCCCAACCGTTCGCCTTCGCGCCGGAATGCGACCATCCTGCCCATGCCAAGCCCCGCCTTGAATATCGGCCGCATGACTGAAAGGGCATGCCGGAAGTCCTGCCGCGCCACGGTCGAGATGTTGACGATCAGTTCGCCCCGGTTCGTGTGCACATCGTAGTTCATCGCGTAGGCCAGCTCATCCACGCGCGCGGCCACAAACCCCACTTTGTCCGCGACCAGCGCCCCGTCGACCTCCTCCAAGCCCTTTTGCGTCAGGCGCCGGCCACGGCGCCCAAGGTTGATCGTCCACCCAAGATCGTCGGAGTGGGCAAGGTAGTTGCGAATCGTGCGCTCGCTCAGTTCCAGGCCCGAGAGGCGAAGCTCCTCGTCAATGCGTTTACTGCCCAGCGGTCCCGATGCGTCCCGGAGGACGCGGAGGATGGCAACCATTTTGCGCTGTGTGGCGATGTCTACCATGGGAATAGGGTGTTCCGTAAGGGTTTGGGTAGTGCGACGGCCTTACGATACGCGATGGTCAACCGGACTGTCAAGCGGCAGTATTGCCTGTTGTTCCGGGAATACGCCATTGCAGAACATGACCGTCATAACCGGCAGTCCTGTCCTGTATTGCCGGTTCATAACCGATATATGTGTGTCATACCGGCAAAAGCTCCCATTCCGGTCGGTTGTTGGTTGCCGGTTGACATGGCCTTATGAAAGATGTAGACTCGCATCCAATCCGGTTGCCATATGCCGCATCGGGTCCCGCTGTCGACCCCGCGAGCCTGAGCGGTCAGATCCAACGGGGTTGCGCCATGCAGACGCTCATGGTCCCGGGCGCGTGGGGAATTGGAAAGACGAACGCAACACAAAGGAGAGCCGTCGTGTCGTACATCAACGAAGCCATTGAAACCGCCGTCCGGCGCAGCCCCGCCGAGCCCGAATTCCATCAGGCCGTCCGCGAGGTGCTTGAATCCCTCGAACCGGTGATTGAACGCCACTCCGAATACAAGGAGGCGCGGATTCTCGAGCGCCTCATCGAGCCTGAACGGGTCCTGATGTTCCGCGTGCCTTGGATGGACGACAAGGGCCAGTACCACGTCAACCGCGGTTTCCGGATCGAGTTCAACAGCGCCATCGGCCCGTACAAGGGCGGTCTCCGGTTTCACCCGACGGTCAACCTGGGCATTCTGAAGTTCCTCGCCTTCGAGCAGATTTTCAAGAACTCGCTGACGACCCTGCCCATGGGCGGCGGCAAGGGCGGTTCCGACTTTGATCCCAAGGGGAAGTCGGACAACGAAGTGATGCGGTTTTGTCAGTCGTTCATGACCGAGCTGTGCAAGCACATCGGCCCCGACACGGACGTGCCGGCGGGCGATATCGGCGTCGGCGGCCGTGAGATCGGCTACATGTTTGGCCAGTACAAGCGCATCCGCAACGAATTCACCGGCGTCCTGACGGGCAAGGCGCTCAACTGGGGCGGCTCGCTCATCCGTCCGGAGGCCACCGGGTACGGCGCGGTCTATTTCGCGCAGAACATGCTCGCGACCCGCGGGCAGACGCTCGAAGGCAAGATCTGCACCGTGTCCGGTTCGGGCAACGTGGCCCAGTACACGGTCGAAAAACTGATTGAATGCGGCGCGAAGTGCGTGTCGCTTTCGGACTCGAACGGCACGGTGTACGACCCCAACGGCATCGACACCGAGAAGCTGCAATTTGTGATGAATCTCAAGAACGTTCGCCGCGGCCGCATCCGCGACTACGCCGACAAGTTCAAGGGTGCCGAGTACCGCGAGGGCGAGCGCCCCTGGAGCATCAAGTGCGACTGCGCGTTCCCGGGCGCCACGCAGAACGAGGTTTCCGCCGAAGACGCCAAGACGCTGGTCAACAACAACTGCATCCTGGTCAGCGAAGGCGCCAACATGCCGACCGAGCCGGGCGGCGTGGATGTGTTCCTGGAAAACAAGGTCCTCTACGGACCGGGCAAGGCCGCGAATGCCGGCGGCGTCGCCGTCTCGGGCCTTGAGATGGCGCAGAACTCCATGCACACGAACTGGTCGCGCGAGGAAGTGGATGCGCGGCTCAAGCAGATCATGAAGGCCATCCACGAGCAGGCGTACGGCGCCGCCGAGGAATACGGCAAACCGGGCAACTACGTTGCGGGCGCCAACATCGCCGGTTTCGTAAAGGTTGCCGACGCGATGATCGACCAAGGTCTTGTGTAATCCAGGCTAGCCAGTTGGCGGTGCAAGCCTCCAACGTTCTCGACGTGACGGGTT
>JBPOJD010000003.1:0-141110 GCA_052033955.1 Candidatus Hydrogenedentota bacterium
CCGGGCCGTCCTCGAATGCTGCCCCACGGCGCGGAGGTCGTTGCGGGGCCTGTCCGGGGGGCGGGTTTGAACCCCGCCCCTCCACCACGCGCCGCGCAATTCCGTAGGGGCGGGTTTGAAACCCGCCCGCACCCGTGCATATCAGGGGGCGTCGGACTTGGGGAGGATCTTTCTGCGCACGAAGAGCGCGGCCATGACGGCCAGGTAGCTCGCGGCGCCGATGAAGACGACCACCGGCCCGGACGGCAGGTCGGCGTGGTAGCTCAGCGCCAGGCCCGAGGTCGTGAACAGCGCGCACAACAGCACGGCCCAGATCATCATGTGCCACATCTTGCGCGAGAAGTGCCCGGCGGTGGCCGCGGGCAGGGTCAGGAGCGCAATCACGAGCACGAGCCCGACCAGCCGCACCATCAACACCACCGTCAACGCGGTCAGGCACAGCAGCAGCAGGTAGTATTTCTCGACGGAGATGCCGCGCACCCGCGCGAATTCCTCGTCAAAACACACCGCGACGATCTTGTTGAAGAACACGACGCCAAAGAAGACGACGATGGCGTCGAGTCCCGCCGTGAGCCAGAGGTCCTGGTGCGACAGGAGCAGGATGTTCCCGAAGAGGTAGCTCATGGGGTCGGCGGCATAGCCGGGTGTGCGCCAGAAGAAGAGGAGACCGGTCGCCATGCCGACGGCCCACAGCGCGCTGATCAGGGTGTCCTCGCGCTGGCGCGCGCGCAGGCTGATGAGGCCGATGATCACGGCCGCGAGCAGTGCCGCCGCGAGTGCGCCGAACATGGGGTCCATCCAGGCCCAGCCGAGCGCGCCGCGCGCATACACGGCCGCGCCAATCCCTCCGAGCACGCAGTGCGAGATCGCGCCGACGATCGAGGTAATGCGGCGCGTGACGACGTAGGTGCCGACCACGCCGCAGGCCACGCTGGCCAGCAGCCCCGCGATGAGGGCGTAGCGGAGAAAGGTCAGATGCGGGTCGCCCAACGCCGCGATGAAATCACCCATGGGGGTTCCCCTTGAAGCTGTGGAGGTGATCAACCGCGCGCACCGGCTCGCCGTAGAGTTCGTGGATCAGTTCGCCGGAGATCTCGCTGGTCTTGTGGACATGCACGTCCCGGTTGACGCAGATCACGAGTTCCACGGCCTCGGCGACAAAGCCCAGGTCGTGGCTGACCACCGCGACGGGCATGCGCTCGTTCAGGCGTTGCAGCACCTCGATAAAACGGTTCTCGGACGCGACGTCAACGTTGGCCGTGGGCTCATCGAGCAACAGCAGGTCCGGCTCGCAGGACAGGGCGCGCGCGATCAACACGCGCTGCCGTTCGCCGCCGCTGAGCGCGCGGAACGGGCGCCGGGCCAGCGCGGCCAGGCCCACCTCGTCGAGCGCGCGGTATGCCGCGTCGCGGTCGTCCCGGCGGTACCAGCCGTACCAGTGGCGATCCGCCCGGCCCATGAGCACGACGTCGAGCACGGTGACCGGAAAACGCGGGTCTATCTGCACGTACTGGGGCATGTAGCCGATACGGCGCCGGGCCTGTGCAGGGGGCTGGCCCAGGACCGCGATGCGGCCGCTGTCCGGCCGCAACAGGCCCGCCAGGAGTTTCACGAGCGTACTCTTGCCGCCGCCATTTGGGCCGATGATCGACAGGAACGGTTTGCCCGTGATGCGAAAGGTCGCGTCGTGAAGGGCCGGGTGGCCGTCGTAGGCAAAGCAGACGCCTTGCACATCGATCAGGGCGTCTCCGGCATCCGGCGGCGCCGCGGCGGAGTCGCGGGACGTGCGCGGCATCATTTCTTGAAGCTCTTTTCCAGCGCGTCGGCGATGTCCCGCAGGTTCTGGAGCACATCGCGCTTGAGCGGGTCCAAGACGGCGGTTTCGCCGCCAATGGCCTGCCGCACGGCTTCCACGGCGTGCGGATTGAACTGGGGCTGGACGAAGATCACCGTGATGCCTGCCTCGCGGGCCTCTTCGATGGTCTGTTGCAGGCGCCGGGGCGACGGGTCGTGTCCGTCGTGTTCGATGGCGAGCTGGCGCAGGCCGTAGGCCTCGGCGAAGTAGCCAAAGGCGGGGTGGTAGACCAGAAACGGCTGGCCGTCATACGGCGCAAGCTGAAGACCGATGCGTTCGTCCACCTGGACCGCGCGTTCGAGGAACTTGTCGAGGTTGCTCTGGTACGCGGCGCCGTTTTCCGGGTTGTGCTGCGCCATCGCCGCCGCGATGATTCGCGCGACCTTCTTCAGCGTGGGGCCGGACAGCCAGACGTGCGGATCCAGTTCGTCGTGTCCGTCATGGCTATGGTAGGTCTGCGCCATCCCCGCCCCGGCCGCGGCCACGTTGACCGCGGGAAAGCCGGGACGCGCCGCGGCCAGACGGGCCATCAACTGCGTCTCGAAGGTCGCGCCCGCACCCACAAACAGGTCCGCGCCCGACGCGGTCTCGACCTGCCGCGGTGTCGGGTCGTAGGTGTGCGGGTTGTCGCCCGGACCCAGCAGGGACTGCACCGTGACCCGGTCGCCGCCAATGGCTTCGACCACCCCGGCGAGCGGCGGCAAGGTCACCACCACCCGGAAGGTATCGGCGGAGACGGTCCCCCGCGCAAGCAAACCGGCCACGGCGATCACGATCGCCGACACCACACGGACACCTCTCATGGTTCCCTCCCGTTTCACGTACAGGCCGATTCGCCGTCTTGACGGCACACAAGATGGACCGCCTGACAATCCGAGCACCGGGTCAGGCTGTGCCGTTCGCTGAAGCGGTCCCAATGGCTGCGCTGGTCCGGCGTGAGGATGCCGCTCCCCATGCACAGCGGGCACACGCTGTCCAGGGCCACCAGAATGGCCGTCCGGATGAACTCCGAGCGGTTGGCGACGCCCCGCAGCGCTTCGGCGAGCGTGGCATCGACCTTGAACGTAATGACGTCGTCTTTTTTTCGTGCAGGCGGCATCGCGCACCTCCCGGTTGGCGTCGCGGATGATATTACAACGTATTACCCTGGGTCAATTGTTCCCGGCCCGGCGGCGGCCGGCCGGCCTGGACCGCGCACATGCGCCGCCGCCGCGCCCGGTGGTACTATATTCGCCTTGGAGGAGTCCCACGTGGCACACGACGAGTGGCAACACATTATCGAAGACGCCTGCGCGCTGGTGCGGCAGTCGGCGGACCGGCGCGGGCGCCTGGCGGTGTCGCCCGAGGTGGCGGCGCTGTTGCAGGGGACGACGGCGGCGGCCCCGGCGGTGTCTCGACCTTCCGGCGAAGGCGGTTCGCTCGAAGACGTCGCCGCGGTGGTGGCCGCATGCACCCTGTGCGGTCTCAGCGAGACCCGGCTGAACACGGTGTTCGGCTCGGGCAACCCCGATGCGGACCTGGTGTTCGTGGGGGAAGCGCCCGGGGCCGACGAGGACAAGCAGGGGCTGCCCTTTGTGGGGCGCGCGGGGCAACTGCTGACGGACATCATCGAGAAGGGCATGGGCCTTTCGCGGCAGGATGTCTACATCTGCAACGTGCTCAAGTGCCGTCCGCCGAACAACCGCGATCCGCAGCCCGATGAACGCGCGTCGTGCGAGCCCTATCTCAAGCAGCAGCTCGCGGCGATCCGCCCCAAGGTGATTTGTGCCTTGGGCAAGCACGCCGCCCAGACGCTGCTGCGCACCGACGCCAGCCTGAACCAGTTGCGCGGACAATGGCATTTCTACGAGGGCATCCCGCTGCGCGTCACCTATCATCCCGCGTACCTGCTGCGCACGCCCGGGGACAAGGCCAAGTGCTGGGCGGACATCCAGCAGGTGATGAAGGTGCTCCGAGGCGAGGAGACGCCCCGCCCCGGCGGCACGCCGTGACGATGCCGCACGATGCCGATTCTCCGGTCCGCCGGGTGCGCTGGCGCCATTCGCTGGTGGCGCGGGTCGTGGTGTTGTCCACGGTGTTGTTGCTGTGCCTGCTGGGCTCGGTGTACGTGATCACGCGCCACTACTACGGCGAGGCCATCCGCGAGATGCAGGCGCAGGCCGAGGAGATGGCCAACAGCGTCCGCATCATGCTCGAGGACAATCCGCACCAGCCGCTGAACGAGGTCGCCCGTGACGTGGGCCGCCACTTCGGCGGCGTGGACGAGGTGACCGTCGAGCCCTTCGCGAGCGCGGTGGAGGTCAGCCCGATCACCTTCGAACAGGACGAAGAGGGCCGTCTGGTAAAGGTGGCGCGGATGTTCATCCGGGCCGATGACCGCACGCTGTTGCTGACGACCCGCGTCATCGCCTCGCCGCAGACCGAGATCCTGCGGGCGTTCCGCAACAAGTATCTGGCCACGCTGACGGCGGTCTTTCTGGTCGCCCTGGGCAGTCTCATCTACCTGATTGTTCGGAGCCTGCGGCCGCTGCGCGACCTGAGCGCCTCGTGCGCGGGGATCAGCGAGGGCAACCTCAACGCGGTCGCCATCCGCAACAACTACGGGGAGATCCTCGCGCTCGAGCAGACCTTCAACCAGATGGTGCGGTCGCTGCGCGAAAAGGAGACCGTCGAGGCCAACCTGCGCCAGGCGCAGCGGCTGTCGTCGCTCGGAACGCTGGCCGCGGGCGTGGCGCACGACATCCGCAATCCGCTCAACGCCATCAAGCTGCTTGCGGGCCACGCGGAGGACACGCTGCGGGCGCGGGATGCCGCCGACCCGAGCGTACGCCAGGTCGAGACCATCCGGAAGGAAGTGGACCGCCTCGAGGACATCGTATCGAGTTTTCTGTCGCTGGCCCGCGAGCACGAGCTGCGGCCCGAGCCGAGCCGGCTCGACCGGCTGCTCGAGGAGAGCCTGGCGCTCATCGAGAAAGACGCCGAGGAGCGCGGCATCCGGTTGACGGCGGAGCTGCGCGCGGGCGACGCGACGGTCGTGGTGGACCCGAAGCAGTGGAGCCGGGCCATGCTGAACGTGTTGATCAACGCGTTGGATGCGTGTCCGCGCGGGGGCCGCGTACGGGTCTTCTCGCGGACCTCGGACGCGGGCTGTGAGGTCGAGATCCGCGACGACGGCCCCGGCATGACGCCCGAGGTGGCCGAGCGGGCCTTTGACCCGTATTTCACGACCAAGCGCACGGGGACCGGGCTGGGCCTGTCCATCACCCGGGGGATTATCGAAGAGCACGGGGGCACGATCGGCCTTACCAGCACCGGCGGACAGGGGTGTCAGGTGCTGATCACGATGCCGACCGAAGGAACGACACCATGACGGCGACGATTCTGCTGGTGGAAGACGACCAGGTGCAGCGGGAGGTCATCACGGACATCCTCGAGAAGGCGGGCCACGCTGTCCGCGCGGCGGCCACGGGCGAGGCCGGCCTCGACGCGCTGCGCCGGGACGCGCCGGACCTGCTGATCACCGACATGCGCCTGCCGGGGAAGGACGGGCTGGAGGTCCTGCGCGCGGTCAAGGCGGCGTCGCCGGACACCGAAGTGGTGGTCATGACCGCCTACGCGACGGTGAAGACGGCGGTCGAGGCCCTCAAGGAAGGGGCCATCGACTACCTCCAAAAACCCTTTGACAAGGAAGAGCTGCTGGTCGTCGTGGCCAAGGCCCTCGAACACGGCGGGCTCCGCCGCGAAAACAAGCACCTGCGCGAGCTGGTGCGCGAGACCGTCTCCCTGGGCAACCTCGTCGGCGAGTCGGCCCCGATGCAGCAGGTGTTCGACGTGGTGCGGCGCGCCATCCCGCTCACCAGCACCGTGCTGGTGCAAGGCGAGTCCGGCACCGGCAAGGAACTCGTGGCCCGGCATATCCATTTCGCCGGACCGCGCAAGGACGCCCCCTTCATCGTCGTGAACTGTGCGGCCATCCCCGAGCACCTGGTCGAAGGCGAACTCTTCGGCCACGAGAAGGGCGCGTTCACCGGGGCCGACGCGAGCCGTCCGGGGAAATTCGAGCTGGCCGACAAAGGCACCCTGTTTCTGGACGAGATCGGCGACATGCGCCTGGAGAGCCAGGCCAAGCTGTTGCGGGTGCTCCAGGACGGCACCGTCGAGCGGATCGGGTCGGCCACCCCGCGCCAGGTGGACGTGCGGGTCATCGCCGCCACCAACCGGCCGCTGCGCGAACGGGTGGACCAGGGAGAGTTCCGTGAAGACCTGTTCTATCGCCTGGAGGTGCTGCCGGTGCGCCTGCCGCCGTTGCGTGAGCGGATGCAGGACCTGCCGCTGCTCATCCGCCACTTCCGCGACAAGCTCTCGCAGCGCCTGGGCAAGCCCGCGCCGCACCTGAGTCCGGCCGTGGTCGAGGCGATGCGCCGCTACCGCTGGCCGGGCAACGTGCGCGAACTCGAGAACACCCTGGAACAGATCTTCATCCTCACCGACCGCGACACCGTGGCCGAGGAGGACCTGCCCCAGAAGCTGCGCGAACGCGCGCCCGACACCGGCGCGTTTCGTCTGCCTGCCAGCGGCATCGTGCTCGAGGACGTCGAGCAGGACCTGATCCGGCAGGCCCTGGAACGGAGCGGCGGCAGCATCAAGGACGCGGCGGACCTCCTGGGGCTGACCTACAAGACCCTGCAGTACCGTCTCAAGAAACACGAGATCGACCGCAAGAACGTGGCCGGGGACTGAAAACTCTGGACAAATCCCGTTCGAACTGCGGTATTCGTGACAAAAATTGTCACTTCCAGACGTATTGCGCCGTCATTCCGGCGTGTTCCGCGTCTGCCGGATATGCGGTGTATCCATCACAACACGCTGTTATGAAATGTGTTACGCCTGTTTTGTCAACTGATTCTCTGGTTTGGCACGGCAGTTGCCATAGAGGACCCGTCAGTTGAACACGCAACGATGGCCCCACCGGGGCCTGAAAGAAACGGGTACATTACAACTGGAGGGTCCGTGAGATGACGAAACGTAACGCTGGTTTCACACTGATTGAGTTGATGATTGTGGTGGCCATTATCGCGATCATCGCGGCGATTGCCATTCCGAACCTGCTGCGTTCGCGCATGAGCGCCAACGAAGCGGGCGCCGCGGGCGCGATGCGCACCGTTTCCACGTCCGAGGTCAGCTACCAGGCGGCTGGTATCTCCCTCGATGAAAATGGCGCGGGCGAATATGCCACGCTGGCCGAGCTGGCCGCGCCGGCCGTGGGCCAGCCCTTCATCGACACGGTACTGGGCAACGGCACCAAGCACGGCTACAGCTTTGAGGCGGTTCCCGACGGTTCGGTCGGGTACACCTGCAACGCCGATCCGCTGGATCCGGGCCGCACCGGTGTCCGCGCCTACTTCGTGGACGAGAGTGGCGTGATTCGCTTCACCAACGACGGCTCGGCCGCCACGGCGGAATCCGACCCGATGACGTGATGATGTGAGGCTTGGCCTCTTGCGGGAGGGTCTTTGGCGGCGGGACGCGGGTCCCGCCGCCGCTTTTTTTTATGCCAGGCGGTCGAAGACGCCTCAGAGAGTGGCCTGCGCCGTTTCGCTGCCGGAATGAAGGAAGATGCCCAGCTCGCGCCGGTCCTCGTGGGCGATCCCGGTGAAGCGCACGCCGAAGTCATGCAGCCCGTTGTGCAACGTGATGCTCCAGCAGACCTCGCCCACGCACTCGACTTCCCCCTCGCCAAGCTGGATGCTGACGGTGACCTGCTCGCCGGGATTGACCTGGCGCGGCATCTTGAACCGGGCACCGTCGGCGCACACGTCCACCGTCACCGTCGCGTAGGCCGCCAAGTCGTTGTCAAAGGCCAGCCATGTGCACACCGGCTGGCTGAAGCGCGCGCTCTGCCGTTGGTCCTGTTCGGTTTTGTTCATGATAGCCGCCCCGCTCCGGTGGTGGCACCTCTGCCCTTGCCCAGCCCCTGTCAGTATACCATATGAAACCGCAGTATTATGTTTAGGCGCGCAATTCGCAGGGGCTGCGGGCATCATGTCCGGCCGAGCGTCCGCGGGGAGCTTGTCTGGATGAGGGAACGCCGCGCGTCCGGCGGCACATTCCATTCCGGGCGGTGGGCCGGAAGGCGGCGCGCATGACGCGAGGGGCGCCCTGCTGGAAGCAGGAACGCCCCTCTGTCCATTACAATCCGTGCCTCAGCCGTGCTTTCCGGTGTGGCGGCGGTGGCCAATGCCGGAGCGCATCACCGAAACGGGCTAGAAACTGTCCGAGGTGTCCAGCTCGGCCTTCTGCGGCTGGGACGCACGGCTGTTGATGTACGGCCCGGTGAGCATTTCCTTGTAGGACATCCCGGGGCCGACCATCGGGTAGACATGGGCGTTCGGGTCAATCATGACCTCGAGGAACGCCGGTCCCTCGAACGCAACGAAGGCCTCGAGCGCTTCCTGGAGTTCGTCCTTCTTCGCGATCCGGCGGGCAAACTCGAATCCGTCGGCCTCGACCGCGCGGACGAAATCCTTGCGGTGGAGCGATTTGTCCGTGCCCGAGAAACGCTCGTCGAAGTAGAGCGTCTGCCACTGGCGCACCATGCCGTCGCCCAGGTTGTTCAGGAGCAGCACCTTGATCGCGGCGCCGTAGGTCGTCGCCGTCTCGAGTTCGCCCAGGTTCATGCGCAGGCTGCCGTCGCCGTCGACATCGATGACGACGCGGCCGGGCATGGCCAGTTGCGCGCCGATGGCGGCGGGCAGGCCGAACCCCATGGTGCCCATGCTGCCCGAGGTGATGAAGGAGCGGGGCCGATGGAAGTCAAAGAACTGCGCGGCCCACATCTGGTGCTGGCCGACGCCCGTGCAGACGATGGCCTCGCCCTTGGTGATCGCGTTGAGGCGTTCGAGCACTTCCTGCGGCTGGATCAGGTCGCTTTCGCGGTTGTAGTTCATCGGGTACTTCTTCTTGAGGCCGTTCACATAGGCCACCCAGTCGCCCGTCTGGGGCTGATGCCCCTTGGCGGCCTTGACGAAGGCCTTGAGGGCCTCGCGCACGTTGCCCGCGTACGACCAGTCCGCGCCCTTCACCTTGCCGATCTCCGCCATGTCGATGTCGATGTGGGCAATGGTGGCCCCCGCCGCGAACGTGCTCGCCTTGCCCGCGACGCGGTCATCGAAGCGCGCGCCGACGGCGATCAGCAGGTCGCAATCGTCCACCGCGTAGTTGGCGTAGGCGGTGCCGTGCATTCCGAGCATGTGCAGACTCAAGGGCGACGTTGTGTCGGCCGCGCCGATGCCCATGAGCGTCGTGACGATCGGAATCTGGAAGTGCTCGGCAAACGCGCGCAGTTCCGCGGCGGCATCGGCATTGATCACGCCGCCGCCCGCGTAGATGAGCGGCCGCTTCGAGCGATTGATCAGGTCGAGGAATTCCGCGCACTCGTCCTTGGACGGGGTGCGTTCCATGACGGCATTGACCCGCTCTTCGAATCCGCGGAAGGCCAGGCAGCCCTCGCCCTGGAAGGTCCCGAGGGCGTTCTGCACGTCCTTGGGCACGTCAATCACGACCGGCCCCGGACGCCCGCTGCGGGCGATCTTGAAGGCGGTGCGGATCGTGGCTTCGATCTGTGTTTCGTCGGACACCAGGAACGTGTGTTTGGCACAGGGGCTCATGATGTTGAAGACCGGCGCTTCCTGGAACGCGTCGGTGCCAATCGCCGCCCGCGCGACCTGGCCGCAGATCAGCACCACCGGTATCGAATCGGCCATGCAGTCGCGGACCGGGGTGACGCAGTTGGTCGCGCCGGGACCGGAGGTGACGAGAAAGACGCCCACCTTGCCCGTGGCGCGCGCGTAGCCCGCCGCCATGAATCCCGCGCCCTGCTCGTTGGCCGGGACGACCAGACGGATCGCCTCGCCGTTGCCGTTGTGTTCGCGGTTGTAGCGGAAGACGGCGTCATAGGTGGGCAGGATGGCCCCGCCGCTGTAGCCGAAGATCGTATCGACCCCCTCGTCCGCCAACACCTGCACAATCATGTCGGCGCCGGTCATGGTCGTGCCGGCAAGCGGATGCCCCGCTGCTTTGCTCATGTCGTATACTCCTGCGAAGCGCGTTGTAGGTTGAAACGGCCCTTTGGGGCCGGCCATTGCCGGAAAATGCCCGGAGAAAAAGTGTCGCATTGTATCAGATAGCCCGAAACGGGACAAAAAATGCATCAGGACCGCGCTTCCCCAGGCGACCGTTGTGCCCCCGCCACGGCGGCCCACGGGCGGTCCCGGTGGTACACGGGGCGGCAAAAAGTGCCCGGCAGGCCGGGCGCACCGGGCGCTGCCGTGGGTCAGTAAGTTGTTTTAGTCATGATGGTTGCGTGCGGCGCGGTGCATGGCACGTCCCTTGCTCTTTGGTTGGACGTCATGATTGACCAGGCAATACAGACCGGGCTCCGGACCCCGGCGGCCGCAGCGGCCGTCACCCCGGAGGTCCTGCGGCGGGAACTGGCCGCCGGGGCCTCCTTCAAGGCGGTGCTGGAGCAGACTACCGCCGCAACGCAGGACGCGTCCGTCGTTCCCGAACCCGCGGACGTACCGTCGCGCCAGACGGTCGTGGCCGGGGACACGCTGTCGCACATGGTGTTGCGGCATATGCAGGCGCAGGGGCTGCGTCCCGCGGTGCGCGAGCTGTACGCGCGGGTAGACCAGGTGGCCCGCGAAAACGGACTGGCCGACGCCAACCGGATTGTCCCCGGCCAGGTGATTGTGTTCGGGCCGGCTGCGCCCGGCGAGGTGGTCGCGATGGCGGAGACGGCGCCGCCGGATCTGGCGGTTGCATCCTTGGCGGCCCGGCCAGCGGTCGCGGCCTTGGCGGAGAGGCGGGCAAGCGAAGGCGTCCGCGACACGGCGCGCCCGTCGGCCTGGCACCGCATACTGGACGGTGTGGCGCGGCTGAGTTCGCCGTTTGGGTTGCGGAATCACCCGATCACCGGGCAGCGGCATTTCCATGCGGGCATCGACGTCGCCGCGCCCAGCGGGACCCGTGTGCGGCCGCTGCGTCCCGGCGTGGTCACCTTCAGCGGGGCCCAGGGCGGCTATGGGAACACGGTCATCGTGCGCCACGCGGACGGCATCGAGACGCTCTACGCCCACCTGGAAAGCAATCTCGTGAAGGCGGGCGATCAGGTCCGGCTGGATACAACGCTCGGACAGGTGGGTTCCACGGGCCGATCGACGGGGCCGCATCTCCATTTCGAGGTGCGCCGCAACGGGCACGTGTTCGATCCGATGCCGTTCCTGCGCTGACGCCGACGCGTTCGAATGCCCCCTACTCGACGTAGCCGAGACTGCGCAGTGCTTCCATGTCCTCGCGGCGCAATGACGGCTCAACGGCGGTTCCGGCGGCCGTGTCCTCGTTCCACGCCGCGATCAGGGCGGTCAATGCCTCGACCTGCCGTGGTTCGGAGTCGGCCCGGTCGTCGAGTTCCCCGGGGTCGCCGGGGAGATAGAACAGCTCGGGTTCGCTTCCGTCGAGAATGAGCTTCCACCCTTCCTTCAGCACGCCCTGGCGCATCGGCGGCCGTCCGGCCATCAGTTCGTCGAACACGGGGACCTTCGGGACGGCGCCGCCGTAGGTCTCGACCACGCGCACGCGATCCGGGGGAACGGGGCCATTGAGCAGATCGAGACCTTCCATGTTGGGCAAGGGGTCCAGTCCGGCCAGGGCGAGCAGGGTGGGCGCGATATCGAGGCCGCGCGCGGGCGCCGGGCTCCGGCCGGGGGCGACGCCAGGCGCGCGCACGATCAGCGCGATGTGCAGCCCGGTCTGGTGAATGCGCCGGCCGTGGCCGAGGTAGCCGTGCTCGTAGAGGCTTTCGCCGTGGTCGGACACGAACACGATCACCGCATCGGGCCCGATCTTCCGCAGCACGCGCCCGATCTGGGCATCGGTAAAGGCGATCTCGCTGTCATAGCGGGCGACGGCCTTGTCCCGGGGCGTTCTTGCGGTGCGCGGCCGGCCGCTGGGCGCGAATTTGCGGTGGAACTTGTAGGGTGCGTGGGGGTCCGAGTAGTGAAGCCACATGAACAGGGGGCGACTGGGGTCGCGTTCCGCCAGGATCTTCAGGCCGCGTTGGGTGACTTCGTCCGCGTGGCGCTCCGGTTTGATGAATCCCCAGCGCTTGCGGTGGAAGTCGTCGTCGTAGCTGTCGAAGCCGCGCGCGATGCCGAACAGATTGTCCTTGAGGGTCCAGTTGCTCTGGATGCAGTGCGTCTGGTAACCCGCGTCGCGGAAGACCTCCGTCACGAGCGGTACGTCGGCGGGCATGGCCAGACCGTTGCGCACGGTGCCGGTCGAGCGGGGGTACCGCGAGGTGAGCATGGCGCCAAACGACGGGGCCGTCAACGGAATCTCGCAGACCGCGTCCTCGAACACCCGTCCCTGTGCCGCGAGCGCGTCGATGTGCGGCGAGGTGTTCGCGGCGTAGCCGTAACACCCGAGGTGGTCAGCGCGCAGGGTGTCCACCGAAATGAAAAAGACATCCGGTGCGGCCAGCAGGGCCGTCACGAGGAGCGCCGTCATGCGGCCACCCTCATTCCTGGGCGGCGGGTTGACCGCCCGGAGGCAGGATGGTGCAGGTGAACGCCGCCGTAAGCGGCACGCTGTTGCCCTGCTTGTCGCGGACCAGCACCACGTTGCCCTTGTCGCTGTAGGCGGTCATGGTGAAATCGTAGGAACCGGGGGGCGCGGTCAGCGGCACCTCGACCCAGAACGACCAGATGCCGTCATCGGCGCGCACGTCGCCTTCGAGGCCGTCGTCATGCAGGTCGAGGGACATCCCTTCGGCCTCGTTCACCACTAGGGTGACGCGGTCCACGATATCGAACCGGTCAACGACCTCGACGGTGATGAGGGCACTGTCGCCGGGCTTGAGTTCGTTGGGTGTGATCCGCGCGTCGCGCAGTTCCGGCTGGCGCTGTCCCGGAGGACACCCCAGGAGACTCACCGCAACCAGAACCGCCGCCGTCGCCGCAAACCATCGCTTGATCATCGTGTTCTCCCCGTAACGTGTTGTAATAAAAGCGTAGCCCACCCTGAGCGAAGGAATCAACCGCCGCGTGCGGCGGGCTGGGTCCCGGGGAGACGTCTTGCTACAATGGCGGCCATGGCGGGCAGATACAAAGCGGTGGTGCGCTACGACGGCACCGGTTTCGCCGGCTGGCAGGTGCAGCCGAACGGCGTCACCGTGCAGGGGGAACTCGAGCGGGTGCTGGCGCGGATCGCGGGCGGGCCGGTGCGGGTCCATGGCGCGGGCCGGACGGACGCGGGGGTGCATGCGCTGGCCCAGGTCTGTCATTTCGATTGGGCGGGCGCCGCCCCGCCCGATAAGCTGCGGCGGGCCTTGACCCGCATGCTGGCGCCCCGGATCCGCGTCGAGTCCCTCGATGCGGTGCATCCGGGTTTCCACGCCCGCTACGATGCCGTGGGCAAACGCTACGCGTACAGCCTGTGCGGCCGCCGCGACCCCGATCCCTTCACGGCGCGGCATGTCTGGCACCTGCCGTGGCCCATCGACGTGCAGGCGATCGCGGAGCATGCGCAGCGGCTCGTGGGCGAGCACGATTTCGCCGGGTTTCAGGGCGGCGGCGCGAGCGTGGCGACGACGGTCCGGACCATTCACGGCATCACCCTGCACCCGGGCCCGGTCATCGGCCCGGTCGATGCGGCGGACACGTGGCGGCTCGAGTTTCACGGGAACGGGTTTCTCTACAAGATGATTCGCAACATCATGGGGACGCTGGTGGACATTACCCGCGGGGCGTTGCCGCCTGCGCACCTGGACGCCCTGCTCGCCTCGCCTGGGCCCTTCCTGGGCCACACGGCGCCCCCTCATGGTCTGACGCTGCTCGAGGTCCAGTATCCGGCGGAGGGGTCAATCCTGCTTGGCGTGACGGTTCAGTAATCCGGTCCGGGGCTGTAGGCGTCGAAAGGCCCGGCGGACCAGCTCAGGATGTCGCGGAAATTGGGGAGGGCGGGGTTGGTGCGGAGGATGCGCCACGCGCCGTCTTCGTTGACGAAGGAGATCCACACTTCCTTGTTGCCGGTGCGTGGGAAGTAGGCAATCTGGTCCGCGTGGCGTCCTGACGAGTCGGTCAAGGCCACGCCCGTGCACTGGACGTACATGAGCACGTTGACGCGGCCGCCGGACTCGTAGGCGCTGAAGTCCCATTTGCGGATCTGCCGGTGCATCCGCGGGGCGCGGTAACGCTCGAAAAACCACTGGTAGGCGCGCTTGACGTATTGCGTCCGCCATCCCTGCGGATCCTCGTAGTGGTCGCTGTAAAGGCCCATGACGCCGTCGAGGAGCCGCTGGTGGAAGGCCTGTTGCCACGCATCGAGCCGCTCGACGATGGCCCGCGCGGCGGTGGTCTCGGCTTCGCTCAGCCCACTGAGTCCGGGCCACCACGCTTGTGTGGCGGGCCGTGTGTCCTCCTCGCCGACAATGGGGCGGCTGACGGCGTTGGGGGTCAGCGGACTGACGATGACTTCCTCGGCGATCCGGCTCTCGACGGCGCTGACGACGAGGTAGTCGCCGTAGTTTACCGTGCCCGTGTAGGCCTCGGTCTCGTTGGTCAGCGCCGTGACGGCGTAGGCGGCGGTTTCGTAGGGGTCGGACCCGGTGTCGACGAGGCTGCGCTCGCCGATGCCCGCGGCCAGGAGGGTGAACTCCCGGGACGGGAAGGTGCGCTTGTGGACGCGGTAGGAGACATCCCCTTCGCGGAAGGGCCATTCGAGGACCACGGTGTCGTTCTCGCGCCGCGCCTGCACCTGGCGGACCGGCGCGGGCACATTCTCCACCGCAAACGACTGGGCGCCGTACTGGTTCTCGTGGGTGTTCAGGATGAAGATGCCGCGTCCCGCGCGCACGATGCAGGCCTCGCCCACGCCATCGGGCGTGTAGTAGCGGTTGAGCACCTCGCGCCACTGCTGGGGCGAGGTCATGGCCGCCGGGTGGACGGTGTACTCGAAGCCGGGGCCGCCTTCGGCCCGGTGCGCTGACAAGAACGGTATCCAGTAGTACCGGCCGGTGTCGAGGATCAGCTCCGGGATCTGTCCAGGAAGCGGCGAGCCGTAGGCGCCGCGAATGAGAAACCCGTCATCGAGCACCGCGTCGATGTCGCGCAGATTGAGGTGGAAGGCCTCAGCCGTGGCGGCCTCCTTGAGCTGATAGGCGACGCGGGTCTTCTCCATCACGAAGCGCTGCGGGGTGATGTATGCGTTGTCGATGATCGTCGTGAGGGTGGGCCGGATGGCCTCGTGCCAGTGGCGGTTGTCGAGGCCGAACCAGAGATCGCTCCACGGTGCGAAGCTGTAGACGGTGGCGCCGGCCATGGCGCCGTTGAGGATCATCGCGCGGTACAATGCACTCGGCGGATGGATCGGCTGGCCTTCGGCCGGACCAAACACGCCCGGCTCGACGAACCCCGCGTCGGCATACCATTTCGAGTGCGCCTCGATGCCCCATTGCGCGGCCGCGCCCTCGAGCCAGAGCCCAAGTGCCGAGGACACGCCCGCGATCGCGTGGTCATTACGGTAGACCGCGACGGGGATGACGTAGCCCGCGCAGGCGGCCATCTTGTCGTACAGCGGCTTGCACCAGTCGTTGGCCATGACCCGCGTCCAGTTCAGGCCGTCCAGATGGATTGTGATGAAGCGGCCGTAACGGGCGGCCACGTCGATCGCGTCGATCAACCAGGCCGCCTTTGGCGCCATCTCCGGGCGGATCGCCTCGTCCAGCGGCAGATACTCGTCAAAACGCACACCCTGGACGGTCAGGCCCTTGATAACCGTGAAGTCCGCCACGAGTTTCCCGACGTCGTCCAGGCTGGCCGCTGATCCCGGGCCGCCCGACACGATCTCGAGCGCGACCGGCACCGAGGCTTCCTGCAGCGACGCGAGCAGTGCCCGGACGCGCTCCGTTGTCGCGCCCGCTTCACTGAACGGCGCGATGCGCAGGACCGCGAAGGGCTGAAGGGCCGGGTCCAGGTCTGCCCAGCATTGCGCGAGGGCTGCCGCATACGCGTCCATCTCCTGCCCGCGCGATTCGGGTGCCTGAAACAGCAGGAGAGGATGCTCCGGCGTGATTTCGGTGGTCAACGGCGGGAGCGCCGCCGTGGTGGCCCACGCCGTAAGCGACACCAGGCCCGCGAGCAGACACCGGACCATTTTGGACGATGCAGCAGTCATGTTACGTGATTGTATTCATCCAGCGGCAAAAAAGCACCACCTGCAGATCTACGACACGGATGGCTTGGCCAGGTCCTGCGCGATGGCGCGGGCCGCTTCGCAAGACGGGGACAGACCCGGCCGCTCCTTCGTCGCTGGGTCAGCCCCCGCCTTGCGGCGCTCATTCGCTACGGCGGATGATATGAGTAAACGCGGGACTGTCCCGCGCGTACAGTCCACTGTCCGGCGACCCGGCGCGTTACTTCCCTTGACTGACCAGGATTCGGGTGTTAAACTTCCGTTTTCAATGCCGCCCGCGGGCATTGCAGAGCGAATCAGTGGACAGACAACCGGTCACCGCGCCCATCTTGGCGGCGTGCGCTGGCGGCTTGCAGCGCGCGCGTGACCCTCAGGAGACGATTCATGGCCTTTGTTGTGTGCGAGCCGTGCATCAAATGCAAGTACACCGACTGCGTGTCGGTTTGCCCTGTCGCGTGCTTCCATGAAGGCGCCAATTCGCTGGCGATCGACCCGGATGAGTGTATCGACTGCGGTGTGTGCGTGGACGAGTGCCCGGTGCATGCCATCTTCCCGGAAGAGGAAGTGCCCGAGAAGTGGCAGGAGTACATCGCACTGAACGCGCGGTTGAGTGCCATCTGGCCGGTCATCGAGGAGAGCAAGGAACCGCTGGACACGGCCGAGGAATACAAGGACGTGGAGAAGAAGCGGGAACTGCTGAGCGAAGAGGCCGGATCGAGCGACTGATTGCCCGAGAACGGAGACCAACGAAGCCGGAGCGTGCCGCTCCGGCTTTTTTTGTGTCGGAGCGGTCTCCTGTAAGATGAGATGAAGAGACGAGGGATTTCCTGACGCAACGCCGATGAGGAGAATGCAATGAGACGGGCACTGCTGGCGGCCGCGATTGCCGCCCTGGGACTGGGGACGGGCGCCGGCGCGGCCGACGCGCCGGTGATCGCCAACGCATATCTGACGCTCACGCCGTCGGGCGAAGGCGGCACGGTCCCCGAGCTTCGTCTCGGGCCGTCTGGCGGCAATTTGGCCGCGGGGGCGGGGCTGTTTCAAGAGGGATTCGGCGTGGGCAGCTACTACGTGCCCAACCGGCGCCTGAACGAAGAGGTCAGGGTCTCGAAGACTCCGGGCGGCCATCTCCTCTCGTACTCCTACGACTGCGACGGCCCGAACATTCGCGGCTTCCACGTGACGCGGAGTATTGAAGTGCCCGACGACGCCTCGGCGGCGCGCGTGCACTGGACGGTCGAGAACCGGGGCGACGGCCCGCAGTGGCTGGCTCCGTGGGTGCGGAATGACATGGCTCCCGGCGGCAGTTACGACCCCGGGGATCGCATCGACGTGCCGGCGCTTTCGGGCGTGGGCCGGGTCACGGGGCATGCCTACCACGGCGCGGCCCGGAACTGGTTCGCCGCGACCGATCCCGCGGCGCGCACAACGGTATCCGGCGTGTTCGATGCCAACCAGCTCCTGTGTCTCGCCGCCGACGCCCGCGCCGAGGCCCCCTTCGGTTCCGTGCAGGCCGTGTTCGCGCCGCGGATGCTGGGGCCGGGCGAACGCTGGGAAACACGCTACCGGCTCGTGGTGTTTCGCGGGCTCGAGTGGGTGAACTTCGCGACGTCCGAACTGGCGGCACAGATTGTCTACAGCCCCGGCAAGCTTCAGGTGCTCATCGCGTCGTCCGGCAAGATGGATAGCGCCTATTTCCGCGCGAGGGTCCGCACCGCAGACGGGCAACTCTGGACGCTGCCCGACAAACGGTTCACCGTGATACCGGGCCGGGTGGCGCGCTGTACCTACGACTGGACCGCGCCCGCCGATGGTTCGTACGAGTTTCTGGCGCAGTTGCTGGACCAGAACACGCCCGTTGAACTCGGCGAGGACCTCCACCCGCCGCACGGGGGCATTGACGCGCAGTTCACCGTTGGCAACACCGCCCCCGCGCCCCTGACGGCCTGGACCGATGCGCCGCATGCGCTCGATCGCGGTCCACGCGAACTGGACCGGCCCTTGGCCAGTTCCGGCGACGTCGCGGTCTGGATCGAGGACCCGCTCGAGAAGATTGGTCCCACGGACCGGGTCCGCCCGGCCGGCCAGCGCAAGACGGCGGCGACACTGCACCTCGCGGCCAACGAGAGCGAATCGTTCCAGGTGGTCCTGCGTCCCCCTGCGGGCAAGGATGTCGACAACGTGACGGTGCGCGTGGCGAACCTGGTGAACAGCGCGGCCGGCGCGCGGATCGACGCGTCGGAAGTATCGGTGCACCGCGTGGCCTACGTGCCGGTCGTTGTGTCGAGTCATTTCGAGAATCCGACCGGACCGGTGCCGGACCCGCTGCCGGTGTTCCAGCCGTTCACGGCGCGCGGCGGCGAGTCGAGTCCGGTATGGTTCACGATCTACGCGCCGCCGGGCACCCCTGCCGGGACCTACCGCGGCCTTGTGGACATCACGGGCGCCGGGATGGATCCGGTCGAAATCTGGATCGAGGCCGAGGTGCTGCCCTTCGAGCTGCCTGCGACGCCGACGCTGAAGACCGACTTCGTGTACTGGCCCGACATCGCGATCGAGCAATGCCGCCGCCGCGGCTATCGCGGCACACCGGACGAGTTGAACGCCCGGTATCTCGGCAATGCGTTGCGGCACCGGATCACGCTGCGCGAACTCGTGCAGTTTCCCTCGGAGACCGCGAACTACGACGCGACGCTGGCACAGTACCGCACACGGCTCGAAGTGCTGCGGGAGGCGGGCGCGACCACCTTCGCCGTGCCTCCCAGCCTCCTGAGCCTGCCCGAGCTGCTCGCGCAGGCCGATGCCTTCGTGACGCGCGAGGCGCTCGGGGATCGGGCGTTTTGTCCGTTGGCGATGGACCCGCCCCGTCCCGCGTGGCCGCGCATGCTCGAGGACATGCAGCGGTGGCACACTGCCGCACCGGGCATCCCGCTGATGGCCATGGTCAAGGGGATCGAGCCGTTCCTGCCCGACAGCGCCGGCATCTGGGCCGTACATACGCCACTGTTCGACACGCCCTACAGCGAGCGGTTGCTCGCGCGGATCCGCGAAGGCGGCGAGGTGTGGGCCTACGTCAACCACGCGCCGCCGCGCCCCTACGCCAACCTCTTTCTTGATTTCAACGCGGTCGAGCACCGGGTGCTGGTGTGGCAACTGTGGGCGCTGGGCCTGAAGGGGCTGCATTACTGGGGCGTCAACTACAGCGAGCCCGGGCAGGATCCTTGGGAAAGTCAGCTCGACGTGACCCCGGCCAACGGCAACGGATTGCTCGTGTACCCCGGCGCCGACGGTCCGGTCACGTCGATCCGCTGGGAGACCTTGCGGGACGGCATCGAGGACTTCGACTACTTTCAGATGCTGCGTGAGCGGGCGCTGGCCTTGCGCAGCCGCGGCGGCCATGAACGGCTGCTGAGCGAGGCGACGGCCGCGCTCGACCCCAATCCGCTGGTGGTCAGTCTGACCGCCTTCACGCGCGATCCCGCCGTTCTCCAGCAGCGGCGCAGGGACGTCGGCCGACTCATTGTCGAGATTGACGGGGTCCTGAGCACGGGCCGCCCGCAGCTCAGCGGCGCCCCCGGGGCCGACCGTGTCAGCGACCGGAGGGCGTCGTTCTAGCGGGGCGGCAAGGAGGCAACCGTGACGGAGGCATCCCGGGCGGAACGCACGCCGGTCCGTGTGGCCATGGCGTGGGCGGTGCACGGCCTGACCGCTTCCGGTTGTGTCTCGGGGCTGCTGGCGCTGATGGCGATTGGCGACGCGGCGTGGGTACGCGCGTTCGTGTGGATGGGCGTGGCGGTGTTCATCGACGGCATCGACGGCACGCTGGCGCGGCGCTGTCAGGTGGGCGTCATGACCCCCAGATTCGACGGCGCCTTGCTGGACAACCTCGCGGACTACCTCAACTACGTGGTCGTTCCAGCGTTGTTTGTCCACGAGTCGGCCATCATGCCGCCGGGATGGGGTTGGATGATGCCCGCGGCCATGCTGGTTGCCTCGGGGTACCAATTCTGCCAGCGCGACGCGAAGACGGCCGACCACTACTTCAAGGGCTTTCCATCGTACTGGAATGTCGTCGCGTTCTACCTGTTCTTCCTGGGGCTGCCGCCGTGGGCAAACGTTGGCATCGTTGCGATCCTGGTGGCGGGGGTGTTTGTGCCCATCCGGTACCTTTACCCGAGCCGGACCGCCGTGCTCCGGCGCACTACGCTGATGTTGTCCGTCTGTTGGGGGGTGCTGATCGCGGTCGTGCTGGCGCAATACCCCGAGCCGGATCCGGTATGGATCTACCTGTCGCTGGGATACGTGGTCTACTACCTCGCCGTCAGCGTTTTTGTGACGGCCGCTGTCCGTCCGCCAGCACGCGGCGGCACACGTCGGGCCGGTTGGTGATGATGCCGTCCACGCCCCACTGCGCGAAGCGCCGCATGGCGTCTTCGTCGTCCACGGTCCACACCGCCACGGTTTTTCCCGCGCGATGGATGGCCTCGATATAGGCTTCGGAAAGGTTGTCCGCGCACACGTTGATGCCCCGGCATCCGCACAACTGGCCCAGCGCATACAGCCGGCCCCACGCCAGGGCATTCTCGGCGGCGCCCAGCAAGGCCACGGGCAGGTGCGGCGCGGCGGCGCGCACCGCGGCACACACGACCGGTGAAAAGGACTGCACCACGACATGATCGCGCCAGCCCGAACGCTCGACTGTATCGAGCACCGCCCGCACAAGGTTGAGTGTTTGGGGTTCGGCGGCATCGATGGCCTCGACGACTCGTTCGGGGAGCGCCTCGTCCCGCAGCCACCGCAGCATGAGCCCCGCCTGGTTTTCCCAGCTCTTCACTTCGACATAAACGCCCACGCGGAGTTCGGTCGCGCGTTGCAGCGCCTGCGCCAGCGTCGGAATGCGCTCGCCCGCGAAGCGCGCGTCCTTCCAGCTCCCGGCATCCAGCGCCTGCAACGCCGCCATGTCCAAGTGCGCCACCTCGCCGCTGCCGGAGGTGGTGCGGTCGACGCGCGCGTCGTGCAGGACAGCGACCTGGCCGTCGCGGCTGAGCGAGCAGTCGAGTTCGAAGCAGTCGGCGCCCAGTTCCGCGGCGAGCGAAAAGGCCGCCAAGGTGTTTTCAGGGGCGCAGGCACTGGCGCCGCGATGGGCGATGACCAGCGGGTCCAGTCGGGTTGCCATGGCGTGGTCCTTTGGGCTGCCGGGTGCAGGCCGTAACGTCTGTTCCCAAGGGAATTTCGGTGCCAGGTTGATGGTTTCGCCGAGTATAGCTTAGAATGCACGCATCGTTCTAGAGCTGTTTTCGCACCTCGCGCCAGCGGGGTGCGGCCGGGGATGGTCAACCGCAATGCGCAACGTAAGAATGGGGTGACAGTGGCTACTCGACCGACACAGTACGACACCGAAGCGCAGCAGGTGGAGATGCGGGAATGGCTCCAGTCGCTGGACGAAGTGATCGCGTCCTCGGGCGAAGAGCGGGCACTCCAGATCCTGCGTCAACTCCAGATCCACGCCCATGGCCAGGGCATTCGCCTGCCGTTTACGGCGAATACGCCGTATGTCAACACAATCGCGGCGGACGACCAGCCGGTCTATCCGGGCAGCCGCGAAATCGAGCGGCGCATCAAGAGCATCATCCGCTGGAACGCGATGGCGATGGTGGTGCGGGCCAATCGCGAGGCGAGCGGCCTCGGTGGCCACATCTCGACCTACGCCTCGGCCGCCACGTTGTATGAGGTGGGCTTCAACCACTTCTTCCGCGGCTTCGACCACCCCTGCGGTGGCGACTTGGTGTTTTTCCAAGGCCACGCGGCCCCCGGGATCTACGCGCGCGCCTTCGTCGAGGGCCGTCTGTCGGCAGACAAGCTCAAGAACTTCCGCCGTGAACTCGCCGAGGGCGGCGGCCTGTCGTCGTATCCGCATCCGTGGCTCATGCCGGATTTCTGGCAGTTCCCGACGGTATCCATGGGACTTGGGCCGCTCATGGCCATCTACACCGCGCGCTTCAGCCGCTACCTCGAGGATCGCGGACTCAAAGCGCCGTCGGACGCGAAGGTGTGGGCATTCCTGGGCGATGGCGAGACCGACGAGCCCGAAACGCTCGGCGCCATCACGCTGGCCTCGCGCGAGAAACTCGACAACCTCATTTTCGTCATCAATTGTAACCTGCAACGTCTGGACGGGCCGGTCCGCGGCAACGGAAAGATCATGCAGGAACTCGAGGCCATTTTCCGCGGCGCGGGCTGGAACGTCATCAAGGTGGTCTGGGGCAGCGACTGGGACCCGCTGTTCGCGCGCGACAAGGAAAACGTGCTGACGCGGCGGATGGACGAAGTCGTCGACGGCCAGTTCCAGAAGTACACCGTGGAATCGGGCGAGTATATTCGCGACCATTTCTTTGGCGCGGACCCGCGTCTGCGGGACCTGGTCAAGAACATGACCGATGAGCAGATCCGCAAGCTGAACCGGGGCGGCCACGACCCGTACAAGGTGTTCGCGGCGTACCACGCGGCGGTGAATCACACGGGCCAGCCCACGGTGATCCTGGCGAAGACCGTGAAAGGATACGGCCTCGGCGAAAGCGGCGAAGGCAAGAACATCACGCATCAGCAGAAGAAGCTCAACGAAGACGAGCTGCGGGATTTCCGCACGCGTTTCGGTATCCCTATCAGTGACGAAGAGGTGGCCTTCGCGCCCTTCTACCGTCCGCCCGAGGACAGTCCGGAGATGCAGTACCTTCGCGAACGGCGCGAGAGCCTTGGCGGTTACATCCCGACGCGGCAGGTGCGCGTGGCGCCGCTGAATGCTCCGGGCGAGGATCTGTTCGAGGAGTTCTACAAGGGCACCGGCGACCGGGCCGTCTCGACGACGATGGCCTACGTGCGCATCCTGACCAAACTCCTCAGCCACCCCGAGTTTGGCAAGTACATCGTGCCGATCGTCCCCGATGAGGCGCGAACCTTCGGCATGGAGGCCCTGTTCCGGCAGGTGGGCATCTATTCGCACGTCGGACAGCTCTACGAGCCGGTGGATGCCGACAACCTGCTGTACTACAAGGAAGCCCAGGACGGGCAGATCCTCGAAGAGGGCATCAACGAGGCCGGGTCGATGTCGTCGTTCATCGCGGCGGGCACGGCCTATGCCAAGCAGGGCGTGTACACGATCCCCTTCTTCACGTACTACTCGATGTTTGGTTTCCAGCGCATCGGCGACCTGATCTGGGCCGCGGCGGATTCGCGTGCGAAGGGCTTCCTCGTCGGCGGTACCGCCGGGCGCACGACGCTCAACGGCGAGGGGCTCCAGCATCAGGACGGCCACAGTCACCTGTTGGCCTACCCGGTGCCCAACCTGATGGCCTATGACCTGGCCTTCGCGTTCGAGATTGCCGTGGTGATTCGCGATGGCATCCGCCGCATGTACCAGGAGCAGGAGGATATCTTCTACTACCTCACGGTCGAGAACGAAAACTATCCGCAGCCGCCGATGCCGGGCGACGTGCGCGAAGGCATCCTCAAGGGCATGTACAAGTTCAAGGCGTCGGACAAGAAGGACGCCCCGCTGCGCGCACAACTGTTCGGGAGCGGCGCGATTCTCAACGAAGTCATCAAGGCGCAGGCGCTACTTGAAGAGTACGGCGTGGCTGCGGACGTGTGGAGCATCACGAGTTTCAAGGAACTCCAGCGCGACGCCATGGACGTGGAGCACTGGAACTTCCATCACCCAGACAAGCGGCCCCGGAAATCGTACATCGAGCAGGTGCTCGAGAACGAAGACGGCGTGTTCGTCGCGGCGTCCGACTACGTCAAGGCCCTGCCCGACTCGATCAGCAAGTGGTTCCCGCGTCCGCTGTTCTCGCTGGGAACCGACGGCTTCGGACGCAGCGAGACGCGCGAGGCGCTGCGCGATTTCTTCGAGGTGGACGCGCGGCACGTGGCCTTTGGCGCCCTGTATTCCTTGGCGCGCGAAAAGAAGATCAAACCGGCCCAACTGGCCAAGGCCATGGACGCCTTGGGCATCAACCCGGACAAACCGCACGCCCTCGGGCTCTGACGCAACACGCAACGACAGGACGGTTCATCATGGCAACAGAATTCACGCTGCCGGTCCTCGGCGAGAACATCGAGAAGGGGACGGTCGTCAAGGTGCTGGTCGCGGTGGGCGACGTTATCGAGAAGAACCAGCCCCTGCTGGAGCTCGAGACCGACAAGGCCGTGCTGGAGGTCCCGTCGGGCGTCAGCGGGACGGTGTCGGAGATCAAGGTGGCCGAAGGCGCCACGGTTTCGGTGGGACAGGTTGTCCTTCTCGTCGACGGTGCGGGCGCGCAGGGCGGCAAGAAGGCCGCTCCCGCTCCGGCCCCGCCTGCAACGAAGGAAGCGCCCGCTCCCGAGGCCCCGGCGCCTGCGGTGACGAGCGAGCAGGCGCCTCCGCCTGAAGAAAAGAAGCACACGGCGCCGCGCACCGAACGGCCGCGCGCAGCGATGACGGCCGAGGCAGCGCCGGCCCAGGATACCGGAGCGGATCGCCGATCGGTGGCGACGCCCACGGTACGGCGGATGGCGCGGGAAATCGGTGTGGATATCCATCAGGTCGCGGGCTCCGGTCCCGGTGGACGGATCACCGTCGAGGATGTCAAAGAGTTTGCCCGGCAGCAGAACACGCCCGCCGCAGGACGGCCCCTGCAAGCCCCCTTGCGCGCGGCCACGCCTGCGGTGTTGCCGGATTTCGAGCGTTGGGGCGAGGTGGACGTGCAGGACATGAGCAGTGTGCGGCGCCGCACGGCCGAGCATATGGCCTATGCCTGGACGAGCATTCCGCACGTGACGCAGTTCGACAAGGCCGACGTGACCGATCTCGAACGGCTGCGCAAGGAGTACGGGCCGCGAGTCGAAAAGGCCGGCGGCAAGCTCACGATGACGGCCTTCCTCATCAGGATCCTCGCGGCGGCGCTCAAGCGCTTTCCGGCGTTCAATGCCACCATCGACGTCGACAACGAGCAGATCATCTTCAAGAAGTACGTCAATATCGGGGTTGCGGTGGACACGGACCGGGGCCTGCTGGTGCCGGTGCTTCGCGATGTCGACCAGAAGACCGTGACGGAGATCGCGGTCGAGCTGGCGGCCATCGCGCAGCGCACGCGGGATCGCAAGCTGAGCCTGGAGGACATGCAAGGCGGCACCTTCACGATCACGAATCTCGGCGGCATCGGCGGCACCGCGTTTACGCCCATCGTGAACGCGCCCGAGGTGGCGATCCTGGGCGTGTCGCGCTCGCAGATCGAGCCCGTCTACATCGACGGGCAGTTCCAGCCGCGGACCATGCTGCCGCTCTCGCTCTCGTACGACCACCGCATCATCGACGGCGCGGATGCGGCGCGCTTCCTGCGCTGGGTGGCCGAAGCCGCCGAACAACCGTTCCTGCTTTTCCTCGAAGGCTGACACTGGCCAGGAGTAACGACTGAACCATGGCGAACAACGACATCAAACCACTGGTGGTATTCGGCGGCGGTCCCGGCGGCTATGCGGCGGCCTTCATGGCGGCCGACCTCGGCCTGGACGTCACGATGATCGACCTCGAGGAGAATCCCGGCGGCACCTGCCTGTACCGCGGCTGCATTCCCTCGAAGGCGCTTCTGCACGCCGCCAAGGTCATGACGGATGCGCGCGAGGCCCGGCAGTGGGGCATCACCTTCTCCGAGCCGGAGATCAACCTCGACATGCTGCGAGACAAGACCTATTCCGTCGTTGGTGGCCTGACCGGCGGCCTGGGCCAACTCTGCAAGGCGCGCAAGATCACCTTCATCCGCGGCCGCGCGCGCTTCGAGGACTCGAACCGTTTGGTGGTCACGCGGAACAGCGGCGAGGAGGAGGAGGTGCGCTTTGCGAAGTGCATCCTGGCCGCCGGGTCGCGTCCGGCCATGCTGGACCACCTTCTGCTGGACTCCCCGCGCGTCATGAACTCGACCGATGCGCTCGAGATCGAGAACATCCCCGCGACGCTGCTCGTGATTGGCGGCGGATACATCGGTCTCGAACTTGGATCGGTGTATGCCGCGCTCGGCACCAAGGTGACCGTGGTGGAGATGACGCCGGGGTTGCTGCCCGGTGCGGATGCGGACCTGGTGAAACCGCTCGCCGACCGGATGCAGACGATCCTGCACAAGATTCTGCTGAAGACCAAGGTCGACAGCATGAAGGAAGTGAAGAACGGCATCGAGGTGAGGATGAGCGGCGAAGGGCTCGAGCAGCCGGTGCAGGTCTTCGAGAAGGTGCTCGTGTGCATCGGCCGCCGCCCCAATTCGAGCGGCATCGGACTCCAGAGCACTGACGTCGAAGTGGACGCCAAGGGATTTGTGAAGGTGGACGAGCAACGGCGCACGACCGACCCGAACATCTTCGCCGTTGGCGACATCACCGGGCAGCCGATGCTGGCCCACAAGGCCAGTCACGAGGGCCGTGTCGCAGCCGAAGTGATCGCGGGCAAGAACGCCGCCTTCGAACCCCGTGCGATTCCCGCGGTGGTCTTCACGGACCCCGAACTGGCCTGGTGCGGCATCACGGAGAACGAGGCCCGGGCGGAGGGACGCGAGGTCAAGGTTGCCCGCTTCGCCTGGGGCGCCAGCGGCCGCGCGGCCACCATGGGCCGACCCGAGGGCCTGACCAAGATCATCGCCGATCCGGAGACGGACGAGGTGCTCGGGGTAGGCATCTGCGGCAGCGGCGCGGGCGAGCTGATCAGCGAGGGCGCCTTGGCCATGGAGATGGGGGCGCTTGCGAGCGACATCCAGTTCACCATCCATCCGCATCCCACACTCGGCGAGACCATCATGGAGACCGCCGAGATCATCTTCGGCAGCAGCACCCACAGCTACCGGGGGAAGAAAAACTAGCCGTCATATCCTCTCCCATGGGCAGCGGGTCTTGGGCCATCGCGCGGCGGCAATGGGTGAGTCTGCAGGAGGCATCGAGCAGCGAGGCGAGCCAGCGGCGCATTCTGCGTGCCCACGAGACGCTCGCCGCGCTGAACGAGCAGAACCGTGAACAGTTTGCCAAGGTCATAGAGTACCTGAGCAAGGCCACCGCGCCGTAACGACCCGGCATCAGCCGATCACGCCGCACCAGCGCAGCGCAAGCAGCGCGAGTCCCAGCAGCATGACCCCGCCAAAGAATCGAAACGTGTGACGCGTGGCGCGTTCCGGCAGGAAGGTGTCGAAGACGTGCCCCGAGGTGGCCCCGTACCGTACCGCCAGCGCGGTGAGGGGACAGCGCAGGCCGTTGAGCGAAAAGACAAGGGTTTCGGCGCCCAGCAGGACCAGGGCGGCCCACAGCCAGGCGCCCGAGCGGCCGGTCGCCCCCGCGTAGAGCACGACAAAGGTCGATGCCGCCATGACGAGGTAGATGGCCGTGTGCACCGCCCGCACGATGGCGAGGCGTTGTGCGTCGTTCATGTCCTTTTCTCCATTGCCTGCAGCGATGCGCGTGACCGCACCCATGCTAACACACGCTGGCCGCTTTCCGGGCCTTGGATCCTGAAATCGACGTCATGCGCGCTATCTGGCATAATGCATCCGGTCGTTCACCCGAGGGGAGAAGAAGCACCATGCGCATCAGTGTATTCGGATTGGGCTATGTCGGGGCCGTTTCGGGAATCTGCTTGGCCGAAGCAGGACACGAAGTCATCGGCGTGGATGTCGACGCGTTCAAGGTGGACACCATCAATCGCGGCGAGAGCCCGATTGTCGAGGAACTCGTGAGCGATATCACGCGCGCCGCGGTGGATTCGGGCCGCTTGCGGGCCACGACCAACGTAGGCGAGGCCGTGGCGGCGACCGACATCTCCTGGGTATGCGTGGGCACCCCCTCGACGGAGGGCGGCGGGCTCGATTCGCGCTATGTGCAGCGCGTGTGCGAACAGATCGGCGATGCCCTCAAGGACAAGCAGGACTATCATCTGGTGGTGGTTCGCAGCACCGTGCTTCCGGGCACGGTGCACGGTGTGGCCATCCCGGCGTTGGAGACCTACTCGGGCAAGAAAGCGGGCCGGGACTTCGGGGTCTGCTTTCATCCCGAGTTCCTGCGCGAAGGGACGTCGGTCCGGGATTTCCGCGAACCGCCGAAGATCGTGATCGGCGCCGATGACGCGCGCGCGGCCGACCGGCTGGCGGAGATCTACGCGGGATTCACCGCGCCCCTCTTCAAGACGTCGGTCAATGCCGCCGAGATGGTCAAATATGCCGACAACTGCTTTCACGCGTTGAAAGTGGTCTTCGGCAACGAGATCGGGGCGGTCTGCAAGGCGCTGGGGATCGACAGCCACGAGGTGATGCGCATTTTCTGCCAGGACCGGATCCTGAACATCAGCCCGGCGTACCTGATGCCGGGGTTTGCCTACGGCGGGTCGTGCCTGCCCAAGGATCTGCGCGCGCTCAACCATCTGGCGCGGACGCAGCACCTCGAACTGCCTGTGCTCGCGAATGTGCACCGGAGCAACGAGCTGCACCTCAAGCGCACGGTGGATCTCGTGCTGGGGCTGAAGGAGCGTGAGGTGGCCCTGCTCGGACTGAGCTTCAAACCGGGCACGGACGATCTGCGGGAGAGTCCGCTGGTGGAACTGGCCGAGCAGCTTGTCGGCAAGGGCTGTTCGCTGGCCATCTACGACGAGTACGTCTCGATTGCACGGCTGCGCGGCGGCAACAAGGCGTATATCGAGCACAAGCTGCCGCACATTGCGCAGTTGCTGGTGGGCGACCTGGACCAAGCGATCCGCGAGGCGAAGGTCGTTGTCGTGGGCGCGGCCACCCCGGCCATCCGCGACGCCCTTGCGGCGCACGGCCACGGCAAGATCGTCGTGGACTTGGTGCGGCTGGCCAAGGGCGACCTGCCGGCGCTCGGGGCGTACCACGGGGTGAGCTGGGCGTGACCGCCACGGCCTGAGGCCCGCTTGCGCTATTTCTCCGTTCGGGGCGAAAAGCCCAACGCTTGACGCATCTCTTGCGAGAACGCCTCGGCCACGATGTAGAGCAGGGTCGCCAGGAAGGCGAGCACGGTTGCCATGCCGATGCGGGCGCGGTTGCTCATGGCGCCCGCCCGAACCGTGTAGATCTCGTCCGAAATACGGTTGAGGCCGACCGGCTGTTTGCCAATCTCCGGCGACGGGCGCGTCATCTGGGACGCCGTGTCCGCGAGCAGGCGAACTTTGTCGACCTCCGCGAAGACGCCCTTGTAGATGTCGGCCTTGGCCGTCAGCTCCTTCTGGCGGTAGGTGTGCGAGGCCAGCTTGACCTGGAGCTGCTCCTTCTCCTGCGTGAGCCGCTCGATAGCCTGAGTGATCTCCGCGATCTGGCCCTCGGCCTCCGTCATCTTCTCCAGCGCAAGACTCTCATGCGACCGGATCGATGCGTAAATGTCGTTGAGTATCTCAGTCTTCATGGCGCGCGCGGACAGATCCTGCAGCGCGTCGTCGGCCCCCTCACTCTGGCGGAGCCAGTACACGTCGTCGGACGGGGCTTTCAGGACGGTCAGGACGCGCGTTTCCTTGTCCAGTTCGGCGCGCAGCGCCGCAGCCTGTCTGGCGGCGCCTTCCCGTGCGCGCTGGTAGGTGACCAGATCCTCTTCCAGTTTGGTCAGCCGGTCGACGATCCCCGTCAACTGGGCCGTCAGGACGGCGGTATTGCCCTCGCCCTCCTCGCGTGCCAGTTCATTCCAGAGCGATTCCAGCGTTTCGCGGTAGGCGCCCGCCTGCTGGGTCACGGTGTCGGCCGCCAGCCCCACCCGCATGTGGGTCGTCCGGTTCGCGACCTCGACGGCCACCGTGCCCCAGGTGTCCGCGATCTGCTTGGCGAGGTCCTCCGGTCCGGTTACCAGCAGCGAGATGTACGGGGAATACGTCACCGGGCGGGTCGTCTCGTCCACCGTGCGGACCACGGCGCGCAGGCTGCCGCTGAATACCGTCAGCCCGGGCGGCTCGTCGTTTCCCCAGGCATTCTGCTCGATCAGGCGCCTCCGGGTCTCGCCGAGCACGGCCTGACTCTTGAGCAGGGGTTCATACGACTTGGCGGTGAGGTCCTCGGGCAGGAAGGCGCCCAGTTCAGTGCCTGCGCGGAAGTTGGTTACTGCGAGGATCACCTCGGCGGTGCGCGGCGCCGTCCGAAAGAATGACGAGACGAAGGCGGCCGCGAACACCACAAGGGTGACAGCGATGAGCAGGGTCTTCCTCGCGATTACGGCCGTCGCGCCTCGAACGAGCAACTGAGCGCGGTCCATGCGCATCCTCCTGTGGGCGTTTGTCTAACACCTTGCCATTCTGGATGATAGCGCGGGCCGCCGACAGGAATCAAGGCATGGACGGGGCCCAAACGGCCGCTCGCTGCCGGTTGACTCCACCGGGCACGATGCGGTAACCTCCCTTCAATAGACGGCTTAGCTCGCTTCGGACGTGTGCCCATCCAAGAACAGGCCCCGGAATGACGATGCACACCCAATATGTGACCCTTGCTTGCGGCAACGTCCCGGCGCGGCTGCGTCCGGAGGCCCAGTGAAGGGCATCGGCGCCCACGCGGGCAAGGTCCTTGGGCGCCTCAACAAGGTCCGCCATGCCGGACTCCGGAACGCTGCTGCCGCCGGGGCGTCTCGTCTCCGGAAGCGGCTCGCCGCCACGGGGCCGGGTGCCCGGCTGTTTCCTCTCCCCGGCGCGGTGGATATGGCGGTGCTCCGACAGGCAATCGCCCGCTCCACGGACCCGGGGCAGGACCTCGCGGCCTGTTTCATTCAAAGCGCGCGGGCGCGGCACTTCCTGGACGACGCCGCGGCTTCGGCTGCATGTGTGCGAGCCGCGTTTCCCGACGCCGTCCCCGCAACAATCGCCGTCGCGGATGCGATCTGTGCACACCGGTTTCATTTCCTGGGCCGTGAGGTGGAATTCGGGCCGGAAATCGACTGGCAATGGAACCCGGATGGGGCCATCCCGTGGCCGCTTGTCGACTCCGAGCTGTTCCGCTACCGTCACAGCTACTTTCGCGACGACCGGCCCGGCGACGTCAAGCATCCGTGGGAGCTGCACCGGCACCAGTATTTCATGACCCTCGCCAAGGCCTACCTCCATACGGGCGACGAACGCTATGCCGAGGCATTTGCAGCGCTGGTCCTCTCGTGGACCGAGGCCAACCCCTACGGTAAGGGACTGGGGTGGTACGGCTCGATGGAGTTCGGCATTCGGATCATCAGTTGGGCCAACGCCTTTGCGGTGTTCCGGGGTTCGCCGCACTTCGTGGCGCACGGCCTCGAACCGTTTCTGTGTGGACTCTATGCCATGGCGCGGCGGCTGGCCGCCTTCCTGACCACGGACTGGCTGGTACCCACCAATCACCTGATCGGCGAAACCGCCGGTCTGTTTGTCTTCAGCGTCTGTTTCCCGCAGTTCAGGGAAAGCGCACGATGGCGGCGCAAGGCGTTGCGCATCTTCGTGCGCGAAGTCGAGCGACAGATATTCAGGGACGGCGTCAACAAGGAGCAGGCGACGGGCTACCACCGCTTTGTGGTTGACTTCATCCTGTTGGTCATGCGCTTGGGCGAGTTGAACGGCGTGGCCCTGCCTCCTGTATTGCGCGAACGCCTGGAAGCGATGCTCGAATACGAGCAGCATGTGCTGCCGCCGGACAACCGGGTGCCCCAGGTGGGCGATTGCGACGATGGGCGCGGCGTCCTTTTGGGTGAACACGACGCCTTTTTCGACTTTCGCGGCTGGCAGGCGGTGGGAGCGGTCTGGTTTGGCCGCGACGACTTCGCCCGGGCCGCGGCTGGTGGCACCGAGGAGGCCGTATGGCTGCTGGGTCCCGATGGCTGGCGCGCCTTTCAGGCGATGCGTCCCGGCGCCGAGCCGCGTGCGTCACGGCTGTTTCCCGAGGGCGGGCAGGCCATTCTGCGTACCGGCGACGGTCCCCGCGACAGCTATGTCCACACGCGATGCGGTCCTTTTGGACTCGGCGGCGAGGGCTCGTCGGGACACAGCCACGCGGACATGCTTGCGCTGGCCATTCACTGGAACGGCCTGCCCTTGGCGGTGGACTCCGGAACCTACGCCTACTACTGCGCGACGGACGAACGGGACGCCTTCCGCCGCACCGCCGCGCACAACACCATCGCTCCCGACGATGTCGAGCTGGCTGCGATGCACCGCCTCAAGAATTGGGGAGCGGTGCCGCGCACGCAGTTGCTCGAGTGGACACCAGTGGCGCGGGGCGGCACGCTGCGTGCCCGGATGGAGTCCCCAGGCGGCTATATCCACGAGCGCGCGGTGTGCCTCGAGCCCGGACGGCTCATGATACATGACCAGCTGGCCATGGCGCCCGGACGTGCGGCCGGGCCTGTTGTGTGGCGCCTGCACCTTCATCCGGACTGCGACGCACGCGCCGATGGCGGCCTGGTTCACATCGTCCGCGATGGGAGACCGTTCGCACGGCTGACCTTCGACGGATTCAACGCCTGTTCGATTGATGACACGTGGTATGCGCCATCCTACGGCGTCAAGCAGCGCAATCGCTGTGTGACGCTCACGAAAGAGGGCAGCACCGCCGAGGTTTCTGTGACCTTGATGGACGACACGAGACGCCCGGCGAGCTGACGTACGTGCCATCCGCTTCGGTGTGAAAGGAGAGACGACCATGGGTCTATTGCCGACGCGCCCCGAGCGGCGCGTCTCGCTGTCGTGGATCCGGTACACGAGCCGGGGGCCCAGCTTCGCGGCCGCGCTCTCGGCCGAACACTACTTCATCCAGCACGGCGAGCCATGGGGTTTCCTGAAATACATTGCGCGGACGCTGGCGTCCCTCGCGATTCTGCTGCGGCGCCGGCCATCCCTGGTCATCGCGATGAATCCGCCGCTGTTCGCGCCCCTGCTGGCGTGGCTGTACTGTCGGCTGTTCGACGCCGACTACGTCATGGATTCGCACTCCGGGGCGTTCAATAATCCGGTCTGGGCACGTTTCCGGCGGCTTCACCGCTTTCTCTCGCGCCGAGCCCTGTTCTGTGTGGTGCACAACGAGGTGATCCACGCGCAACTGCGCGAATTCGGCGCGCGCGGGGTCGTGGTGTCGGATATCGCCTGCGACCTCGAACAGGGGCACTACCCGCTCGCCGACGGTATTCACGTCGCCGTCGTGTCCCAATACAGTTTCGACGAGCCGCTCGATGCGGTCTGGGAAGCGGCGCGCCGGATGCCGCACGTGACCTTTCACGTGACCGGCAATGACAAGAAGGCACCGCGCGCCCTGCTCGAATCCCGCCCCGGCAACGTCGTCCTGACCGGCTTTCTGCCGGCGGCGGACTACGGCGCGCTGATGGCCCACGCCACCGTGATTCTGGCGCTCACCACTCGCGACAACACGATGCAGCGCGGCGGCAGCGAGGCAATCTCCGTCGGGCGGCCGCTGGTCACGTCGGACTGGGCGTTGCTGCGCGAGGCCTACCGCGACGGCGCGGTGTACTGCGACAACTCGCCCGGGGGAATCCAGACCGCCATCGACGAGGTCCTGCACAACCTGCCCCGCCACGAGCAGGGCATTGCCGCGTTGCGCGCCGCCCGGGATGCCCGCTGGCATGCCACGCTGGCGCAGATCGAGGCGCTGTTGTCCGAGGGCGGGCGCGCGTTGACGCGTTGAACGTCAGGAAAAGCGCCGGTATACTCGTGGCTCACGCTCCGGGGACGCGCTGCTGCAAAGGATGGGACGGCAATCATGGTGAAATCGCTGGTGAGATCCTGCGTCGCGCGCATGACGCATGCGATGCTCCGGGTCGCGCACGTGCCGCGCGTGCACGGCCGCCTCGAACAACGTGCGACGATGCAGGGGGCGCGCGACCTGCGCCACCGGTACCTTGCCCCGCCGTCAAAAGAGGATCCCCGTCATTTGACGTGGCACGAGAACAGTGTGTACTCGCAAAATGGCGAGGACGGCATCCTGCAACACCTATTCTCCGAGATCGGGACCGGCTCGAAGCAGTTTGTCGAGTTCGGCGTTGAGGATGGCACGGAATGTAACAGCGCCTTTCTGTCCATAGAGATGGGATGGAGCGGCCTTCTGATGGACGGCAGCGACGAGAATGCCCGCCGGGGCCGCATTTTCTATGATGCGATGATTCCGCATCGTCCTGGGGCGGTTGTCTTCAAGAGGGCCTGGATCACGCGCGAGAACATCAATGGCCTGATTGAGGAGAGTGGTTTCCGAGGCGAGATCGATCTGCTGAGTGTTGATATTGACGGTAATGACTACTGGGTGTGGCAGGCCATTGACGTAGTGCAGCCGCGGGTGGTGGTGGTGGAGTACAACGCCACCTTCGGTCCGGATCGTGCGGTCACGGTGCCCTATGAAGCGGATTTCGATCGCAGAAAGAAGTCGCCGACGCACTTTTACCACGGTGCATCGCTTGCGGCGCTTGAGAAGCTCGGCCGGGCCAAGGGCTACCGGCTGATTGGATGCGAATCGACCGGGGTCAATGCCTTCTTCGTTCGCGAGGACGTGATGGCGGATCACTTCCATGCCTTCAGCGCACGGGCCGCGTACATTCCTCAGCGGGCACGCCTCTTGAGAGGGTTCTCCACCGCCGCGCAGATGACGGCGATCCAACACCTTCCACTGGTCGAGGTATGACGATATCGCGTGAGGAGATGCCTGTGCAGGCAATCGTCGCGTCTTCCAATGCCCCCATTCGTGTCTGTATGGCCGGCAGCCTCCCGCCACCGACGGGAGGCGTACCGGAACTGTGTGTGCAGGTATCGCGTCGGCTCCCCTCCGCTGGCGTGACGGTTACCTTCGTGGACATCACGAAGCACCGGCGTAACAAGCGTGTGCCGGACCATGCGGACCCCTATCTCCGTGGATCGATGGCGCGGCGGCTCCTTCGTGTCTCGGGTCATGTTCCGCTCCTGGTTAGGTACGCGTGGCAACTCTTCCGGGATCACCGCGCGCTGTTGGGTGGCGTGCGGCAAGTAGTCCGTGTCGCCGAGATGGCAACGGTGATTCACTTGGGATGCACGAAATTCGGCCGGCCCGATGTGATTCACGCGCACCATGCCGCGGCCCGCGCTCTTGCCGGGATCGTCGTGGCCAGGACGCTGAAGGTGCCCTGCATCGTTACGATCTACAGCGCGGAATTTGTGGAGACGTGGGCGAATCTCCCGCTCGCAATCTACTGCTGCAACGAGGCGGATCATGTCATCGCGATCTCGGAGTTCGCACTCCAGTTGGCCCGCGAACTGGGGGCGGACCCCGCGGCAAGCGTCGTCTACTGCGGCGTCGATCATGAGTATTTCAAGCGTTCCGCTGACGCGGCGCGTGTTCGCCCGAAATACGGCGTGGGGGCCGACGACCGGCTTGTGCTGTATGCGGGCTGGTACATCCATCGCAAGGGCCCCGATGTCCTCGTGGAGGCGCTGTGTCTACTCAAGGAGAAAGGCCGGCTTCGTAGTGTCAAATGCGTCATGTGTGGTCCCGAGGAAGGACTCGGCCCGCGGCTGCGGCAGCTCGTGTTGGAGTATGGGCTTGAGGCGCACGTGAACGTTACGGGCGAGGTGCCTTTTGGGGACCTGGTGCAGTTGCATGCCACGGCCGATGTCTTTGTGTTCCCGACGCGGTGCCGCACCGAAGGCTTCGGATTGGCCGCCGCCGAGGCGATGGCAAGCGGTACCCCCGTGGTCGCGTCACGCATTGGCGCCATCCCCGAGGTCGTGGAGGACGGCGTGACCGGCCTGCTGGCGACGCCGGATGACCCGGCGGATCTCGCCGACAAGCTGGAGCGACTTCTGAGCGATGAGCCCCTGCGTGCGCGGATGGCGGCGGCAGGGCCGGTGCGGATGCGGGAGAGGTTCAGTTGGCAGCGGGCCGCCGACGAGACCGCCGCCGTGTACCGGAAGGTCCTCGATTCCTTCGCCTCGGACCGGTAGGGTCCGTTCTCAAGACCCTTCCTTGCGGCGCATCGTGCGGGGCCACGTTCAGATCTGACGGCCCCCCCGGGCCAGTTTCCCGCGAACGAAGCCGCTGATCTGACGTCGTTCCTTCGGCGACACGATGCCAAACGCGAAGAGAACGAATACGAAGCCCATCAACGCCCCCGTCCTCACGGGCAGCGATACCAGGTAGGACAGCGGATACGCGACGTAACAAAGTGCGCCGAGCGCGCCACCCGCGAGGAGGAGGGCGGCCAGGCGGCCGCGCTCATAGGGCACCGGATACACGCGCTGTGCCAGGACATACGCAACGCAGGCCTCCAGACTGAAGGCGAGGAACGTTGCCTGCGCGGCGCCTTCCATGCCGATGACGCGGATCAGCACCAGGGTCAGGACCACCTTGGCCGCGGCGCCCATCACGTAGACCACCGCAACCAACGAGGTCTTCTTGGCGATGGTGATGTTGTTGCTCAACAGGAGCGTCGTCATGGACGATACATACGAGAACGCGAACCACGGGATGTAGCGCACGGCGGCGGCGAGTGCGGGGGTGCCAAGAATCAGCACCAGTTCGGGAGCGAACGCGGTCAGACCGAGTGCCGCAAACAGCACGGCGGCAATCAGCAGGCGGTGAATGCGGCCAAGTATGGCCGGTCCATCGGGCTCGTTGGCGATCTGGAACGAGGCGGGTGGCCAGGCAGTCTGCATGGACCGTGTGACCAGCGCCATCATGATGGAGACTTTGAAGGCGAAGGAGTACGGCGCCATGGCCTCCAGGCCGAAGGCGCTCCGCAGGATGTAGCGGTCGGATACCGTTATCACGACGTAGGCCAGACCGCACAGCGTGAGCGGGACCCCGAAGGTGAGCATCTTGCGCGCCAGGACGGGGTCAAAACGCGGGACGACCCATTTCCGGCACACCCACAGGCCGCTCAGCGCCATGGCCGACAGCCCGGCAAGATCGCCCCAGAGCACGCCGGCCGTGCCCATGTCGAAGTACACCACCAGCAGCAGGATAAGGGGCGGCCCCAGAACGACCCGTACGATAGTGAGCGTGACGTAGGTCGCGCTGCGTTCCTGGGCGCGCAGCAGCGACAGTGGCTGGTTTCCAAGGACGGTTACGGCAGTGAGACAGACAATGAGCGGCACAAGCCCGGCGTGTTCCGGAGATCCAAAGATCGCCTGTGCCAAGGGGCGGCTGAACGCGAATCCAGCCACGATGCCAGTGCCTGCGAACAGCGCTACCAGGGCCAGGCTCGTGCTGAAGATCCGGCGACGCGACTCCTCGCCGTCAACAAGATAATAGAAGCGCATCAGGGCGGTTGAGAGGCCTATCTCCAGAACGGGGATAGCGAACAATACCGTTGTGGTGCTCAGGTCCCAGATCGACATCTCGGCGAGTTGATCCTGCCACACGCGCGAATAGATAGGCAGAAGAATAAACGAGATGCCCCGGCTGGCAATCAATCCGGCGCTGTATATGCCCGTGTGCCAAAGCGTCCGCCGCGTTACTCCCATGAGGCGTCCGCCCCCCCTTCCACCTGAGGCTTACCGGTCGACGCAAGGAGATGAAGTGTCAGCCCCATGGACATATAGAGCGCGATGATGCTGCCAACCGCGAGCGGTTGCAGCATGGAGAATCCGAGCGCGCAGCAGTACAATGCGAGCATCGCGACCACCGGGGCGGCGTCAGCCGTGGTATCCCGGCGGAGTCCCCGGAATACGCGCCGGATCCATGCCACGTGAAACGCGCAGAAGAGCAGGAACCCCGGCACGCCCGTCTGGTACAGCACCGTCAGCAGTGTGTTGTGGGTACTGGAACGATACCAGTGAAAGAGACCATCGGATGCCCGGAAGGGATACACCAGTACCTGGCCCAGCCCGGCTCCGAGAAGTGGCCGTGCCGAAAACTGCCGCCAAGCTTCCTGCCACGCGTAGTAGCGCATGTCGTCCTTGAGCGAGAACGATGCCACGCGATCAACGAACTGCTCCCACGCGTCGGTGAACGCGTGTGGAAACACGTAGATCGCGGCCGCGGCGCCACACGCGAGCAGAAGGGTGCCGAAGACACACACGTTGAAGAGTCCCTTCAGCCGTTCGCGCCGGATCCACGCGGCCCCCGCGAGTGCCAGCAAGGGAACGGCCAACGCAAGCACCGCCGATACGCGGTAACCGCTCATGAGCAGCAGCACCATGGCCAGGGCGGCGCCGGGCACAGCCATCAGTTTGCCGAACCTTGATCCAGGCGTGCGCAGAATGGCGGCGAAATACGCCAGCGACATGGCCAGCGTGATGCATTCGGTGTACGAGAGCAGACGCGGCGACGGTATGTTGGCCATAATCACAAACTGGTGTTCGCGCCACGTCTGGCCGGTGGCCAGCCGGTACAGTCCCATCGCGGCGACGAGGAGGAATGCGGTCCACAGGGCGGCGGGCACCAGGCGGAGGTGACGCCGGTCAAGCGGCATCAGCAGGACCAGGGGGAAAGCCAGGGAGTAGAAGAATATCCGCCGATAGGCCCCCAGAACGTCGTTGATGCGATGGTCCCGTAAGACAAGAGTCATCGCCAGTGCCAGGATGCCCCAACAGAAGTAGGCCGTGTAGGCCCTGGGGACACCAAGTTTGGGCGGCGCGCCGCAGGGTTCCGGGCTTCGTGTTCCTTCGGGTTTGAGCCAGCGCACCACCGGCAACGAGAGCATCAGCAACAGCACCGCATCCGCGCCGTAGAAGGAGTACCCGCCGATGGAAACCGGGTGCTCGTTCATGGCCACGGCGGCGCCGGTGAGCACGGCGAAGAATGGCAGCACCAGCCAATCGCCGACGGGCAGCAAAAAGAGTGCGACGGCCACGGCGATGAGCCCCAGAAGAACCGTCAGTTCCACCCAAACCAGCGCGAAGCCCGCGGCCGCCACCACGACGAGCGCCACTATTCTGGTTGCGGATGTGGATCGGGTCTGCATCGTGTCTGCGGAGTTTCCTGTGCCGTACCGCCCGATAGGACCCGCTGCACGCTGCCGCACCGTGCCGGGCCAAGCCGCCGAAACTATAGCACACGCCATGAACCGTGCGGTAGCCGGCGTGGAGCCGGACAACCTGATCCTGAGCACCGTGACATCCCCCGCGCCCCGCCTCTCGTCTCTCGGAAAAGCCGTGCCGCGCGGTGGTCGTTTGCGCGGCCCGACCATGCTTGGTATCCTGCGGTGCATCAGTAGTTGTGCCGTCAATATCAAGGACGTACGCGCGTCCAGTGGAGGGATCGCATGTTCTCGTTTCTCTTCGTTGCGGGCTGTGAAGACCAGGCTGCGGGCGAACTGCTCGCGGCAGCTTGCGCGGTGATGAGCGGGCAGATGCCGGGCTGGCGAGCTGACGGCCGCATCGAGACGGCAGACCTGCCCGAGATCAGCGGTGGATTTGCTGTCATGGTGCCACGGGTCGGTTGGGAGCGTCCCCTCGTGGACGTTCATGTAGACGAGGATACCGCGGCGGTCGTCTATGGATCGCTCATCCTTGGCGAGGCGTCGATTGCCCGGGCGCTTTGTGGCGCATACCGTCGCGGCGGCGCGTCGGCCGCCCGGCGCCTCGAGGGCCACTATGGCGCCGTGGTCGTTGATCGTGCCAAGGGCGAGACCGTGGTGCTCGGCGATGTTTTGGGGGACCGGTCGTTGCGTTATGTGCATTCGGGCGGCATGTTGCTGGTCAGCCCGCATGACCTCACCCTCGTGGCGACCGGGCGCGTGGACGTGACGGACGTTGATCTGTGCAGCGCGGCCGCAGTGCTTGCCTTGGACAACTCCACCAAGTCGAAGAGCCTGCTGAAGGGTATCGAGCCAGTGCCGCCGGAGACTTGGCTGCGCTGGCGCCCGGGCCGCCTTGACCAGATGGTGGATCAGCCTTTTTCATTCGAGAACCGCATTGCGGCGAACGATGCCACGGCCCTGCGCGACCAGAACGAGCGCATTCTAGCGCTGGCACGCCAGCAGGCGGCCGAACATCTCGCTGGCCGTGATGAGATCGCCCTTGACCTTACGGCTGGCCAGGACTCCCGCGCGATCCTGGCCCTGATCCGTTCGATTTCCGAGCCGCCCCGGATCAACGCCTATTGTGAGGGCGCACCGTGGTCGCTCGATGTCCGCGGCGCCAGAACAGTTGCACGGGCGGCGGGCATCCATTTTTCCTCGGCCAATCCTTCACCGGTCGAACCGGACACGTATCTGGACAACCTGGCTCGCAGCGCGTTCTGGATGAACGGTGCGACGGATGCCCAGCGCATGGTTACGGCCCGGCCCGTCTTCCCGCCTGCGGGCGTTCGCGTGTTTGGCGTCCCGGGGGAGTGTTTCCGGGACCCCTATCCGCTCGGCGATATCAGTGCCTGGCGCGACCAGCCGGCGGTCCGGTGTGTTTCCGATTTCATCTTCTCGAGAAGCCGGCACCGCACAAGCGGACTGGCGTTTATTCGTTTCCACACGCTTCCGTTCAGAGACGAGCTGCGCCGCTCAGTCCGCGAGCGTGTCGAGCAACGGCTCAACGACTTTGCCGCGTTCGCGGACGATCCGCACGACATCTGGAGTCTCTTCTACCTGCTTGAGCACATCATGATCTGGGGGCAGATGGTCTATCGTGAACCCTATTGCCAGCACTACTGGATCCCGTTTGGCAGCCCGTCCCTGCTCGCGGAGACCTTCCGGTTTCCGGCGCCGATTGGCCCGCATTGCACGCTTCACCGCGACGCGATTCGGCGGTTCTTCCCGGAGGCCTACCGGATTCCGGTCAACGGCCGCCTTTTCCTGTTCTCGGAGACCCTTTCCAAGGCGTACAAATACAAGTACTACGCGGAAAAGGCGGTGATGCGGCTGCTGGGGCGCTTCGGGTCGCGCACCCGCCTCTATCAGGACAAGCTGCGGGCGCATCAGGATGAGCGTGGACGGTTTCTGGCCGAAACGCTGGGGGGCGTGGTGCGCGAGCGCCTGACCGGTTCCGGGAGCGTCGGGGGGCAACTTTTCGGCGATGAGGGCCTTGACCGGCTCATGGCGCAGTTCATGGCCGAGCCCGGCTACCGGCACAGCCTCGCCTCCGTATCCCTGCTGCTGTCGATCGAGAGCTTCCTGCAACAGGCGAGAAATGTCGGGGCGGCCGCCGGTCTTTCTCATCGCGGGTGATCTTTCCGGGGGTTCGTGCCATAATGAAGTGGGCAGTACGGCCAGCAAGGAGGGGGTGGCATGAAGCTCCTGCGTTGGATGGGTCTGCTATTGGCACTGCTGTTGGGACTCGGAGAGGGCGCGCCAGCGGTGGCGTCAGCGTCGGGACCCGGCGGTGTGTTGGGCGACTGCGGCTTTTTCATGGCCCGTGTCTGGTTTGACAACAACAAGCCGGATCCCAAGTCATGGAATATTTATCCGGGCGCGGACCGCAATGCTCTCGAGGAACTCCAGGCGTCGATGCGGTGCAGCGTGCACTTGCCCGGCGGCACGACCAACCTGCAACCCCGGACCGGCGACCAGAGTCTCTTCAACGCCGTGGTCGACCTCCACTCCCTTGCCGTGTTGCGCGAGTACCCCGTCTTGTTCATGACATCGGACCGCTGTTTCGATCTGGATCCGCAACAGAAAAACAACCTGAAGGTCTATCTCGAACAGGGGGGCTTCCTTCTGTTGGATGACTGTGTGTGTTCAAGCGTTGTGGACTCCTGCACCTGCAAGGAGTGTGCGCCGGATGAGTTCTATCAGTGCGCCTACGCGATGCTCGAGGAATTGTTTGGTGCGGGCGCGGTGACACCGTTGCCGCTGGACCATGAGGTCTTCCACAACGTCTACGATCTCAGCGCCGTGGGCCTGCCGCACCTGCAAGGGATCAACCACGGCGGCCAAGGCGTCCATATCGACGGCCGCCTGGCGGTGTTTCTCAGTTCGACCGACATCCACTGCGGCTGGGGAGACCGCGAGCGCACCGAGTTCAAGGGCCGTCACGGTTACGACGAGGCGGTCCAGATGGCGGTCAACATCTTCATGTATGCGATGACGCATTAGCGCGGCCGCGCGCGTCCCTTTCTACAGGTACCGTCCGCAGCCGTGCCACGTCTGGTCGTCGACCGTCAGGGTGACGCTGTGGTCAAAGCGTTCGCCGCTCATGATGTCCCGGCACGGCTCGCGGGTGATGATGACCCACACGTCGTGCTCTCCGGTCACCGCGTGGTAGACCGTGCGCGGGCCGTCAGTCGCAGGGCCGGGATCCGGCACGGTCACGTGGCGCTCGCCGTAGTCCGCCACCACCACAATGCGGTCGCCCGGGATGATCTCGAGGGTCCAGCCGGGTTCCTGACCGATCGCGCGGAAGGCTGCGCCGCGCGCGCGGGCGTCGTCCCACGGCTGGGAGGAGTAGGGTTCGGTGATCACGCAGTCGTTACAGGCGTTTCCATCCATCTCGACCATGGCGGCGTCGCCTTTCATCCAGACCATCATCCCGGCGCCCTCATATTTCACGCCGGATGCGGTCCGGACGTGGCGCAGCACCTGCCGGACGCCGTCCGGACGATCGACGACCAGGGTATCCGCGTCGACCACGGCATCGAGTGTGATGCCATCGCAGGTGATGCGGATCGCGTGCGGTTCGGGCGCGTCGAGCGACTCCGGGGGGCCGAGCGGGGCGGTGGCGCAGCCAGCGGCGGGGAGCAGCGCAGCGAGTAGGAGGAGGCATTTCATGGGCGGAACTCCTGATGATCGGCGGCCGGCAAACGCGCGGCGACAGGCCCAGCGCGTGCGCCGCTACCGCTCCTGCTTGAGGCGAGGCGTCGACCCACAGGATACCAGAAGTCCGCCCCGGACTGTCTCGTGGGCCGCGGCGTGATCACTTTGGGCGGTCGCGGCCATTGTATTCACGAATCCGGCTGCCGACTGTCGCTCCCCCTTTGCGGCAGCGGCAGCCCCAGGATGGGGCGGGCGTCCAACTCAGCGCCCGTCCCCTCCTCCCCTTGCCGGGGCGGTCTTTCGCCTCCGTTTTCCGCGGGCGGCCTTACGGTTCCAGAAAATCCGGGATGCCGTTGCCCGAGCTGTCGCCTTGCCCCTCGACGGCATCGGGGATGCCGTCGCCGTCGGAATCTGCCTCGGGGTCCAGGATCGGCAGGATGCCGTGGGTCACGAGCTGCCAATACTCGGTCGGCAGCACAAAGCTCGCGCCTTGCGCGAGGATGTAGTCGACGATCTGGTCGAACACGGGAAGGTTGCCGGGGAAGACCGGGGCATCCGGGTGAATCTGCAACACCAGGTACTCGGGTTCGGGCCGATAGTGCCCAACAAAGTGGTCGTAATCGAAGGTGCCAATCGTGACCGGCTCGAGCGAGAAGTCGCGGCCAAGCACCATCTTCGTCGAACCCGCGGATGGTCCGTACAGCCACACCTCGATGTCCGGCGATTCGTTGATTACCTGCGTAGTTGCCGCGTCGATCTGGTTGAAGGGGGCGCCAAAGGCCGTGAAGGGGAACCCGAGCACATCTCGGGCCAACGCCTCGGACATATCGACGTGCGCCTTCTGGAACGAGTAGGGCGTGTTGAAGAACTCGGTCCAGCCGACGCCGGACGAGTGGTCGTAGCCGTGCAGCCAGAATTCGAAGCGCCCGGTCTCATGCAGCGCCACGGTGAGGTCGATGTATGCGCCCCAGGCGTTGTCGGCCGGGGGCGTGGGTACCGACGGGTAATCCGGGTCGAGTGATTGGGCGACGACACCCATGGAGGACTTGATCCCCTTGTCGAGGATGTAGTCGGCGTAGATCTGCCAATAGGGTCCGACGCCGTTGGGCTCCCATGGGTAACGCGCCCAGTCGTCTGCCTTGAGCATCACAAATTGGTTGTACAGGACCAGTGCGGCGGATCGGGTGACCAGCGGAACGCCCTGCCGCGATACCGTCACGCTGACTACCGCGTACCCAGGTTCGACCGCGCTGGGAGCCGTCAACACCGCCGAGGAGCCCTGGGCCGTGAGCGAGCCGGCGGTCGTGGTCCACTGGTAGGACCAGTAGGGATCCAACTCGTCGCCCGGCGTCACGTGCAGCGTGACGGACTGGCCGGGACGCAGTGAGCCAGTCGCAGGCAGAACATGTAGGTCATCCGGATCGGCAATGTGGGTCGGTTTGTCGATGTAGTTGGGCAGGCCGCCGGGTGTCAGAGCATCCGGTGTGCCGTCCCCGTCCGAATCGAGATCGAGGAAATTGGGGATGCCGTCCCCCTCGAGGTCCTCCATCCCTTCCATGTGATCGGGAATCCCGTCGCCGTCGGTGTCTCCCAAGGGGTCGAGCATCGGCAGCGTTCCAGTCCTTGCCAGCCGGGCGTATTCGGTCGGAAGGATGAAGGTGGCCTTGTTGGCGACCAGCCAATCGAGGATCAGGCCAAATTCCGGGAAGTTGTCGCGGAAGGTCTGAGCCCAAGGCTGATGCTGGAGCACCAGGACGCCCGGTGTGGCCGTGTAAGTGGAGAGGAAGCGTGCGTAGCTCGGCATCCCTGAGCTGGATTCGACTTGGACGCTGGTCGAGGGCAGCACAAGCTTCTGTGAACCGCTTGCGGGCCCATACAGCCACGCCTCGACGTCTGGCGACTCGTTCACCACCGTGGTGGTGACGGCGTCGATGGCGTTGAACGGCGCACCAAAGGCCGTCAACGGAAACCCGAGGACATTGCGGGCCAAGGCCTGGCCGCGTTCGAGGTGATCTTTCTGATACTCATATGTGGTAGCGCGGAATTCCCACCAGCCCGATCCGCTCGACCGGTCGTAGCCGTTGTTCCAGAACTCAACATACCCACCGTCGTGGCGGTCGCGCATGTACTGCATGCTTTGCGCGTAGGTCGGGTGGTCGTTATAGGCCGGGTCCAGGAAACGGGTGAGCACCCCCGCCGACGTCTTGATGCGGCGCGCATCCACCACCTGCTCGAGATAGTACTTCCACTGATCAGGCACGACCTTCCACCCCACGAAGACGTCACCCTTGAGCACCACGAACTGCGAATAGACCAGCACAACGCAGTGGCCAGTACCCGCATGCTCGCCGTCGATATAGAGCGAGACGGACACGACGTCATAGCCGGGGTTCACGGTCGCCCCGGCGGCGTACGTGACCACGGCCCCATCGCTGGTGATGGACCCGCGCTGCGCGGCCCAGACGTACTGTCCCTGAGCGGCGGGCGAATCCACGCGGAGCGTCGTCGTCTGTCCCCGGCGGACCATGCGGGAGTCCGGCGTTACATGCAGCGTTGCTGGAGAGGCCGCAATGACGATGACGGTGCGCGAGACAGGCTCAGCGTTGTTTCCGGCGGCGTCGGCGACGTTGTAGGTGACGGTATAGGTGCCGGGTACGGCGGTATCGACGTTGCTTGTGGCGACGAGTTGTGCGGTGATGTCGCCATCGACGTCATCGTGAGCGGTGGCGCCGGCATCGACGTAGGCGTCGCCGGTGTAGAGGTAGACGGTGGCGTCGCCGATGAGCGTGATGACGGGGGGCGCGGTGTCGGGCGGCGCGAGCACAGCGACGGTGCGCGAGACGGTCTCGGCCGCGATGCCGAGCGAATTGGAGACGTCGTAGGTGAGTACGTAGACACCCGGAGTGAACACATCCACCGCGCCGCCCACGACGATACTCGCTGTCAGGTCGCCATCGGTTTCGTCATAGGCAGTTGCGCCAGCGTCCACATAGGGTTGGCCCGCGGCGACGGAGACCCACGGTTCGCCCAGCAGGGTGATGGTGGGCTTGACGGCTGGGGTGGACTCGACCGTCAGCACGGCCGCGTTGGAGACGGCATTGCCAAGCCAGTCGCCTGCCCGGTTGCGGATTTCGCAGGTGTACACGCCCGCGTCATCGCTCTGAACGGCCGCGAGCGAGAGCGTTGGCGCTTCGGCGCCCGGCAGGGGCGTGCCATCCTTCCTCCACTGGTAGAAGAGCGGTTCCGACCCATCGGCGACCACGGTGAACGTGAAGGGCTGACCGATATAGGCCGTGCTGCCCTGAGGGTGCGTGAGAATAGCGGGCGGATGGTCTACCTCGAGGAAATCCGGGAGCCCGTTGCCATTGCTGTCTCCCGCCCCTTCGATGGTGTCGGGAATGCCGTCGCCGTCCGTGTCCGCATCCGGTTCAAGCGGCAGGCGGCCTTCGCGAACGAGGCGGTAGTACTCGGTGGGCAGGATGAAGGTCACCTTCTGGGCAACAAGATGGTCCAGGACCTGTTCAAACTGCGCGAAGTTGTCGCGGAAGGTCTGAACATAGGGGTGGTGTTGCAGCACGACGACGTTTGGCTGGGCCGAGTAGATTGAAGTGAAGCGGCTGTAGCTTGGTGACCCCCAACTGCTCTCGATCTCGCCGCCGCCGCGGCTGAGCGTGACGCCGTTGAACCCGGTCGTGGGGCCGAAGAGCCACACGCGCAGGTCCGGCGACTCGTTGGCCACGGTCACGGTCGTCGCGTCGTACTGATTGGCCGGCGCCCCGAACGCGGTCATCGGGAAGCCGAGAACAGTGCGCGCCAGGTTTTCGGTGAGGCTCATGTGGCTCTTCTGGAACTCGTAGGTGGTATTCATGAACTCGTACCACCCGGTGCCGCTCTGATGGTCGTATCCTTTGTTCCAGAACTCGACGCGTCCGGTTGCGTGCAGCGCCGACATGTACGCCATGTTCTGGGCATAACTTGCCAGGTTGTTGTAGGCGGGGTCGAGAAAGCGGCCCAGCACGCCGATGGATGTCTTGATCTTGCGAGTCGTGACCACGCGGTCAATGTAATAGAGGTAGTTGGCGGGGATGACCTTCCAGGTCACCCAGTCTTCGGCCTTGAGGACCACAAACTGGGCGTAGACCAACAGGGCGCAGTACCGGGTATCCAGCAGGGTGTCGCCGGAGTGAACCGACACGGACACGATGTCGTAGCCGGGCGCGAGGCCGGTCGCGGCCGAGTAGGTTGCCTGGGCGCCGTTGCCGGAGACGAGACCGCGCTGAGCCGTCCAGGTATAGGTCCACGCGGGGTCGGGAGGGGTGGCTGTCTGGGCGTGCAGGGCCGTGGACTGGCCTGTGCGCACGGCCCACTGGCCGGGGACGACGGTGAGGGATTCTAGCGCTGCCTGCGCGGCAACGGCGGGCAAAAGCAGCGCCAGGAAAACACGTATCCACGGACCCATGCGGCACCTCCTTCCGAGACAGATTTCGCCTCGGAAAGATAGGTGCGCCCCGCAACCCATTCGTCGCGTTTACACGCTCAGTATAGCACGGAACAGCCGTTGGAGGAGCAATATTTCTGCCGGAACGGGACTCAAAGCAATGCCGGCGGCCCGCTTGTCGCGGACCGCCGGCACGTTCCGTCGCGTTGCGCCCCCTTGGACGCCAAGGTGTTGTCTTATCTGAAGCTGCGCGTCGTGGCCACAACCCTGACCGTGCGCGTTACCGTCTTGGCCGCGTTGCCCGCCGTATCGCTCACGTTGTAGGTCAACGTATAGGTGCCGGCCACGGACGTGTTCACCGTGCCACTTACCACAATGCGCCCGGTGATGTCGCCGTCGACGTCATCATAGGCGGTGGCGCCTGGATCCGTAGAGGCTGAGCCGACGGGAATCCGTACATTGGACGAGCCGATCAGCGTGATCACCGGCGGCGTCGTGTCGAGGACCGGGGCCGGTTCCGGCTCGGGCTGAGGGGCCGGGCTGCTGGAACTGTGGACGAACTCGAACGCGCCGATGTCCGGGGCGCCGCCCTGGGGCACCGGCGTGCCGTCGAAGTCCGCCTCGACGCCGACGTAGGCGCCCGCATCGACGAGCGGGCTGTCCGGCTTCAGGCGGAAGTCGCCCTTGGCCGGGTCCACGAACTTGTGGTCACTCACGCGCAGGTCGCCGGGGCGCAGCGTGAGGTTGCCCGGGACGGCGTTGTGGCTCACGGCCGGACTCGAGTTGGTCCACATGTACCGGCCCGTGGCCGAGATTGCGTTGTTCCTGACGGTCGCGCTGGGACAGTCGTGCAACTCGATGTCGTAGTCGCGGACGCCGTGGAACGTGTTGTTCTCGATGCGGATACCCGGGAGCGGCACGACCTCGCGGGTCGAGTCATTGATGCCCCAGATGTTGAGGCCACGGTAGGCCGTGATGACGTTGTTGCGGAACGTGATGTCACGGGTGGGCTGGCGCATCTGGGAAATCATCGCGGCCTGATACCCCGCGTTGCCGGTTGGCAGATTGACCGTGTTGCCTTCGATCAGGATGTCGTAGGCAGGCCCGAAGGTCTGGAAGGCATCGACATGAGGCCCGACGTTGCCGTAATCGTCCATCGTGATGCTGTGGATGTGGTTGCCGCGGATCACGTGGTTCCGGCCACCAAACTTGATGCCGTCGGCGTCGGGTCCGCCGGCCGTGCTCAGTGTGGGATACAGCGGGTGCTGCACGGTGTGGCTGATGTCGTTGTACTCGATCAACTGGGCCATGCCGTTCAGCGTGATGCCCGCGTAGGCGCCGGCATACTCAATGCGGTTGGCGCTGATCACGTTGTAGCTGCTGTCCGCGGCGTCCTCGCCGAGGGTCGAGTACACCATGACCCCTTCCCGCAACGTGTGGTGAACGTAGTTGTTCTTCACCGTGCAGTACTTGGTGTTGATCAGGGCGACGCCACTTCCCGTGCCCCAGACATCCCATGAAGCCAGCCGGGGAATCGTGATCTCGAAACCGTCGATCTGGACGTAGGAGCCGCGTACCGTGAAGCCGTAGGTGACCACGCCCGGTGCCGCAGCCTTGAAGACAAGCGGGGCGCTGGCCGTCCCGGACCGCGTGATCGTAACCCGCTGGGCATAGGTGCCCGGGGCCACGAGACAGGTGTTCCCAGCAGGCATGGAGTTGGCGGCCTTCTGGATCGTCTTCCACGCTGCCGTGGGCGAAAGGCCGCTGTTGAGGTCGTTGCCGGTGGCCGCGTTCACGTAGTACGTGTTGGCATCGGCGATGACCTGTTCGACCTTGACGTAGCGGGTGACCGGCGTGGCGGCGTTCCCGGCGTTGTCCTTGACGTTGTAAACCACCGTATAGTTGCCCGCCACGTACGTGTTCACCGTGCTGGTCGCCACAATGCGGCTGGTGATGTCGCCGTCCACATTATCCGAGGCCGTGGCGCCGGCATCGGTGTACACCGCGCCCACCGTGAGCGTCACCTGGGCCGATCCGAGCAGGGTGATGACCGGCGGCGTCGTATCGGGAGCGGTCTGGACAACCACCGTGCGCACGACCGGTGTGGCAGCGTTCCCGGCGTTGTCCTTGACGTTGTAGGTGACCGTGTAGGTGCCGACCGCGTTCGTGTTGACGTTGCTGGTCGTCACGATCCGGCTGGTGATGGTGCCGTCGACGTTGTCCGAGGCCGTCGCGTCGGCGTCGGTGTAGGCCGTGCCCACGGTGACCGTGACGGTTGCCGACCCGAGCAGGGTGATCACCGGCGGAGTCGTGTCGACGACATTGACCGCACGCACGACGGGGGTGGCGGCGTTCCCGGCGTTGTCCTTGACGTTGTAGGTGACGGTGTAGGCGCCGACCTTGGCCGTATTGACGTTGCTGGTGGCGACGACGCGGCTGGTGATGTCGCCGTCCACGTTATCCGAGGCCGTGGCGCCCGCGTCGGTGTAGGTGGCACCAAAGGAGACCGTAACCGTCGCCGATCCGAGGAGCGTAATGACCGGAGGGGTCGTATCGGGAGCGGTCTGGACGACCACCGTGCGGACAACAGGCGTGGCGGCGTTTCCGGCGTTGTCCTTGACGTTGTAGGTGACGGTGTAGGTACCCGCCGCGTTCGTGTTGACGTTGCTGGTGGTGACGATACGGCTGGTGATGTTTCCGTCGACGTTGTCCGAAGCCGTGGCACCCGCGTCGGTGTAGGTGGCGCCAAGAGAGACGGAGACAGTCGCCGACCCGAGCAGCGCAATGACCGGCGGCGTCGTGTCGACGACGTTGACGGTGCGCGCCACGGGCGCTGCGGAGTTTCCAGCGATGTCCTTGACGTTGTAGGTGACATTGTAGGTGCCGACCTTCGCGGTATTGACGTTGCTGGTGGCGACGATACGGCTTGTGATGTTTCCGTCGACGTTATCGGAGGCGGTAGCGCCCGCATCGGTGTAGGTCGTGCCGAAGGAGACGGTGACGGTCGCGGAGCCGAGCAGGGCGATGACCGGCGGCGTCGTGTCGACGACGTTGACGGTGCGGACGACGGGCGCAGCGGCGTTTCCGGCGCTGTCCTTGACGTTGTAGGTGACGTTGTAGGCACCTACCTTCGCGGTATTGACGTTGCTGGTGGCGACGATGCGGCTGGTGATGTTTCCGTCGACGTTATCGGAGGCGGTAGCGCCCGCATCGCTGTAGGTCGTGCCGAAGGAGACCGTAACGGTCGCCGACCCGAGGAGCGTGATGACCGGCGGGGTGGTGTCCGCGGGGTTGGTGCCAACCGAGGTCGAGAACTCAAAAGCGCCGATATCCGGGGCCGATCCTTGCGGAACGGAGGTTCCATCGAGATCGCTCGTAATGCCGACATGGGTTCCCGCATCGATGAGCGGGCTGGTGGCCTGCAGGCGGAAATTACGGCCCGCGGCGTCCACAAACTTCGGATCGCTGATCCGGACGTCGCCGGACCGCAACGTGATCGAACCCGGGACAGCGTTATGGCTGGTGGTGGGCCCGGAATTGGTCCACATGTACCGGCCCGTGGCCGAAATGACGTTGTTCTTGACGGTTGCACTCGGGCAGTCGTGCAGTTCGACGTCGTAGTCGCGCACGCCGTAGAACGTGTTGTTCTCGATGCGGATGCCCGGAAGCGGGACGATCTCGCGGGTCGAGTCGTTGATACCCCAGATGTTCAGCCCGCGGTACGCCGTGATGACGTTGTTGCGGAAGGTAAGGTCGCGCGTGGGGGTGCGCATCTGGGAGATCATCGCCGCCTGATAGGTGCCGTTGGTGGTCGGCAGGTTGATGGTATTGCCTTCGATGAGGATGTTGTAGGCGGGACCGAAGGTCTGGAAGGCATCGATATGCGGACTCACGTTGCCGGTGTCCGCCATGGTGATGCTGTGAATGTGGTTGCCGCGGAAGATGTGGTCGCGGCCGTGGAACTTGATGCCATCGGCATCCGGGCCACCGGCAGTGCTCAGTGTGGGATAGAGCGGGTGCTGGATGGTGTGGCTGATGTCGTTGTTCTCGATGAGCTGCGCGGCGCCATTGAGCGTGATGCCGGCGTAGGCGCCCGCGTAGGCGATCCGGTTGCCGCGAATGATGTTGTAGCTGCTGTTGGTGGAATCCGCGGCGCCGGTCGTGAAGACCATGACGCCTTCCCGCAGCGTGTGGTGAATGTAGGTGTTCTGCACCGTGCAGTACTGCGTGTTGACGAGCGCGACCCCGCTGCCCTTGCCCCAGACGTCCCAGGAGGTCTGGCGAGGCATCGTGATCTCGAAGCCGTCGATGACGACGTAGCGCACGGTCGAGGAACCCTGGACCGTGAATCCCTGGGTGACCACGGCGCCGTCAGCCTTGAAGATGAGGGGGGCCGAGGCCGTGCCCGAACGCGAGATGGTCACGCGTTCATTGTAGGTGCCCGGCGCGACGAGACAGGTATTGCCCGCGGGCATGCTGTTGGCGGCCTTCTGGATCGTGCGCCACGCGGAGGCCGACGAGGTGCCGGTGTTGGCGTCGTTGCCACTTGAACCGTTTACATAGTAGGTGGCGGCGTGGGCCATAGCGCCCGTGGCCAGCAGGGCCAGCACCACCACGGTGGTGAAAGCGCGGAAGGGCGGAATGCTTCTTCCTGTGCGAATTGTTCCCATCTGTGAGACTCCTTTGTAACGTACCGCTGCATGTGCAATCCAAAGAGTCTCAACTCGAGAGGCGCGGGCGAGGGCCAGTCCCCATGCGCCTCCCGGGACCGAGGGGCGCCCTTAGAGGGAACTCTGGGGGCGCCTGACGACGTCACGGAGGCGGGTGCGGATGTCGCGCCACGCCGTGAGCGTTGGTGTCAGACCGGTAGAGGAGGCGAACGCGCCAGCGGGTGTCTGCGCTGCAATAGCGACGCTCTCAGGGGACAGACGTGTCATCAGAGATTGAGGCTCCTTTTGCGTGCATCCTCGGAACAGCGTGCTGGCGAATCGAGTCTCAAAGCGGCGAGACGGAAGCCGTCGAAAGCCACACCGTCTTGCGACCTTCACTCAGTGTTTCTGGACTACCGATCCAGGGACACTGAGTGTCGTTTTTCGGCCTGCCGAAACGTCGCGCCGTGGGGCACGACTCACCGCACACAGAACGAGTGCACATGACCTGGGACAGATGACTGACACGATGCGGCAGGTCCCAAAAAACGATGGAGGGGGTGGCGTGTGCGCCGGGAGGGAATTTATCAGTAAGCGCACATTGATGTCGCCGAACCCTCAAATCTCGCGCCGTAGTCCGCAGACCCGGCATGAACTCCACAGAGAGTATGCCTTTTCGCAGCCAGAATGTCAAGTGTTTCTGGGAAATAATCGTTCTCGGTTGACAAACATTGACCGGAAGGAAGGCGTAAATCACGCCGTGTTGGGGGGATGCGGATGCAGCGGCAAGGCCGGTGACCGGCCGGGTTACCGCGGCGCGGGAGGCCGCGGGATCGGGCGGGGCCGGTGGCGCCAGTTCTGGAAGGTGCGCCAGGTGTGCCGGGCCTGCATGGCCGCGCCGATGATGACCCGGCTCGCGGGGCTCTCGCAGATCTGGTACTCGCCGATGTACTGGATGTCCCGGCCGCCGACGCCCTTCTTGAAGGTGTAGCCGCCCGGGTACGCCACGGGATCGATGCCGCCCATGTCCAGGTGCCGGAAGCCCATTTCCTTGGCGGCGCAGATCTGATCCCAGACGAGCCGGTTCGCGGCTTGGCACGTGAGCGCGCGGTCGCTCGTGGCGAACAGGATTCCCATGGCCCGGCCCCCGACGGCCGAAAGCGTGGATGCGGCCACCGGCTCGCCCTCGGAGTACAGCACGGTGATGCGCATCTTGTGGTGATCCGGCAGGCGCCGCTGGATCTCGCGGAATTCGTTTACGTCCACGTAGCGCACGAAGCCCTTGCGCGCATGCATTACCTCGTAGAGGTCCGCCAAGTGCCCGTAGAGGTCGTCGCCGACGCCGTGGACGAGGGTGATGTCGCGGTCGTAGCTTTTCCGGAGCCGGTTTCGCCAGTCAGAGGCCAGCCCCTTGTGCAGGCCGTCGATGGACGGGGTGAGGTCCAGCAGGAAGGTGCGGTAGGGCTTCGTCGCGGCCACAAGGCGGAAGCCTTCCTGTTCCAGGATGTCCCGGGCGGGACACGGCTCTTCGGCGACCTCGCGGGGGATGATCCGGAGCTGGAGCCCGCGCCGGGCGACAAATTCGTCCCGGAGCGCGCGCAGAACGGCCCGCAGGGCCTCGGGGTCGGCCTCGTGGCCGCGGGGCCGCCACATCGGGCCGAGGTACAGATACGCGACGCCCGCCCTGAGGACCGGGAGGACGAGCGCGCGCACCTGCGCGGCCGCCACGACGCGTCCGCCACGGCGTATGACGACATGGTGCATGCGATGCGCGCCCCACCGGACCTCCTCATAGGCCCAAGTCTGGTAGATGGTCGCATCCTCGAACTCGTCGACGATGGCGGTCCACTCGGAGGCGGTGACCTGGTCGATTTCCGCGGTGAACGCGTTGTCTGCGGCCACGCGGCGCCACGCCGCCGGGGGGGCGGCTTCACGGACGGGTGAAATGGACACTGGCCTCTCCTTTCGCCTCGATGCGTTCCGGGGAACGGCGCATCAGCCGGCGCATCAGCTGTCCCTTGATGGCCGACATGACAGGCATCCAGCAATACGCGCCCTTGACCTTGAGCCGGAACTCCCACAGGAGGTCCGAGGGGTCCACGCGGACGCGTCCAATGACGAACTCGTCCTGGGTCATGCGGGCCGGCCGGGCATTGCCGGTGAACACCCGCCGGTAACCGGCGTTCCGCACCATGTCGACCAGGGATGCATTGTGGCGGCCGTAGGGGAACACAAAGGTGTCGATCTCGCGCCCCAGCGCCTGCTCGAGGCATTCCCGGGAGGCCTCGAGCTCCAGACGGGCCTCCTGTTCGTTGAGCAGACACATGTTCCGGTGGGAGACGCCGTGGGACCCGATGGCGACCAGGCCGGCGGGCAGTTGCCGCAGGTCGCTCGCCGAGGCCACGGTCTCCGAGGTGTCGCGCGAGTGGAGCGCCTGGCGCCAGTTGGCCGGTCCGCCCATCTTGCCCGAGGGCACAAAGACCGAACAGGGAAGGCCTCGCGAGACAATTTCGGGTATGGCCCCGGTGACGGCGCAGGTGAACGCGTCGTCGAAGGTGAGAGCGGCGTAGCGGCTTCCAGGCGCGAGTCCGTGCCGTTCACCGGCCGGGACCACGCGGGCCATGCGCTGCAACTCGTCCAACTGGCGGCGGAACGCGGGCATCTCATCGGCGCGGACCGAGTGATAACACACCACCATGCAGGTGGGAGGCGTTTCCTGTCCGGCGGCGCGCCGGATCCGCTGCCAGGCCTGATGCAGGATCCAGTACACCTGGCTGACGGCGAGTGTGAGGATGCGGTGGAGGATGGCGGTTACCGTGTGCATTGCGCGGCCTCTGCGCCGTGCCGGCGCGTGTCGTCGGGAAAGGCGGTGACGGTGTGCGTAAGGGTGCCGCGCAGCGCAGCGCCACGCGCCTGAAACGCGGCCTCGATGGCGCGCACCACGTGACGCGCATGCTCCGTGGGGGTGCCGGTCAGGATGACCCCGATGGCGGATCCGCTGTTCTGCCATCCGGCCACGTCGCTCAGGCGCACGCGGGTGCGCACCGCGCCGGCGAGCAGGCCGAGGAGCCGGTCCGGATCCGCGCCGTCCCAGGCATCGACGGTAAACGACACGAGCACACACGGCGTGCCGGTGCGGTCCGCGAGGGCACGTTGGCGCAGCAACGCGTCGCGAAAGGCACGTTCGTCGAGCAGCGCAGGCGTGTCCAAGGGCGGCGGGGATTCCGCGCGGGTCCCACTGGGCCACCTTTCCGGTGTCTTCTGCTGTCGCCACCTTGTCATGTCGTGTCGCCTGGCCGCCGCTGGCGCCGGTTCTGCCCTGTCAGTGATTGACCACTGACGGCCGGTCCTGGTTCTGATTGCCGCCTTCGTCGAGGCGTCTGCGTGCAACATCCAGCAGCGTGGAGATGTCCCGGCCGTCGCTCGGGTACGAGGCCGCGCCGAAACGCACCGACACCGCCCCGCCATAGGCGTGCTGGAGCCGGTGTATTGCCGCGCGCGCCCCGTCGCTGTCGGTCTCGCCCATGAGCACCGTTACGTGGGGCTTCGACTCGATCACCGCGTCGCTCACGCGCAGGAACCCCGAGAAGAGCTGGCGGAACTTGTCGCGGGGTTTCCCGACACTGCACACGAGCACCGTGAAAAACCGCTGATAGCGTTCGGAGTTGCGCAGCTCGTGTTCGGCGAGCAACTCGAAAAGCTCAGGCTTGTTCTCCACTCGTGAGACCCTTGTCGTTCCGGGTGCGCGGCGCCGGTGCGCGGGGTGTCCCGGGCGGCGCCGCGGCGCCGCTATGCCGCCAGAAGCCGTTCTACCAGATTCGTGTACACCCTCTTGTGTTCGTTCCATCTGTATTTCGCTCCAAATCCCATCCAGGCCGCCTGGCCGAGTTCCAAACGCTTGTCCGGGTGAGCGTAGAGATCCTCCACGGCCCCGGCGAACGACGTGGGGTCGTCTGCGTCGAAGAACTGAACCATGGCGGCATCGAAATAGCGCATGATGGTCTGTGTCCTGGGTACCACACAGGGAATCCCCATCTGCACGTACTCGAGCAGCTTGGTGGGAAGCATCAATTCGGTCGCGCTCGAGATGCGCATCGGGATGACGCCGACATCGACGTCCGCCAGGCGATACGGAATCTCTTCGACGGGCACGAACCCGTCGCTGAACGCGACCCGGGACGCAACGCCGAGGTCCGCGGCCCGCCGCGCCAGCTCCTCGCGGGCTTCCCCGTCCCCGATGATGCGCAGCTCGATGTCCGGAATGCGTTCGCACAGCACCGGCATGGCCTCGACGGCGATGTCCAGGCCAAGACGGTGCGCGAGCGTGCCGTGATAGGCCAGGACAAAGGGCGCGCCCGGACGCCGGGTTCGCGGTTCGCGCGGCGGCGCGAAGATCCGCTCGTCCGGAAGATTGAACAATACCGAGATCTTGTTGCGCGGGATGCCGCGTTGGGACAGCACGTCCTTGAGGCGCTCCTCGACGGTGAGCACCTGTGTGGCAAAGCGCCCGGCCATCCACTCTTGGGACGCAAGCAGCCGGATCACCCAGTGGCGCGCGCCGACATGAAACTTCTCCATGTAAAGCTCGGGCATCGGGTCATGGACGTCGTGGATAACGGGAACACCCAGGGCGCGGGGAAGCCACGCGGCGAGGACGAGGAAATCGGGCATGTTGCTGACGTGAATCAGGCGGTACCGGAGCGGGTGGGCCGTCATGTGCGCGCAGATCTGAAGGAAGAAGAGGAGATAGTCCGCCAGATAGGCCGCGACCGAATCCGGTTTGTGCGACCGCGCCCGGGTCCGGCGCACGTCCACCCCCATGATCGTCTCGCGCCGGGGTTGGCCCGGCTGGCCGCGGGCGATGAAGACCACGCGGTGGCCTTCCTCGACCAGCGCCTCGGCCTCGCGCCGGACGCGGGGATCGCGGCTGTAGTTCGTGTATGCGGCCATGAGCACGGTTGCCATTGCCTTACCCGTCCAGGTCGCGCGGCGCGACCGAGGCGTGCGCGTCGCATCCCCCCGCCATCGCGGCGGACCAGTCCTTGGGGATGCCGAGCGTCCTGCGGCCGGTGCCCAAGTACAAGAGGCCCGCGCGTGCCGCAGCGAGGGGGTCCCAGAAGTCCCTTCCATCAACGACTACGCTGATCCCACCGGCCGCCCACGCAGCGAAGTCCGGCGAGGCAAATTCCTCGTGCGCGGTGTTCAGAAACACGACGTCCGCGCGGTCCCGGTCCACGTCCGCCGGACGGAACCCCGCGCAGAGAATCTCGTGACTGCTGTAATGCGGATCCTGGAGCGTGACGATGGCGCCGTGCCGGATCAGTTCATCGCGAAGCGCGTAGGCGCTGCTGAAGATGTCGACCTTGACGCCGGGGCGGAAGGCGAGTCCGAGGATATGCGCCCGTTTGTTCGCGAGCGGCTGCCACGCCTGGGCCACACGCGCCACGTGCCGCGCAGGCTGGGCGTCGTTGACCGCCCGCGCGGTCTCCGCGAGCCGCTGTCCGACCCCGAGGCGCCGCGCGGCCCGGGTCAGAAAGTAGGGGTACACCGGAGTGCAGTGACCGCCGACGCCGATTCCCGGCGCGAGCAGATGGGCCTCGCCGCTGGTGTTGGCGGCGCGCCGGACTACCTCGAAATCCACGCCAACGGCCTCGGCGAACTCGGCCAGTTCGTTGGCGAGCGCGATGCTGACGTCGCGGTAGAGCATGTCGGCAAGCTTCGCCATCTCAGCGGCCTCGAGGGTCCGCACGTCGTGCACGGGCGCGCCCAGATACAGACTGTAGAAGGCGACGGCCTTGGCGCAGGAGGCCTGATCATAGCCCCCGACGACCTTGGGCGTCTTCCGCAGGCGTTCCAGCACGAGGTTGGCCTTGACCCGTTCGGGGCTGAATGCCACGTGAAAATCGCGTCCGGCCTTGAGGCCACTGTGGTCTTCAAGCACCGGGACCAGTTCGTGACGGGTGCCGCCGACCGATACCGTCGTTTCGAAAATGACGAGGGCGCCCGGCTGGAGCCCCTCGCCGACCCGTGCCGCCGCGTCCTTGAGAATGGCGTAGTCGATGTCGCGCTCATTCGTGAGGTGGGCCGGGACGATGACAATGATGACGTCCGCATCCCGCGCGGCCTGCGTCGTGTCGAGGGTCGCCCGGAGCCGGCCTTCCTGGTGGACTTCATCGAGGAGGGCGGCGAGGCCGGGCTCCTCGTACGGGCACAAGCCCTCGTTGATCTGGCGGACGAGGGCGGGGTTGATGTCGCAGACCGTGGCTGCGGCGCCGTTTCCAGCGAGCACACACGCCAGCGGCAACCCCATGCGGCCGGCGCCCACGACCATCGCGTTCATGCGCAGCGCTCCTTCAGGGTTGATACCGCCGCCCGAAGCCCGTCGCAGACGAAGCCGATCTGTTCATCGGTGATCTCGGCGAACATCGGCAGCGACAGCAGGTGCAGGGCCTGCTGTTCGGCCACGGGGAAATCGCCTTCGCCATGGCCGCGCGCGGCGTAGGCCTTCTGCAGGTGCAGCGGGATGGGGTAATGCAGGCCGGTGGCGATGCCCTGCCCGGCGAGCGCGGCCTGGACCTCGTCCCGGTTGGGCACCTGCACCACGAAGAGATGCCAGACGGGCCGGCAGTGCGCCGGCACCGTCGGCAAGACCACCCCATCCACATGCGCCAGCAGCTCCATGTAGCGCCGGGCGGCCCTGCGCCGGGCCTCCGTCCAATCCGGCAGGCAGCGGAGCTTCACGCGCAGTGCCGCCGCCTGAAGGGCGTCACAGCGGCCATTGTGTCCTTCGATGTCGTGATAGTACTTCTTGACCTGGCCGTGGTCGCGCAGCATGCGCACCCGGTCGGCGAGGTCGGTGTCGTTGGTGACGACGGCCCCGGCCTCCCCGCAGGCGCCGAGGTTCTTGCCCGGATAGAACGAGAATCCGGCCGCGACGCCCATCGTTCCGGTGCGACGGCCTTTGTACTCGGCGAGATGGGCCTGTGCGGCATCTTCGACGACCCACAGCCCATGCTCGGCGGCTACGGCGCCGATGGCGTCCATGTCGGCGGGCTGTCCATAGAGGTGGACCGGAACGATGCCCTTGGTGCGGGGCGTGATGACTTGTTCGATCTGCTGCACGTCCAGGTTGTACGTGTCCGGGCGGACATCGATGAAGACGGGTGTTCCGCCGGCCAGGCTCACGGCCTCGCTCGTGGCGATGAAGGTGTTGGCCGGTACGATGACCTCGTCGCCGGGGCGGAGTCCCAGGGCCTTGAAGATGAAGAGGAGCGCGTCCGTCCCATTGCTGACCGTCACGCAGTGACGCGCGTCGCATGCCGCGGCGAACTCTTCTTCGAAGGCAGCAACGTGCGCCCCGCCGATGAACCCCGCCGTGTCAAGAATGTCGCTCCACAGGGTCAAGATCTCTTGCTTGACGAGCCGGTGCTGCGCTCTCAGATCCAGGAAGGGGACGTTCGTCTGCATGGGATGCCGCCTTTCTCATGAAGCGGGCGGGATTGCCCGCCCAGATCTCGCCATCAGGGATGGACTTGGTCACGACACTGCCCGCGCCGACGACGGCGCCCGCACCGATGCGTACGCCACAGAGAACCGTGACGCTCGAACCGAGTGAGGCCCCGTCGCCGACATGCGTTGGGATAACAGCCCAATCCGCCTCGGTCTGAAGGGAACCGCCGGGGTTGGTCGCCCGGGGGTACCGGTCATTGATGAAGGTGACGTTGTGGCCGACAAACACCCCGTCGCCAATGGTCACGCCCTCGCAGATAAAGGTGTGACTGGATACCTTGCAGTCCTTGCCGATAACGGCGTTTTTCTGGATCTCGACGAAGCAGCCGATCCGCGAGCGGTCGCCGATCCGGCAGCCGTAGAGGTTGACGAATCCAAAGATCCGCACGTCTTCTCCCATCACCACGTCCGGCGCGATGCGCGAATAGGATTCCATCATGCGTTGTCCTTTCGAATGGATGGGGCTCCGAACCGCCGGCGCCCATGCCGCGATGCGAGCAACGCATGTGCCAACGCGTCGCCGCCCCGCAAGACTGCCGCGGATATGCGGAAATCTGCGGGCGCGCCGGTGATCAACGGGAACACCAGCGCTGTGATGTGGCGATTGCATGCGCGATCTGGCGCGCAACCCTTGGCTGGATTCGGCATGTCCGCAGTGGGCCGCGGCATGGGTGAGGTCACTGGACGCGCCATGGCCGCCACCCCCCCGACACCGAGCCCCAGAGCTTGCGGTGCTGTTCCTCGCGGATAAACCGCGCCAGATCCGGCGGCACGCGGTAGTCGCCATGGCCCGCGACGCCCCAGAGATACCCGAGCGTCCGCACGAGCGCGCCGACAACGTAGGGGCGCTCGATGCTGCGGTACGCCGCGCGCGCCAGCACGAACCACGGGCTCCATCCGAAGACGCCCTGCGTGACACCTTGGCGGAAACGCGCGCGCAGCAGGCTGCCCGCGGCCTGGCCGGTTACGCCGTGATGCAGCACGGGCAATTCGGGAAACGAGCGTGACTCCCATCCCTTCCACCGGGCGACATGGAGTGCCAGCGCATCTTCGGAGCCCAGCCGCAACGGCACGTAGCCGCCGATGTCCTCGTAGCACGCCCGTCGGAACATCTGGACCGCGCCCCCGACGCTGTCGAGGCTCGCATGCTTGGGATGGGCCATGCCGTCGTAGAAGTCGAAGGTGACGCCGCCGCCGATGCCGAGGCGGGGGTTGGCGTCGAAGCGCGCAAGCAGCCGCTCGAAGTAGTCGGGGCCAAACGTAATGTCCGCGTCGAGATTGCCCACGTACGCGTAGTCCTCGCCGGCCAACAGTTCCAGGCCGGCGTTGATGGCATGCACCTTCGAACCGAAGTCCCGGGTCCCTTGACCATCGCGGCGGAGGTAGCGTACGAACGGATAGTGTTCCGCGCAGGCCTTTGCGATTTCGTCGGTGCCGTCCGTGGACCCGTCGCTGACGATTACCCATCCAAGCGGGCGGCGGGTCTGCGAGACGACCGCGTCGATCGTGAGTTCGAGGGTTGCTGCGGCGTCGCGCGCGGGGGTGATCAATACGTAGTCCTGCCCGTTCATGCCAGTGCCTCCCCTTCTGAGACGCCACGTCCGAGGTGAACTGGCGTCTGCCGGGGCACGGGCGCCTGTTCTGGTTGCGCCAAGACCGCCGGAAGCGCGCAACAGAGCGCCCAGAAGCACCAGAAGGCGACGGAGGTGAAGCCGCGGCTGCTGGTGATCGCCGTCTCGACGAAGTTCGACAGCAGGCACTGCACCATCACAATGACCACGACCGCCTTCAGGTCGCCGGGCGGAAGGTGCAGAGCTCTTATCAAGGGCAGCACGAGGATGATCATCCAGACCAGTCCACCCACGAGCCCCATGCCGATCACGGCATTCAGGTAGCCATTGTGGAGCGATGTGCGCGCGCTGCCCCAGGTCGACTCCATCTGCTTGGTCGAAAAACGTGGGTCGGTCCATACCTCGCCGCCTACCTCGTAGCCGTAGCCGCGAAGCGGGCGCTGCCCGATGAGGGCCAGGCTGGGCCCCCAGAACTGTTCGCGCCCGGTGAGATCGGTGATCGTGCGTGTGGCGGCCTGATCGCGCTCGAGACTGGGCACCACCGCCGCGGACAGAAGCACCAGCGGTACCCCGACGACAACGGCCGTCAGGCTGAAACGAAGGCCCTGTCCCAAGAGGACGTGCCAGAGCAGGACCGCGGCCACGGCACACCCGATGGATGACCGGGAGCCTGACAGGAGGAGCAGCCCCCATGCGAGCCCGAACATGGCGCCGAAGAAGGTCTTGCCGAAACCGGCCGAGCGCCGGTACCGCCACATGAGCAGCGATATGGCGATCATGCACAGTCCGCCAAGCATGTTGGGGTGGCCCGTGATGCCCTGATACCGGTTCGGAGACTGCCACCACCACACCTGGGACGGCGCGAACACCAGTGCCGCCGCGTTGATCACCAGCCCGGCGCATGACAGCACGGTAAGCAGCGCTAAGATGCGCTCGACACCGGACCGCTCCTGGGCCATCGCATACAAGCCAAGGAGGAAGGCCAGGAAGACGATGGCCTCGGACGCCCGAATGAAAGTAAAAGCGGGATTGATGCTGTACCACGTGGTGACCAACGCCGCACCAAAGAATGCGCCGGCCATCGTGAAGACCGGCGGCACGGGGAGTTCCTGCCGCGAGCGGACGCGCAGGCAGGCGGCGGCTCCTGCGAGCCCGGCGACAAGAATGATCGCCATGCGGACGTAGGTGCTGATCTCAGTGGATTCGGCGAACTCGAGAAACTCGTTGAAGCGCAGTTCCTCATTTGATGAGGTCAACCAGTGGGCCCACGGGGATATCCACACGAGCCCGGCCATGATCTCGAAGCGGCGCAGCGAGTGCGCGAAGACGACCGCGACAGTCAGCGCGCCGCACAGTGCCAAAAGGGCGCTCACCACGAGGCCATGTTGCACCAGGAACGTCATGGCGTGTCCCCGTGTACTGTCAGCGATCGGCCCATGCCAACGCTCCCCGGAGCGCGGTGCGCTCCTGTGCGGTCCAAAAAGGTCCCAGCCAGACCACGGCCGTGCAGGCCGCGAAGAAGGCGCCGATGCCGCCGAGGAACAGGGGGACGGTGGCGTGGCGCAGCGCGAAGGCCGCCATGAGCAGGGCGCCAAACACGCAGCACAGCAGAAAGAGTCGTCCCCACTCGACATGCTCGACAAGGTTCAGCCGGCGCATGCCCAGCGCCAGCTCAACGGAGTCAGCGAATAAGGCCGCCGATGTCGAGGCGATGACCGCGCCGTGCCATCCGAAGCGGGGAATCAGCACGAGGCTCAGGACCACACAGGCCGCACCGCACGAGGAGTTGAGCGCGGCGAGCACGCTGGTGCGACGCGCGGCGCCCAGCAGCGTCTCGCCGAAGTAATGAAGGCCCATGAGCGCCTGTCCCGGCAGGAGCCACAGCATCACGATGAAGGCATCGGAGTAGGTTGGGGGCGCGACGAGCGGCAGCAGCAGCCGCGTCCCGACTATGATGGCGAAGGAGAAGGTCGTGGTGACCAGCACGAGATAGGTCAGCAGGCGTGCCACATTGCGTTCAATCCCCGGGTTGCCCAGATTACCGTACACGTAGGGCTGGAACGCCAGCTGGAACGGCAGAAAGACGCCTATCGCGGTCAGGGTGGCGAACTTGTAGCCGAGCGAGAACACGGCGACCGTGGTCAGGCCTGCGGAATAGCTGAGGACGTACAGACTTACGCCGTAAATCGTCGATTGCCCCGCGGACGAAATAACGAGCGGGCCGCCAAAACGCAGGAAGACGGGCAGCAGCGTTCGGGACACGCGGACGCCACGCCGGGGAAAGATGTCCAGCGCGACGATGATGTAGACCATGCAGTACGTCGCGATGTACGCGTACAGCGCGCCGCGAACGCCGAGGCGGAGCACATACAGCGCGATGATGGTGTTCACGAGGAGGATCAGGCCGCTGCCCAGACCGACGCCGATGAAGCGGCGGGAGAGGTTATGGGCGCGGTAATACGACATGATCTGGAGGGTGAGCGTCTGGGCGAGCGCCGCGACACAGGTCAGTCCGATCAGGGCGAGCACCGTGTCGGTGTGCAGGATGACCCGGAAGAGGTTGGGCAACAGCAGGACGGCGACGCCGGTCACGACGGCGCCGCCCATCAGCACAATGACCGTGCAGGTGCCCAGCAGGTGGCTGATGCGGCCGGCTTCCTCGCATTCCTTGGTGAATCGCAGCGCGGTCTCGCCCATTCCGACGTTCATCAGAAACAGCATGAAGTGGATGGTGATCTGGAGCGTCGCCCACATGCCGAAGTCGTCCATGGACAGGCAGTAGGTGTAGACCGGCGTCAACAGCAGCGAGGCGGTCCGCATTCCGATGTTGCCGAGCCCGTACAGCGCGGCATCTTTGAAGAAACCCGACAGTTTCATGCGATATGCCGTCCGGTGTCGCTCGCAACCGGCGCGGCGGCCGGCGCTCCCTTGGACTGAAGGGCCGCATGGGCGACGTGCGCGATGGAGGAACCATTTACCGGTTCGGGCCTCATGGGGACCGCTGCCGCCGGTTTCATCGCCCAGACGGCGCGGCGCCCATTGGTCGCCACCTTGCCGCCGCCGTTCCGGAGGGAGGCGGTCGAGGCCTCGAGCACCCGCACGACGGCCAGCCCGTTGGCGCCGTCGCTCAGGGGGGTCTTGCCTTCGCGCAGGCACTCGACGAAGTGCTGGCACTCGATCTTGAGCGGTTCCTGCTCGCGGATGTAGGGACAATGCATGTCGCCGTAGTGATACGAGTACTGAAAGTCGGCGTAGGTATCGTAGTGCGGCGGCACCTCGACGTGTTTGTCGTAGATCTTGATCTTCTCGACGGGTGCGATGTCGTCGTAGACAAGCATCTTACGGGTGCCGACAAAGGTCATCTCGCGGGTCTTGTTCGGGTCGAGCCAACTGCTCTGGACCATGGCGAGGACGCCCGAGGGGAAGCTCAGCGTCATGTTGGTGACATCCTCGATGCCGCGCGCGATACCGGCCTTGCCCTGGCAGGCGACGAACTCGGGGTCTTCGCCGACGACATGGATGATGATGGAGATGTCGTGGGGGGCAAGATCCCAGGTGACGTTGATGTCCTTCTGGAAGAGCCCGAGGTTCAACCGGCGCGAGGTGACGTAGAGCAGCGTGCCCAGTTCGCCGGAGTCCACGATTTCCTTGATGGCGCGGACCGGACTCGAGTACAGGAAGGTGTGGCCGACCATCAGGGTCAGGCCCTTCTTCTGGGCCAGCCCGATCAGGGTGCGGCATTCGGCCGAGGACGCGGCCATCGGTTTCTCGATGAAGGTGTGTTTCCCGGCGCTCAGTGCCTTCTTTGCCAAGGCGAAGTGGGCCTGCACGGGGGTGACGATGGCCACGGCATGGATGTCCGGGTTGCCCGTGACGTCATTGAAGTCCGAGGTGGTGGTGACCTGGGGCCAGAGGCCCTTCATGTGGGCAAGCCGGCTGGGGTTTGCGTCGCACAGCATCGTCACTTGGCAGTCCGGTGCGGAATTGAAGTTCCGCACCAGGTTTGGGCCCCAGTACCCGCACCCCACGACGGCGACATTGCATGTGGCGTTCATTACAGTCACTCCTTTCCGAAGAGAAGATCGTTGAATTGGCTGCCGACCGTCGGCAGCGTCTTGAGCAGTATCCAAAGGTCCGACCACAGCGAAAACGTGCGGGCGTACCGGATATCCAGCCGGACCATTTCGTGAAAGGTGAGCCGGTTCTTGCCGCTGACCTGCCACAGGCCTGTCATGCCCGGGACGCAGTCAAAACGCGCGGCGTGCCACGCGGCGTAGGCCTCGACCTCGTAGGGGATGGCGGGCCGCGGGCCGATCAGGCTCATTTCCCCGCAGAGGACATTGAAGAGCTGCGGGAGTTCATCCAGACAGAGCGAACGCAGCAGGCGCGCGAAGGGGATAAGCTGCGGATCGTACTCGAGCTTGACCATCGGGCGTTGGACGTCGCCGCGGCACACGCCATTGCCCTGGATGAGTTCGGTGACGTGACGGCGGTGGATTGCCGTGTCGGCGTGCACCCGCATGGTGCGGAATTTCCACATGCGGAACGGGAATCCGCGGAACCCGACGCGCTCCTGCGAGAATAATACCGGCCCCGGCGACGCGATCTTGACGTAGAGAGCCAGTGCCGCAAAAAGGGGCGCCAGCAGAATCAGTCCGATCAGCGCGCCGGTGACGTCCATCGCCCGTTTCCAGCGCGGCAGTGGGCGCCCGAAGAGCGCTTCGGCCGGCATGCACGGCGGGGAGTTCACTGCGGCGTCCGGCGCCGTCTCGCGGCCCGTTGTCGTGGGATACACGAACATCGAGCACAGGATCCGCGGGACGGGCGTTCCGGCAGGCAGCCGTGTGGCGGCCGCTTCCGCGAAGGCCGCCTCGATCGATGCCATCACGCTTTGCGCGCCCGCCTGCCGGGCATTGGGGAGCAGGAGGCCGATGGCGTGGTGGCGCGGGTCCTCCCAGCCGGCGATGTCGCTCTTGCGGTGGCGTGCGGCAACGGTCTCGGCGAGAAGGGTGAGCCACGTCCGTTTGCCGGGACGGGATCCCTCGATGCGGAACCGCAGGAACGCGAACGGCCGTTCCGATCGGTCGGCGTAGGCGCGATGCTGCACCAGTGCCCGGGCCAGGGCCTCGCTGGACAACATCCCGGCGCTGGGGGGCGGGTCAGACGCGCGCTGTGTTCCCCCTGTGCGTGCGTGCGTACCGTTGCCGTGTCCTTGCATGGCGTGTTCCTGGCGCTACAGGCGCTGGTAGAGGAACTCGGGGATGTACTGCCGTTGATTGCTCAGGATGGCCCCGAGAATCCGGCCGTTGTTCGCGACGATCTGTTCCGCCTGGTGTTTGACGGCCTGCCACCGGGCCCTCTCGGCTTCGACGACCAGCACGACGCCGTCCGCCGCGCCGCACAGAAGCTGAGTGCGCGCGGGCAGCCCGCCGAGGGCCGCATCCACCAGCACCCAGTCGAACGTTTCGCGCCACTGGGCGCAGAGCCGGTCCACATCGGCGGGGTCGCCCGCCGCGGCGGTCGCCGCATCCACGGCATCCGGGCGTGAGCCGTTGTTTCCGTTAACAGGCGCTTCCGGCCATGCCGGGTCGTTCTTGTGAAGCCCGTTGCCCATGACGCGCCCACCCACGACGAGCACTCGCTTCTTGAGGCAGCACTCCGCCGTCCTGGCGACCAAGGTCAGCACAGGCGTCCCGTTCGGCTGCGCGGGCACGGAGACGAAGGCCAGCACGGCGCCGCGTGAACGGTCGAGCTGTGCATCGATGCGCTTGCATGCCCCAAGGAGGCTCTCGTCAATCTCCGCCAAGGGAAGCGGGGGGACGGCGGCAACCGGGGCGGTCTCGACGGGTTGTGCGCGGTCTTTACTGGCCTGTTGCAGGGCTTCGTAGATCTTCGTCATGGCTGGCGGGACTCCCATTCCGGCACGCCGGGTTCTTCCGCTGCGAGCAAACTGTCCGCTGCGTTGTCCGGCATGGACGCCGGGAAGACGATCTCCTGTCCGACGTGGATCACATCCACGTTCTGTATTCCGGGGTTGTGACGCTGCACGAATTCGATCATCGTGCCGTTGCAGTACCCATAGATCTCCGTGATCAGGCGTGTGAGGCAGTCTCCTTGGCCCGCGACGCGGCGCAGCTCCGCCGGAGCCTGAGCCGGAGCCGGAGCGGGCGCGGAGGCGAGGGTAGCCTGTTGGACCGGGGCCTCGACCGGCGGCAGGTCGACGCGCTCCACCGCCGGGGCAATCGCTGGCGGCCCGGGCGAAACCGGTGCGGCCGCGGGCTCGGGCGCCGTCGTAGCGGCTTGGGTGTCGCCAACATGGGGAACAGAAAGGGGAATCGGGCTGGGGACCGCGGCCAGGTGAGTGCTGTCCGGAGCGATCTCGGCGTCCGCCGCATAGGTGCGGGGCAGCACATTTCCGTCATTCGACGACTCGGCGGTCGTGACGAGGGGGCTTCCAGCCGCATCCAGGCCGGACCGGATCCCCAGGCCCGATAGCAGACCAACAACCAGCACCACGAGGGCGAGGGCCGCGACACTCCGCGTGCGCCGCGCCGCCGGAACCGGAGCGGCCCCGGAGAGTTCGCGGGCGACCCGTGCGGCGATGCGCGCCGGCACCGGGCGGCGCTGGCTTCCGTACCCGGCGATGAGGGCGTTGTCGCAGAGGATGTTCAGGGTGCGCGGGATGCCCTTGGCGCGAAGGGTGATCGCGGACAGGGCCCGCAGCGAGAAGACGGGTCCCAGCGCGCCCGCCTTATCGAGGCGAAAGCGGATGTACTCGGTGCTCTCCCTCGGGGACAGCGGCTGGATCGCCGCCCGCACGGCGATGCGCTGTTTGAGCTGGCGGAGGGCGTAGAGGTCCAGCTTGTGGTCCAGCTCCGGCTGTCCCACAAGCACGATTTGTAGGAGTTTCTCCTGTTCGGTTTCGAGGTTTGACAGGAGCCGGAGCTTTTCCAGCGTCTCGACGGGCATGTTCTGTGCCTCGTCGATAAGCAGGACCACATTGCGTCCCTGGGTGAACTCTGCGATGAGCTGCATCTGAAGCCGTTCGAGCGGACTCGCCAGGCCGTCATCACCGGCAGGGGCCCCCAGTTCGCGAAGCAGCAGGGCCAGGAGGGCGTCGTAGGTGATATCCGGGTCGAAGAGGTAGATCGGATGGACGCCGCTGCCTTGGGCCATGCTCAGATAGGCCCGCAGTACCGTCGTCTTGCCCGTGCCGACCTCGCCGGTCACGACGACGAATCCCTTGCGGGCGTTCACGCCGTATACGACCGAGGCGAAGGCCTCGCGGTGGCTCGGGCTCAGGTAGAGGAACTTCGGATCCGGTGTGATCCGGAACGCCTCCTCGGAGAGTTGATAGAAGTCCAGGTACATCACGTGTAACTCTTCTCCCGCAGGACGGCGAGCACCGGAATCCCGAGCGATTTCTCGAGTTGCTCGCGCGACCGGACGGAGCTGTCGAAGTGGTCACGCACAAAGGCCAGGGTAACCGCCAGAAAGAGGGCGGCGATCATGCCGAGGACGATATCGACCGGCTTGTTGGGGCGAACCGGTGCGGGAAACACCGTGGCCGCCTGCACTACGCTGATGTTCGAGACGCGATCCATATCCATCGCGGTCGAGATGCGCGCCCGCTGAAGGCTGTCGTGATAGTCGCGGTAGGCCTTTTCGGCCAGTTGCGCTTCGCGGGCCAGGCCGTCCAGCTCGACTTCGCGCGCCACCAGGGTGGCCAGCATATCCTCGTGCCGCGCAAGCTGGGCCAGCAACACCTCGTGCCGGGCCTTCTCCGCCTGGGCACGGGTCACCTCGCTGTCGAGTTCGAACTGGAGAGCCTCGCGCCGTTCGTCCAGCCCGGTCGTGACTTCGGTCAACGTGGCGTTCTCGGCCGCGAGCGAGGCCTCGAGCTGTGCTATCTGTTCACGGACCTGTACCAAGGGGCGATGGCTGTCGGGGTAGCGGGCCGAAAGGTCGGTTTCCTGGAGGCGCAGATCAGACAGGCGCTCCTTGAGCGAGTCGGCCGCGACGTTGGTCTTGCCGGTTGTGCGCACGATTTCGCGGGTCGTGGGGCGGCCCGCCAACGTGTTGCGGAGGGCCGCGGCGCGGGCCTCGTGGGCGGAAGCGGCGGCCGCGGCCAGGTCCGCTTCGGACCGCGCCGAACTGATGCGCTCGATGAGCGTCGATTTCTCCTGGGCCAGGTCCGCGATGCGGTGCTGAGTGCGGAAGGCCTCGAGCGCGCGTTGCCGGTCGGTGAGTTCGGCGCCCAGAGCGCCTACCTGCGCCTCGAAGAAGTCCGGCGTGGCCTGGGTCGCATAGACCTCGATATGACGTTTCAGATAGCCCGTCACGATGTAGTCGAGCGCCTGCCGGGCGATCTCGGGATCGTGCGCCTCATAGGTGGCGCTGATAATGTTGTCGCGCTTGCCGACCTCGGCGGAGAAGCTCCGCATGACCCGCCGCACGGCCTTGTTCCGCGTCGTGACCGGCGGCAGGATGTTCAGCGCGGCGAGGGTGCCGGCGACCGCACTCTTTGCGTTTCGGACCGCAGCGCCCACAGCGCCGGGTTCTTCGGACGACGGGCGACGCCCCAGGATCGTCTCGGGGCCAAGGGAATCGACGAGTCCTTCGGCGAGGTCACGGCTCTGGAGAATGGCGAGCTCGGAATGAACCTCATTGTCGCGGTTCACGTAGGGGTTGACCGTGGGTCCTGACACGGACGGGTCCATCGCCAGGTTCTCGCGCCCGAGCCGGATGAGCATATGGGCCTCGGCCTGGTATACCGGCGCGCGCAGACAGGTGACGACGACGACCAGCGCGGTGACGGTCGCGAAGACCACCAGGATCATCCGGCGCCGGCGAAACAGCACGGCGAGGATGTCCCGGGGAGAAGTGGTTACCGTCCCATTATTTCCAGCCATGGCAAACGTCCTCTTAAGGCACGGTTATGGGCCACTGTGTGTCAATGGTTACGTTGCGGGACTCGGACCGCGACTCGTTGGCGACCTCGCTGAAGGTGTAGTGAAGATTGCGCGGGACGATGCGGTTGATGTACTGCTCGACCCACTGGTTGACCCGGTCGATGCCGGTGCGCGGCACGTACACAATGTCATAGGGTTCGAGAAAGAATGCCTCGCTCTGCGGCGATCGCATTGGCTTGGCGAGATCGATGGCCATCGCGTATTGCTGGTCGCCCTCGCGCCGCAGGACCACGACGTTGGACATCTGGGCGCTTTCCTTGAGATGACCGCCAGCCTGCATGATCGCCTGGAGCGGGGTCATGCGGCCTGTCAGCGCGATGACGCCCGGCGCCTGCACCTCGCCGCCGACGTAGACGCGGTGGCTCTCCAGGCCACTCACGACCACGTTGATCTCCGGATCCTTGAGCTTGTCCCGGTAGGCTTCCAGAAGCTGGTCGCGGAACTGCGCGGGCGTGCGTCCCTCGGCATGTTGCTCGCCCACCAGCGGCAGCGACAGCTTGCCGTCCGGGCGGATGGCCTGATTCTGATTGAGTTCTGGCCAGTGGATGAACTGGATCTCGAGCACGTCGCCGGCGCGCAGCAGCAGCGCGTCCTGGGTCGCCGGACCGTCCGTGTGGGCACTCTCGATGGTGCGCGGCAACGACGTGCTGGCGCATCCACCGGCGAGTGCCGCCACGGCCATCAGAAGACCCAGGACCGCAGTGCACACCGGGGCGTACCGCCGCCCTGAGCAGCCCAAGGATGAAGCAGTAATTGGATTCATGTCCAGCGATTCCTCCACGCTTGCCGTCTGCCGGTTGCGTTGCCGGGTGGGGGGGCTTCCGATTCACCGTCCCGCCCGCGTCGACGCGCGCCGGGCTGTGCAAGAGCAAGCGGTGTGCCGGTTTCCGAAGATAGGGGAACGCCCGGGGGGGCGCGTTCCGGGTATGCGGGGACAGCAGGATGATCGCTCCGGGCGTTGCGCACCGATTCAATGAAGCCCGTATGGTTGGGCGGACGCGGGGGCCGGTTCAGGAGCAGCGCTTCGGAAGACCCAGCGGTTTCATGCGCAATGTGTCGGGCGGCAGGTGTCGAAAACGATTAAGGGAATGCCCGATGGCGTGTGAAGCGAACAGAGCGGGGGCGGGGGAACAGGGCCGGGCCAGCCATCGCGCGAGCGCGGCTGCGGCGGGGCGAGATGCGCGCTACGCGCAACGGAAGGGCACGGTCTCGTCAAGGTGATGTTTGGCGATGCGGCGCCGGAGGGCGCTGTAGCTGATGCCGAGGTTCGAGGCGGCCTGGCGCTGGTTCCACCGGCACTCGACGAGGGCGGCGAGAATGGTGCTGCGTTCGATGGCCTCGAGCTTGTCGTCGTGGGGGCCGGTCTCCGGAGCGGCCACGGCGGGAGCAACGGTTTGCAGGACCGGCTCGATGTCGCCCGTGAGGGCGTAGCGTGCCACGAGTGCTTCCAGCTCGCGGACATTCCCCGGCCATTGGTAGCGGATGAAGTGCGGGACGACCTCGGGCGGCAGCCCGGTGTGCGTGAACCCGCGCTTGGCCGCGCAGGTCTGTAGAAAATGCTCACACAGCAGCGGGATGTCGTCGACGCGGTCGCGCAGCGCGGGCAGGGTGATGCTGAACTGGCGCAAGCGGTAGAACAGGTCCGGCCGGAAGGCGCCGGTCTCGATCATGTGCTCGAGGGGCGAGCTGGTCGCGGCGATGATGCGGCCGTCAAACAGCGTGGTTCCCTTTCCTCCGACCCGCACGAACTGCTTGTGCTCGATCACCTCAAGGAGCTTCGACTGCATCGAGGGGGACATGAGCCCGATCTCGTCGAGAAAGATGGTGCCGCCCTCGGCCAGCTCGAAGCGGCCCGGCTTCTGCGACACCGCGCCGGTGAAGGCGCCCTTCTCGTAGCCGAACAACTCGGACTCGAGCAAGGTGTCGGGGATGGTGGGGCAGTTGATCTTCACGAAGTTGCCCGTTGCGGCCCGGGGAGACAGCGCGTGGATCAGGCGGGCGACCACGTCCTTGCCGGTGCCGCTCTCGCCCCGGATCAGGACCGTCATGTCCGACGGGGCGACCTGGGCGACGAGGTCCAGCACCCGCTTGACGCACGGTGTGGCCCCGACGAAGGCAGGCAACACCTGATCCCAGTCAGTCGAGGGGGCCTGTACGGGCACGGTTCTCCTCTGGTGTCCGTTCAGATGCACAGCGGCCGTCTGACACTCGATGGCGCGGGTCGTGGACGCCGGGAGCCGGCCGAGGTCGTCCGGGCGAATGAGAAATTCGTAGACGGCAGCGCCCAGGCGCTCGCGGAGAGTGGTGATGCCGGGTTCGGGTGCAGTGACAATCAGTTTCGCGCGGCACGGCGGACAGGTCAGTCGTTCAACCAGTTGGATGCTGGACTCGTCGATGTGCTCAATGTCGATCACCGCCACGTCAAAGCCGTCGCGGGATACGAGGGCCATAACGTCATACTCGGACTCGCCAGGGGTGATTGCGCATCCGGTCTCGTGCAGGCACCACACGAGGGCCTTGCGCCACCCCTCGGTTTCAGACCAGACCAGCACGTTCCCCTTCCGCCTGGTGTTCATCTCGACCTCCCCTTCTTTCTCACATGCAGGGTCTTTTTCACTTTTCGCTCCTATATCAAAATACCCGCAACCATCGCCATCGCCTATCGGGACGCGGCGCATTATCGGGTCAGGGGAACCCGGATAACGCGAAAGCGGCCGATCAGGTACACTGTGGTGGGGCTCAGACCGCTCGAGCCGTCCAACCACCTTCACGCGCCGCTCTGAGCCCCCCGAGATGCGGCGCGTTTCCGGCTACAGGCCGGGTGGGAGACCTCCACCGTGTTTCCCGGAGTGAGGCCAATGCGTCGTAGCGCGTCGCGCGCCGTCGGCCCGGTATCCCTGTTTCCCCTCGCGGCGGCGCTGGCGGCGGTGTTGGCGGGTCTCGGGATTGCCTTGGCCGCAGACGCCGCCACGTACTACGTCGACGGGGCCACGGGGCGCAACACCAACAACGGCCTGAGCGCCGGTACCGCCTGGCGGACGATCCAGAAGGCGGCCACCACGGTGACCAGCGGGAGCACGGTGCTGGTGGCGCCGGGCCAGTATCCCGAGCGCGTGACCATGTCCCGGTCGGGCGCGGCCGGTGCGCCGATCGTCTTTCAGGCCATGGGACCCGGGACACAGTGCTACGGCTTCACAGTCGAGGGGTCGGTCATCGTGCGCTACGTCATCGTGGACGGATTCGAGATCACGATGCCACGAAGCAGCACGTGGGATGTATGGGGCGCCGGAAGCGGGGTGGCGCTCGTCCATACCCAGTACTGCGAGGTGCGAAACAACTGGATCCACCACACCTTGCGCGAAGGCGTCCTGGTGCACACCCGCGGGGCGGCGGACGGATACAACAGCAGCTTCAATGTGGTCCGCGGGAACCGCATCGAGTACGCGGGGACCTATGCGGGCATCACGGTCAACGGCGCGTCGCAGCTCATCGAGAACAACGACATCAGTCACACCATCCAGCACCCGCTCTATCCCATCCTCAGCAGCGCGGGCGGCCCGGATGCCGACGGCATCAAGTTTTCGGGGCGGGACCACGTGTTTCGCGGCAACCGGATTCACAGCCTGAGCGCCAACGACCCGGGGAATGTGGATGCGCACATCGACGCCTTCCAGACCCTGGGCCCGGCGTACAACATCCTCATCGAGGCCAACGTCATTGACCTGCCGCCGAGCGATTCCCATGGTCAGGCGGCCATGATCAGCCAGATGGTGCAGCCTACGCGCGACCTGACCTTCCGTTACAACGTGATCTGCGCCTACACGGGCTTGAACATCTGGGGCATCCACGACCAGACGCGCGAGGTGGTTCCGATCAGCGGGATACGCATCTTCAACAATACCTTCTACGGCATGCAGGCCTACGAGATCGAGCTGCACGACTGTCCGTCGGCCGTGGTGAAGAACAACATGATGTCGGCGACCGGACGCTACATCTGGTTCAACTACCCGACGGATATTGGCTACAACGGCGTCCGCCGCCGCAGCATGGCACGTCCCAACGACGTCGTTGTCACCGATGCGCGGTTTGTGGATGCATCCGCACGCAACTTCCGGCTGCTCGCCGACAGCCCGCTGATCGACGCGGGCGTCAACGTGGGATTGGCCGAGGACTTCGACGGCACGCCGGTTCCGCAGGGAAATGGGGTCGACATTGGAGCTTTCGAGTTTGACCTGCGGAGCACCAATGGAGGTGGTGACGACGGCGGGGGCGAGGCAGATCCCGACGACGACGGGGACGGCCTGTCCAACGCGCGGGAACTCGAGCTCGGCACCGACCCGAACAACCCCGATACCGATGGTGACGGGATCCCGGACGGCGTCGAGGTGGCGCTCGGGCTCGATCCGCTCGACCCGGGCGACCCCGCGCTTCTGATTGTGCGCGGATGGCCGTTCTTCTTGATAGCGGGTCTGTTGGCGCTGGTGTCCCGGCGCGCGTGGCGGCCCGTCGCGCGGCGGCAACCCTGAATCAGGGGACGGCTTGGTTTTTGTGCTTGTCTTTGTGGCGGCGGGTCCCCGATACTCTGTGGAACTACCGGAAAGGGAATGCCATGCCGCGCACGCCTCTCAATGACGGTCCCCGGTCGCCGCTGTTCAGCCCCATACCCCTTGCCGGCACGACTTCGCTGAAGGCGCTGTCCCGCCAAGGCACGTCGGAGGCGATGCGCGCCAACGCATGCCACGCGCCCGAGGGACCATGCACGGCGTGGGGCATCCCCTTCGACGTGGGGCGGGTCATCCTGGCGTCGGACCGGCCCGTGGTGGAGACGTGGCGAGGCTTCAAGGCGCCGTGGCTGGTCTTCATGCACACGACCGACTTTGTGCCACCGGACCGCAACGAGGACGGACTCATTTCGCCGATGCGTGGTGCGGGCCGCTTGGGCGAGTGCGTTGCGGATTACGTCTTCGTGTACGCGGACGGCACCGAGGTGCGGGAGAAGATCCTGCGGCGGCGGCAGATCGGCATGCTGATGCGGACGCACTGGGGCGAGGTCTGTTTCGAGGCCGTCGGTCCGCAGAAGCCGCATCCCGTGCCGTCCCTCACGGACCAGCCGCAGTTCGGGGGAGCGTGGGGCTGGTCGCAGCAGCACATTGCCAATCCGGACTGGAAACCGTGGATGAACTGGCTCTGGGCGTGGGAGAACCCGCACCCGCGCAAGCCGATCACCGGGCTCCGTATCGAGCCCAAGGCGCCGCTCGTCATTTCGGCGGTGACACTTGGCCGGGTGTCGTCGATGCCGTTGCGCTGGGGATCGCGTCAGAAGGCCCTGTGGCGCCTGCCCAAAGGTGAGCGCTTCGACCCGGCGTATGCCGCGAACGGCACCGTGAAGCAACTACAGATCGACCTGGGACAGGTGATCTCCGTGATGCCGAAGTTCGAGTACCCGAATGACACGTGGAAGGATTCCTACAACAACCAGGTGCCGGCCGTTCGCGAGGATACGTTCATCGTCGAGTACACCGCCCACCCTGAGGCACGGTTCCACTTCGCCGATGGAACGGCGGTGCCCGTCGAGGCACTGGGCAGCCGCAAGGCGTTGACACCGGTTGCGCCTGCGACGCGCCGTGTGCGGCTTCGGGTTGTCGAGAAGGGCAGCACCACGCCCGTAGCCGTCAAGCTGCACGTGCACGGCGAGGCGGGCGAGTACCTGGCGCCCGTTGACCGGCACCGCATCCCGAATCCGAACTGGTTTGAGGACTACGGCGCGGACTTCCTCAACGAGCGCAACCACTTCTGCACCTATATCCCCGGCGAGACGGTCATCGACCTGCCGCTGGGAACGGTGTACATCGAAGTGAGCAAGGGGTTCGAGATCGCGCCTATCCGCCGGGTGGTCAAGGTTGGCCCGAACACGAGGAAAATCACGTTCACACTGAAACGGGTGCTGCCGTGGCGGGCGCGCGGCTGGGTGACGGCGGACACGCATGTGCACTTCCTGTCGCCGCCGACCGCGGGGCTCGAGGGGGCGGGTGAAGACGTCAACGTCGTCAACCTGCTGGCGAGCCAGTGGGGCGAGCTCATGACGAATGTCGGCGACTTTGACGGCAGGACGACGTTCGGCGCCCGGGAGGCAGGCGGCACGGGCGAGTACCTCGTCCGGGTGAGCACGGAGAACCGCCAGCATACCCTCGGGCACATTTCGCTGCTAGGCTATAGCGGCCCGATCATCGCGCCGATGTGCGCGGGCGGGGCCGATGAATCCGCGCTGGGCGATCCAGTCGCGATCCTGCTGACCGAGTGGGCGCAGCAGTGCCGTAAACAGGGGGGTATGGTGGTCATTCCACATTTCCCCAATCCCCGGGCCGAACACGCGGCGACAATCGTCACCGGCAACGCCGACGCGATTGAGATGACCTCGTGGGGCTGGCACTACGGCGGTATTGACCCGTATTCGCTGTCGGACTGGTACCGCTATCTCAACTGCGGCCACTTTATCCCCGCGGTCGGCGGCACGGACAAGATGAGCGCGGACACAAGCGTCGGGACCATCCGCACCTATGCGCGGCTTCCCGAGGGCCGGGAGTTTACGTACGACGCGTGGATGGACGCGGTGCGTTCGGGCAACACCTTTGTTTCCTATGGACCGCTGGTCGAATTTACCGTAGACGGCCGGTCGGCGGGGTCACGCATTTCGATGGGCCGCAGCGGGGGCACGGTGGACGTCGAGTGGACGGTTGCGAGCGTGACGGTGCCCCTGTCCCGCGTCGATCTGGTCGTCAACGGGGAGATCGTCGAAAGCCGGGCCCTCGACCCGCGCGAGGATACGGGGCGCTGCCGGGTGAAGGTCGGGAAGAGTTCGTGGATGGCACTCCTCGTGCGGGGCCACTATCCAGACAAGCCGGAGATGATTGCCGCGCACACCTCGCCGGTCGTGGTGCCGGTGGAGGGCTCACCGTTCTTTGCGGCGGCCGACGCCTTGACCATCCTCGAACAGATCGAGGGCGCGATCGCCTTCTTTGACACGATGGCCACGCGGGCGGACGAGACGGCCCGCAAGCGCATGCGGCTCGTGCTCACCGGCGCGTACCGCGCCCTGCATAACCGCCTGCACCAGCAGGGCTACGACCACCCGCACACGCACGTCACCGACCACCCCGGCCACCATCGGGCGCGCGGCCCGCGGCGACGTTGACTCCGCGGGCCGCTCACGAGGCACGGCTGGACTGACAAGACTCTCGAAAACGAGGGATGGCTTGTGTATAGTGCTTCGTGGCAGAGGCTGCCGCGGGGGTGGCTGGGAGTTACTGGGCCGTTGGTTATACTGTGTGGGAACGGGCATGTCCTTAGAGGTAAATGAAACCGTACCAGTGAGGCGCAAGGGATTCAGCGCCTTTTTCCACGTCGTCGCGTATTTCTTGCCTTCTCTTTATCCTGTCTGGGACAAGATCCTTCTCAAGTTTCTCATCGGCAATTGTATGACGTTTCTCGGGGTGTCCGGGGCCATGGTGGCCGGGAAGGTGGTGGACGAAGGCCTTGCCCCGCTCGACATGGACCGCTTTATGTTCTGGATTGGTCTCGGCGGCCTGATCTCCCTGATAGTAGCCTCGCTGGGCCTCTGCAATACCATCATCGGCGCCTACATCAACGCGGTGCTCGAGGCCCGCTTTCGCTTCTCGGTATTCGATCACCTCCAGAAGCACTCACTGCGTTTTTTCCAGTCGCGCCCCGTGGGCGAGCACATGTATCGCACCAACGACGACACGATGATGACGGTACAGTTCGTTGGCGTGGCGTTTCTCCAGTTGCTTGAACGGCTTCAGACGGTGACCATCGCGCTGGGCGTGATCTTTACGGTAAACGTCTCGGTCGGGCTGATTGTGCTGGTCTACATGGTCTTCTATGCCCCGGTCAGTCACATTGCCGCTTCGTTTGTGCGCAACATGCATTTCACCTCGCGCTGGCGCATTCAGCGGTCCTTCGCCACACTCCAGGAGAACCTTGCGGGCTATCCCGTCGACAAGATGTTCGCTACCGAACGCCGCAATCTGCGCACCTACTACGCCATCCTGTCCGATGCCACGCGGTACGCGATTCGCTACATGAACTTCAGTTCCATCCTCAACCATTTCATATCGGGTATTGGCGGCAATCTCCTGCGCTCGGTGTTCCTGCATGTGTCCGGGGTGATGTTCTTCGGGTACCTGGTCATGTCGGATCGCCTGAGCACCGGCGAATACATTTTCATGGGCGGCGTGCTGGTGACCCTGATTGGCCCCTTCGAGGAACTGATTGCCTCGGTCGCGGGCATGCGTATCTGGGCGGTGCCCGCGGAACGCATGCTCGAAACCCTTGAGGTCAAGCCGGAGATCGAGAATGTTCCGGCGCCCAAGCGCATCACGGCACCTCAGGGCGTCGTCGAGTTCGAGAACGTCTCGTTCCGCTACGGGCCCGGCATGCCGGACGTGGTGAAGGGACTGTCCTTCCGCGCAACACCGGGCACGATGACCGCCTTCGTCGGGTTGTCGGGGGCCGGAAAGACGTCGGTGTTCAACCTGCTCATGCGGTTCTATGATCCCACCGGCGGGTGCGTGCGCATCGATGGCGAAGATCTTCGCGCGTACGACCTGAAGTCCTATCGCGACCATGTGGGCCTGGTGTTGCAGGAGAGCTACCTGTTCTCCGCGACGCTGCGCGACAACATTCTCGTCGGTAACCCCCATGCCACGGAAGAGGCCGTGACGGCCGCCCTGCGCCGCGTCGACATGGAGGAATTCGTGCGGCGGCTGCCGTACGGACTGGATGCGGTCATGTCCGAAGCGGGCAATGTGTCGGTGGGCGACCGTCAGCGCATCAGCATTGCCCGCGCCTTGCTGCGGGATCCGCAGTTCCTGTACCTGGACGAGCCGACGGCATCGCTCGACCCCGAGACGACCCGCGAAATTGCCAGGCATCTGGATGTGGTGATGGCGGGGCGGACGAGCATCGTCATTGCCCACAGCCTGCAACTCATCACCGGCGCGGATCAGATCATCGTGATGGACAAGGGCGTGGCGATTCAGCGCGGCAAACACGCCGACTTGCTCGAGCAACCGGGATTCTACCGTGAGATGTGGTACGCCGAACTGGAGAAGAACCGGCGTGACGTTCAGGCGAGGGGAAACTAGACGATGATCCAGCCGGTCATTCTGGATTCAGTCGCACGGCCCGACGAGAGCCGTTTCACAGGCTGGCAGCAGCTCATCCTGATCCTGCGCGTGCTGCGCTATGCCCGGCTGGTGTGGGATAAAGTCCTGCTGCGACTGGTCATCTCGCAGATCAACGCGTTCGTTGCCGCGGCGCCGGCGGTGCTGGGCATCCGCATCATCGACGAGGCCTTCGCGCAACGCGACATGGGCTTGTTTCTTGAACTGGCGCTCATCGCGGGCGCGGCGCTCATCATGGTCAAACTGCTCGATTTCACCGCCGACGTGATGGCCATCTACGGGATTGGCCGCGTGGGCCTGCAATTGCGCACGGATGTCGTCGAGCACATTCTGCACCTGCCGCCGAGCTTCTACGAGTCCCGGCCGGTAGGTGAGCACATGTACCGTTGTGTATATGACACAAGCGACGTGCAGATGGTCGTCAATGATCTGCTGCCGCGCGCCATCATGAATCTCCAGAAGATGGTGGCCCTGACCATTGTGCTGGCGTCGATCAAGCTGTGGCTGCTTCCGATCTGCGCCGTGTACCTGGTGCTTTTCTTCCTTGTGAAACACACCATCGCCACGAGGTTGCGTGTTGTGCTGCGCCGCGAGCGCCGCGCCGCGCAGCGTGTCGACGCGCTCAGCCGGGAGCTGTTCACGGCCTTCAAGCTCGTCAAGGGGTACAACCTCGAGCGCATGGCGCGCCGCTGGTACTGGGCCCAGATGTCGATCTACGTCCGTCAGGTGTTCCGCCGCAACGCCTGGACGGCGCTGGACATCACCCTCGGTCATCCCAGCTTGGGGTTCGGGTTTCCGTTGCTGATCTTTCTGTTGAATCTCATTGCGGGCAGAATGCTCATAGCCGGCGAGATGGGGCTGACCATCGGCGAGTACACCGCCATCGCGTTGGTGGTCGGTCAGTTGGCCCTGCCCATCCAGGACGCGATCGCGCTGTTCCAGGAAACGCGCCAGCGCCTGGTCCCGGTGGAACGTCTCATGGACACGATGGAGATACAGTCGGACATCGTCGATGCGCCGGGCGCCGTGGAACTGAATGCCCCCGCCGGCCACATCGAGGTGCGCAACGTGACCTTCGCCTACGGCGACGAGCCGGTGCTGCGCAACGTATCCATCGAAGCGAAGCCGGGCGAGAAGGTCGCCATCGTTGGTCCCATCGGCGCGGGGAAGAGCACGCTGCTGCGGCTGCTGTTGCGGCTGGCGGATCCGCAGGACGGCGCCATCTGCATCGACGGCATCGACATTCGCGCGATCGGGCAGCGCAGCCTGCGCCGGGCCTTCGGCACGGTGCCGCAAGGGGCGATCCTGTTTTCCGAGACGCTCGAGGACAACATTCGGCGCGCGGTCCCGGGAGCGCGGCGCGCGCGGGTCGAGGATGCCGCGCGCATGGCGCGAGTGGATGAGTTTGTGGACGAGCTGCCCGAGGGGTATGACACCCAGATTCAGGCCGGGACGAATCTTTCCGGCGGCCAGCGGCAGCGCGTGTGTCTGGCGAGGGCGCTCATCAAGGACGCACCCATGCTGCTGCTTGACGAGGCGACTTCGGCCCTCGACCCTGTTTCCGAGCAGGAGGTGGTCGCCGCGGTGGATGCCCGGTATGCCGGGCGCACGCGTGTGATTGTTGCCCACAACCTGCTCAACGCGCGCACCGCGGACCGGGTGTATGTGCTCGATCAGGGCGAAGTGGTCGAGTCGGGCACGCACGCCGAACTCATGGCCCGGGGGGGCAAGTACTGCGAGTTGTGGGAAAGCGAGCCGCGGCGCGAACCGGATGCCGAGCAGGCCAAGACTGTCTAGAGGAGACGACGTCCGCCATGACAAGACGTACCGACGAAGAGATGGCCGTGCGGCCCATGGGTTTCCGGCGGTTCTTCAACCAGCGCTTTGTGCAGGCTGTGGAAGTCTTTGGCTATCTCGTGTGCGCCATGATCGCCCTTGGGCTGGCCTACGCGGTCTGGGCGAAGGTGGATATTGAGGTGCAGCTTGAGGGCGTTCTCATCGCGCCATCCGCGGCGATCCACGCGCCCGGCGACCTCGCGGTCACGGGGTGGGCCGTGGAGGCGGGCCAGCCGACCGAAGCGGGTGCATTGGTGTACGCCTATGTCTCCGACCCTGCGCAGCGCGACACCGCGCGAGCCCGCACGTTGATCGCCGGCGCGATGGAGGCGCTGAAAGGCAACCATTCGGCCACGCAGGCCGCGGCCGAACACTGTGCGCGGGCGCTGGAAGCACTGCCTGCCGTCGAGGGGGAAGTGCGGGTGACATCGCCCACGGCGGGGATCGCCGTGCCGTCGCCGTTGGCGGCCCTGGGCGCGACCGTGCCGCAAGACACGGTTGTTGCGCGGGTAGTCGACGTGACGCGGCTCCAACTCGAGGGCTCGCTGACCGGCAATGCGGCGGCGCAGGTGAAAGAGGGAAATCCGGTCCGTGTCACGGATCCGTTGTCCGGGCAGGATCTGGTGGGCGAGGTGGCGCGCGTGGAGCGTGAGAACGTGACCGCAAACCTCGTGCTGGCCTTTGCGCAGGTCCCCAAGGAGACGGCCGAGGCCTATGAGCACGACGTGCTGAACCCCGATCCCGCCTCACCGTCCGCGCGCGTCCGGGCCCGTATCGTGGTGGGCCAGCAGTCGCTGTTCAAGAGTGTGTTTGGCCGCCGCTGACGCCTTCCCGCGCGTTTGGCGGGGTAGAACACCCCCCCGGACACTCATGGTGACCGGGGGAGCGATGCAGGGCAGGTCCTATGAGACGGGTACCTGCTTGAGGAGGCCCGCAAGCAGACTGTCAGCGTCCACACACTTCGTGTTGGAGCGGACGATGAGCCAGCCGCAGACCGTATCCTCTTGTGCCTTGGCGGGCATCTTCTCAGACGACAACGTGTTCAGATGCTTCATCACTTGCCTCCCTCTATCGTTGCGGTTTCGACTACCTGTGGGGTTAACCCGCCGCCAGCAGCGGGTATTCCCAGAATAAGGAAGGGGCTGTCCCTCGTGTGAAGGACAGCCCCGAACGCGCCGTTTCAGGCGGTTTGCTCAGTTGGAGCGCAGCTTTCGCGATCGCCTGCTGAACACGGCGAGGGCCGCGAGCACGAGCGCCACCACGCTCAGGTCGGTCCACGGCGCGCCGTGGCTGCTCCCGGCATGGCAGCCGACCGCAGTGTTGCCATCGCCGCCGCCGCGGATGAAGGGCGTCACGTTGACCGGTCCGATGATTTTCTTGTTGATCATTCCTCTGGTGTAGACGCCCCAGTCATTGTTCTGGGCCAGCATCTCAATGCCGGTATTGTTGATGATGAAATTGCCGCCAATATTGCGGAACACATTGTTGCCGCTCTCACCGACCCTCGTGCTTCCCAGGAAAGGCACGGCTGCGGCGGTACTTTTTTCGAGTGGCGGCTGCACAAAGATCGCATCGCTCCGAATAGCCTCAAAGGTGTTGTCGCGCAGTTCGACTTCCGTGTCAATGGCATGTACGCCAAAGTGAAGCCGCCGGATCTGGCAGTCTTCAATGAGCGTGTCGAAGGACCCCTCGCCGTCAATCAGCAGACCTATCGAAAACAGATTGTCGTTGCCCACAAAGTCGACACCGGCGACGTGCATGTTTACATTGTGGATGCGCAAGAGCGTCGTAACGAAGCCGTGGACGCCGGGAAGGCGCACGGTGCAGTCATAGAGACCGCCGTTGTCGGCGCCGTACAAGACGAAGCTCTCCGCCCCCATCTGCCCGACGCCACTGATGACCGTGGCGCCCTGTCCGGCGCCCGCCAGCGTCACATCAGCGCCGAAGACGACGCTTTCCGGGTAGATGCCGGCGCCCACGCTGACGTTCACGGGGCGGGCGCCCAGTCCGTAGATGCCCCCGGCGGTATAGATGCGGGCGGCCGTCATGGCGCGCGTGATGGTTCTCCATGGACTGTCGGCGGCCCCGAGGTTCTGGTAATCGTCGCCTTGCAGTTTCACAAACCGTTCCTGCGGCGGATCCGCCGGGTCGGTGGGATCGATATCATAAATCACCTCGTATCCATTGGGCAGTCCGTCGCCATCGGCGTCATCCAAGGCATCATGCATGGTCGGATCCAGGCCGTAGGCCACCTCGACGCCATCGCGCATGCCGTCGCGGTCCGTGTCCCAACTCAGGGGATCGGTGCCGTACACCATGATCTCGTCGTGATTCGTCAGTCCGTCGCCATCGTCATCGCGATCGGCATCCTCCGCGTCATAGGGGTTCAGCCCGGCGGCCACCTCCAACAGGTCCGGAATGCCGTCGCCGTCCGTGTCGTCCTCACCGGTAATGCCGTCGCCGTTTTCGCCCTGCAAGAACTCATAGGCACCCATGTCCGGTGCGGCGCCGCTGGGCTGCCAGATCCCGTTCAACGACGGACCCGGTACCCACAGCGCCTCGGCGGCGTCGATGCTCGGCGAGTCTGCGGTCAGGTTGTAGTCGCCGTTGGCGGGGTCCGCGAAGAGCGGGTCGGCGGTGATGTTGCCCAAGCCGGGCAGGGACGACAGGAGCGCGGAATAGGTGACGGTCCGGGAGGTGGCCGTGATCGGTTCGCGCACAATGCTGTTCTGAACAGTGACGTTTTTCGCGAGAATGCCGCCGTTCACATTATCCGCCACCGTGCAATGCAGCAACTGCACGGCGCCCGAGTCGGTGGCATGGACGGTCCGTCCTGTGTTGCCGGTTACCTGACAGTTGGCCATGATCAACGAACCTACATGCAATCCGGTGAGCGTGCCGCTTGCCGTGGACGTGTTGCCAGAAATGATCGTTCGCTCGATGACGACGGCACTGTTGTACGCCACGGCCCGCGTCGTGTTGTCGAGAAAGACACAGTCCGTGATGCGCAGCGGCGCGAAATTTGTCCTGACCGTCCCGTTGGTGGACGACGTGCGCTCGAACCGGCTGCCCTGTATCTGGCCACGGCTATGCAATAAATAGACGGCTGTTCCGGTCAGGTCCTCGAACACGCAGTCGTCGACCAAGAGGTACGCCACCGCGGATGCCTCTATGCCGGCCACTGCGTCTGCGTTAGAACCGTTCCCCCGGAAGGAACATCCACGGAACGTGGCAACCCGGCTTCTGTCCAGTTGCACCGGCGCACGCCCCGTGAAGTGGTGGAACTCGCAGTTGATGAAGACAGGGGCACAGTTGGCCGAGGCGTCTACAGCCTCGCTCTCCGGACCACTGCCGCGGAAGCGGCAGTTGCGCACATGCGGGGAGGCTTCACGGATGTAAAGTGCAACATTCCAGCTGTTGCTCGTCGGCCCCGCCCCCTGGATCGTGAACCCGTCCAGTACGTTGCTTGCGGCCCTGATCACAACCGAGGCAGGGTAGCCCTTGCGGGCCGTGGAACCGTCGATGATGGTCACGTTGGCGTCCCAGTCGCGTTCTTCGCGCAGCGTCTCGGTCCCCGAGAATCCGCCGTAGAGGTCGACGTTGCTGCGCATGATGAGCGCCCCATCCGGGTCGGTACGCAGTTCGTCATAGGTGCCCGCGGCCACCCAGACCTCACTGAACGTGGCCGGGTCGGCCGCGTCGATGGCATCCTGGACCGCGCGGAACGCCGTGGCCCACGAGGCCCCGTCCTGCACGCCGGACGTGTTGGCGCGGTCAACGTAGATGACGGCGGCCGGAGCGGACAGGGCGGTCAGTATGGCTGCGCAGACAACACCTGATAGTACGAGTACACGCATTGGGTGGTTTCCTTTCCCCCGTAGAGACCTGCCGTTCCCCGCCCCCATGGCGCTGACGGCAAAGCCGGCACATGAACCTGCGCCGATTGGACCAGATGGTATCACGCGGGGTTTCAGCCAAGAAAGTTTCGCCGCCGCGGGATGGCCAACGAGCAATAGTCTCGCCGCGGCGGGTTGTTCACTACAAGGCCTGACGCCGTCTACCCGTCAGGCTGGGAGGGACATATGGAACGGCGCCGCTTTGGGGGGACGGACATGGAGGTTTCGGTGCTGGGGTTTGGCGGGGCGGAGATTGGCTTCGAGGGGGCCGGGCAGTGGGATGTGGACTGTCTGCTTGGAGAGGCACTGGACGCAGGGCTCAACGTGATTGACACGGCCCCCTGCTACGCCAACAGCGAGGAGCTGATCGGCGAGGCGATTGGCGCCCGTCGCGACAGCTATTACCTTTTCACCAAGTGCGGCCACGTCGGCGAACTGGGCAAGGAGGATTGGAGCCGCGAATGGATCCTTCAGAGCATCCAGAACAGTCTGCGACGGCTCAAGACGGACCACGTTGACGTGTTGCTGCTGCATAGTTGCACGGAGGAGATCTTGCGGCGCGGCGAGGCCATCGAGGCGTTGCAGACGGCCCGCGACAAGGGGTACACCCGGTACATCGGCTATAGCGGCGACCACGCGGCGGCCGCTTTCGCCATCGAGTGCCGCGCGTTCGATGCCCTGGAGACCTCGGTCAACATCGCTGACCAGATGTGCCTGACCGACACCCTGCCTCAGGCGCGTGAAAACGGTTTGGGGGTGATCGCCAAGCGGCCGGTCGCCAACGTGGCGTGGAGAACGAAGCACAAGCCCGAAAATCCCTACCACGAGGTCTATTGGGAGCGCCTGAAGGCGCTGGACTACGATTTCCTCGGGTACGACCTGCAGCAGGCGGTCGCGATCGCCCTGCGCTTTGTTCTGGCCGTTGCGGGGGTTCACACCCTGATCGTGGGCACGAAGAAGCCGGGCCGGTGGCTGGAGAACGCGTCGTTGGCGGCCGAAGGCCGGCTGTCCGCCGCGGACGTGGCGGCCATTCGGGCGCGGTGGGATACCGTGGCGGACCCGTCGTGGACTGGCCAGGTCTAGGGCTTGCCGTCTGGGTCCGTATTCTGTAGAGTAATAAGACATGTTACCGATTGCCTTCAACATGGGAGAAGCGACGATGAGCGGGTTCAAGAAGTCAGTCCTGGTCTCCTTGCCGTGTGTTCCGGCGGTTGCGGTCCTTCTTGTGTTTGTTGCGAGCGCGCTGGCACAGCAGCAGCCGGTGGCGGGCGCGGAATATGTCGGCCACCAACAGTGTAAGGTGTGTCACAACAAGCCCTCGACCGGCGCGCAGTGGAGCAAATGGAGCGAGATGGGCCATTCCAAGGCCATCGAGGTGCTGAAGACCGACGAGGCCAAACAGGTGGCCGCCGATCTCGGGTTGGAGGTGCCCCCTCATGAGGCGCCGGACTGCCTGCGGTGCCATGTGACGGCCTACGATGTGGAGACGAAAGCGTTGCCGGCGGCGTTGAAGATGGCCGACAGTGTCCAGTGTGAATCGTGTCACGGCCCGGCGTCGGTCCATGTCGAGGCCGCCAAGAAGGTCATGTTCAGCAAGGACGCGGGCGATATCGATCTGACGTCGTTTGTGCGCCATGCGGACGATGCGACGTGCAGGACCTGTCACAACGAGGAGAGTCCGACCTGGAAGGCCGACCGGTACACCCTCGAGGACGGCACGAAGGCTGGTTTCGATTTCGAACAGGCGTGGAAGAAGATTGCCCATCCCAACCCCGAAAAGGCGGCTGGTGCAGCGCCCGGCGCGTAACCCGCGCGTCGCGGAGTGGCAGTTGTCTCTGGAGATCCGATGATGCGAGGTTCCCTGCTGTGTGAGGTGGGGAACCTTTCTGTTTACCGTGCCGTGACCACACCTGGTCATGTGACCGAATCCGCGCGGATACCCGCAGGAGGCTGGCTGTCGCGATGGGTCACGATGCGGCCCAATCCGGAACTACCGACAAGGAAGACGTTGTGCCAAGTCCAGTAACCCGTGTTGCAGTGGGATTGTACCGCTTCTTCAGCTCGTACAGCCTGGCGTCTGTGCTCTTCCTGTTCCTGTTGCTGCTCACGTACCTGGGCACCGTGGAGCAGGTCAACCACGGCCTGTACCTGACCCAGAAGAAGTACTTCGAATCGCTCTTCGTCGTGCATCCGTTGTTCAACGCCATCCCGATCGTGCTTCCGGGGGTCTACCTCCTGTTGATTCTGCTCAGCATCAACATCTTTCTCGGCGGCATCGTGCGGTTGCGCAAGAGCTGGACGCAGGTGGGCGTGTTCATTTCGCACGGCGGCATTCTGCTGCTGCTTGTGGGGGGATTCATCACCTACAAGTATTCCGAAAGCGGCCACCTGACGCTGTACGAGGGCGAGCAGTCGGCCGTGTTCAAGAGTTACCACGAGTGGGAGCTGGCAATAACCGGCCCGGCGCAGGAGGGTGGCCGCGCGGAGTATGTCCTTGACGAGCACCTGTTCCGGCGGTTGGGGGCGGATGAGACCCGCGTCGTGACCTCGCCGGACTGGCCGTTCTCGCTCACGCTGCGCGCCTTCATGCCCAATGCGATGCCGCGGCCCGCGGGGCCGATGGTCAGTGCCGGACGCGACGTGGTGGATGGGGTGTACCTCGAGCCGCGTCCGCTGGAGCGCGAGCAGGAACGCAACACGGCGGGGCTCTATGCCGCGGTGCAGTCCGGCGACGGCGCGGTGCAGGACGACCTGATTCTCTGGGGGTTGCAGCAAGCGCCCGCCAGCGTCGCCGTCGGCGGCGAGAACTGGACGATCGACCTGCGCCGCAGGCAGTGGCCGCTGCCCTTCGCGATCCACCTGGACAAGTTCACGCGCGAGCTTCATCCCCGCACGAGCATGCCCAGCGCGTTCAGCAGCGACGTGACGAAGCATGACGGCGGTGTCGAGCAGAAGGTGAAGATCAGCATGAACCAGCCGCTGCGCCACAAGGGGTACACCCTGTACCAGGCCTCGTGGGGCCCGCAGAATGCGGGCCCGAACGACCCGCTCTTTTCCACCCTGGCGGTGGTGCGCAACCCGGCGGACCAGTTTCCGCTGTACGCATGCATCGTCATCACCCTGGGGATGTTCATCCATTTCATACTGCGTCTGCAGCGGCATCTGGTTGCAGAAGGAAAGAGGCAGACCCGATGAGAGCAGTACTCGCCCTGACTATCGCGATCGTGGCCATTGGCGGCGCCGTGGCGCAACCGCCCGAGGCGGCGCCCATGCCGGCCTGGCAGCCCGAAACCGTCGAGGCATTCTCGCAGTTGCCCGTGCAGGAAAGGGGGCGGGTGAAGCCCCTGAACACGTATGCGCGCTTTGCCCTGCTTCAGATCAGCGGTCGCAAGGCGCTGACCATTGATGAGGTGCGCCACCAGCCCATAGCGTGGCTGATGGAGACGCTCTTCTACCCCGAGAACGCCACGGGCCGCCCCATTTTTCTCGTCGAGAGCGGCGAAGTGATGGAGGCCATGGGCTTGCCCCACGAGAAACCGCGGGACCGCTACGCGTACAACGTGCTGGCGCCCGGCCGCGCCGAGCTGTTTCGTCTGGCGAACGAGGTGGGGCATCTCGATGCCGCCCAGCGCACACCGGTGCAGAGCCAGATCTTGCAACTGGCCCAGAACATCGCTGAATTCGAGCGTCTGGCGGTGTTCTTCGGTTTCGCACGGCATCGCTACGAGGTGCCCGAGGCGCTACACGGTATTCTCGGCGCCGAACGCGTGGGGCTCAGTGCGATCGTGGCCAATGGGCCGGCGGTGATGGGCGAACTGGTGCGGCTGCGCCAGTCCTCCAGCCTGGACGACCAGGCCAAGGCGACCGCCGTGCTCGATCTCCTGCGTCAGGTCGAGCAACACACCGTCAATTCGGACGCCTTGGCGTTGATCCCGCCGGCCGAAGGGAGTGACGCCGAGTGGACCACGCCCGCCGAGCTTTTTGTGGCGGCCCTCCAGGGCGACCGGGTCTCGCCCGGGCAGATCGAGGTGCTGCGGTCGCTCGAGGCCCTCGAGGCCGGCAAGGGCGATGCCGCCTTTGTCCAGGCGGCGGATGCCCTCCTGCACGATGTCGTTGCGTTGGCGGCGGCCACGGGACACTACGAGAAGATTCCGCTCGAGGTCGCCTACTATCAGGCCGAGTTCATGGGCCTGAACCTGTTTTTCAGTCTGACGCTGGTGCTCTACGTGCTGGCGTTTCTCGTGACCGCGCTGGCGTGGCTCAAACCCCGGAGCGTGGCGTTGACTTGGGTGGGGTGCGCCGCGCTGTCCGTGCCGCTGCTCATTCACTGCGCGGGCATAGCGATCCGGTGCGTCATCCGCTCCCGGCCCCCTGTGACCACGTTGTATGAAACGATCCTGTTCATCACCGCCGTCATCGTGTTCCTGGCGATTGTCGTCGAGTACATGCACCGGCGCAAGGCCGCGGTGTCCCTGGGTGCCTTTCTGGGCGCCTTCGGGATATTCCTCGCCAACCGCTACGAGATCATGGAAGGCACGGACACGATGCCCGTGCTGATCGCCGTGCTGGACACCAACTTCTGGCTCTGGACCCATGTGACCACGGTAACGATAGGCTACGGGGCGGGGCTGCTGGCCGGGTTCGTGGCGCATATCTACGTGTTGGGCAAGACCTTCGGCATCAAACGGCACAATCGCGATTTCTATCTGAACCTCAGCCGCACCACCTACGGCATCATCTGCTTCGGGCTGGTGTTCTCGACGCTTGGCACGGTGCTGGGCGGCATCTGGGCCAACGACAGTTGGGGCCGTTTCTGGGGATGGGATCCGAAGGAAAACGGCGCGCTGATGATCGTGCTGTGGGAACTCGCCATTCTGCACGCGTTCGCGGGCGGGCTCATCAAACGCTATGGCCTCAACATGGCCGCGATTGCGGGCAACATCATCGTCGCCTTTTCGTGGTTTGGCGTGAATCTGCTGGGCGTCGGACTGCACAGTTACGGGTTTACCAGCGGAGTGCAGCGGGTGCTCGTACTTTTCTATGGATTCCAGAGTCTGGTGTTGCTGATCGGCGCCGTGGGCTGGTTCCGGGACCGTGCGGACAAAGAAGCCCGGCGGAACAGCGGCGGCACGCCGGACCGGCTGCGCCCTGCGGCGTCCGATGACCCCGGCGCCTGATCCCTGCCACGGGCCTTGTGCCCACGTCCGCATGGCGTTACCATAGGGTCAGAAAGGAGGGCGGCGGCATGAAAGTACAGGACTTCGCTTACCGCGTCAGCAAGCGGACCATTGAGCTGCTCGAGGAAAACCAGCACTACAAGGTCAGCGACGAGGCGCGCAAGCGCGTGACGCAGCAGATACTCGCCGAGATTGATCAGATTATGAGGGCCTCCAACTAGTCCCAGCGATAGCCGGCCTCTTGGTGATTCCCGCCGAGAGGCCGCTTTTTGATCTCCCTTGTGTCTAGGCTACAATATGGCCCGGGGCCGACGGATGGCGCACCGCCGGTCCCGGCGCGAAATGGGCTCCATCTCTTCCAATCGGACGGACGTACAGCAATGCCTCCACGCAATGTATCCGCACACGACGCGATCGTCATCAAGGGTGCTCGCGAACACAATCTGCAGAACCTGAGCGTGGCCATCCCCCGCGAAAAGCTGGTCGTGGTGACCGGACTGAGCGGATCCGGCAAGTCCAGCCTCGCGTTTGACACGATCTACGCCGAGGGACAGCGCCGCTATGTCGAGAGCCTGTCTTCCTACGCGCGCCAGTTCCTGGAACAGATGGACAAGCCCGACGTCGATTCGATCGAGGGGCTCAGTCCGGCCATCTCCATCGAACAGAAGACCACGCACCGCAACCCCCGCAGCACGGTGGGCACGGTGACGGAGATCTACGACTATCTGCGCCTGCTCTTTGCCCGGATCGGCAAGCCCCATTGCCACAAATGCGGCAAGCCCGTGGTGCGCCAGACGCCGCAGTCCATTGTGGACTTCGTGCTGGCCTTGCAGGAAGGGACGCGCGTACAGCTCATGGCCCCGGTGGTCCGGCAACGTAAAGGCACGTACCAGAAGGTGTTCGACGACATCAAGCGGCGCGGCTTCGTCCGCATGCGTGTCGATGGCGAGTTTTACAGCGTGGACGATGCGCCCGAGATGGAACGCTACGTCAAGCATGACATCGATGTCGTGGTGGACCGTGTGGTGGTGAAGGAGGGCATCGCGACCCGTCTGACGGATTCGGTCGAGACGGCCCTGAAGCTAGCCGACGGGATCATCCGGATCTGGTTTGACACGCCGGGGAAGGGTCAGGACGAGGTGTTGCAGAGCGAGCATTTCGCCTGCATCGACTGCGGCATCAGCTTCGAAGAGTTGACCCCGCGGATGTTTTCCTTCAACAACCCGCACGGGGCCTGCCCGGTCTGCACCGGGTTGGGCACGGTGATGGAGGTCGACCCGGACCTCGTGATACCGGATGCGACGCTGTCCATCGAAGCGGGGGCGGTCCGGCCGTGGAGCATGCGGCGTGTACTGGACGGCATGTACCGGCGCGCCCTGCGCAGCGTCGCCGACCACTACCGCCAGAAGGTGACCACCCCGTGGCGCGACCTGCCCGGTGACTTCCAGGAGATCGTCCTTTATGGATCGGGCGGCCAGGAGGTGGACTTCAGTTTCTCCAATCAACGGCGCACGTACGAGGTGCGGCGAACCTTTGAGGGCGTTATCCCGAACCTCCAGCGCCGCTGGCGCGAGACCGAGTCGAACGCCGCGCGCGAAATGATTGCGCAGTTCATGGCGACACGGCCGTGCCAGGCGTGCGGGGGCGGGCGGCTGCGGCCCGAATCGCTTGCGGTGACGGTCGCGGACCGGAACATCATCGACGTGACCGCTTTTTCCATCCGCGAGGCGCTGGCTTTCTTCCAGAACCTCGACCTGACGGAGACCGAGGTGCTCATCGCGGAACGGGTATTGAAGGAGATCCGCGAGCGGCTGGGCTTTCTGGTGGATGTCGGACTCGATTACCTCTCGCTCGACCGCCAGGCGGGCACCCTGTCCGGCGGCGAGTCGCAGCGCATCCGTCTGGCCACGCAGATCGGCTCGCATCTGGTCGGCGTGGTGTACATCCTCGATGAGCCGAGCATCGGTCTGCACCAGCGGGACAATCAGAAGCTTATTGCCACGCTCCAGCGGTTGCGCGACCTCGGGAACACGGTGATCGTGGTCGAGCACGACGAAGACACCATCCGCACAGCCGATTACGTGATCGATCTGGGGCCGGGCGCGGGCGTGCACGGCGGCCAGATCGTCGCCGAAGGCACCCCGGGCGAGATCATGGCGAACAAGGCCTCCCTCACCGGGCGGTTTCTCACGGGCGAGTTGCGGATTCACACCCCGGAGAAGCCGCGCAAGAGCAACGGCAAGAGCATCGTGATTCGCGGGGTGCGGCACAACAACCTGAAAGGCATCGATGCCGAATTCCCGCTGGGCGTGTTCATCTGCGTGACCGGCGTATCGGGCAGCGGCAAGTCGAGCCTTGTCAACGAGACGCTGTATCCGGCGGCCATGCGCGCGCTGCACAACTCTCCCCGCTATCGCCCGGGCCACTTCAGCACGATCGAGGGCCTCGAGCACATCGACAAAGTGATCGACATCGACCAGAGCCCAATCGGACGCACCCCCCGGTCCAATCCGGCGACCTACACGGGCGTGTTCTCACCGATTCGCGATCTGTTCAGCAAGACGCCCGCCGCCAAGGCGCGCGGCTACAAGCCCGGCCGTTTCAGCTTCAACGTCCAGGGCGGGCGCTGCGAGAATTGCGAGGGCAACGGCGTCATCCTCATCGAAATGCATTTCCTGCCCGACGTGTACGTGCCCTGCGAGGTGTGCAAGGGCGCCCGGTACAACCGCGACACCCTTGAGGTCAGCTACAAGGGCAAGAGCATCGCCGAGGTTCTCGACATGACCGTGGAAGAGGGGTGTGCGTTCTTTGGCCCGATTCCCGCGATCCACAGCCGCCTGGTCACGCTGAACGACGTAGGGCTCGGGTACATCAAGCTTGGTCAGGCCGCCACCACGCTGTCCGGCGGCGAGGCGCCACGCGTCAAACTGGCCAGCGAGCTGGCCAAGCGGCAGACCGGACGCACCCTGTACATCCTGGACGAGCCGACCACCGGGCTGCACGCCGCGGATGTGGACAAGCTGCTCCAGGTGCTGCACCGGCTCGTCGAGTGCGGCAACACGGTGGTGGTCATCGAGCACAACCTCGATGTCATCAAAACCGCCGACTGGATCGTGGACTTGGGCCCCGAGGGGGGCGACAAGGGCGGCCAGATCGTCGCGCGCGGCACGCCGAAGCAGCTTGCGCGGGCCAAGCGTTCCTACACCGGGCACTTCCTGAAGGACAAGCTGGACGAGGCCGCCCCCGGGCGAGCGCCTGACGGGGAGAACGGCGGGTTGTGGAAGATGCCCGGGAATTGCTAGTATTCGTCTTTCTGTAAGATGCCACGCCTTTGCTCCGCAGAGGCATTTTCAACCCATTGGGAGAGCTATCATGGCGACGACCGAGACCATCCTGCAGTACAAAGTGGCCGACATGGGCCTGGCGAGCTGGGGCCGCAAAGAGATCATCATGGCCGAGAAGGAAATGCCCGGCCTGATGGCGATTCGCGAGCGCTACGCCCCGCAGCAGCCGCTCAAGGGCCAGCGGGTATCGGGATCGCTGCACATGACCATCCAGACCGCCGTCCTGATCGAGACCCTGCAAGCGCTTGGTGCCGATGTGCGCTGGGCGAGCTGCAACATCTTCTCGACGCAGGATCACGCGGCCGCGGCCATCGCCGAGACCGGCACGCCGGTGTTCGCATGGAAGGGCGAGACGCTCGAGGAATACTGGTGGTGCACCTATCAGGCGTTGACGTGGCCGGACGGCGCCGGGCCGAACCTGATCGTGGACGACGGCGGCGACGCGACCCTGCTGATCCACCGGGGGCGCCAGTTCGAGGAGGCCTTCACCAAGACCGGCAAGCTGCCCGACATCAGCACCGAGAACAAGGAAGTCCAGATCGTGGACATGCTGCTGCACAAGGTGCATGCCGAGGACCCCGGGCACTGGCACCGCGTGGTCGAGGACTGGATCGGCGTTTCGGAGGAGACCACCACGGGCGTCCACCGGCTCTATCAGATGATGCGCGAGGGCTCGCTGCTCACCCGCGCCATCAACGACAACGACTCGGTCACCAAGTCCAAGTTCGACAACATCTACGGTTGCCGCGAATCCCTGGCGGACGGCATCAAGCGCGCCACGGACGTGATGGTGGCCGGGAAGGTGTGCGTGGTGGCGGGCTACGGCGACGTCGGCAAGGGATGCGCGCAGGCGCTCAAGGGGCTTGGCGCGCGCGTCATCGTCACGGAGATCGACCCCATCTGCGCCCTGCAGGCGGCCATGGAGGGCTACCAGGTCCTGCCCATGGATGATGCCGCCTCCCTGGGCGACGTGTTTGTCACGGCGACGGGCAACTGCGACGTGGTGACCGGCGCCCACATGAAGAAGATGAAGGATCAGGCCATTCTGTGCAACATCGGACATTTCGACTCGGAAATCGACATGGCCTGGCTCGAATCGCAGAGCGACATCAAGGAAGTGGAAGTCAAACCGCAGGTCGACAAGTTCATCTTCCCCGACGGCAAGGAGATCATCGTGCTGGCGCGCGGCCGCCTGGTGAATCTCGGTTGCGCGACCGGCCACCCGTCGTTCGTCATGTCCAACAGCTTCGCCAACCAGACCCTGGCGCAGATTTCGCTCGCGACGGAAACGGAGCGTTACGAGAAGGGCCAGGTCTACACGCTTCCGAAGGAACTGGACGAGGAAGTGGCCCGGCTCCACTTGGGTAAGCTGGGGGTGCGCCTCGAGAAACTGACCGAGAAGCAGGCCGCGTACATTGGTGTTCCCGTCGAGGGGCCGTACAAGCCCGGCCACTACCGGTATTAGACGGGTTCTGCGCGGCCCGGTGGCCGGCGCGTGGATGGTGTGGTTCCGGCTCGCGCCACGGAGTACAGTCGTGGCGCGGGCCGTTTCCGTGACGGGGCATCTCCGGGCGCGGGAATAATTGAATTCGAGTCGTTGTTGCTTGCTAGGTAAGGAGTTACAACGATGCAGGGCGCGACGGTGGCGGGCGGGCGTTGCGTCAGGGCGGGGGACCTACTCCCATTCGAGACCGAAGCTTCCAACCCCCGGTGCAGGAGGGGTCATACATGACGCAGGAAATGAAGGGCAAATACCAGGGCAGCCGGATCGAGCAGAGCAACCGGCAGGTCCAGGAGCTTGCCAGTCAGCCGTACAAGTACGGCTGGGTAACCGATATCGAGAGCGAGACCTTCACGCGCGGTCTGAGCGAGGACGTGGTCCGCGCCATCTCGGAGCGGAAGGAAGAGCCCGCGTGGCTGCTCGAGTGGCGCCTGAAGGCCTATCGTCTGTGGCTGACCATCGAGGAGCCGGACTGGCCGAACGTGTCCTATCCGCCGATCGACTTCCAGCGGCAGCGCTATTACAGCGCGCCCAAAAAGAAGCACAAGAGCCTTGACGAGGTGGACCAGGACCTGCTGGACACCTTCGAGAAGCTCGGCATCCCGCTGGATGAGCGCAAGCGGCTGGCCGGTGTGGCCGTGGATGCGGTGTTCGACAGTGTCTCTGTCGCCACCACGCACCAGGATATCCTCGCCAAGCGCGGCGTTGTCTTCTGCTCCTTCAGCGAGGCCGTGAAGAACCACCCCGACCTCGTGAAACAGTACCTGGGGTCGGTGGTCCCGGCGGGCGACAACTTCTACGCGGCCCTGAACTCGGCGGTGTTCAGCGACGGGTCATTCTGCTTCATTCCGAAAGGGGTGAAGTGCCCCATGGATCTGTCCACGTACTTCCGCATCAACGCCGCGGAGACGGGCCAGTTTGAGCGCACGTTGATTGTCGCCGAAGAGGGCGCCTCGGTGAACTACCTCGAGGGCTGCACGGCGCCGATGCGCGACGAGAACCAGCTCCACGCGGCCGTGGTCGAACTGGTGGCGCTCGATGACGCCACGATCAACTATTCGACCGTGCAGAACTGGTATGCCGGCGATGCCCAGGGCCGCGGCGGGATCTACAACTTCGTGACCAAGCGCGGCAAGTGCGCGGGCCGGAATTCGCGGATATCGTGGACCCAGGTCGAGACCGGATCCGCGATCACGTGGAAGTATCCCAGCTGCATCCTGCAGGGCGAAAACAGCGTGGGCGAATTCTATTCGGTGGCCGTGACCAACAACTACCAGCAGGCCGATACCGGCACCAAGATGCTTCACCTGAACAAGAACACCCGCAGCACGGTCATTTCCAAGACGATTTCCGCGGGACACAGCAACAACAGCTATCGCGGCCTGGTGAGGATCTCGCCGAAGGCCGCGAACGCGCGCAACTATACCCAGTGCGACTCGCTGTTGATTGGCGACCAGTGCGGCGCCCACACGTTTCCGTACATCGAAGTGCGGAACACCTCGTCGAGTGTGGAGCACGAGGCGTCCACGTCAAAGATCAGCGAGGATCAGCTTTTCTACTGTCAGCAGCGCGGCATCTCGAGTGATGATGCCATTTCCATGATTATCAACGGCTACTGCAAGGAAGTCTTCGACCACCTGCCGATGGAGTTCGCGGTGGAAGCGACCAAATTGCTCACGGTGAGCCTGGAAGGGAGTGTCGGCTAATGTTGGAGATCAAGAACCTGCACGTGTCCATTGAAGGCACGGAGATCATCAAGGGCATCGACCTGAGCATCAATGCCGGCGAGGTTCACGCCATCATGGGGCCGAACGGCTCGGGCAAGAGCACGCTCGCGCAGGTACTGGCGGGCAACGAGGCCTACGAAGTGACCCAGGGAGAGATTCGTTTCCTGGGCGAGGACCTGCTGGAACTGCCCGCCGAGGAACGGGCCCGGCTGGGCGTGTTCCTCGCGTTCCAGTATCCGGTCGAGATTCCCGGCATCACCAATGCGTATTTCCTTCAGGCGGCGCTCAATGAGGTGCGAAAGAGCAAGGGGCTCGACGAACTCGACGCGCTGGATTTCGAGGATTTGCTCAAAGAAAAGATGCGGCTGGTCGAAATCGATCCCGTTTTCGTCGACCGCCCCGTGAACGAGGGCTTTTCGGGCGGCGAGAAGAAGCGGAACGAGATCCTGCAGATGGCCGTGCTGGAGCCCACGCTGGCCATACTCGACGAGACGGATTCGGGGCTGGATATCGACGCGCTTCGTATCGTCTCCGACGGCGTGAACCGGCTGCGGGATCCGGAGCGGTCGATGCTGGTCATCACGCACTATCAGCGCCTGCTGAACTATATCGTGCCGGACTACGTACATGTCCTGTATCGCGGGCGCATCGTCAAGTCGGGGGGCAAGGACCTTGCCCTCGAACTCGAGGAGCGCGGGTATGACTGGGTGAAGGGCATGGAACCGGCGCAAGCCTGACGACGCGGAGCACCGACATGGCGCAGATTGTCGACATCGAAAAGAAAGAGCAGTACCTCGCCGACATCGAGCGGGTGCGCGCGCTGACGGCCCCGGAGTGGTTGCAGCGGGTGCGGGAGCGCGGGGCCGAGGCCTTCGAGCGCATCCCGGCGCCGCATCGCAAGATGGAGACGTGGCGCCTCACGAACATGGCGCCCATTACCCAGGCGCCCTACCCTGTCGTACTCGATGGGGCCGCCGCGACGCCCTCCGCGGACGCAGTCGCCCCGTGGCTGTACAACGAGCCGGACTGGATCGAACTCGTGTTCGTCAACGGCAGGTATGACGCCGGACTCTCCCGGATCCCCGCCTTGCCGGAGGGCGTCACCGTGACCAGCCTGGCCAGCGCGCTCCAGCAGGATCATCCCGCCACGCGCGAGCATCTGGACCGGTACCTCGCGACCATCGACAATATTTTCTCGGCGCTGAATACCGCACTGATCCAGGACGGCGCGCTGGTACACGTCGCCGACGGCGTGACCGTCGAGCAGCCGATTCATCTGCTGTTTCTGTCGTCCCCGCAGGGCGCACGGACGGCCACGTACTACCGGAATCTCGTCGTCATGGGTCGCGAGGCCCAGGCGAGCATCCTGGAGACCTACGGTCCGCTCGATGAGGGCGTGGACTATCTCACCAACGCCGTGACGGAACTGGCCGTCGGGGCGGGCGCACGGCTGCACCATTACCGGGATATCCGGGAGTCGGACGCGGGCAACCACGTCGCGTCGATCCGCGTATGCCAGGAGGCCGCGAGTACCTACACGGGATTTGGGTTTACCCTGTCCGGCGCCATCGTGCGCAACGAGGTTGGGGTCCATCTGGCGGGACCCGGCGCGCAGTGCCACCTGGATGGCCTCTATGCGGGCAGCGGCACGCGGCTTGTCGACAACGCGTTGTTTGTCGACCATGCCATGCCGCAGTGCCGCAGCCGCATCGGGTACAAAGGCGTGCTGGCCGACAACTCCAAAGCGGTGTTCACGGGCAAGGTGCTCGTGCGCAAGGGCGCCCAGCAGACGGATTCCAATCAGTTGAACAACACGCTGCTGCTGGCGGATACGGCGACCATCGACACGAAGCCGCAACTCGAGATATTTGCGGACGACGTCAAGTGCACGCACGGCGCCACGGTTGGCCAGCCCCCCGAGGAGATGATATTCTACTTCCGGAGCCGGGGTATTGACGAAGCGCAGGCGCGCGGCATCCTGACCTACGGCTTCGCGGACGACGTCGTATCGCGTGTGGACCTCGATCCCCTGCGCCGGCGTCTGGACGCGGTCGTGTACAAGCGGTTCAGCCCCCGTTAGAACAGGCAAAACGATGGCATTACAAGAGTCCCAGGCGCTCCCGGCGCTTCAGAAGGCCCTGACCGGCGAGGAGGTGGCGCGGCTGCGCCGCGATTTCCCCATCTGCCGGTTGCAGCGCCACGGCCGGCCGCTGGTCTATCTCGACAACGCCGCCACCAGCCAGAAGCCCCAGGTGGTCATCGACGCGGTGTCGCGTTTCTACACCGAGGAGAACGCGAACGTTCACCGGGGCGTGCACTATCTCAGCGAGGTGGCTACCGCATCGTATGAGAATGCGCGCAAGAAGGTGAAGCATTTCATCAACGCGCCGCTCACCTGTGAGATCGTGTTCACCCGCGGCACAACCGATTCCATCAACCTGGTGGCGGGAAGCTATGGCCGCGCCAACGTGGGGCCGGGCGACGAGATTGTGATTTCGACGATGGAGCACCACAGCAACATCGTTCCGTGGCAGATCCTGTGCCAGGAAAAAGGGGCTCACCTCAAGGTCGTGCCGATCACGGACAACGGCGAACTGTGCGTTGACGTGTTTGAGGCCATGCTGAACGAACGCGTCAAGCTGGTCGCGCTGACCCACGTGTCCAACGCGCTGGGGACGGTGAATCCCGTGAAGGATCTGATTGCGAAGGCGCACGCCCGCGGCATTCCGGTGCTGGTGGACGGCGCCCAGTCCACGCCGCACACCCCGGTGGACGTGCAGGATCTCGATTGCGACTTCTACGCGTTCTCTGGGCACAAGATGTGCGGGCCGACCGGTGTCGGGGTGCTCTACGGCCGCGCCGCGCTGCTGGAGGCCATGCCGCCCTATCAGAGCGGCGGCGACATGATTGCCTCGGTCAGCTTCGAGAAGACGGTCTACAATACGCTGCCCTACAAGTTCGAGGCCGGCACGCCGAACATGGCGGGCGTCATCGGACTGGGCGCGGCAATCGATTATCTCACGGCCGTGGGGATGGATCGCATCGCGGCCTACGAACAGGAACTGTTGGACTACGGAACCCAAGTGCTTCTGTCCGTTGACGGTGTGCAGTTGATAGGCACGGCCCCGCACAAGGCCGGTGTGCTGTCCTTCACGATGGCATCGGCCCATCCGCACGACATCGGCCAGGTGCTGGACGGCGAGGGCGTGGCGATCCGCGCGGGGCACCATTGCGCGCAGCCGGTCATGCACCGCTTCAACCTGCCCGCCACGGCCCGGGCTTCCCTGGCGTTCTACAATACACGCGACGAGTTGGACAGGCTCCGTGAAGGGCTGTTGAAAGTCAATGAGGTTTTTGGATGACCATGGATACCCGGCGCAGTCTCTACGAGAAGGTCATCCTCGACCACAACAAGAACCCGCGCAATTTCGGCGAACTGCCGGACTGCAACCGCCGCGCCGAGGGCTACAACGCCCTGTGCGGCGACCAGCTCACGGTGTTCCTCAAACTTGAAGACGGCAAGATCACGGAAGTCTCCTTCCAGGGCTGCGGCTGTGCCATCAGCAAGTCGTCGGCCTCGATCATGACCACGCTGCTCAAGGGCAAGACCCCGCAGGAGGCCGAGGAGCTGTTTGCCAAGTTTCACCGGATGGTCACGTCCTCGCCCGAAGGACCCGCCGACGAGCAGGACCTGGGCAAGATGGCCGTGTTCTGCGGTGTCCGCGACTACCCGGTCCGGGTGAAATGTGCCACCTTGGCGTGGCATACCATGCTCGCGGCCCTGGACCAGAAGGACGACGTGGTCTCCACCGAATAGCGCTTTCTGGGGCGCTGTGGCAAAGGTCAGGTTGGGGTTGTATAATCAAATGACCCCCACCGCAGGCGGGTGACACAGCTCTCGCGGCGTTGGCCGGACCCCCGTGACGCCTGGTTCGCCAGCGCGATGAGCAGCAAAAGGAATGCATTTCATGCACAGTGTATTCACCCAGGAACCGATGTCGCTGCAGGAGACTGCCCAGCGCCTGAAGGCGAAGCTGCGCGGCATAATCCCGGAGTTCGAGATTGAGGCGAAGGCCGAGCTGGCCTACGAGATCAACCGGCTCAAGCGCGAGCGCAACGCCGTCATCCTCGGTCACAACTACATGGAACCGGCGCTCTTTCACTCCGTTCCCGACTTCGTTGGCGATTCCCTCGAACTCTCCCGTGTATCCGCCCAGACCGATGCGGATATCATCCTGTTCTGCGGTGTCAAGTTCATGGCCGAGACCGCGAAGATCCTGAATCCCCAGAAGACGGTGCTGATTCCCAACCTGAATGCCGGGTGCAGTCTGGCCGAGGGCATCACCGCCGAGGACGTCCGCACGTTGCGGCGGCGTTTCCCGGACGCGCCCATCGTGACCTACGTAAACACCTACGCCGCCGTGAAGGCCGAGTGCGACTACAGTTGCACCTCGGGCAATGCGGAGGCGGTCATGCGTCACCTGTTCGAGGAGGGACACAGGCGGATTGTATTCCTGCCGGACGAGTTTCTGTCGCGCAATACCGCTGCGCAGCTCAACGTGCCGTACATTGCAGCGGCCGATCCGCAGGCCGAGGCGTTGAGCAGCGCGCTTGATCGGGCCGTGATCGGCTGGAACGCCCGGTGCGAGGTGCATGAGCTGTTCACGCCCGAGGATGTGGATGCGGTGCGCAAGCAGTTTCCCGACGTGCTTATTGTGGCGCACCCCGAGTGCTCGCCCGAAGTGATCCAGAAGGTGGACGTGTCCGGCAGCACGCGCAAGATGGTCGAGTATGTCCGGGAGTCGTCAGCGAAGCGCTTTCTGCTGCTCACGGAATGCAGCATGGGCGACAATATCGCGGCCGAGAACCCCGACAAGGAGATGCTGCGCCTGTGCAGTCACCGTTGCCCGCACATGGCGCTGATCACACTGGAGGACACCTTGGCGAGCCTGCGCGAGGTGCGGTACAACGTGGAACTGCCCGAGGACCTCATCCGGCGGGCCCGCGTCAGCATCGACCGCATGTTGTCCATACGATAGGTGTCAGGAATGCAGCAAGACCGGGGCTGCCGTGCGCGGCGGCCCCGTTTCGTTTGGCGCCGCCACTGTGAACGGGCCATGGAGCGTGTTGTCACCTGGGACGGAGAGGGAGGTTGCACGATGCGACGGATGGTAATCGTTCTGTGCCTGGTTCTTGCGGTGTCTGCCGGCGCGGCGGACCGGCCATATGCCTTCGAGGAACTGCGTCTCGCCAATGGACTGCGCGTGCTGACGCTCGAGGACTTCTCGGCCCCGATCGTGGCCGTGCAGGTGTGGTACCGGGTAGGGAGCAAGAACGAGCTTCCGAGCCGCCAGGGGTTTGCGCACCTCTTCGAGCACCTGATGTTCCGGGGCACGGACATGCTGGGTCCCGAGGGGCATTTCGAGCTCATTCGCCGCACGGGTGGCCAGAGCAACGCCTTCACGTCCTTCGACTACACGGCGTACGTCAATCTCCTGCCATCCAATCAGCTCGAGCTGGCCCTGTGGCTTGAGGCCGAGCGCATGATGTTCCTCAACGTGGACCAGGAGGGGTTCGAAACCGAGCGCAAGGTCGTCGAGGAGGAGCGGCGCCAGAATCTGAACGAGCCCTACGGGACCATCTTCGAACAGATGATGCCCTCGCTCTTCACCGAGCACCCCTATCGCTGGACGCCCATCGGCAGGATCCCGCACCTGCGCGCCGCCGGCCTGCACGAGGTTCAGGCCTTCTGGGACCGCTACTACGTGCCGGCCAATGCCACACTCGTCATTGTGGGCGCCGTGCCACACGGGCAGGCGCAGGCGCTGGCCGAGCGGTACTTCGGCTGGATTCCGGCGTTGCCGGCACCGGTCTTCGAACGCGTCGAAGAGCCGTTGAAGCCTGGGCCGCGGACCGTCGAGATCCCGGAACGGCTGGGTCCGTTGCCGCTGTTGCGCAATGTGTACCGGACGGTGCCCGAGGCGCATGAAGATACGCCCGTACTCGACGTCATCGCCAACATCCTCGGGCAGGGCGAGAGCAGCCGGCTCTACCGGGACCTGGTCAAGGAACGCAAACTGGCGCAGAGCGCCGATGCCTTCAACATGACCCTCGAGGATGCGGGGTTGTTCATGGTCGGGGTTGTGGTCGAGCCCGGCGGCCAACTCGATGCCGTGGCGTCGGCGGTGGACGGGCATGTGCAGGAGCTGCTGGTGTCGGCGCCCGGCGACAGCGAGGTTCAGAAAGCGGTGAACGGTCTTCAGCGCTCGGTGGTGACCGGCACACTGACGGTCGAAAGCAAGGCCCGTCTGCTTGGTCAGGCGGCCATCGTGCGGGATGATCCGGAGTGGTTGAACCGCCAGTTGGATGCGGTGCGCGACGTGACGCCCAAGCGGGTTCAGGAGGCCGCCGCGCAGTATCTCGTGCCCGAGCGCCTCACCGAGGTACGGGTTATCCCCGCGCCCGGCACGCCCGCGCCCAATGATGATGACGACCACGTGCCGGATGAATCGCCCCTGAGCGCCGCCGTGCTCCAGAAGGAGGGCCTCGAGCGGCCCGAGGATTTCCCTGTTGCGCCGCCGCTCCACGATCTTCTTGAGGGCCTGCCCGAACTGCCGGCGAGCACCCGCACCCTCCGCAACGGCCTCAAGGTAGTCGTGGTGGAGAACCACGAGGCGCCGTTTGTCACGGTGAACCTGGGCCTGAAATACGGCGCGTGGACGGAAGACCCGGAACACGCCGGGGCGGCGTCCATGGCGCTCGCCATGCTCACGCAAGGCACCCGGCAGCGCACCGCACATGAACTGGCCGAGATCATCGATTTCAACGCGCTGTCGCTCGGCGGCAGCGCCGAGATGGACGTCTCCAGTGTCCAGGGATCGGGCTTGGCCGGGCACCTGCCCCTCCTGCTCCACCTGCTCTCGGAAGTCGTCCGCGAACCGTCCTTTCCGGCCGACCAGTTCTCCATTCTTCAGCAACAGCGCCTGGCCGATCTGGCGGTCCAGGAGCAGGAGCCCTCGTACATCGCCGAACGCGCTCTGCGCGAGGCCCTGTACCCCGGCCATCCGTATGCGCGCTCGGCGAACGGCGAGCTGGCGGATGTCGCGGCGCTGACGCCGGACATCGTCGCCCAGTGGTGGCAGACGTTCGCGCGTCCCGACGCGGCGGTGCTGTATATCGCGGGCGATGTCACGCCGAGGCAGGCGTTCCGACTGGCGCGCAAGCACTTTGGCGGGTGGAAGGCCGTGGGCGATGCGCCGGAACGGGAACTGCCGCCCGTGCCCGCGGCGCAGCCCACACGGATCCTGCTGGTTGACCGCCCCGGGGCGGTCCAGAGCCAGATCCGGCTCGGCCAGCCGTCCATCACGCGCGGCCACCCGTATTACCATGCCAGCCGGGTGTTCACCCAGCTCTACGGGGGATCCTTCGGGAGCCGGCTGAACAAGGTGATCCGTGTCGAGAGGGGGCTGACGTACGGCGCCAGCGGCGGGTTCATTCCCCAGCGCTTCTCCGGATCCTTCTGGACCTACACCTTTACGCGTACCGCGACGACGGCGGAAACCGTGCGCGCGCTTATCGACGTCATCTCCAGCATGAAGGATGCGCCGCCCACGGACGAGGAGTTGGCGGTCGCAAAGTCCTACCTTGTCGGGAGTTTCGCCAGCGGACTCGAGACGCCGCAGGATGTCGTGGCCTATGCCTGGCTCATCGAGTACAACGACCTGCCCGAGGACTACCTTCAGCAGGCCCTGCAGGGCTACAAGGCCGCCGGGCAGGAGGATATCGCACATGTTGCGGACAACATCATCGACACGGACGCGCTGACTATTGTGGTGGTCGGGGATGCCGCCCAGGTGCGGCAGGATCTCGAGGCCATCGCGCCCGTCGTGGTCATTGCCGCGCCCGAGGAGGCGCCGGCGGCGCTGCCGGACGCGGCCTGAGGCATGGGCGCGTCCCCGCGCCATGCTGGGTGGATGGCGACGTGGTCCCGCGGAAGGTTGACCGGGCGCGGCCGCTTCTCGTAACGTATAGCTCGTACGCGGCCAACAGAAACGGCCGCAGTGAGGAGACCCTTGAAGTATTACAAGACCAGTCAGCCCATTCCTGGCAAGGGCCAGGCGTGGATGTACTACGAGTGCAGCGACGAAGGCGCCGTGTTGCGGTATGTCACGCACATTCCGGCAACGCGGGAGACGCAACGCGTGCCCGACCCGGTCGTGAAACGGTTGTACCGTCCGGAGTTGCTGGTGGACTCGTCCGAGGAAGAATTCAACACCTATTGGTCCGAAGAGCAACCGGCGGACTGAGCAGCAAGGAGGGAACGATGGCAGAGGGCAAGTTTTTCAGCGAAGACATGACGATTGCCGAGGCCATGGCCGTGCACCCTCGCGTGGCGGAGGTATTCGCGGCCTTTCACCTGGGCGGATGCTCGCACTGCGCGATCAACGAACTCGAGACCTTGGGGCAGGTCTGCGCCGGTTACGGCGTCGATGCCGACATGCTCATTGAGGTGCTCGACGAGGTCGTCGAGCGGGAGAACGGCGAAACCGCCGAGTCGTCCGCCGAATAACCCGGGATAATACCTCCGAAATAAGGCCCTGCATTCGCGTGTTCGTTAAGGACAGCGGAGCAACCTGTTTCGGAGGTTTTTCATGTCGGACGCACACACAGACACGGCCGGGCGGGCGGCCCTGATCGAGGTAACGCCCGAGGCCCTGGACGAGCTTCGCCGGTTGCAGGCGGAGGCCCCCGAGGCCGTGGACGGCATCCGGCTGGGCGTCAAGGGCGGCGGTTGCTCGGGGTTTTCCTATCTGCTCGAGTTCAGTTCCCGGCGGGACAGTGACCGCGTGCTGGATGTCGAGGGCGTCCGGTTCCTGATGGACCCCAAATCCGCCATCTACCTCAAGGGCATCGTGCTGGACTACAAGAAGGGCCTGAAGGGCCGCGGGTTCGTGTTTCAGAACCCGAACGCCAGCAGCACCTGCGGTTGCGGCGAGAGCTTCAGCGTCTAGCATGCCGTGCCCACCCCCCTCGCCGATAGTGTCGCACAACACGTAGCCGCGGTTCGCAACACGGCGGGCGTGTGGTGTCGCGACGGTTACACCCTGCTCGTTCTCAGCGGTGCCGACGCCGTTTCCTGGCTGCACGCCCAGGCCACCTGCGACATCGCCGCGCTGGCATCCGGACAAGGATGCGTGGGCGCGTTGCTCGACCGGCAGGGGCGGATCGAATCCATTGCGCAATACTTCCGATGGGAAGACGCGATCCTCGTGCTTGCCGATGCCGTGTCCGCTGCCGCGCTGCAGCAACGGGTCGAGTCCCACCGTTTTCTGGAACACGTGGAGGTCGAAGACGTCGGCCAAGGCGGCGGCCAGATCGCGGTTCAGGGGCCGCGTGCCCAGACCCTGCTGGAGCGCGTTACGTCTCCCGGAGCGCTGCCTGCCGCCCTCGGCGGGTGCGCCCCCGCGCGCATCGCGGACCACGAGGGCATTGTGTTTCGACTCTCCGTCACGGGTGACGACGGCTTTATCATTGTTCCCGCCCCCGATGATGCAGGGGCCCTGCTGGAGGCCCTCGTCCGCGCGGGCATCGACCGCATCGGTCCCGAGGCGCAGGAGGTGCTGCGCATCGAGTGGGGGCTGCCCGCGATGGGAACCGACGTAGAACCGGGGGTGCTCATCGCCGAGACACCGTTTCGCGAGACGGCGGTCTCCGAGACCAAGGGGTGCTACCAGGGCCAGGAAGTGGTCACCCGGCTGAAGACGTACGGGTCCCCGAAACGGGCCATGGTGGGGCTTACCGTCGAAGGCGACGCGGCGCCGTCACCGGGGCCGTTGCTGGTCGACGGCGTCAAAGTGGGACAGCTCACCAGCGCGGCCTTCTCCCCGACACTGTCCATGCCCATCGCGCTGGCCTACCTCGACCGGGCGTACCGGACAGCAGGCGAACGGGTCGTATTCGACGCCGGGACAGCCGGGACGTCATTTGCCGCCCGCATCACGCTGCTGCCGTTCTACGACAACCTGGACGGCCGCACACGGGCGCAGCGGCTCTATCACCAGGCGCTCGCCGTGTTCGAGGCGGACAGCAGCGACAGCGATGAGCGAGCCATTGCGCTGCTGCATGAAGCCGTCACGCTCTGGCCGGAATTCGAGGACGCCTACGAGTCGCTCGGGGTGATCCTGCACCGACACCAACGGGTGGACGAGGCGATCGAGTACATGAAGGTCCTCGAACGGTTGCGGCCCGACAGTGTGATGGCCCACGCGAACCTGTCGGTGTTCTACATGGCCAAGGGCTGGATCCCCGAGGCCGAGGCCGAGAAGGCCCGCGCGGCGCTGCTGGAAAATCAGCAGGAGACTTCGGCCCGCAGCGCGGAAGCCCTGGCTACCGCCGAGCGCGCACGCATCGTCGCCCAGGCGCGGGACCGCCTGCGCATGTTCGAGGAGGTGCTCGAACTCGATCCCGACGACCCCGTGGCGCTGATGGGGGCCGGGTCGTCGTGTCTTCAGATGGAATGTTACGCGGACGCCATCGCGTATCTCGAGCGCGCGACGCGCTCGAAGAAGGACTATTCAGCGGCCTTCCTCAGCCTCGGCAAGTGCTACGAGTTTGCGGGGGACACCGCGCAGGCCGTCGATGCCTACAAGCGCGGCATCGAGGCCGCCAGCCGCAAGGGCGACCTGATGCCCCTGCGCGAAATGGAGCGGCGCCTCGCCGCGCTGGCCCCGGACAACGGCTGACGCGGCGTTTGCATTGCAGGCCGCACTCCTTTAGTGTTCCGGCACGGACAATCCATACGACGGGAGGGATCAATGCGTCCACTGGACATTCTGGCGCGCGGCGTGGATAGTCTGGCGCCCTTTCTCGACGCACGCGGTGAGCTTCTGGACCCGGTCGCAGGCCAGCCGTTCCAGTATGGCACGGCCTATTGCGCCTACTGCCATGCCGTGCTCGCGCGCATGGGCCGTCCCGAGCGCCGGGCCGCCCATGCGGAGCATGCGTTCAAGGGGTTGTGTGCGTCGCTGGACCATATCGAGAACCCGCAGGCCCATCCGTGGTGCACGCAGGTCTATGATCCCACCGCTTCGCTGGGACGGCACGACCACCGGGACTTCTTCTGGCCGCCGGTATTGCGCACCTTCCGCGCACTTCGTGACCAGGGCGGCATCGATCTCGCCGGGTGCCGGCAGCGTATCGAGGCGTTGGATCCCGAGCAGTGCTTTGCGAGCCGGCCTCCGAGCAATTGGTCGGCGGTGTGGATAAGCGGCGAATGGCTGCGTATGCGGGACGGCATGTCGGCCTGCCCGCGCGACCGGTTTGACCGGTGGGTGGAGGATCTGCTCTCCGTCACGCTGATCGAGCAGGGCTTCTATCAGGAGCCGGGGCATCCGAACTCCTACGACCTGTTCACGCGATATCACTTGGCCGCGATCCTGTTGGAGGGGTATGACGGACCCGCGCAGGCGAAGCTTGCGCGTCTGCTCGTGACAGGGCTTGACCGGAGCCTTGCCGTGCAGTTGTCCGACGGATCGCTGGCGTCGGCGCACCGCAGCACCGGCCAGACGTGGACCCTGGGTGCGCAGGCCGCCTTCTTCACGCAGGCCGCTGTGTACCTCGCCCAGCGCGATCCCGGGCGGGCCCGCGCGGCCCAGCACGCCGCCCTGCGGGCCGTGCGGTCGCTTGAGCGGTGGCAGCCCGCCGATGGGCCGTTCAGTCCCGTCGAGAACCTGCTTCCATCCAGCCACCGCGTAGGCTACCAGGACTACACGGCGGTGGCCAACTACAGCGCGCTCGCCCTGGCGTTTCTGGCGCAGGCCGTGGAACTGGGCATAGACGATTTCGCGGCGTCCGGGCCCGCGATCCCGGCGTCCGGCTGCTTCATCGAACATGACCCAACCTTCCGGGCATTGGTCCATGCCGGTCCGTATTCGGTTCACGTCAACGCCTTCCCGAGTGCGGAATACGATGCCTTCGGTATCACCGACATCACCTTCGGCGAGGGGCGTCACCTGCACTTTGCCTCGAGCGTGAGACACGTCGCGAGCGGGCGCTTGTTCAATCTGGGCCTGGCCGTCCGGTCTCTGCCCGGACCCTCGGTGCCCGTCGTCATGGCCCAGGAACGCATGATGCTGACCGGCCCGATCCAGACCGGAGCGCAGGCGGGATCGCTGACCGTCACCGCCCGCCCGAACGGACGGCAGTATCCCTACCGGATCGAGGTGTCCGCAGGCGGCGACGGGATCGCGGTGCGGGAGTCCACGCCGGGCTACGTATCCCTCAAGTCCTTGTTCATCCCCTACTTGCGCGACAACGGCGACGGCGTGGTGACGGAAGTGGAGACGCGACCCGGCGAGGTGGTCCTCCAGCGCCGGGATGAGCGGGTCGTCCTGACCATCGACGCGAAGGTCGATAACGTGGTCCACTTGACCCACGGTTACGAGAACCGGCGGGGGCTCTGCGGCCTCATTCGCCTGGATTTCGCGGACCCGGCCACAGAGATCGCGTACCGCATCGCACGGGGATAGCCGCCCGGGAATATTTCGGGAATGTCCCTGCCTGCGGGCCTTGTTGTCCATGGCAGACGCCTCAAACCCGCCTCCGGACAAGGAAAACCCCCATGGGATCGTGGATTCAACGAGTCTTCAAGAAGGGCAGCGGCCCTGCCGCAGAGGTCAAGCCGTCCCCGGCGGCGCCCCTGAGTGTCTTGCCGCTGTATGGCGAGGACGCGGAGCCCGACCCCGAAGCGCGTCGCGTCGTGTACGCGCCGTTGCTGGCGGACGGCGCGGCCGGGACGGTGCCCGCAGACGGGCCGGTACCCGTCAGCGCCGTCATCGCGCGCGACGGCGCGAGTTGCCGGTTCACGGTTGGGGTCCCGCTGCTGAGGCGCGAGCTGTCCTTTCACTTCGACACGCGAAGCGATGCCGCGGGGCGTGCTCCGCTGGCCGAGGCGCTTTTCGACGTGGAGGGGGTGGACAGTGTCCTCCTGCACGGGGATGACGTCATCATCTTCAGCCGATCCTCGGCGCCGGAGCAGTGGGAGGTGCGGATGCGGGCCGTCGCGCGCCAGATCCGGGACACGCTCGGGCGCGGCGTGTGCGTCGTCTCTGAGGAGGTATTGGCGCGGATTCCGTCCGAAGAGGAATTGCGGAGGCGGGTGGCGCGCGTTATTGATGAGGAGATCAACCCCGGCATCGCCGCGCATTCGGGCGTCATTACGCTCGAGGCGGTGCGCGGCAATTCGGTGTATATCCGTATGGGCGGCGGGTGCCAAGGCTGCGCCGCGTCGGAGATTACGTTGCGGCAGGGCATTGATGCGCTTGTGCGGGAAAAGGTGCCCGAGGTGGGCGCCATTATCGACGTGACGGACCACGCAGCGGGGCGCAGCCCCTATTTCCGTTGACGCAGGTGAAGACATGCCAGGTATTCTGCAGTCATTTACGCTGACAGTGAAGACCGGCGAGCACGGGATCGCCGAGATGCCCCGCTATGCCATCAACGGGTTTCCGTTGGAGTTTGAGGAAAGCTCCGGCGGGTGTGGCCCTGGCGAAGAGTTCCATGCCACGGGATACCCGGGAAGCTATCCGCACTCGCTGTTGCTGGTGGGGCCGCGCGAAGGGGTCTGGGACATCGAGGAAACCTCGGTCACCTATTGGCTCGAAGGCGAGCGCCCCTACACCGTGCGGCTGGGCGCTGCCCAGTTGAACGAGACGTCCGACCTGAATCTGTGGTATGAACCGCCGATGCCGGTTCACCACTTGTGATCCGTTGATCCGTGAAAGGAGGCTGCCATGTCCGCCCATGCCGACCTGGCCAACAAGGAATGCCGGCCCTGCGCAGGGACGGTCCGGCCGCTGAAGGGCGATCTCTTGCGCGAATTGGCGCAGCAGCTCGGATCGGGTTGGGAGGTGGTGGAGGACCACCATCTGAGGAAGGTGTTTCCGTTTGCCAATTTTGCCGAAGCCCTGCGCTTCACCAACCGCGCCGGGGACGTTGCCGAGGAGCAGAATCATCATCCCGAGATCTGCGTGACGTGGGGCAAGGCCACCGTCACCATCTGGACCCACAAGATTGACGGCCTGAGCGAGAATGATTTCATTCTCGCAGCCAAGATAGATGACGCCGCCGATGCCGTGTAACGACATAACCGAAGTGATCGAAGTCGTGCTCGACGAGAACGACTGCGTCGAGAGTTACAGCTTGTCCAAGCGGACCTGCGGGCAGGCCGTGGGCGTGACCGATCTGCTCCTTCCCATCCTGAAAGGGTGGTCCGTTCAGCGACTGCTGGCCTGTGACCCCGAGGCGTTTTTCGCGGACTTCCCGCCTCGCGAGCCCATCGAGGAGTTTCTGGGGTGGAAGCACCTTTTCGCGCTCAAGGCCGCGCTCGAGGTGTTGGTGGGCAAGGCGCCGGGGCGTAAGGACGACCCGTGTCCCGTGGCGTCCGTGAGTCACGAGGACGGCCGTACCACCATCGACGCCCGGATACTCATCGACGTATTGACGGACAGGATCGCGGCCTGCGGCGGCTGCAAGGGTTGCGGCAGCCGCAAGAAAAAGGGTATTGTGGCGGGCGCTGACGGCCAGTGATGTGCCGTGACAGCATCTTCTGGAATCGACCCGCCTCTCAGGAGCACAGCCAGTGTCCATGGAACAGCCCGACAGCAATCTGATCGCGACGCGTCCCGCGCGAAAGACCGTTCCGGTCCCTGTGGGCGGCGTTGTCATTGGCGGCGGCGCTCCGGTTGCCGTGCAGTCCATGACCAACACGTCGACGGCGGACGCCGCCGGCACGGCGGACCAGATATGCCGCCTTGCCGAGGCTGGCTCGGAGCTGGTGCGGATAACGGTCAACAATCATGAGGCCGCGGCGGCGGTGGCCGAAATCCGTGCCCGTGTGCGCGATGCGGGCTGCGGGGTGCCGATCATCGGCGACTTTCACTATAACGGTCACGTCCTGCTGCGCGAGTACCCGGACTGCGCCCAGGCCCTCGACAAATACCGGATCAATCCGGGCAACGTTGGGGCGGGCCGGACCCGTGACGAGAATTTTGCCCTGATCTGTCGCATCGCCGCCGACCTGGGCAAGGCGGTGCGTATCGGCGTCAACATGGGCAGCCTCGACAAGTCGCTGGTCGCCGACAAGATGCGCGAAAACTCCGAGAACGGCCTTGGCCGCACGGCCGAGGAAGTCTACAACGACTGCATGGTGATCTCCGCGATCCAGTCGACCGAAGCCGCGCTGGACTGCGGGTTGCGCAAGAACCAGATCGTCATTTCGTGCAAGACGAGCGTGCCCCAGCATCTTATCGAGATCTACCGGCGGCTGGCATCGCTTACGGAGCAGCCCCTGCACCTTGGTCTGACCGAGGCGGGCATGGGGATGAAGGGCCTGGTGTGGTCCGCGGCGCCGTTGGCCGTCCTGCTGCAGGAGGGTATTGGCGACACGATCCGGTTTTCGCTTACGCCGCGCCCGGGAAGCGACCGGTGCGAAGAAGTCTACGCGGCGTGTGAACTCCTGCAGGCCATGGCGTTGCGCCGGTTCAGTCCCAGCATCACGGCCTGTCCCGGTTGCGGGCGTACGACCAGCACCACGTTCCAGGAACTGGCCGATGACATTCAGGCCTACGTGCGCGAGAGCCTCCCGGTCTGGAAGGAACACTACGAAGGTGTCGAGAACCTGCGGCTTGCGGTTATGGGATGCGTGGTGAACGGCCCCGGCGAGTCCAAGGCGGCCAACGTCGGCATCAGCCTGCCGGGCACCGGCGAGGCCCCCAACTGCCCGGTATTCATCGACGGCAAGAAGGCGATGACCTTGAGCGGGCCGCCCGCGCAGTTGGCACTCGAGTTCCGCCGGATCGTCGACGAGTATGTCGCCAGCCATTACCCGACCCGAAGACCCGTCGCCGCGGCCGCTGCAGGCGGCCCCACGCCAAACTGACGCGTATCCGCGCCGGATCCGTGCCATCCGAAGGAACATCATGAGCCTCAAGGCCACGATCACGAACGATATTCTGCCCCGGGTCGAGAAACCCAGCCGCTATCTGGGCACGGAACTGAACGCCGTCCACAAGAACGCCGCCGATGTGGACCTTCGGCTGGCGCTCGTCTTTCCCGATCTGTACGACCTGGGGTTGGGCAACCTCGGCCTGCACATCCTGTATGCCATCCTGAACCGGCTTCCGTGGTGCTGGGCCGAGCGCGGCTATGCGCCGGGGCCGGACCTCGAAGCCATCCTGCGCGAGCGGGATGTCCCGCTCTTCGCGAACGAATCGAAAGATCCTCTCGGATCCATGGATGGTATCGGCTTCACCCTGCAGTCGGAGCTGACCTACACGAGCATCCTCAATATCCTGGATCTGGCGAAGATCCCGCTGCGCGCCGCCCGGCGCGATGAGCGCCACCCGCTCGTTTTTGCGGGCGGTCCGGCCGTCTTCAACCCCGAGCCGCTGGCCCCCTTTATCGATTTCTTCGTCATCGGTGACGGCGAGGAGGCGGTCGTGGAAGTGGCCGGGGTGCTGAGGGAAACCAAGGGCGCGCGGCGTGACGAGACACTTGCGCGGCTGGCGCACCTCGAGGGCGTCTACGTGCCCGCGCTGTATCCCTTCGAGCAACTGCCCGACGGCCGCATTCTGCCCAAGGACGATGCGCCGAAAATCGTCAAGCGCGTCGTGCGCGATCTGAATACGGCGGAGTTTCCGACGGAGTACATCGTGCCCTTTACCCACCTGATTCACGACCGGGTTGGGCTCGAGGTGCTGCGCGGCTGCACCCAGGGCTGCCGCTTCTGCCAGGCGGGCATGACGTCGCGGCCGGTCCGTGAGCGCACGATGGAGACCATCACCGACCTCATGGCCGAGACGCTGGACAAGACCGGCTATGAGGAGGTCTCGCTGGTCTCGCTGTCCACCTGCGACTACTCGACCGTCCGCACCATGGTCCAGCGCGCGGCGCAGTTGGCCGAACAGCGCAACGCGTCCGTTTCACTGCCGAGTCTCCGGCTGGACAGTTTCTCGGTCGAGCTGGCGGATCTTGTTTCCGGCCAGCGCCGCAGCGGCCTGACGTTTGCCCCGGAAGCGGCGAGTCCCCGGCTGCGCGGGGTGATCAACAAGTGGATCCCTGATGAGGAACTGCTCGAGATGGCCGCCGAGGCCTTTCGGCTGGGGTGGCAGCATGTGAAATGCTACTTCATGATCGGCCTGCCGACGGAACGCGACGAAGACGTCGAGGCCATTGTCGATCTGTGCCTGCGGACGCTGCGCACCGGACGGGCCATCGTGCCCAAGGCCCGCGTCTTTACCGGAGTGTCGACCTTTGTGCCCAAACCCTTCACGCCCTTCCAGTGGGCGCGGCAGATCGATGTCGACGAGACCGAGCGCCGCCAGAATATTCTCCAGGACGGATTCCGCGGCAATGGCGGGATCAAGTTTGGCCGTCACGAGGCCGGGGCGACCTTCGTCGAGGGGCTGATTACCCGTTCGGATCGGCGGGCGGCCGATCTGATCGAGGCGGCCTTCCGGCACGGCGCCCGGCTCGAGTCCGACAGCAATCAGTTCCGGCTCGACATCTGGCTCCGCGCCATCGAGGAAACCGGGTTCGACGTCGCGGCGCAACTGCGGGAACGCGATGTCGATGAACGGCTTCCGTGGGACCACATCGACATACTCATCGACAAGGAGTGGCTGAAGGAAGAGTGGAAGCGGGCCTCGGAACTCAAACATGCACAGGACTGCCGCCGGTCCCGTTGTCACAAGTGCGGGGTCATTGATCGCGAGCGGGAGCTTTGCCAGCACATGCTGCTGCGGTCCAAACGCGGCGCAAAGCAGGAAAAGGACTGGGAGCGTCAGCCGCGTGTCGCCCTTTCCGAGCCGCCAGCCGTGCAGCGCATGCGCTTCCGGATCGGGCGTTCGGACGAAGCGCGTCTGCTGTCGCATCTCGAACTGGTCAACGCGTGGATTCGCGCATTGCGGCGCGCGGACGCCCCGGTTTCGTATTCGCAGGGCTTCCACGCGCATCCGAAGGTGACGTTCAGCACCGCCGCGCCGGTCGGCGAGGAATCCGAAGGCGACTACATGGACGTGGTGTTGCGGCGGGCCGTCGATCCGCGGCAGATACTGGCCGCGCTGCAGGACCGCTTGCCTCCGGGATTCCATGCGTACAGCGCCGAGGAGGTGCCGCTGCGGGCCCCGTCGCTGATGGAGGCGGCCAACGGCTTCGTCTATACCCTTCACACCGAGGCCGACCCGGCGATGCTGTCCCGCCGCGTGGACGAAATCCTGGCGGCGCGCGAGACCATCGTGGACCGCCGCAAGAAGCCCAAGGGCGGCAAGCCCGCGACCAAAAGGGTGAACATCCGCCCGTCGATCGCCGCGCTCGCCGTGGAAGCGGGCGCCAACGGGACCGCGAGTCTGCACCTGACGGCGAAGACCGTGGACCACGTGCTGGTCAAGCCGCGGGAGATCATCGCCCTGCTCGGATTGCAGCCGGAGGCGGTCCGGGTGGTGAAGCGCGAGACGTTGCTGGACGATAGCCTCGCTGCGGGGCACACTCTCTGAGACCGGGCAAACGGTGAGGCACTACCTTGGCATGTGCTACACTCGCGCTCATGGACGGACCCACAATCCTGCAATCAGCCCAGGCCGACGCCATCGCCGCTTGGCGCGAGGTGCTGCCTCCAGAACGCGTTGACGCGGACCCGGCCACCCTGGATCGCTATGGCCGCACCACACAGCACGAGGGCACCCGGCCGTGTTGTGTCCTGTATCCACGGAGTACGGAAGAGGTCCAGGCGGTGGTGCGCGTGGCCGCGAGGCACCGGGTGCCGCTGCACCCGATTTCACGCGGCAAGAACTGGGGATACGGTGACCGTTGCGCGGCGGTTCCCGGGGCGGCAATCGTCAATTTGAGCCGCATGGACCGCATTATCGAGGTCAATACCGAGCTGGCGTACGCGGTCATCGAGCCGGGGGTGTCGCAACAGGCCCTCCGCGATTACCTTCGCGCGCACCAGACCGGGCTGTGGCTCGACTGCACCGGTGCGGGGCCCGATTCGAGCATCGTGGGCAACACCCTGGACCGCGGGTTTGGTCACACGCGGTACGGCGACCACTTTCTGACCGCATGCGGCATGGAGGTTGTGCTTCCGGACGGGGAAGTGGTGCGGACCGGATTCGGACACTTTCCCAATGCCAAGACGGCCCACGTGTACCGCTACGGCGTCGGCCCTTTTCTGGACGGGCTGTTCTGCCAGTCCAATTTCGGCATTATCACCCGGCTCGGGCTGTGGCTGATGCCGGAACCCGAGGCCTTTACGTTCTTCTTCATTCGCTGCGACGCCGAGGACGAGCTGGGACCGCTGGTGGAGCGCCTGCGGCCGCTGCGGCTTTCGGGGGTATTGCAGTCCGCCGTGCATATCGGCAACGACCTGCGCATCCTCAGCGGCACCGGACGGTACCCGTGGGAGGCGGCTGAAGGCAAGACGCCGCTGCCGCCGGGCCTTCGCCGCGAACTCCGCGTGGCGGGCGGCCTCGGCGCGTGGAATGCGGGCGGGTCGCTCACCGGCACCAGGAGCCAGGTCAAGGCTGCGCGCAAGGCCCTGCGGGCGGCCGTGCGGGGCGCGGGCCGGCTGACCTTTGTCGATGACCGGCTGATTCGCCTGGGCGATTTGGCCGCGCGGTTGCTGGGACGGAGCGCTCCCGGGATGCAGTTGCGTCGGCGCTTGGACGCCCTCAAGCCCAACTACGGCCTGCTGAAGGGTATTCCGACCGACGAGCCGCTGCTGGGCGCCCAGTGGCGGTTGCAGCGCACACCGGCGGGGGATTCGAGTGATCCGCTCGACCACGGATGCGGCCTGATGTGGATCTCCCCCGTGGTGCCGATGACCGGACGCGATGCACGGGCCGTCATGGCTGCGGTCGAGCCCGTGTTTGCCGAGTTCGGCTTTGACCCCCTGGCGACCTTCACGCTCATCACCGAGCGGGCCATGATCGGCATCCTGAACGTCGCCTTCGACAAGAGTGTGCCCGGCGAAACCGAGCGGGCCGTGGCCTGCTACGAGGCACTGTTTGCGGCGGTAATGGCCAAGGGATACATCCCCTACCGGGTTGGCCTGCACGGGCTGCCCAAACTCAGCGCCGACAACGACAGCTACTGGGATCTGACGGTGCGCCTGAAGCACGCCATCGACCCCCTCAATATCCTGTCTCCCGGCCGCTACGTGCCGAACCGTCCGGCGCCGGCCAACGGGGATGACGCAAGGTAGTACTCCGGGCGCTTGCCAGGGAAGCGACCGGCGCGGCGCGGTGTTACCTCTATGATTGGCTGAATACCAACTCCAAAGGATACTGCCATGCGCCTTGCAACCCTCTTTCTGACGGCATTGTCGATAGTGTTCCCCGCGACCGCTGACGAGAACGTCCCGCCGGTGTCCGTCGGAGACCCGGCGCCCGATGTGCAACTGCCGGACCCGCATGGCGGCGACGACGCCCCCGGGCACATCGCGCTGTCCAGCCTCCGCGGCGCCAACGTTCTGCTGGCCTTTTATCCCAAGGCCTTCACCCCCGGCTGTACGGCCCAACTGTGCGGATACCGGGATGATTTCGCCCAGTTTGAGGCCATGAACACGACGGTCATCGCCATCAGCGGCGACGATCAGGAGGCCAGCGACCGGTTCAAGAAGGAGTACGCGCTTCCCTTCCGGGTCGTAGGCGATCCGTCGGCGCAGTTGATGAAGGCCTTTGGCATTCCGGTGCGGGAGATGGGCGGCGTCGTGCTCGCAAAACGCGCCGTCGTGCTGATCGATGCCGGGGGCTTCGTGCGGTACATCGACCCGGCATACGATATCAACGCGGGCAAGGAGCCCCTGATTGCGGCCATCAAGGCGCTGCAGGAACCGGAATCGCCGGAAGAAGGCGAGGATTCGTCCCACTGACAAGCCGCTGTCAGCCACTGTCCATGGACCGATGTCCCGCGGCGGCGAAATGAGTACTATGGTAAAATGCTGCTGGTCGAGACCCGGGAGGTTCGCCCCATGTCGCTGTGGCTGACCAGACACGACGCCCGCCACCACAGCAGCCAGTGGATCGCCAGTGACCTGCTGCCGTTCCTGCTGTTCCTGCTTCTGGCGCTTGCCGCGTTGCAGTGGCTGGTTGTGTGAGGCCGTGACCCTAGAAAAGGGCCTCGTCGCTTTCCATGAAGAGCGACGGGTCGGGCAGTTTGTCTTCGTAGATTTCGGCCCGCCGCTCGGCGCGCAGCGCCCGCAGCCCCTTGCGGTACAGGATGCTCGGGAGCAGGTCTTCACGCGCCTCTTCGATGGTTTTGCTTCGCTCGGGCGTATGACGCACAACTTCAAAGACCAGATACGCGTTGGGTTGTGACTGCCTCTCCTGGCCGCCATCCGGCGTGCCGACGACCAGGTCATAGGCCGGGATGAAGACCGGTCCAAGCACGTCGCCTTCCTCTGCGCCGGCCGCCGTCGTCCAGAATCCCCGGAACTTCGCCGCGCCCGGGTTGTTCTCGATCATGCTGCGGAACACCAACTCGGGGTTGGCGCTGTAGTAACGGCCCAAGACCTCTTCCCAAGGGGTCCCTTCCTCGACCATGCGGCGCGCGTTGGCCGCCTCGAACTCGGCATTGGGCATGGCCGCGGGAAACCGCAACCCGACGAACTCGATGCTTTCGTAGCTCAGCAGTTCGTCCTTGCGCAGCGAGTACTCCTGCTCCAGGTCTTCCTCGGACACCTCGATGGTGCCGTTCTCGAGGTACTCGCGTGCCAGCACGGACACCGCGGCCTCGCCTCGCAGGGTATCCAGCTCGCGATCGATGCCGAGCTCGACCTCCTCTCTCATGCCCGCAAGTTGTTGCGCCGTCATCCCCAGCGCGGACGGGTCCGCGATCTCACGGACGGTACGCAACTCCGGATTCTTGGCGAAGTAGACCTCTTCGGCGCTGGAGCGGGGCACATCCACCTTGCCCTCGGCCACCATGCGCTGTCCCAGACCGAGCTTAAGCTCGTTGTCAATATAGGTTTGCAGGACCCGGACCAGATCGCCCCGGTTGACGATATTGGGGCGTTCTTCATCGGGCATGGCGCGCAGGACATTGTAGAGGTCGCCCCGGCGGATGACGTTGTCGCCGATCCGGCCGACCACGATGCGGTCCTTGTCCGCGATGGCGCCGCATCCGGCGCCCACGACCACGATCACCAGGGCCAAGGCTGTAAGACGTTGCATTGGAGGCGTCCCTTTGCGTTGCGGATCCTGTACATCGGTGCGTGGCCCCAGTTTAGCATGTTTCGCGCGCACGCCCAAGTTTGCACCGGTCGCCGCGACCTGCTAGGATCCCGCCCGCCAGATTCTTGGTCACCTTCACCTGATACTGCACTTGGGAGCCGTATGCATGGTTGAATACTACCTTTTCATGGGGCTGCTGACCTTCGCCCTGCTGCTGTGGGCGGTCCTGGCGTTCCGCGACGAGGATTCCGAGCCCCGGCAGGGGCGCTGAGGAATCCGGTCATTCGCCGCGGGCATCTCCTCGCCCCTTGCCGTATCCGAGCGAGCGCAGGAAGGAGTCGATGTCCACAGTGGACGGCTCCACGCCTTCCCCGGGGGTGAACCGCAGGGGATCTTTCAGGAACGCCCGCTGACATGACGGGCACAGGTCGAGTTCAAGGTGTTTGTAAACGCTTTCCTCCAATTCCTTTACGTCTCTTTCGCGGAGCTGTTCGATGAGGCGGGCGAGCTCATCGCGGTGGTTGCGGACGAGATCCAGCAGCCCCACCTCGAGTTCGTCGTAGGCCGCCTTGACGTCGACCGTGACCGTGTAGCGGAGCGATCCCTTGGCCAGGTTCCGGCCGCACCCGTCGCAGTGGTAGCGGATCATGGCTGTCCTCCCGGCGTGGCCCGGCGTCCGGTTGCCGGGACCCGCGCTATTATTGAACTGACCGCCGTCATATGTTAAGATGCGCTTCGGCTTTCAGGGAAGATCTGTCTCTATTCGCTGTGGAGCACATCGCCAATAGCGCTAAATCCAGCCCTCGCAAGGGCTTTTTTTGATTATGTTTGAATCACTGAACAAAAAGCTAGAGCGCGTCTTCAAGGACATCCGCGGCCAGGGCAAACTGACCGAGAAGAACATGCGCGACAGCCTCCAGCAGATCCGTATGGCGCTGCTCGAGGCCGATGTTAACTACAAAGTAGTCAAACAGTTTATCAACGACGTGCAGGAGGCGGCGCTCGGCCAGCATGTGCTGGACAGCATCAATCCCGGCCAGCAAATCGTCAAGATCGTTCACGACGAGCTGGTGAGGGTGATGGGCGAGCAGAACGCGCCCCTCGAGATGGCCAAGACGCCGCCGACGATCATCATGATGGTCGGGCTCCAAGGGCAAGGCAAGACGACCACGTCGGGCAAGCTTGCCCTGATGTTGAAGAAGAAGGGCCACAGGCCGCTGCTGGTCGGCGCCGATGTGTATCGCCCGGCCGCCATCCGCCAGTTGGAGGTCGTGGCCGAGCAGGCGGGCGTAGAGTCGTTCAGCCTGGGCGAGAAGGCAGACCCGGTGGATGCCTGCGTGATGGCGCGCGGTGAAGCGCAGATGCGCAACTGCGACGTGATCATCCTGGATACGGCCGGCCGGTTGCACGTCGACCAGGAGATGATGCTGGAGGTGCGCCGCATTCACGCTGCGGTGCAGCCGCACGAGATCCTGTTCGTGGCCAACGCCATGCAGGGTCAGGACGCGGTGAACTCCGCCAAACAGTTTAATGATGCGCTGCCGTTGAGCGGGGTTGTGCTGACGCAGATGGATGGCGATGCGCGCGGTGGTGCGGCGCTGAGCCTCATCACGGTGACCGGCAAGCCCATCAAGTTCATTGGCACGGGCGAGAAGCTTGACGCGCTGGACGCGTTTCATCCGCGCCGGATGGCCGACCAGGTGCTGGGCATGGGCGATATTGTTTCGCTCGTGGAGAAGGCCCAGCAGGTGGTCGACCAGGACCAGGCGCTGGACTTCCAGAAGAAGGCGCGCAAGGGATCGTTTGACCTGGAGGATTTCCTGCAGCAGATGCAGCAGGTCAAGAAGATGGGTTCGTTCGGGGATCTGATGAAAAAGATACCCGGGATGAGCAAGATGATGGGCCAAGGAATGGACTTCGACGAGGACGAGTTGAAGTACACGGAGGCCATCATCTACTCCATGACGCCGTACGAGCGCCGCAATCCCAAGCTGATCAACGGGAGCCGGCGGCGCCGCATTGCGGCAGGGAGCGGGACCTCGGTGCAGGAAGTGAACCGCCTGCTCAAGGACTTCGAGAAGTCCCGGAAGATGATGAAACAGCTTATGAAGGGCGCTAAAGGCAAAGGCCCACGAGGTAAAGGCCCGGCACTTCCGTTTCCGGGATTATAGGAGAGCGTAGGTTTATGGCAACAGTGATTCGTCTGAAGCGTGGCGGCCGTACGCACGATCCGTACTACCGCGTAGTGGTGATGGACTCGCGTTCGCGGGTGCGTGGCCGCGTGATCGAGGAACTTGGCGTGTACCACCCGTGCGCGCGGCCGGAGCCGGTGACGGAAGTGGACGCGGAGCGTGCGCTGCATTGGCTGCGCGAGGGTGCTCAGCCCAGTGACACGGCGAAGAGCCTCCTTTCCGGGCTCGGCATCCTGAAGCAGTTTGCCGAGGGTGCGTCCCCGGCGGCTGGCGAGACCGCGGTCGCAAGCTGACGCCGTCGCGATGCCGGTGACGCCCTCCGGTCTGCGGAAGCGCCATAACAGGCACAGGACGTATGACGCGGGGCGGGCGCGGCCAGTCTGGAACGCTCACCCGGCGGCCTGTGCGAGAGCAGAAGCGTGAAAGAACTGATCGAACTGATTGCAAAGAAGCTGGTGCTGCATCCCGAGGACGTGCAGGTGCGCGTCATCGACGGTGAAGACGGCCAGTCGCTGGAGCTGCGCGTGCATCCCGATGATATGGGCCGCGTGATCGGCAAGGAAGGCCGCACGGCCAAGGCGATGCGCACGTTGCTCAACTCGGCCGCGTCCAAGGCTAACCAGCGGGTTACCTTGAACATCGTTGAGTAGTCCCGGTCGGCACCCATGGCTGACGAAACGGTGGAGATTGGTGTCGTGCACTCGGTCAACCCCGCGCGGCGGGAGATCCGGGTGACGCCTCGCTCCGCCCATGTCCATGAGTTCGAGCGGCTGGAGTGGGTCGGGCTGACCCTCCCGGACGGCCAGGAGAAGCGCTGCCGCGTGGCGGCGGTGAACACGCGCGGTCCGGAGCCGGTGGTGACACTCGTCGCCGGTGTGCCCAAAGACTCGGTGGCAGCGATGCGCGGGGCGCACGTGTTCCTGCGACTTGACGAGTTGACGGGCTTGGAGGACGGCCAGTTCTACCTCGACGAGTTGCTCGGACTGAACGTGGAGACGCGTTCCGGGGTGTTGCTGGGCCGGGTGTGCGACGTGTTCGAGACTGCGGCCAACGACGTGGTCGAGATCGAACGGCCCGACGGAAGCGGTTTCATGCTGGCGGTGGTTCCCGAGGCCGTGGACGGCTTCGAACGGGGCACGCGGCTGGTGGTTGTGGATGAGTTCATGCCGTTCGCAGTGGAACAGGACGGCGGGGAACACGCATGAGGATTGACATCCTCACCCTGTTCCCGGAGATAGTTGAAGGCCCCCTGAAGGCGAGCCTGCTGGGCAAGGCCCTCGAGGCCGGTGCGCTGGAGGTTATGGTCACGAATATACGTGACTTCGCGACCGATCGCCACCGCACCGTGGACGATGCGCCCTACGGCGGTGGCGCGGGCATGGTGATGCGGTGCGAGCCGGTCGAAGCGGCGCTGGAAAGCCTGCACGGCAAGAACTCGCTCCGGCGCGTGATCCTGCTGTCGCCGAGAGGCCGGCGGCTTGACCAGGCCTTGGTGCGCGAACTCGCGCAGCAGCCCGATCTGGTCCTGCTCTGCGCGCGCTACGAGGGTATGGACGAGCGCGTCTCCGAAACCCTGTGCACGGAGGAGATCAGCATCGGCGATTACGTGCTCAGCGGCGGGGAACTGCCGGCGCTCGTTATCGTCGAGGCGCTCAGCCGCATGATTCCCGGCGTCATCGGCGATTGGGAGTCGGTGGAGACGGATTCGTTTTTCGAGGGGATTCTGGGGCCGCCCCAGTACACGAGACCGCCGGTGTTTCGTGGGCGGGCCGTGCCGGAGACGTTGTTGAGCGGCAACCACGCCGCGATCCGGCGCTGGCGGCGCAAAGAGGCATTACGGGCGACACGCGAACGGCGTCCGGACCTGTTGACATACTGCACGGAAGAGGATAACCGGTTGCTGGCGGAAATCGAGCGCGAGCAACTGCGGACCGAACAGGGAGAAGAACGGTGAACGCATTGGAAGAACTCAAGGCTGCTCAACGAAAAGCGCAGGAAGACATCCCGAAATTCAACGTCGGTGACACGGTCCGGGTCCACTTCCGCATCGTCGAGGGCGAAAAGGAACGGATTCAGGTGTTCGAGGGCGTCGTGATCGGCCGCAAGGGCAACGAGAGTCCGGAAGCGGTCTTCACCGTGCGCCGCGTGGCCTTCGGTGAAGGCGTCGAACGCGTCTTCCCGCTCCACAGCCCGCGCATCGAGAAGGTGGTGGTGACGCGTGAAGGCAGTGTGCGGCGCGCGAAGCTGTACTACCTGCGCGACCTCACGGGCAAGGCCGCCCGCGTCAAGGCCAAGGGGCGTACCGCCGCGCAGAAGGCCAGCAAGAGCTGACGGACACATTTCATGGTATGCTCGAAGGGCGGAGTTTCCCTCCGCCCTTTTTTGTTCGTTACAGACCGTGCCGGTGTGCGGCAGGCGCCGCCGGCGATGCGGAACGCAGCATGGCACGACGTCCACTTCATGAGATGAGGAAGCTGGTCGAGCAGGGACCTCCCTATCCTCCGGGGCTGTTGGCTGCCCTGCGCGACGACGACCGGGCGGGTGCGCGGGCCATGCGCGATGGCCTGCTCCGCCAGCGACGGCATGCGCAGGCCGAAGCCGAGCGCATGGCGTCCATGGCGTCGTTCGATGCCGAAGTGGCCCGCGATGGGTTCACACGCGTGGCCGGGGTGGATGAAGCGGGCCGTGGCCCGCTTGCCGGCCCCATCGTCGCGGCAGCAGTCGTGCTGGGCGGCGCGGTGGACGGTCTGAACGACTCCAAGCAATTGTCGCCGGACGAACGCGAGCGGTTGTACGCATCGTTGCATGATGGCCCGCACGCGATCGGCGTGGGCGTGGTGCAGGCGGGCGAGATCGACCGCAAGGGTATCCAGGCCGCAAACTACGCGGCCATGATGCAGGCCGTTACCGCGCTGAGCCCGCCGCCGCAGTTTCTTCTGGTGGACGGGTTTGCCATTCGGGGGTGTCCGCTTCCGCAGCGGGCCGTCGTCAAAGGGGACTCCCGCTCCCTGTGCATCGCGGCGGCCAGCATTGTGGCCAAGGTCACGCGCGACCGGATGATGCTCGAGCTTGATCGCGAGTTTCCACACTACGGCTTTGCCGCGCACAAGGGGTACGGCACCCGCACGCACCTGGACGCCATCGGCAGGCACGGTCCGTGCCCGGCACACCGGAGGTCCTTTGCTCCCATCTCGCAGACACCCGTAACCGGCCCACTTTTCAACGAATCCGGGACCAACATGGAAGAGGAACCCAGGCCGTGAGGTATCTTTCACTCCTGCTTCTCGTGATCTTGCCTTCGTGCGCCCGCTTCGAGGCCGCCGTTCAGGCACAGGCGGACCGGCTCGCCCTGCGCCACAGACCGACGCCGCGCTCCGAGTCCATGGCGCATTACCTGGCCGCGGTGATGCATGAGCGGCGGGGCCGCTTCGATGAGGCGATGCGCGACCTGCGGGCTGCCGCGAGGCTGGCGCCGGATGCCCCAACCCTGCAGGCCAAACTGATTGCGGCTCACCTGCGATTGCAGGAGTATGAAGAGGCGCGCGACGTGGCCGAGCGGGCCGTGGCCGCCAACCCGGACAACTACATGTCCTGGGTCTGGATTGGCGTCATCAACCAGCACTTGGGCAATTTCGACGTGGCCGCCGACGCCCTCCGTCGCGCGATCAGCATGGACCCCGAGAATGTCCTGGGCTATGAGGCCCTCGCGGCCGTCCAGGAGGAGACCAACGACTGGATCGGGGCCATCGACCTGTACGACCGCCTGCTGACGATGGTGTCCGAGTCGCCCGCGCTGCACTACCAGCTTGGCCTGAGCTACGTGCGCATCGGGCAGTCCGCGCGCGCTGAAGGGCATCTGCAGAAAGCCATCGCGATGAACCCGGCCTTCGCGCCCGCCCACTATGTGCTGGGACTCGCCCTTTTCGAACAGGATAAGCTGCAGGAGGCCGAAGCGTCTTTCCGGCGCTATCTGTTGCTGTCGCCGACGGACGTGAATGCCGTCGTACATCTCGCCACTGTGCTCGCGAGACAGTCCAGATACGATGAGGCGCTCGCACTCTTTCGACTCTTGACGGTCGTCGAAGAGGCTGACCCGGCGCACCTGCTCTACAGGGATTTCGTGCTCCTGGCTGCGGGACGTGACTTGGATGCCGCGGCGGCACCCGCTGCGGGTCGGCTGCCCTACATGACGGCGCTGGTCGAGCTGGCCGCGCTGCAGCGGGCCGGCGAGGACGCGGGTCCGGCGGCTGCGGCGCTCGCGCGTGTTCAGGGCGACCTTGACGCGGAGCTCGAGGAATACGTGGGGCAGTTGGTCTACTACTTCGGCACAGACGAGGTCGCGCGGGTCCTCAAGCGGCCGCTTGAAGGTCTGCGAGCGGACCTGTCCCCGGCACCAGCGACGCTGACGCTCGCGCTTGCGCGAGTGCAGATGGCGCTGGAGATGGACGAGGAGGCCAGGGATACGCTGCTGGCGCTGGTTGCCGACGGGCAGGCCGGCAAGCTCGCCCACTACTATCTCGGCATTATTTACGAGGCCGCCGATGATTTCGAGGCCGCCGAGCGGCACATCCAGAAGAGTATGGAGTACGACCCGAACGACGCGGATCTCATGAATTTCCTCGGGTACATGTATGCCGAACACAATGTGAAGCTCGACGAAGCCGAGCGCCTGTTGAAGCGGGCCCTCGACATTGCCCCGGACAACGGCTTCTACCTGGACTCCCTCGGCTGGGTGTACTACAAGCAGGGCCGCGCGGCCCTCGCCGTCGATTATATCCGCAAGGCGATCCTCGCCATGGAAATGGACGACGCCGAACTGCGCGACCACCTCGGTGATGCGTACCTTCTCAACGGGCAGGTGGACAAGGCGGTGCGCGAGTGGGAGCGGGCCTACCGGCTGGATCCGGAGCGCGAGGACGTGAAGGAAAAGTTGGACCGCCACGCACCCGACGCCGCGGACGCAGCGCCGGGACTCGTCGCCTGCGCGCAAGGCACTCGTCTGCGGTTAGGGTAGGCCTGCGCGTTCGCCGCGGCGGACAGTGATGATGTCCACGCCATCCGACAACACCACGGTCTGACGTTGCGGGTTGTACTCGCGCACGACCCACGCGCCGTACACGGTGTCATCCAGCGTCAGGCTTTTCTCGATCACCCTGCCATTGGCGACATGCACCGCAAACCGGAACATCGGCTCGATATTGTCGGCGGTGACCACGCCGCGCAGTTCCACCTCGACAAAGGCCGGGGCCCGGACCTCGGAGGGGGGAGGCGTCTCGCGCCCGGGCTCCGCGGTCTCCTCCGGCGGCAGGGCCTCCTCGGCTGCCGGTGGGGCCGGCGTTGCTACCGCGAAGGCCTCCACCAGTTCCCGGCCCGATTCCATGTTTTGCAGGAGCACCCGGTAGTCACCAGGAGGAAGGGCCGCCCGCAACGCGTTCTGCTGGCCCGGTTCTATCTTCACCAGTTGCGGCGTGTGGGTGATCCCGCCCCAGCCGCCGCCTTCCGTCAGCGGCCCGGTAACATCCCGCCAGGACTCCTGGCCGATCCGTTGCTGAAGCGTGAAGAGATAGCCGTTTCGCAGGCGGATGGCCTCGCGCAAGGGCGACGACAAAAGATGAATGGCGCGGGCGCCACCGTTCCGCACCGAAATCTGTTGTTCGGCCACGCCGTCGGATGCTTCCCCGGCGCTGATCTGCAACAGCGGCCGCTGGGCACGGCTGCCCATTGCATTCGTCGCCATGAGTGCCAGCACCAGCACCGTTGCGGCGACCACCACCACGGGGATCCATCGCAGCAGCCGGTCCTGCACGGCGGCCTGGATGGCGCCCGCCAACAATACGATGGTGGCCCCCGCCAGGCACAGGAATGCAGGCCGCGACCACATTGAGCCTTCGCTCCGGATGGCGGCGGCGAAGAGCGTGGGGGTGTACCACGCCTCGCGCAGCAGCCACACGCCGGTGATCGTCACCACGCTCCAGAGGGCGAGCAGCGAGACGGCCCGCAGGCGCACCACGGGCACTCCTGCCGCGAGTCCTGCGGCCACCCCTGCCAGTACCGTCAAGAACAACGTCCACTGAGCGCCGCCCTCCCGCAACGACGGATCGGTGTATGCGCCAAGCGTGCTGAGTCCCGGCGCCAAGGGAAGGAACACGCTCCCCAACAGCAGCAGCGCCGCGGCCCACGCCGTCCACGCGTCGCGTCCCGGTGTCGTGGGGTGCGTCACGCCCAGCCGTCCCAGGAAGGTGCCGCGGGCGTGCGGGACTTCCTGTGCGAGGTTGGCACTCAGCACGCGCTCGACGAGGTCGATGGCCTTCGCGCAATCGCCCCGGCCGCGCAGGAGTTCGCGCTCGCGGGACTCGAAATGGCTTCGGCCGCCGGTGCTGGCACGGTGGCCGCTCCGGAGCAGGTCCTGTTGTGCGGTGAGGATCTCCAGGTCGCGCCGATAGTCATTGCGGAGTTGCTCCAGGCGGCCTCGGTAGAACGCAATGGCGGCGTCCGCGAGCCGCTTTTGGTCCTCAATCTCCTTCTCTGCGAGCGCGGCGCGCCGGCTCGACAGCTCGCCCTTTTCCCTCGCGGCACGTGTTTCGCGGAGCGCGCGTTCGGCCGCTTCCCGTTGCTGCAGGGCCGCCCGGAGACGCTCGGCGCTGTGGTCCAACACCGATGGAATTTCCTCGGTGTACTGCGGCACGGGAGGCGGGGTCCCCAATACGGACGGATCCGCCGATGACGGTTCCACCAGCCCGCCCGCGAGGAACGGATCGCGAAGGCGCAGCCACGCACGCAGGTTGTGTTGCTGGCGTTCCAGCCGCTCGCGCCGCTCACGCAGTCGCGCCGCCTGCTGGGCGTATTCGCCATACGGGATGCGCCCCACCCGGGCGTTGATGCCCGCCTCGCCAAGCTTTTCCTGGGTGCTCGCCAGTTCGATCGCGGTTTCCAGCAGCCGCTGACGCAGCTCCTCGCTGAGGTCGGCGTGAATCTCCAGGGCGCGCTGGCGCTGGGCCAGCAGATCCCGGGCATTCCGCGGCGTGACCTCGCCGGGGGCGTCGGGACTGGAAATGCCTTCCGCGGCCAGGTTCTTGTCGATCACGTATTCGAGGCTGCACAGCCTGCGCAGGTAATCGAACACATCGAGCGGAAGGTCCTTGGCGGAATCATGGAGTTCCCCGAGAACAAGGTCCTCCTCGTCCGCCGGTGTTGGCTGTTCCTCGGCTTCGGCCTCCTGGGGCGTTTCCGGCGGGAAAGGTGCGGGCGCGGCATCCTTTGCGGCCGGGGGCGGCGGCGTGGCCCGGGCGCCCAGGCGGCGTTTCCGCACGAACTCGGGATGGTCTTTGAGGTGGATCTCGTCGACGCCAGCAGGGACCTCGTCGCGGCGGGGAATACGAATCTTCAGCCGACAGGCCACGCACTTGCCCGGCAGGCCATACATCGAGCCGGACACCTTCATTCGCTGCCCGCAAAGACAGTGAATTCGCAGGTATGTGGGCTCGGCGTCCGGCATGCTCGGCTCCTTGGCTTCCGAGCAACACACTATCGCTACGCGCCGTGAAAAGCAAGTCCCTCAGCGGCTTACCGAGGCCCCGCGCGAGCACCGCGCTTGCAGTTTTTCGTCAGAACGACAAACGGATTTCGGGCGACGGACCGGACTCTCCGGCAACGCCCGGCCCGTTCCCTGCGGAAATGCTGGGAAATCAAGGCCTGAGGGTGTTGCGGGACATCCCGGATAAATTGGCATGTGGTTTGCTAAAAGACGGGCGACAGTTTAATCGGTCCCTTGGTTGCACGATGCACGGTCCCTGCAATTGCCCCTGGCCCCTTACCAGGGGCTTTTGCCATTTCAGGGGATTTGGACTTTATTTTTCCGGTCCGGACCGCTACCATACAGCCTTTGTAACCCCCGAATAGCAGAGGATTACCCCGTGGCACATGCAGCTCTCTCGGCGTACCTGACCCGCCGTTCTCCGGAGGACGTGGACGCCGGCTTTCTCGCCTACCTTGCCAACCTGACGTCCGTGGCCCAGGTCGCGCCATCAATCGCGCGCGCCATCGTCTCCGAGCTGGCCGACCAGCGCAGGGCCTTGAAGCTCATTGCGAGCGAGAACTACTGCAGTCTGGCGACGCAGTTGGCGATGGGGAATCTCCTGACCGACAAATACGCCGAAGGCGTTCCCGGCAGCCGTTTCTATGAAGGGTGCGACAACGTCGATGCCGTCGAGGCCTATGCCGCGGCGCAGGCGTGCACCCTCTTCGGCTGCGACCACGCCTATGTCCAGCCGCACTCGGGCGCCGATGCCAACATGATCGCCTTCTGGGCCATCTTGCAGGCCAGGATTGGCACGCCGGCACTCGATGAGGCGGGTGTCAAGGACCCCGGCAGACTGTCTCACGAACAATGGGAGGGCCTTCGCCAGAAGCTGGGCAATCAGCGTCTTCTCGGGATGGATCTGGCCTCGGGCGGTCACCTTACCCATGGCTATCGCCACAACGTTTCCGCCCGGATGTTCGAGGCCTTCACGTACAGCGTCAATCCGGAGACCGGGCTGTTGGACTACGACGCACTCGAACGGCAGGCCCTCGACGTCAAGCCGCTCATCCTGCTCGCGGGCTACAGTTCGTATCCGCGCGCGCTCGATTTCGCCCGGCTCCGGCAGATCGCCGACCGCGCCGGTTCCGTCTTGATGGTGGACATGGCCCATTTCGCCGGGCTGGTGGCCGGCAAGCTGTTCACCGGCGCCCAGAACCCCGTACCGTACGCCGATGTCGTCACCAGTACCACGCACAAGACCCTTCGCGGGCCGCGCGGCGGGGTGGTCCTGTGCCGGCAGGAATACGCGGAGTTCGTGGACAAGGGCTGCCCGCTGGTCATCGGCGGCCCGCTGCCCCACGTGATGGCCGCCAAGGCCGTGGCCTTTACCGAGGCGAACCGGCCGGAATTTCGCGACTATGCGCGCAAGGTTGTCGAGAACTCGCGCGCCTTGGCCGCGGCCTGCCAGGCCGAAGGCCTCGACGTGGTGTCCGGCGGCACGGACAATCACCTGCTGGTGGTCGATGTGCGCTCGTGCGGCGTCACAGGCCGCCAGGCAGCGGGGGCTCTCAACGACTGCCACGTGACCCTGAACAAGAACGCCGTCCCCGCCGATCCGCATGGCCCGATGGTGACCAGCGGACTGCGGCTGGGCACACCCGCGGTGACGACGCTGGGAATGGGGCCGGACGAGATGCGCGAGATCGCCTCGTGTATCCGGGCCGTGCTTGACGCCACCGAGCCCGAGTTGCTGGCAACGGGCCAGCATGCCGGCGAACCCAGCAAGATGAAGTACACGCTCGATCCCGGGGCGTGTGAGCAGGTGCGGGCACGCGTGCGAGCCCTGCTGGATCGGTTCCCCGTATACCCCGAGCTCGATCTGGCCTTCCTTCAGGAGCATTTTGGCTAGCGGGCGCCGACGGGTGTCCAACGGCTCGCCAAGACGCCAGCAGTCTCCCGTTTTTCGCGCCAAGTATCGAGATTTGCAGGACTTGGCGGTTTTTCGCTATACTGTTTGCTTGCTTTCCCCCAACCTTTGACTTGGAATGGCGCCATGACTCGCAGCATGACCGGCTACGGAAAAGCCGCTTGTGATTTCAACGGCGACGCTGTCAGCGTCGAGATCGGTACGGTCAACCACCGTTATCTCGACTGCTCGTGCCGCATGCCCAACGCATGGTCGGCATTGGAGTCGGTGGTGCGGGATGTGGTCAAGGACAAGTTGTCCCGCGGCAAGGTCAATGTGAGCATTACCCGCAAGCGCGCCCCGTCGTCGGACAGTGCTGTGCGCTTCGACCTTCAGGTGGCGCGCCAGTATGTGGCGGCCTGTGACGAACTCCGGGAGACACTTGGGCTGACCGGGCAGCTCTCGCTGGATACCCTTGCGCAGATGGAAGGGGTCTTCTACCACGAAGATCCCGAACAGGACATGGACGAGGCGCGGGCCGTCCTGGAACGGCTGGTGAGCGAAGCGGTGGACAACCTCAACGCCATGCGCCTGTCCGAAGGGGAAGCCTTGGCGCAGGAAGTGGCCGCGCGCGTCGACGCGTTGCGCCAGGCGCTGGCCCGCGTCGAGGAACGGCTCCCGGCCCTGAACCAGTTGTACGACGAGCGTCTGCGTGCGCGGATTGCCGATCTGTCCAGTGAGGTGTCGGTGACCGAGGACCGCATCGCGCTCGAAGTGGCGCTGCTCGCTGAGAAGGGCGACGTCACCGAGGAAGTCGTGCGCCTTAAGACGCATTTTGACCATGTGCTCGAGATGCTGACATCGCCCAAGCCTTGCGGCCGGGAACTGAACTTCCTGACGCAGGAACTCCAGCGCGAGGTCAACACCCTCGGCGTCAAGGTGCGCGACACCGACGTGGCGCGCGAGGTCCTCGGCATGAAGGCGGAAGTCGAGAAGATCCGCGAGCAGGTGCAGAACATTGAATGACCCGTCCTCGAGGAAAGGGATCGTGTTCGTGGTATCCGCCCCCTCGGGCGGCGGCAAGCGCACGGTCCTGGCCAAGGTGATGGAACAGGATCCGCGTTTGACCCTGACCGTGTCGGCGACGACGCGCCCGCCGCGGCCGGGGGAGAAGGATGGACAGGACTATTACTTTCTGGCGCGCGAGGAGTTTGAGCGCCGCGTCGCCGCGGGTGAGTTTGCGGAGTGGGCCGAGGTACATGGAAACCTGTACGGCACGCTGGCTTCGGAACTGGAGCGGCATGTTTCGTCCGGACGGGACGTGGTCCTCGAGTTGGACGTGCAGGGAATGCGCAGTCTCAGGAAGATGGTTCCCGGCGCGGTAGCCACGTTCATCGTGGCGCCCACGCTGGAGGAACTCGAGAGGCGTCTGCGCAACCGCGGTACGAACGACGACGAAGACATTCGGTTGCGCCTTGAAAATGCGCGGACGGAGATGGCCGCCCGCGGTGAGTACGACTACGTCGTGGTGAACGACACGCTGGCCGAAGCCGTGGCCGATATGGCCGCGGTGGTGCGCGCGGAACGTTGCCGTGCCAGTCGCCAGCTTTAGGAGCGAAGGATGAAGAACCACTACACACTGGAAGACTTTGAGGGCAAGATCGACAGCCTGTATCGCCTGGTGCTCATTGCCGCCCGGCGCGCCAGCCAGATCGCGCGGCCCGAGGTGCGCCCGCTTGTGCCGGTCAAGTCGCGCAAGCCCACCATGATTGCGCTCGACGAGGTCCTGGAAGGCAAGGTGACCTACCGCAGCGAGGAGAGCGATGAGGAGGAGTTTGGCGAGTAAGGAGGTTGTGCTCGCGGTCAGCGGGTCCATCGCGGCGTACAAGGCGTGCGAAATCGCCTCGCGGCTGGTGGAACTCGGGATCCGCGTCACGCCGGTCCTGACGGCAAGCGCCCAGGAGTTTGTCGGTGCGGCATCGTTCGAGGCGATCACCGGCAACCGGGCCATCACCCGCCTCTTTGAGCCGCTGCAGAATCCCGATGTCGAGCACATCGCCGTCGCCACCCGTGCCGATCTGTTTCTGGTCGCTCCGGCGAGCGCCAACGTCATTGCCAAGGCCGCGAACGGGCTGGCGGATGACTGGTTGAGCACCACGCTGCTCGCGACGCGCGCGCCGATACTCATGGCGCCCGCCATGAACAGCAATATGTATGACCACCCGGCCACGCAGGCGAACATCACGACCCTGCGCGAGCGCGGTGTCCGGTTCGTGGGCCCCGGATCGGGCCGCTTGGCCTGTGGCACGGTTGGCATCGGACGGATGATCGACCCGATGACCATTCTCGACGTGGCCCTGCCGCTCCTCTCGACGCACCGGCCCCTGGCGGGCAAGCGTGTCCTGATTACCAGCGGCGGCACCCGCGAGCCGCTTGATCCCGTGCGCTATCTCGGCAATCGTTCCAGCGGCAAGATGGGCCGGGCGCTCGCCATGGCCGCGCTGAGTGCCGGCGCGGACGTCACCGTCGTCACCGGTCCGTCCGAGGTGGCGCCGCCCTGCGGCGTTGAGCGCATCGACGTCGAGACCGCCCGCGAGATGGCCGAGGCCGTGCATCGCTGTCTGGAAACGGCCGACGTAATGATTGCCGCTGCCGCGGTAGCGGATTTCCGGCCGGCGAGTGCGGCTGGACACAAGCGCAAGCGCGCGGGCGGACCCTTCGAGGTAGAACTTGTCGAGAACCCTGATATTCTGGCCGCCTCCGTGCAGGCCCGGCGCCCTGGGCAGATCTTCGTCGGTTTTGCGGCCGAAACGGAAAACGTCATCGAGCATGCCCGCGAGAAGCTTCAGCGCAAAGCCGTCGACCTGATCGTCGGCAACCATGTGGGTACGCCCGCATCGGGTTTCGGGACCGAGAACGTGTCCGCATGCATTGTAGGACGTGACGGCGCCGAGAAGACGTGGGAAGAGATCAGCAAGGCAGCGCTCGCGGACGAGGTGATGGCGTGCGTCGCGGCCCTCGCCGGGAAGTGCTGAAGCAGCCGCTACTCATTGGATGCAACGTGAAAAAATACTACGTCATTGCCTGTCACGTCCTGTGGCGGGAGCTGTGTCACTGCGCGGCGGGTTCGCCCAATGTCCACGACTTCCGGTTCCTCGAACAGGGACTGCACAACACCCCGGACCAGTTGCGGACCGCGTTGCAGCAGGCGATCGACGCCGTGCCGCCCGAATGGGACGCCATCCTCGTCGGCTATGGTTTGTGCAGTCGCGGCATCGAGGGCATCCACGCGCGCAAGGTCCCGGTGGTCATCCCGCGCGGGCATGACTGCATCACGCTGCTCCTGGGATCCAAGGAGCGGTACCAGGAGTACTTCGACACCCATCCGGGCACCTACTGGTACAGCCCCGGATGGATTGACACGCACACCCAGCCCGGACGCGAGCGGTATGAACGGCTGCTCGAGGAGTACACCGCACTGTACGGCGCCGAGAATGCCGAGTACCTCATCCAGGCCAGTGAGGGTTGGATGCACAGCTACGATCGCGCCACCTACATCGGCCTTCCCGGCACGGAGGGCGATCGCTACACCGCGTACACGCGCGAGTGCGCCGACTGGCTGGGGTGGGCGTTCGAGCAGTTGCACGGGGATGCCGCACTCCTGCGCGATCTGCTGGCCGGACAGTGGGACGACGAACGGTTCCAGGTTGTCCGTCCCGGCGAACGGGTCGTGGCGTCCTATGACGCCGGTATCATCGGATCCGAGCGGTCCGGGTGCGGAGAGTGTTCCGGATGCGGCTGCGGCGAGGCCGCGGACTGAGGGCGCATGGAAACATGGATTGACAGCGCGATGGTGTACGAAGGGCGCATCGTCTCGTTGCGCACGGGCGAGGTCGAGTTGGCCGACGGCCACCGGGCCTTCCGCGAAGTGGTGGAACATCCGGGCGGGGTCGCGGTGGTGCCCTTCGATGGCCGGAACGTCATTCTCGTGCGCCAGTACCGCATAGCGATTGGGCGGGAAATTCTCGAGGCGCCCGCTGGCAAGCTCGAACCGGGCGATTCGCCCGAGACTCGGGGCCGGGCAGAACTTCTCGAGGAGGCCGGTTACCGCGCCGGGGAGATGGTGGCGGCGGGCGCCGTCTATGCCTCCTGCGGATACACCAGCGAGCTGATCCACCTCTATCTGGCGCTGGATCTGACCCCCGCGCAGGTGTGTCCCGAGCACGACGAACGCATCGAGGTCGTCACCCTGCCGCTTGAGGACGTGCGGGCCGGTCTGGCCCGGGGCGCCTTCACCGACGCCAAGACCGTCATCGGGCTGCGCGCGCTCCTGGACCATCTGGACGGCCGTACATGCATGCAGGCAGCGCAGGAGCCGTTTGACACGTCGCCGCCCGCCCGCTAGTATAGCGCGATTTCCTGATTCACAGGCCCGAAAAACCGGCCAGAAAGCGGAGAGAGAGACGCATATGCATCCCTATCGTACGCATACCTGCGGCGAGTTGCGAAAAGAAAACGTGGGCGCGACCGTCCGGCTCTCGGGCTGGGTGCACCGGAAACGCGATCACGGCGGCGTGATCTTCATCGACCTGCGCGACCACTACGGCATCGTGCAGGTCGTCTGCAATCCGGACAGCCCGTTTTTTGCCGAGGCCGAACGTGTGCGCAACGAGAGCGTCATGACGGCAACCGGCCACGTCGTCGCGCGCGCCGCCGAAGCGGTGAATCCGGCCATGCCTACCGGCGATATCGAGGTGGTGGCGGACGAGCTGGCCATCGAGTCGTTCTGTGAGCAGCTTCCTTTCCCGGTGAATCAGGAGATCGACTATCCCGAAGAGACGCGCCTGGCCTACCGGTACCTGGACCTGCGGACCGAGCGCCTGCATAAGAACGTCCTGCTGCGTTCGCGGACGGCGCAGTTGGTGCGTCAGCATCTCACCGAGCGCGGATTCGTCGAGTACCATACGCCCATTTTGACCAGTTCCTCGCCCGAAGGCGCGCGCGATTACCTTGTGCCCAGCCGGCTCTATCCGGGGCATTTCTACGCGCTGCCTCAGGCGCCGCAGCAGTTCAAGCAGTTGCTGATGATCGCGGGCTTCGACAAGTACTTTCAGATTGCGCCGTGCTTCCGCGACGAAGACTCGCGCGCGGACCGCAGTCCCGGCGAGTTCTACCAGATCGATATGGAGATGTCCTTCATTACCCAGGACGACCTCTTCGGGGAACTCGAGATCCTTCTGGTGCGGCTCTTCAAGGAACTGTCGACCAAGACCATCGTCTCGGAGAAGTTCCCCCGGTTGCCGTACCGCGAGGTGATGGAGAAGTACGGCGTAGACAAACCGGACCTGCGGTACGGGCTCGAGATGGTCGAGTGTACCGACCTGTTCGCCGAATCCGAGCTCAAGGTGTTCCGCTCGCAGGTGGCTGGCGGCGGCACCGTCAAGGTTATCAAGGCCGAGGGCGCCGAGGCGCTGTCGCGCAAGTTCTTCGACGATGCCGAGGCGTATGCCAAATCGGAGGGGGCGAAGGGGCTGGCGTGGGTGACCTTCCGCGACGGCGAACTCAAGGGCCCCATCGTGAAGTTTCTGTCCGAGACGGAGAAGCAGGCGCTGCTCGCCCGGATGGAAGCGAAGGACGGCGATGCGCTGTTCTTTGGCGCGGGTCCCCGGGCGGAAACGAATGCGCTCATGGGCAAGGTCCGCATCTATCTGGGCAATGCGCTCGGACTCATCGACAAGTCCGTGGCGGCATTCTGCTGGGTGGTCGATTTTCCGATGTTCGAGTGGAACGAGGACGAAAAGAAGATCGATTTCTCACACAATCCCTTCAGCATGCCGCAGGGCGGCCTCGAAGCGCTGAACGAGAAGGATCCGCTCGACGTTCTGGCCTATCAATACGACATCGTCTGCAACGGCATCGAGCTGTCGTCGGGGGCTATCCGGAACCACCGGCCCGAGGTCATGATCCGCGCGTTCGAGATTGCCGGATACGACGCCGACACCGTCCAGTCGAAGTTTCCGGCCCTCTGGAATGCCTTCCACTACGGCGCCCCCCCTCACGGAGGCATCGCGCCGGGGTTCGACCGTCTGGTGATGCTGCTGGCCGACGAGCCCAACATCCGTGAAGTCATCGCGTTCCCGCTGAATCAGAAGGCGCAGGACCTGATGATGGGCGCGCCCGGAACGGTGCAGCCGCGGCAGTTGGAAGAACTTCACCTCCAGGTCAAGTATCCGCCGAAGCCGGAGTAGCCGCCTGTTCGCTTGCAGGCAGGTCTTCGGTGAGGACCGCGGTGCCGTAGACGAGAAGTTCGGCGGCGCCCGTCATGGTGCTGGCGGTACCGAAGCGGACGTCGGTCACGGCATTGGCGCCGAGCCGTCGTGCATCCTGGATCATCCGGTCCAGGGCCTGCTCGCGCGCTTCGGCCAGCATCTTGGTGTACTCGCCGATTTCGCCGCCAACGAGATTGCGGAGAAAGGCCATGATGTCATTGCCGAGGTGGCGGCAGCGGATGGTGTTGCCGCGCACGAGACCGAGCGTCGTGACGATGCGTTTCCCGGCTATCTGACTCGACGTGCACACAATCACCGCTGAACCTCCCTGCTGTACCGGTCCGTCTTGGCGGCTTGCAGCCGCTGGCGGAGCACCGAGATGAAAAGCACCACCAGTCCCAGCACAGGCACGGACACCGCCAGCTTCACCAGCGGGTTTCCGGGCACGGCGAGGAAGAGAAACAGACCGTAGATCGCCAGAGCGGCCAGACCGGTGACGACAAGCACCCACCCGGTGCGCCGCTCGACGCGGTTGTAGACGCCATCCAGGAACCCATCCCACGCCGCGTCCTCCGGCAAGGGTACCGCGGCGTCATCCGCGGCAGCCACCAGTCGCTTCATGCGCTCGAATTCCTCCCGGAAGTGCCGATCCTCCGTCAAGCGTGCCTCGACGCGGGCCCGGGCGGCCGGATCCAGCTCGCCGTCAAGGTAACCGCTGATGAGCGTTTCGTCGCTGTCAGAATGCATGGTACTCACTCGCTGGTTTCCCGATGGAAACCGTCCGCGGCCTCGAGGGCCTCGCGCAGCTTTCTGCGCGCCGCATGCAGGCGGGACATGACGGTTCCGGGGGCAATGTCCAGACACTCGGCGATTTCGCTGTAGGAAAGGTCCTCGAAGTGCCGCAGGACGAGGATTTCGCGGTGCATGGCCGGCAACTGCTCGATGGCCCGCCAGATTTCCGTGCGCGTTTCGTCGCGCGTGGCGGCCTGCATAGGGGTGGTCGCGTGGGACGGCGGACTGAATCCGCTCTCGACCAGACTGTCCAACGAGACCTCGCCGTGGCGGCGCTTTTTTTTCAGATGATTGAGGCAGGCGTTCTTGACGATCCGGTACAGCCACGGATAGAACGGCTGCGCCGTGTCGAAGCGGCCCATGGCCTTGAAGGCGCGCGCAAACCCCTCCTGCGCGAGTTCCAACGCGTCCTGGCGGTTGTTCACCATCGCGTACGCGGCGGTGTAGGCCCGCTTCTGGTACATGTCCACCAGCCTTCCGAAGGCCGTGCGATCGCCCTGACTGGCGGCACGCAGCAATGCGTGCTCGTCAACGGGCGTTTCGCCGGGTTCTACCCCCTTGTACACCGCGGTGGGCGTGTTATTCATGGCGGCCATGATACAAGAAAGCGGCGGGCAACTGAAGCGTGCGAATTGCCCGAAAGGTGCAAGGGCCGACACGGCCCCAGCCCCGTGTCGGCCCCAATGTCAGGCCGATCGCCCTTGCACTGTGAGGAACATCAGTCGTACTGCGTTTCCGCGGGGAAGCGGATGACAAACTCCGCTCCCCTTCCCGATGTGTCCATGAGCTGCACCGATCCTCCGTGCCGGCGCATCACATGCTTGACCACCGCCAGCCCAAGCCCCGTCCCCTTCTCGCCCTTGGTGGTGAAGAAGGTCTCGAAGATCTGCTGGCGGATGAATTCCGGGACCCCGGGTCCCGTATCTCGAACCGAGAGACTTACCTCGCCGTTTTCGACCGTGGTCGTGATCCGCAGTTCCTGCGGCTCTTCCTGGCCCTCCATGGCAGAGCAGGCATTCGTAATAAGGTTCAGCAGGGCCTGGCGCATCAGCACCATGTCGCCGCGGCAGAGGGGCGCGCCTTCCTGAAGATCGCACTGGACACGCACCATTTGCTTGCGCAATACCGGCTGCGCGACTTGCAGGCACGACTGAATCATGTCGTTCAGGCAGAACGGCATGCTCTCGCCCGGCTGGTTGCGCAGGAAGCCCATGGTCGAGCGGAACAGGTCGTTGCAGTGCTTGACCTGGTTCTGCATCATCTGAAGCCGGCTTTCGAGCCCCTCGCGGTCCGGGTTGAGCATGAGCAGTTCAATGCTCGATCCCAAGACGCTCAGCGGCGTGCCCAGATCGTGCATCATCCCCGACACCACCCGGCCCAGCGTCTCGAAGCGGTTGGCTTCGAGGGCCAGGTACTCCAAGCTGCGCCGTTCCTTTTCCTGTGCGCGCCGTTCGAGGGCCGCGGAGACGTAGCTCAGCATCTTGTCGTTGTCGAAGGGTTTCTCGAGGTAGGCGAAGGCGCCGTACTCGACAGCCTTGGTGGCCGTCTCGAGCTGCCCGTAACCGGTCAGGATGATGACCTGGATATCGGGGTTCTGCTGTTTGACCATCCGCAACAGGTCCACGCCCGTCTGGCGAGGCATGCGGATGTCCGTGATTATGAGATCTATGGGCTGGTTTTCAGGCTGGTCGTTGATGATAGCGAGTGCGGACGGCACGTCCGGGGCCAGCAACACGGCATAGTCCTCCTTCAGAAGCATTCGGAGGGCTTGGCGGGGACCATTCTCGTCGTCTACCACAAGTACGACGGGTTTGGGGCAGGATTTCAGGATCAATTTTTCGCGCCGATCCTGTTCTGCGAGCTTTTCAGCCAATGCGGACGCGGCCATGGTTGCATCTCCCGGTCGTTGTGCATGCTCCCTTAAAGCATGCGCTTTTGCTATGCACCAATCGTGCCATGGTGCAGGAATGTCGCAACCTGTTATCCGAACACGGGATAGGCGGAACGTGCGTTGCGCGGGAGATGTACATTTTTGTGCAGTGACATATGGCGTGCGGGCCGCGGTACAAAATTGAACACCGGCGTCCCGATCGGAGGAGGGAGTATGCATAGGGCCTATGCACATATAAGGAAGCCTTGTCTCCGCGTGTTGGGTTTGGGTACATTGGTGCGACTGACTCCACGAGGAGACGGAAACCATCGCCGCAGCGTGTTTTGGAATCCTGCGGCGTCTTATTCAACAGCACGGCCATCTGGTCGCAGCAAAGGAGCTTGGACATGAGGAAGCGAATTACCGTGGCGGCTCGACGCCCCGTAGCCCATCACCGGCAGCGGGGAGATTCCAGGTTGGAGATACTGAAATTGATTCACGACGAGGGAGCGAGCAGCAGCCATGGATGCCGACGCAAACTATTTGGAGATTACAGCAGCTTCCGATTACATTGACCGGATGCCGGTCGAGCGGGGGCTTTGGTTTGAGACTCAGATGGACCGGGACCGGCGGTACGCCCTGCAGGAGTTTTTTCAGGCAGTCATGCCAGTCGTGGGCGACGCCATTGACACGGCGTTGACCTCGCGGCAGCGCGAAGTGACCTTGTTGTACTTCTTCTGCGGGAAGACCCAGGAAGACATCGCCGCGATCCTTGACCTTTCGCAATCGACCGTCAGCCGGCACCTCTTCGGCACCACCCGGAACGGCAGGAGAGTAGGGGGTGCGGTCCAGAAATTGCGCAAGATGATTGAGCGCACCCAGCCCGAGCCGGTGCAGGAGGCGCTGCAGGTCCTGCAACAGCGCTTTCAGCGGGCCATCTGAGGACGCGGAGATCGGGCGTCCGCAACCCCTCCCTGGATGGCAACCCTGTGCGCCAAAATGGAATATACACCGGGGTCCGGCGGTTGGATTGAGTGTGACGAGGCCGCGCCGGCGGGCTGCGTGTTGCACACAGCGGCCGGTGAGGCCGGCAAAGTCCCCGTCAGTGTAGGCTTCCAAACTTGACAGTGTTGTAAGTTTGTGATTAAATGGAGGTTGCAGGGCTTCTGCTTCCCATGAAGGGATGTGGACCATGGGGACGTACAACAAGTTTTCAGCGGAGAGGAGATGACCACAATGAGGAAAGTTATTGTTTGCGCGCTGGTGCTTGCGCTGATCGGGCTGAGTGGCTCAGCCATGGCGCAGGGAAGGATCTGGGACGACCTGTCGTGGTGGGGTCAGAGCGGCGCGACCCCCAGCCCGGTCAAGGATGACACGCGTTCTGGTTACTGGTGGTGGCCGACTACCCCCGCCTCGAACGTCGATGACGCCGAGCTGTGGGGCAACCGCGGCGTAGTCTATGCGCAGTATACCGAGGCGCCTGAGGAAGTCGCCGCGCCGGTTGCGCCGCCGCCTGCGGTTCCGGTCGACACGAAGCACACCATTCCCGTGTTCAGCAACGTGCTGTTTGACTTCGACCGCTCCACGCTGCGGCCCGAAGGCAAGGAGACGATTGACCGCGTCATCGCCGAGATGAAGGCGTACCCGACTGAGACCGTTGTGCTCGAGGGTCATACCGACAGCATCGGTACGGACGATTACTATATGGCGCTCGGCCAGGGTCGCGCCAACTCCGTCATGGAGTTCATGGTGGGGATCGGTATCAGCTAAGTCCGCATCACGACCGTCTGCTATGGCGAGA
>JBPOJD010000034.1:0-22129 GCA_052033955.1 Candidatus Hydrogenedentota bacterium
GTGTCCTCGCATGGTATGAGCACGGACACAATTCGGGCATGGAAAAGGGACTGAAGAAACAGGAGGGGAATCAGATTAGAAGGACGGTCGTCCTGAGAGAAGATAGCGTTCCATCATCGGCGCGTCGCACGGTTGGTGCGCTCTGCCCCAAAGAAGCCTCTGAAGGACCGAAAGTGTAGCCCGAAGCCACGGCCGCCAGAGGCTTCACAGGGGATGGCGAGTTCTGAAGAATCAGGTTCTTCTGTATTGTGGGATCACCAATCCCGATGGGTATGTCAACGCAGGGTCCACAATGAGAAGAGTTGCCGGGGGCATCTACTAGCTCTCGCGCTGCAAGTTCTCTTGAGCCGCTCCTTGCCGAGAGGAGGCCCGAGCAACACTTTTCCGGCTCCGACTCGATCTCAACGTGGCCGTCAGCCGCCAAGCACAACACCACCCCGTGGGCATTTCCCAGCCCACCTGCTACCAACAGCGCCACCAGCGCCATCATAATCGTACGTTTGGGTCGTATCATTTCAGTTTGTCTTTCAACCCTTCCTCGGACACAGTTGCGATATTACCCTAGATCTTCATCTGAAAACAAATCTTTGATATTCCTTATTCCCGTCCAAGGCAAGCGCCCGTGTTAAGCCCAACCCGGTTTTTCCGTTGGTCTCCGTCTCCGATCCAGCCCTCCAAATCGATTGTCCGTATGCGATGTGAACGAGCTGACCCTGGGCCGGGAGCCGCGTCTTTGGATTCAAGGCCATTCCCACGACTCACGCGAGTACATGCTGGAGACAACTCGAGTGATCTGCGCAATCCTTTCGTCTATCCGGTGATCGACGGGAATCCAACATTCAATCCAGGGTTTGCTATGGCGTTGGAGAAGTAGGCTGGAGCGAAAAAGGAAATCCGAGTCAATTTTGCTTCCTCTCTCGCCTTTGGAGAGAAGTCATTCTTGGCCGACCACAAGTCATAGACAGGGAACGATTTGGCCCATATTCTCGCCAAGGATGGTTGGTCGAGCCAGGACTCCCAGTCCTCCACCATTTTTCTGAATGCAACCACGCTCTCTCGGGGAACCCGCCCGAGGGGGCGTTTTGCGTTTCGGCCCTTTATTGGCGGGCCTTCGCGCAGTTGTGCAGCGCGCCGACCTGTGGACTTGCCAGCAGGCATTCCCACCCCCGACTGGGCCACATTTCACCCCGAATCTCTCTGTTCTCTCCAATACCTGTGGACTGAGTCCGAGAGAACGATTTCGCATAAGACAAGCCATTTCCACGTGTCGCAAATCGTGTCGTTTTCGGGTTTTGCGACGGGTCACCGACCGGCCCGTGGCCTGTTCAGAAGCTCGTTGCCTCTTGTCTCAGCATCGATCTCATCCATCACCGCTACGGCCGTGGCATAGGTCACTGTCTGCCTTCTCCCAAATCAATATTCGTCTTCGGCAACCACTCGGGTCCTGAGTACGACATGGCTTGGCGGGACAAGCTGTCGCACAAAGGGGACGCGGATGCGGATGGCTTTACACACGCGGAGGAACGGGCCGCCGTGCCGGCGGACACTACGTTAACGACCTTTGCCCAACGCCGCGACGCCTACCCGCCGCCCTCACGCCGGGCCTCCACGGTGGCGGGGTAGACGCCCCGTCGTAAGGCTCGATGTCGTTTCTGCCCGATGCGAACCGGCGCCCGAAGGAACCCGACATCACATACACCGGCCGTTGCGGGTGACGCTTACCCCGATCTGGCTTCGGGCCCAAACCAGGACCATCTCGGCCATTTTGACGGCCTCCCGAGAATCTTCCTCGGTGACTGAATCTCAAGCCCGGGGTGTATCGGGCCTCCCATGCGAACCTGCTCAACGTGTCCGCTTCCGCAACTTCCCCAAGGACTGTGAGGCCCTTTTCCTTTCGCCCCGAAATGAGCGTCTCCACGTGATGCGTACAGCGGAATGCCCAGCCGTTATGCACCTAGACGGCCTTCGTTGCTTTCTCCGTGTCTTGTCGAGTGTGGAAACACAGGTCTTCCCAAAGTGCATCCGACGGAAGGGGAGCCTTGGCATGATGCCTTGGCCGAGGTGATCTCCAAAATGTATACTTCGGGAGGCAGGACGTTGTTTCGGACGAGAACACATTCGCGGAGGAAAACCCATGCGCACACGTAGCCTATTGGCCCCGGACTGGTGGGATTTCACCACGCTGGACGGCGCCATACTTGACGATGCCGCAAACCTCACCGTCAACGATATGCAGCAACTGTCCCGGCCGGGTTTCCAGGTCGTAATGTACGACACGCTGGAGGATTTTTATCTCGCGGAGGCTCTTGAATACATCGGCGCATGGCGCCAATCGACCCCGGACAATCCCGCCGGCATATGCGGTCCCATCGGGCCTACCGAGCAGCTTCCGCTTGTGGCGCGCTTGGTGAATGAGCTGGGCCTCAACCTGGGCAAATGCGACGCACATTTCTGGGGCATGGACGAGTGGGTCATCGACGGTCGCGCTGTGGACGTCAGCCATCCGCTCTCCTTTGCGCGGGCGGACCGCGAGCTGTGCTTTGACCGGATTAGCCCGGAGCTGCGGATACCGGACGCCAATCTTCACTTCCCAACGGGAGACCTCGATGTCTATGCGGCCTCGTACGACCGCGTGCGGTGCGTGGTGATGCAGGGCGGGCAGGGCGATGTGAAGCACTGGGCTTTCAACGACCCGGTGAGGCGCGCAGGGGACTACGCGGATGCGCCCCCATCCCCTGCGGAATTTCGGACCTGGGGAACACGCTGTGTGGACCTGCATCCGGTCACCGTCATGCAGAACGCCCGCACGTCTGGCGGTGGCCGCGTTACCCAAGTGCCGTTGCAGGCAAACACCGTTGGGCCGGTCGAAACCTGGAAGGCCGAGCGGGTATCCATTTGGCACGCAGGAAATCACGATAACCCGTTCGGGATGCGCCTCACCGCCCTGATGATCGCCAAGGGCCTTGTCGACACGGCCGTTCCCATGAGCCTGCTGGCGGACCATCCCAACGTTCAGTTTAATTACTACCGCCCGGGCATAGGCACATGCGCGGTGGAAATGCATTGATGAATCCGGCTTCCCAAGCACTCAACCGCGCCCTGGCGATCGCGGCGCACCCCGATGACATCGAGTTTGGTATGTCCGGAACGCTGTTGCTGCTTCGCGACCGTGGGTGGGAAATCCATTGCCTCACCATCGCGAACGGTGATTGCGGGTCCTTGTCGGAAAACCGCGAAGATACCGCGGCCCGCCGGCGCCACGAGGCTATCGAGGCCTGCCGTATCGCAGGCGCAACGTTCCATGAAAGCATCACGGGGGACCTCGGGATCTATCACACGCCGGAGATTGTCGCGCGCGTACTGGCGGTTGTTCGCCGGGTCGATCCACGGATTCTGTTGGTTCACTCCCCCTCTGACTACATGGTTGATCATGAGGAAGCATGCCGCACGGCCGTCACCGCGGCCTTCTGCCGAGGGATTCCTAACGCGCTGTGCCTGCCGCCTGAGCCGCCGGTGACTTCCAAGCTTACTGTTTACCATGCGATGCCGCACGGTTTGCGCGATGCCCTGCGTCAACGTGTACGTGCTGGCCAGTATGTGGATGTGAGCTCTGTGCTTGACAGGAAAAGGGCCATGCTCGCCGCGCATCAAAGCCAGCAGCAATGGCTGGACGAGACCCAAGGCATGGGGTCATACCTTGAGGCGATGGAGCAAATGGCCGCGTCCGTGGGCGCGCTGTCAGGACGCTTCACGCACGCCGAAGGCTGGCGGCGACATCTTCATCTCGGCTTCTCAACCGTCGAAGAAGACCCGATGACCGAAGCGCTCGTGCCGCTCTGCTGGGTTGATCCGTCATACGAGGCTGCGCTTGACAACCCGTAACGACTGGTAACCGTGTGAAGCAATGGGCTGGAAATTCGTTGACTCGGAATTCTTGGACTCCGCATAGAGGAGTCCATGCGCGATGTGGTCTCCCCATATGATGATTGTCCGCTGCTTTGTCGCTTTGCTTTCGCTGAATCCCAGTTTTGCAGCGGCAAGCGCGGAGTGGTCGCACGAGCGCGGGTGGCTATCCGTCGTAGTAGACGGGCACCAGGCCTTGCGGGCCGATCCTGACGCGCATGCCGTGGAGGCAAATGTTGACGATCCTGCTTTAACGCAGGACTCACAGCTGAAGATGTCCAGCACCGCCGGACCAGAGGGCGCCATGGTTGTGTCCAAGGATGGGATGCGGGTATTGGAAGGGGTGGTGCCCCACGGCGGATACTCCAAGCAGGCAGTGGAACTCGAACAATGGTGGACGATGAAACGCGACCGTACTCCGCTTCAGGTCCACGGCGGGTGCGGCATGGATTACGCCTCTCCGGACTCGGAGAACGTCTTGGGGCGGCAGGCTGCGATGCTCGCGGAATTCGGTATGCAGGGGGTTCGCATCGACGTGCTGGACGGCCACGGCTGTGCACCCGACTGGGGATCACCTTTACACCCGCGGCCGCCACGCCCCGTCATCATACAGAGGAACTGGAATGACGTCGAACACATGCCGCTGACGCCGATTGGGTATCACCGCGAATTCTGGATGTCTATGGGCCGCGAAGCTCCGCGCCGGTTCCTGCCCGTGGACGCCCGCCTCCGGCCCCTCAATGTGGGCATCAGCCCATGCCACCGTGCGCGCTGAGCAGGAGGGCCCGCGCTTCGACGTCACCGTCGAGATGGATGCCGAAACCACGGGCGAGGTCGTGGCACTGCTCTTCCATGCCGCCGACCCTGACCTGCTGCCAGCGTTTCAGGCGCACGACGCCGGTCCACTGCGCATCACCTTCAGGCTGACCAGAACGTCGTCGGCTGAGGTGGCGCAGTTGGTTGACGCTCAGCGGTTGTCCATTGCACGTAGGCCATTTGAGCAAAAAAGCGGAACCACCACATCTGCTATTCCGTCTGGTATACGTACCGGAACCGGGCATTCGGGGCGGTGTCGCCGTTGAGGAGGAATGCGTCGACGTCATCGTCTGCCTGAAAGTTGTCGACCCATTTGAATGTAAAACGAAGCGGGCGTTCATCCTCAGGAAGGCCAAGAGCGGTTCGGGGGACAGCGAACATCACTTCGTTGCCGGCAATACGCAGCGGAATCTCGCCCGCCGGCTGCCAGTTCCATCCGTTTCGCGTCCGCTCGAGCACCGTTGTGGCCGCGTCCTTCATCTGCCGGTTAATCGCGAAATCGTAGCCGAGCCAGCCCGTTGATGAGTCGTTGTCGCTATCGATGAAAAGCACCATCCAGTTGGGGTCTGTGTTCGGCGTCATCGGGTCGCGGGTCCGGGCATAGAAATAGAGGTTTTCCGCGTCGCGTGCGACCTTCATGACTACCAGGTCGTTGCGCCCCGTCGTGTTTACGTACCGCGTGGCCGTGTTCCAACCCGGGTGGTCGCGATGGATGGCGTCGCCGATATCGTCGCGGTATTCCGGGAGTACCTCGGTCCAGGCGTCAAACCCTGCATCGAGATCGATGGTCTTTGGTGCCGACGCGACGGGCGGTTTGCGGGCTCCCTTGTATTGCCGCACGTAGCTTACAAGCTGGTAGTAGTAATTGTCGCCGTGGCCGCCCTTCATAGGCTCGATGTCGCGGCTGTTCTCCTGATCAAATTGATCCACAAACATGACGGGCAGGCTCTTGTCGTTGAATGCGTCGAAGCGCCCCGCAATCCACTCGTTCCATCCGGTAACAAAGACGGTTCTCGGGTCCTCGCCCAGCGCACGGCGCCACTGCTCGGCAAAGTTGTGGCCGTGGAGCACGGCGTCCGGGGTGGGGTCGTCGTGACCGTTGTGAAAGCTCCGTCCGCGGGACGTCGGCTCAGACATCGTGCCCAAGCGCAGGCCGCGCTCGTCCTCGACGGCATTCTGCGCGACGCCCACGGACATCTGCTCGCTCTCGCCCGTACTGTTGCGGAAGACATGCTGCGGATAGACTTCGAGCCAGCTCCACATGTCCGGTTCGGTGGGGCCGGCAAAATAGTCGGGCTGCGGGCGCCGGAAGGTGAAGAAATCGTGAAGTTCCGGCTCGACCTGGGCCTTGTTGGCCAGGATCAACGGTTTTCCCTCCCACTGAAACCACAGATCTTCGTGAATTCCCTTGCTGTAGAGGTCATTGTAAAGCTCACGCACGGTAGTCATGGGATCCCAGAATGGCGTGAGGAAGGCGACCTGGGGGGTGCGATTGCCCTCTCGCCGCACGGCGGCAAAGGCGTCGAGCAGCGCCATGTAGTGATGCCGGTACGTCAGCCGGTTGCTTGTATCGAACACAATCGCGTCGACTCCGGCGTCCGAGAGCATTTGCGCATGCTTGCGAAGCACCCAGGCATCGTCGTTGACGTAATAGCCGAAAAGTGGCTCGCCCCAGTGGTGCGGGGCGTACGGCGGCCCCCACAGCGGGCTGTCGGGCTTTGCCATCGCACCGGGATCCATCCGCAGAATGCGCGTGACGTCCCACGGGCCGCCGTTGACGCTGGGCGGGCCAAGCCATAGAAAGTAGAACATGCATACCGTACGGTCCGCCCGCGGCGACGGGACGGTGCCGCCCATGGAAACCTGACGCCCCAGCGCGTCGGTGGCTGCCCACGTGTCGCTGAAGGTGTCCCACTCGGGCAGTTGTGCCGACGCCGGGGCACCGGACAGCATGACGGCGGCAAGGAGCAACGGCATAAGCTTCGTGAACGGGTACACGCGCGCGCAAATGACCATGGAGGTTCTTCCTTCAGGGTTCGATTCCGGTTGGACACAGCCCGTTTCAGTATAGATCGCGACGCGCACGAAGTGAAAAAACTGCTTGCCCTTTTTTCGGGTTACTTGTATCCTGCCTCTGCCTGTTCAAGTGGCACGGATGAGAAGACAACGGCGAAGATTACCGGAGATGTGCGGGCCGACGGTTCATGGGAGATTGCGTGATGGTGAGGCTTGTCCCGTTCGCTGTATTGGTGATATTCCTGCTGCTGGCGGCGAGTTGTCAGCACCAGGGGCGCAATTGGAGGGGGGAGGGGTACGCGAGCGACCGCAAGCGCCTGAACCGGTCGTGATGGATCCTGTGACAGCGGACTTGGGTGCGGTGCTCGAAACGGACCTGTTTGCCATGTTCCCGCATCTCGAACCGGGCGTGAGGGAGGTCGACGGGATACCTTTCCTGACGGATGGGCGTGTCCGTGTCCTTCCCGGCCATACCCGCCGGATCGAGCTGCCGGCGACGAGGTGCGCAAGCCTGCATTTCCTGCACTTCACGGAAAACTCCGGCGGTCAAATTGGCTCGTATATCCTTCATTACGAAGATGGGGCACAGCTCGAAGTGCCTATTCAGGGAGGGGTGACCATTCAGGACTGGTGGCTGCCCGGCCCGCTCTTGTTTGCGGGGGTGGCTCACCTGGACAGTTACACGGTGGGTGATCGGGAGCAGGGCATCGGATTTCAACGCTTTTCTGCGCGCAATCCACATCCCGACGTCCCGTTGACGGCGGTGGAGGTCGTAAACGCCGACGCGCTTGCCACGGTGAACCTGATAGCGCTCACGCTGACCGGTCCAAGCGGCGACATGGTCGGAAAGACGCCGGTGTGGGAAGCCGGGATGGATGAAATGCAGTTCCTGCTCGCGGCGTTGAAACACCCTGGGGACGTGGCCGGCAAAGCGACGGCATGCGCTCAGCTGGGCCGATTGGGATCCGTTGAAACCGTACCTATTCTTGCTGCTTATCTAGAAGAAAAAGATCTGTCGCATCCCGCGCGGCTGGCCTTGGCGTCGATGGGCTACCCGGAAGCGAAGGCGGCGTTGCGCGATGCGTTGCCCCGAACCGAGGGAACGATCCAGGCAGGCATTATCGAATCCCTCGGCACGACGCGCGATCCACGCCATGCGCGGCTATTGGCCCCGTACGTGAACGATTCGGACCCCACGATCGCGATGTCGGCACTGTTGGCGCTGGGGCGCATTGCCGGTCCGAAGGCCATCGTGGCACTCGAGACGGCGGCGCGGGAGCGCACGGGGAGACTGAAGGCAGTGGCGCTGGATGGCTTGCTGTCTTGTGCCGAGTCGCTCGCCGAGCACAACCGTCGCGCCGCGCATGCGTTGTACGCCGACATCTATAAGGAATGGGGCGATGAAAATGCGGGCCCGGCGGCGTACGGCGGGATGGTCCGCACGGCGCAAACAGCCGCCCCCGAACTCATCGCGTCCGCCCTGATGCAGGACGATCCGCGGCTGTGGGCCGTGGTGCTGCCGGCGGTTCGTGACGCCGAGGACACGGCGGTAACCCGGACGTGTGCCGGGCTGCTGGAAAAGGCGCCACAGGCCGTGCTGCCAGCCCTTATCGGGGCGCTTGGGCAACGTGGCGACTCGGAAGCTTCCGCAGCGCTGGCGTCGCTCGTCAGCGACGAGGATCCGGTGGTGGCCGGCGCAGCCATCGAGGCGCTGGCGCTCGCCGGAGACGGTACAGCGGTGGACGCACTTGTAACGGCCGCGGCACGGGGCGACGAGGGCCGGCGTGCCGCCGCGCTGCAGACCTTGACGCAGATGGGCGCTGACAACGTGTGCGGTGCCCTGCTGGCGCGCCTGAAGGAGGCGGACGCGGCGGAAACGGCCGCAATTGCAAAGGTTTTGGGGGAGCGCAAGGACGACGCTGTTGGCCCGGCTCTGCGGGAACTCGTCCAGAGCGAGGATGCAGACGTGCGACTGACGGCGCTCCAGGCATTGGCCGGAGTAGGCACAATCGCAGACGCGGATCTGCTGTGCGGTGTCCTTGAGCGTGCTGTTACGGCGAAGGAGCGTGCGGCGGCTACGCGTGCGCTTACCATGATTGGAAATCGTTTGCAGGCGCCGCCGCCGTTTGTCGACGCCGTGTCGCGCGCGCTCGCGACCAGCAATGTCCCCGTACGTTGCGCCATGCTGGACGTGTGCGGGAGCGTGGCCAATCCGGCGCTTCTTCAGGCGCTCAATGATGCTACGGCCGACGCGGACGCAGCGGTTAGAGACGCGGCGATACGCGCGCTGGCGGGATCGACAAATCCGGACGCGCTGCCGCTCTTGATCGCAATGCTGGAGACGACGCACGAGCGCGTGCACCGCGTGCAGGCACTGCGTGGCATCGCCCGACTGGCTTCGAACAGCGCGGCCTTCAGCGACGCTGTGCGTGAAGCCGCACTGCTCAAGGGCATGGAGGCTGCCGAGCGTCCCGAGGAGCGGAAGCTGTTGCTCGGGGCTCTGGCAACCTGCCCGACGCCTGGCACCTTGGGGACGGCGGCAGCGTGCCTTGCATCGGACGACGTAGCGGCGGAAGCCGTTGTGGCGTGGGGGCAGATAGCGGGGGAGCTTGTCGCATCCCAGCGCAAGGCGATCGCCGAGGGACTGCCGCAGGCCCTTGCGGCGGCAGAGCGAATGAAGTTGTCGGACCAGGCGCTGCGTCCGGTTTACATTGTTCGGAAGAAACTGAACGCGGTTGCAGTGCCGGGCCATCGCGTGCAATTTGCACACACACTCATTGACCCGCAGTTCCGCGCCGAAGGTGTGGCGGTGGCCGACGTGAACCGCGACGGCCTCAACGACTTCCTTGTCGGCGATTACTGGTACGCCGCGCCGGATTGGCAGGTCCGAGAGATTCGCCCGCCGCAGACCTACGACGGGAACACGGGGTACAGCCGGTGCTTTGCGACCTTCGCGGAGGACGTGGACCAGGACGGCTGGACGGATTCGATTGTCATTGGATTCCCGGGAGCTCCGGCTTACTGGTATCGCAATCCGGGCGACCAGAGCGGCCACTGGCAGGAATTCCTGCTGGCGACGTCCGCCTCCGGCGAGACGCCCGTGTATGGCGACTTGCTTGGCGACGGCGACCCGGTACTTCTATTCGCCATGAACAGCCGCATTAGTTGGTTCCGGGCCGGACAGGACAGACTGGCGCCGTGGCAGGTGTTTCCTGTGTCGCATCCTCTCGATGCCTTTACCCAATTTGGTCACGGACTCGGCATTGGCGACGTGAACGGCGACGGGCGCGCAGATGTCCTCAGTGTGGATGGGTACTGGGTGGCCCCCGTGGACCGCACCCGTCCGGACTGGGGCTTTCAACCGGCCGCCCTGGGACCGGCCTGCGCCAACATGCTCGTGTATGACGTAAACGGCGACGGTCTCAACGACATTATCACGAGTTCGGCGCACGAATACGGCGTCTGGTGGTTCGAGCAGCGTCAGGAAAACGGCGTGACAACCTTTGTGCAACACGAAATCTGCAGCAGGGTGTCCCAGACACACGCCCTGATCCTGGCAGACATGAACAACGACGGTTTGCAGGACCTTGTGACGGGGAAGCGCTACTACGCGCATAACGGCAATGATCCCGGTGCGGAGGAGCCTGCCGTGCTCTGCTGGTATGAGCTGCAGCGGACGATAACGGGTGATGTCACCTACCAGATGCATGAAATCCATTCGGACTCGGGGGTGGGCACGCAGTTCGATGTATACGACGTTGACGACGATGGTCTGTTGGACGTGGTGACCGCAAACAAGAAGGGGGTTCACCTGTTCTTGCAGCGGAGGAGCAATTAGTTATGGAAAAGAAAACCCTGACTCGGCGACGGTTTCTGGCGACGACCCTGGCGGCTTCCGTGGGGCCGATGATTGTTCCGGCGCGGGCGCTGGGAAGAGATGGTTTCGTCGCACCAAGCGAACGGATAACGATGGGCTTCATCGGCCTCGGCGGTCAGGGGTCCGGTCACCTGTTCGGCGGCTCGTGGACGTACGTGACGGGCGGCTACCTTGGGCGCGAAGACGTACAGGTCCTGGGCGTCTGCGATGTCTGGCGGGGCAAGCGCGACATGGCCAAAGAGCGAGTGAACCAGCATTACGCCCAACGCGCGGCAGCCGGTTCCTATATGTCATGCGAGGCCTACATGGATTTCCGCGATCTCCTCGCCCGTTCGGATATAGATGCGGTCCTGATGGCGTTGCCATTTCATCTGCACGCGCCGATGGCGATCATGGCCGTCAAGGCCGGTAAAGATGTCTACAGCGAAAAACCCTGTTCGATGACCATCGAAGAGGGGCGGCTCCTTGCGGATACGGTGAAGCGGTACGGCCGGGTTTACCAGGCCGGGACGCAGCAGCGGTCGGAGTATCAAGGCAATTTTCGCCGCGCGTACGAACTGGTCCGCAACGGGTACATCGGCGAGCTGAAGGAGATCTACGCCTTCAGTCCGGGCGGGGGCTTTGCGGCGAATCTGCAGAGCGTGGACGGCACGGCCGCCCCGGTTCCAGAAGACCTGAACTGGGACCTCTACATCGGGCCGGGCCCGTGGATGCCATTTACCGGCGGCAACGCCCACTGCGGACTCTTCGCATACGGCGACCCCAATTGGGGTCCGCACCACTATGACGTTGTCCAATGGATGCTTGAGGAAGACTGTCCGGGACCGGTTGAAGTGGCCTACGAAAACGACCACGCCGTGCTTCGGTTCAAGAACGGTGTGGTGGTACACGGATGCTCGCACCCGGAAGGCGGCGTAGGACCGGTGGGCGGCGCCCGTTACGTTGGTACGGAGGGCTACGTTGCCGTTGACCGCGAGGGAATCGCTGCGAATCCGACCGCTATCCTTGATGTCCAACTCAGGCCAGGTGATAAACGCGCCTATCCAAGCACGAGTCACGGGGGCAACTTCCTGGAGTGCATTCGCACCCGCAAGCGTCCCACCTGCGATGCCGAGACAGCGCACCGTGCCACGTCGCTTATGCTGCTGGCGGGTATTGCGACGCAGCTCAAGCGCACGCTGTCATGGGACCCCATCAAAGAAGTCTTCGTGGACGAGGAGCAGGCCAACCGGTATCTGGCCTACGCGCGCCGGCCCGGATGGGAGGTCTAGCTGGATCAGCGAGCTGAGGCTAGCGCCGCGTTGGTTCGGCACGCGCCGTCTCCTCAGGACGAGGACACGGGAACGCCTGCGATAACACATTGCCTCGTCGAGAAATAATCCGCCGCGACCTCGAAGAGCGTTTCAGCGGATGTCCGCTTGGGCGGTATAGCGGAAATTGAAGCGTCGATCCGGTGCGCTGTCACCGCTGACGAAAAACTCCGTGATCTCGTCCAACTGCTGAATGTTGTCCGCCCAGTGGAAATCAAAAGAGGACCGACCCTCCCCGAGATCCAAGACCGCGCGCGGCAATGCAAGCATCAGCCTGTTACCCTCCGCACGGTAGGCGATATCCGCCACCTTTTTCCATCGCCTCGTGCGGGTCCACTTCATAACCGTCGTGGTGCGTTCGTCGGTGACCGAGGCATTCACGAGATAGTCATAGCCATGCCAGCCGCTGGTGTGATCCTGGTCCGTGTCGATGTACAGCAGCATCCAGTGTGGGTCCGTCCACGGCGTAATGTCATCCCGCGTTTGCGCATAGAAGTACAGGTGCGTGTCGTCGTGCGCCACCTTGAGCACGTCGAAATCGTTGCGTCCCGTTGTGTTCACGTACGGGCCTGCCGAGCCCCATCCCGGCTCATTACGCGGCAGCGTATCGAAGATATGGTCGAAATAGGCTGGTTGGACCTCCTCCCACTGGCTAAAGGGGCCGTCGATCGTGATGGTAGTCGCAGAACTCGCAGGATGAGGGGGGCGCACGCCCTTGTATTTCCGAATGTTGGCAACGAGCTGGTAGTAGTAGTTGTCGGTAAAGCCCCCCTTCATGGGTTCGGCGTCACGGCTGTACTCCCAGTTATAGATGTCGACAAAGAAGCTCTCCCCCGACGTAAGTGGGCGCCCGGCCAAGCGCATACTGCCGCTCGGCGTGGTTTCCGAGACGGTAAAGCGCTGCGCGACCCACTCGTTCCAGCCGGTCACAAACACAAATTCAGGGTCGAGCTCAAAGACGCGCTGCCATTGTTCCTCGAAGTAGATGCCTTCTCCCGCCGTGGAGGTCATGTCGTAGCGGTTGGTCTTGGGCTGCGTCCCTGCGCGATGACTGCGCCCGATATTGGTCACCGGATGTTGCGCAACGGCAACCGACACTTCTTCGGCCTTCTTCGGGTCCTCATGCCACCCATATACTTGCGGTGTATGCGCTATCCACGGCCAAGCGTCGCGCCCATCTCCGTACCACTCCGGCATATCCCACGCCCACGAAGAGCGGCCTGCAAAAAACTCCCGAATATGCGCGGGAAACGCAGCCCAGTCCGTCACGCCGTGCGCGGCAGGGTCCTGCCCTACGAGCAGCAGGGGTTTCCCCTTCCATCGAAACCACAGGTCCGGATACAGATTCTGTGCGTAGAACTCATCGTAGAGCGCAACGACAGAGTTCTTGTTCGCGAGAAAGGCAATCTGGGGTGTGCGTTCGCCCTGCGCGCGCATCACGGAGAACACCTCACAGATCTTCAAGTAGACCTCTTTATACGTCGGCCCATTGGTAGCGTCGAGGATGAGGGTGTCGACCCCCGCGTCGCTCAACATCTGCGCGTGCTTTCGCACGACGTAGGCGTCACCCGCCAGGTAGTACCCCATCTCGGGCTCGGACCAGTGATGAAACGCCCCTACCGGGCCCCACGCTGGAGACGTCGGGTTTTCGGAAAGGATCCGGGTGATGTCAAACGGTCCCTCCGTGCCGTGTTGGCCATGCCAAACAAAGTAGAAGATGCCCACATGGCGGGACTGCGGGGGCGCATCGTGCGGTTTCTTGCAGTCATCGTACCCCGGCAGTTGGCGGCCAAGGGCGTCGGTGGCGACCCACTGGTCGCTTTGGATGTCTCGCGCAGCGATAGGCCACGCGCACAGTATTGCGGCTGCGCATGCGACAAGAGACACCACCGGTACCATGGTCATCCTCCTCAAGCCTTGAAAGCCCCGGCCGTTACCCCTTGAAGGAAAGACTTCGTTGCATAGGCAAAAAGTATTATCAAGGGGATGCTGGAAATTACGTAGCTGGCGTAAAGCATGCTGTAGTTGGCACTGCGACCCGACGACGCCACAATGAAAAGCCCCGATGTGATGACGTGATACTGGCTCTCGGTGTTGGTGATGAAGGGCCACAGGAAATTGTTCCAGGTGCCGAGCACGGTCATGATCAGGACGACTCCGATGACCGGTTTTGAGAGCGGAACAACAACGTTCCAGTACGTCTGGAAGTGTCCTGCGCCGTCTATACGGGCCGCATCGAACAGATCCTCGGGCAGTCCGTCGAAGAAGCTCTTGAAGACGTAGATGGCAAAAACCTGACCGCCAGCAACATAGGGGAGTACCAGCACCCAGTAGCTGTTGAGCAGCCCCAACTGACGTACAAGCAAAAAACTCGGGACCAGGGTCAGCACGGCGGGAAACATCATGGTACTGATAATAAGAAGGAAGACGGCCCGTGACCCGAGGAACCGGTGACGCGACAGCACATAGGCGGAGGTCGAGCCAACGGCAATCACACCGACGGCCGTCAGCAGGCAGACCAGCAGCGTGTTGAACATGTAGGGCCGAACCACCTCCCAGGCGAAGCGATACCCCCGGGTCCCCTGTGCGGCATAGTGCCCGAAGGCCTCGCGCGGCGCCATGGCGATTGGCGTCCCCTCCGTGTCCTCGACCTGGACGGCATCACCGGGCCCCGTGACGCTCAGCCAAGCCATGCGGGCTGCCTGCACCATATTCTGGGGCAATCCGAAAAATTCGCGGGTAATCTCGCTGTTTGTGCGGAACGAATTGTTGATGACAAACAGGAACGGCAACAGCGTCAGGAATGCAAAAGATAGAATGGCGGCGTGGAGGGCCACATGGGCGGTGCGGTTCATCAGCGCCGTGCCTCCAGTTGCTCGGTGGTTTTGAAAAAACGCATGTTCAGCAGGGTGAGCACGAAAATCATGGCGAATAGACAGACGCCAATCGCGCAAGCATAGCCCATCCGTTGAAAACTGAACGCGTTGAAATACATCCACAACCCCGGCACCATTGTTTCGAAGCCGGGTCCGCCGCGCGTAAGGATCAGAACGCCTTCAAACCCCTGAACAGCGGCGATCAATGTCAATACGGAAATCAGCTTGAGCTGGCTCAGCACCATGGGCACATCGATGCGCAGAAATTTGCCGAGCCCTACGCAACCTTCAAGTTTGGCGGCTTCGTTGATGCTGTCCGAGATGTTGGATAACCCCGCGTAGTACACCAGCACCTCAAAGCCACCAGCAAAAGGAAAACCAAGCATCGCCATGGCCAGCAGCGCCGTATTGGGATCGGCCAGCCATGCATGCGTCAGCCCACCAAGACCAACCGAGCTCAGGACTTCATTTAGAAGACCGTCATCCCCGTAGATTAGCGAACCCCAAATGAGTTGCACCGCAACCCCAGGCACCAACGCGGGCAACAGAAAAACCACGCGGTAGACGTACCGCCAGCGCTCGCTGGGCAGGGAGTGGATAAGTTTGGCCAGAACCAGCGGCCAGGTAAGGCGCATGGCCACAGAAAAAAGCATGAGGAGGACCATGTTGAACAGTGACGGCAGCATGACCGGATCGCGAGTAAGAAACTCCGAGAAATTCTGGATACCAACGAAACGCGATACACCGCCGATCTCAAAGTCATACAGAGAGCGCGTGAAGGCCCAGAAAACAGGGATGTAGACAAACACAACGAGCAGGCCGATGCTGGTTGCCAGCAGCGCATAACATGTCAGGGTCTCTTTCAGGCGGTAGCTCAGGTAGGGGTCAGTCGGCATCCAACAGCCTCCCCATCCCGGCGCGCAGCGGCGCCTTCTCCTGCCAGGCCCGCTCCAAGACCTCCATGTCCGAGCTAAGACGCGACACCATGGCGCCGCACGACGAGGTAATGTTTTTGTCCTGCCAATCAATGAATGCGTCCAACCCTATGCCGTCGTTAAGATACAGCTCGAGCATCCTTCTCTGTACCTCGGTAAACCTCAAGTCGAAGGTGTAGATCCATTTGGTAGTGGTGTAGCGCCGCTCGAGAATCTCCTCAAACGGTTTGAGCGGCTCGAGAACCGGCACGCCGATTATGTTGGGCAAGAAGCATGGATACTCGTTCACTATCTGCTCATAGTTTTCCGGCAAGGTCAGGAACTGAAGCAGGGCAATCACGCGCTTGAGGCGCTCGGAGGTGGCCGGATCGCCCGTGTCGCCATAGGCGCTGTTGGATACCTCCAACTGGGTGCCCGCGCCACCGATAACACACATGGGCGTGTTGGATGCGTATGGCGTCGTCTCCGTCGTAAACGGGGGAAGATAGAACACGCCCCAGTCGAATCCCAGAGACCTGTCCGCCGACAGGCGGTAGGTGAACATGCTTGGGACCCAGATAATGGCGCCTCGCTGGTTTACAAACTCGCGCACAACGTCGACGGTGGATATGCTTGGGCTGCAATATTGGCGCAAGTCGCGCAGGAGTTGCCACAGTGCGCGGTACCGGGGGTCCCCGGAGGTGAAGAAACCCTTGGTCTTCAGAAAACAAAGTTCATCCCAGTCAAGGTAGCCCTCAAGATAGGGCTCACGAAGGGGATCCTGACGCAGATCAATGCCTGGAAGCAGGCTGAAATAGAGTTGGTCAAATACCAGGTCCACACCCCAGTCATTGAACATGTCCAGCGACATCAGCAATGGGGTGTAGCCGTTTTCGCGGAGTGTTGCCAGCGACGAGGTGAACTCTTCCCACGTCTGAGGCAACTCCAGGCCCACCTCCCGGAAGATCCGCTTGTTGTAGAAAAGCCCGGTCTCGATCATGTCGTAGGTGATGCAGTACATCCGGCCGTCCGGAGCGGCCTTGCCGCGGCTAATCGCCTGATACCGAAACATGTCCCACCACTGCTCATAGCCCGGAAGCGACGGATCCCCCTTCGCGCGAACAAATTGGTTGGGTTGCTCAAGGTAGGGATCAAGCGCAAGGTACCAGCCCTTGTGGATGTCTACCCAAACGTCCTCGACGTTCACGTTCAGAATGTCGGGGGCTTGGCCGCTCATAAGCTGAGGCACCAGGTATTCGCGCAGTGTGGGGGTGCTGATTAGCTCAACGCGTGTGTCCGGGAAGTGACGCTCAAAGTCATCTACAACGTCCTGCAGACCATGGAGGGGATCTCCCACGCCATCCGGGATATTGCCTGGAATGTAAAACTGACCGATGGAAAGACGCAAGACGAACCGGGAGTCGGTCTGTTCAACGACCTCTCCCGGTTTGGAAGAAACGGTTTCCGGCGAATCGCCGGACGGCGCCAGCAGCCAGATCCCCCAAGCGATGATTGCCCCCAGCACAACCCAACGGAAATACCTCCGAAACGCCGACGAGGTCTCTTCCGTTTCCATATGTCTGCTCGAAATGCTCAGAACAGTCTCTCCCTATGCAACACAGGGGCTGGGTGTCACAATAAATCAACCGATCCCTTATGCGCAAGCGACAGAACGGCCTCTAATCGCCAGCTGGCTCCGTGATGATGTACCGCGCCCGGTGCTCCGTGCACACCTCCCCGGCCTGCGCATGGCCGCCCGCGTACCTCTCCTCACGGACGCGCTCGAAGATGCGCTTGGCCATGTGCCTCCGCTCCTTGGGGAGATCCCTGTTCGCCTCGAGAATCTCCGAAATACGTGCCGGATACGGGTCCATTCTGGGTCGAGGCCGGTCCGGGCGTTGAACCGCTACACTTCTCCACCGGCGTTTACGCGCAGTCCGGCCGCGCGCCGACCTGTGGACTGAACGCAACAAGACAGGCCGCCGGTGGGGTTCCCGGCGGCCTGCTGTGGTTCGTGTTGCGGGGTCAGATCACTTCGAGCTCGTCGCGCGCGGGCAGTTTGGGGAAGGGCGCGTGGGGTTCGGCCTGGTACCAGAAGGCCGTGGAGGCGATATCGTCCTGCAGGGGCAGGTACCGGCCGCCGGAGCGCCAGCCGAGGGCCTGGATGTCCACCTTCAGGTCCTTCTTGAAGCGCACGGGATCCATGATGTGCCAGCGGTACATGCCAAAGCGCTGCTGCGACTGGTAGGTGCCGTCGGGACGGATGACCTGGTGCAGTCCGGCGAAGGGTGTGCTGAACTCGGTGTACCGGCCTTCCCGGTCGAAGTTGTACGAGCCGCAGAAGTAGTCCTCGGTGCCCGTGCCGCAGATCGTCGGCCACTGGTCGCCGTCCATGTAGAACTTGATCTCGCCTTCTCCCCACCAGCCGGTGTTGTTGACCTGCCAGGCCATGTAGGTGCCGACGAAGTGGCCGTGCCCCTTGACGCCGTCGAGGATCGTGTGGACGTCCTTGTAGGGCAGGGGATTGCTGCGCCGCCACTGGGCGTGGAGGTAGGCCGCGTCCTCGGGAACGTCGGTCAGGGTGTAGTTGATCTGGTAGTAAAGGACCATGTCCTCGTCCGCGATGTTCTGGAAGGTCATGCGGCAGTGCTTGCGGAAGGGCATTTCCCAGTAGCAGTTGAAGGCGCTGCCGGGATTGACGCAGACGGGCAACGAGTTCAGATGCGCATACTTGCCCCAGCCCATGCCGAAGAAGTCGCCGATGGGCACCTCAATCGACGGGGTCTCTTCGTGGTCCCAGTAGACGCGCAGGATGCTGTAGCGCCAGTTGCCCGTCGGGGTCATCCAGATCTGCTGGATGGCGCCGGGGCCATCGATGCTGGCCAGGTCGAAGGTGGCGCCGGCCTCGATCTTGACGCACGGGGAGACCTTCCAGCCCTGCCCCAGGTCGCGGGCGGGGCCTTCGCCCATGCCGGTTTTGGCCATGCCGCCCTTGCCCTTGGCGCCGTCGAAGTTCTCGGGCGACAGCGAGCGGGATTCGGCGTTCGACAGCCGCGACAGGTTGCCGAGGCTCATTCCTAGTCCGTTGAACATGATCATTCTCCTTGAATCGTCCAAATCTGCCGGGGATCGGCGCGTAAGCCTACTCAAATCCCGGCGGGAGTTCAACGGAAATGCCCGTACCCGAAAACCCGGCGCCGGCGGTATAATCGAGGGGCCGAAGGGAAACGCCGCCCGGTCCATGGCGGCCCGGAGCGTCTCCCCGCGAGAGAAACCCGTCCATGGCCAATCCGTGCCTGTCCTGCGGCGCCTGCTGCGCATTCTTCCGTGCGTCGTTCTACTGGGGCGAGGCCGACGATGTCACACCGGACGGCGTTCCGATCGATCTGACCGAAGAACTGACCAGCCTTTACCGCGTGATGAAAGGGACCAATACCGCCGCGCCACGCTGTGTTGCCCTCGAGGGCGAGGTGGGCCGGCATGCCCGGTGCGCGATCTACGCGCGCCGGTCCAGCGCATGCCGGAATTTCGCGGCATCCTGGCAGGACGGCACGCCCGATGAACGTTGTGACCGGGCCCGTGCGGCCTACGGCCTGCCCCCGCTGACGCCGGAGAGCTGGAAGGACCACGACGAGCCGGAACCCCACGACCCCGGAGCGCCGGACACGACGCTGCGTCCGGCAGCTTAGACGCGGGCGGCTTCCGGGTTGCCGCCATCGCCCGCGCGCCGGACGGCTTCGCGGATCGACGCGGCATTTGCGCGCACCAGGTCGCGCTGATCCGGCCAGAACATGACGCTCAAGTCCTCAACCGGTTGCCACACCAGGTGATAGTGGTGCTCGGTGTCCGTGGGCGCTCCGTGGTGGTCGCCGGTGCAGTACAGATAATAGTGTGTCGTTTTCCATTCCGTCTTGCGGAGGTTCATGCGCGTGCAATCACCGAGTTTGCGCACCAGTGTCAGGTTGGTGAGCCCTGCTTCCTCGGCGATCTCGCGGCGGGCGGCCTCTTCCAGGCTCTCGCCGGCTTCGACGTGTCCCTTGGGAAGCACGAGTTGGGGATAGCCCACCTCATGCACCAGCGCGATGACCACCTGTCCCCCCGCCATCCGTGCCACCACGCCACCCGCGGACACAGATGCCACGGTCCCGTCCTCACGGCGATACCAGCTCTCGTCAATCTCCACGGGGGCTCCTGTTGGGCGTCGGCCCGGTGTGCGGCTTCGCTGACGCGACGTTACCCGGCGAGTCTAGGAAAAACGGGGGGTCCCGTGCAATTCGGCTGGACTTTGGGCCTGCCTGCGGTCGATAATGGCGCGCAATCAACGCCTTGGGCGGTCCGCGCGGCGCCGGAGAGATGGAGAAAGGATCTTCATGGGCAGCAACCTGAATCGTGCGTTCACGATTGTTATGCAGACGACCCCGTACCTGGTATTTCGGGCCGCCGTCTATGCGATCCTCGCGGTGGCGGCGCTGGGCTACCTCGGCGTGCTCGGCCTGGTTGGATCGGTGTTCGGCGCTGGGGCCTTCTGGGTGCTCTTTCTGGCCACGGGGCTGCTCGCGGTCCTGCTTGGGTTGGGGCGCATGCTCGATGAAGTGCTGCACTACTTCGTGCGCGCCGGGCACGTCGCGCTGCTGACCGAGGCCGCGGTGCGCCACCGGACCCCGGCCGGGATCAGCCAGTTGCGGTGGGCACGCGAGCGCGTCACGGCACGCTTCGGCACGATCCACGAGCTTTCGGCCGGCAGCAACACCGTCCGGCGCACGGTGCGCGATCTCAACCGCGCCTGCTTCGACGTGGAGAGCGTGCTCCCAATCCAGGGTTTGGAAGGCTCGGCACGCGTCGCCGAACGGCTGGTCAACGCAAGCCTGGGCCACCTCGTGCGCGGCGTGCTTGGGCTGGTCTTTCTTGCGCCGCGCAACCGGGTCTACGGTACCATGCGCAGCGCCATGGTGGCCTACTGCCAAGCCTGGAAGCCGCTGTTGACGCAGGCGGTGAACCTCACGCTGGCAAGCTGCGTGTTTGTCCTTGTCGTGGCGCTGGCGCTCATGGTGCCGTTCGGAATAATCGCGGCCTTCACCGCGTCCGCCTCGGTGGACTTTGTCCTGTTTCTTTTGACCCTCGGCATGGGGGTCGCGATAAAAGGGGTCCTGTTTGATCCGGTGGCCGACGCCCTCATGATCCTCGCCCTGCTCGAGCAGTCCGAGGTCCACGAGCCCGACCCCGAATGGGCCGCCAAGGCCGCCGAAGTCAGCAAACGCTTCCGCTCGCTCGACGAGCGGGCCGCGGCCGAACAGGCGCCGCAGTAACACGACACAGGAGGAAACACACCGTGGACGGCGACAGCAAAACGGTCCGCACAGGCGTGCTGCGGCATGTGGTGCTTTTCCGGTTCCGGACCGGGGCCACGGAGGCGGGGATACGGCACATCGAGGAGCAGTTCCGGCAACTCCCCGGGCAGATCGCGGAGGTGCTCGAGTTCGAGTGGGGCGTGGACATCAACGAAGAGAGCCGTTCGCAGGGGTTTACCCACTGCTTTGTCCTGACCTTCGACAGCACGGCCGCGCGCGACGCCTACCAGCGCCACCCGGCGCACCAGGCGTTTGTCGGCATACTCAAGCCCGATGTCGAGCAGTTGCTCGTCCTTGATTATTGGGCGCAGATTTAGCATGATGCGGGCCCGCCGGTGCGGCCACCGTGGTGGCGGCGGCAGCCGGGACGGCATTTTCGGGCACACCAGCAAGCTTGACAAGCTTTTTTCGTGTTTGCTACTCTAACGCTCCGCGTTGTGCGCGCAGCGCGCAAACAGGTTTTGCTGGCGTAGCTCAGTTGGTAGAGCAGCTGACTTGTAATCAGCAGGTCGGGGGTTCGACTCCCTTCGCCAGCTCCAGTTGCCTACCATGCGGTGCAGGAACGCTTTTTTTGGGCGGTGGGTTGCCCGAGTGGCTAAAGGGGACGGGCTGTAAACCCGTTGGCTAGCGCCTACGTTGGTTCAAATCCAACACCCACCACCATTTTTATAGTGAATTTGCTGGTAATCGGGCGGGAATAGCTCAGTTGGCTAGAGCGTCAGCCTTCCAAGCTGAGGGTCGCGGGTTCGAATCCCGTTTCCCGCTCCAGATTTGGTGAATTAGCCCGCGTAGCTCAGTAGGTAGAGCACCTCCATGGTAAGGAGGGGGTCACCAGTTCGACTCTGGTCGTGGGCTCCATAGTTTTTGTGGGCAACGCCCGTTGCGGGCAGGTAAGCGCCGTGTGCGGCACAAAAGGATCGCCTGAGGGAGGTTTGACGGCAGATGGCTAAAGCAAAGTTCGAACGGACCAAGCCACACGTGAACATCGGCACGATTGGGCACGTGGACCACGGCAAGACGACGCTGACGAGCGCCATCACGAAGGTGTTGGCGAAGACGGGCGGCGCCA
>JBPOJD010000022.1:0-104017 GCA_052033955.1 Candidatus Hydrogenedentota bacterium
GCGCACGCGCTGCACAGTTCGTTGCCGGAATAGGCCGAAAAGAGACGGCCACAGGCCGGGCAGTTCTCAAGTTGTGCCTGCTTCTTCATGGGCCAGCATCTCCTTGGCAATAGTATCGACCTGGTCCCGCAATTCCTGAAGGGCGCCGTTGTTTCTGACCACCCAGCGGGCCAGCTTCAGCTTGCTCTCGGGAGGCGTCTGGGCCGCCATGCGCTGCCGCGCGGCCTCTTCCGTGAACCCCTTCGCCACGAGACGCCCCACGCGCGTCTCGGTATCGGCGAGGACCAGGACCAGCCCGCGCAATGGTTCATCCAGGCGCCCGTCGTCGCCGATGATCGCCCCGTCCACCACCGCGACGCGGTGTCCTGCCGCCGCGAGCCCGGCGCACCGTGCCCAGATCGCCGCCTTCAGGAAGGGATGGACGATTTGGCCCAGACGGCGGAGCTGTCCGGGGTCGTTGAAGACGATGGCCCCGAGTCGGGCGCGGCTGATGGCGCCGTTCTCGAGCAGGGTGCTGCCAAATACCTCCAATACTGCCTGTTCGGCCGGGCCGCCGGGCGCGATCATCTCGTGGCCCACCCGGTCGGCGTCGATGATGGCGATGCCGTGTTCGGCGAAACGCCGGGCCGCCTCGCTCTTGCCGCTGCCGGTGCCGCCGGTGAGTCCGTAGATGTCCACGCCAAGCTCCTGCTATTGCTGGGGCGTCGCCCCGTCGTCGCTTCGCGACAGGTAGAGATTCATCACGTCTTCGAGACGTCCCTGCGCCGTCAGGATCCGCTCGACGAGTTCGCGGAAGGCGCCCCGGCCTCCCGCGGCATCCAGATGAAGGCGCGCAGCCTGCCGTGCGACCGGCATGGCGTCGGCTACCGCGACGCCCAGGCCCACGGCCTGCATCGCCCGGACGTCGATCAGATCGTCGCCAATGAACGCCGTGTCGGCAAGCGACACGTTGTGCCGCGCGGCCATCTCGCGCACCGCGCGCGCCTTGTCCTTGATCGACATGTGGCACTCGACGCAGCGCCAGTCGTGGGCGATGCGTTCCACGGCGACACTGCTCAGGCCCGTGACGATGGCACACAGGCCACCGGACAGCCGCCACAGGGTGAACCCTGCCGCGTCGCGTGCATTCACGGAGCGGAAGGGGCGTCCCTCGCCGTCGTACCACGCCTGCCCGTCGGTCAGAACGCCGTCAAAATCGGTCACAATCAAGCGGATCCGCCTCAATACATCCTGGTCGGTCATGAAAGCTTCCTTTGGATTCCAAAGCGTACCACGGCGGGCCCGCGAATGCTATGGCTGCTGCCGGGACGCCGGGGGAGGGGAGGCCGTCGTAGGCCGCGACACCTGGCGAAGCGTCAGGGTCAGACCGCTGCCCACCTCGATGGGCTGGGCCGCTTTCAGCGTCACCGTGCGCATCCCGGGGCGTTCGAGCGTGAGGGTGTGGACGGCATGCGCGACGCGCTCCGAGGCGTCCGTGTGCACCGAGACGGCCTCCACCCGGGCGGGAACGCGGAGCACGATGCTCTTGACCAGGATGGGGCTGTCGAAGGCGATGCGCACGCGCTGCTGGTAGGGGTCCCCGGCGTCTTCCTGAAACGTGAGCGCCCCAAAGCACAGGGGCGTGAACACAGGAACGCTCAAGTAGTGAACGTTGAGCGGCAGATTCGGCTGGATGCGCAGCGTCTGCTCGGCCATGTCCAGATGAACCCCCACCAAGGCGTCGAGCACGTGCCACAGCGCGGGGGCAGTGGCATGGCGTGCGGCACAGTCCGCCGCCGGGCGTGACCGGGCCAGGTCCCAGGCAATGGGCTGTGCAAAGGGCCGGGCCGCCTTCACGTGGTACTCATCGTAGGCCTGTTTCAGTGCGTGAAGACCCCGGTCGACCTCGCCCTGGGTGACTTGCAGGGCGGCGTAGTATGCGGGATAGAGGGTGACCAAGGCGAGGTCCTCCTGCAGCACGGGGACGCTCGCTTCTCCCCGAGCGCGCAACTCGGCCAGGCCCTTCGCCGTGCTGTTGGTGCGCGTAATGGTCTTCAGCGCCTCGGTGACGTGTTCCTCGGGCAGCAGCGGCCCCATGCCCAACGACCGGCTTGCCCACTCGCCGGTGAGCTGTCCCGCATGGCACGCCGATTCGTATTCAGGCGGATTGACGCCCTCCGCGCAGAACCGGTACCGGCCGGCCCCGGGATCCCACAGCAGGGCGTCCAGCTCCCGCCGGGCCGTTTCGGCCAGCGGCGCGAAGCGGTCCACCTCCTGCTTTCTGCCCAGACGCCGCGCCATGCGCACGTAGGCCTCCAGCGCCGCCACCCACAGGCCCGCCGCGCAGGTGCTGATCCCGTTGACCCGGATCCGGCCGTCGACGAGCGGCTGGCCGTCCGCACGGGGCAACGCCGACCCCTCGGGGGCCTGGCGGGCCAGTGTGGCCATGATCTTCTGCGCCGCGGGAAACAGGTTGACCAGCGTCAGCATGCGTCCCGTCAGTGTGAAGTTCCGGTAGACCAGCAGCACGAACAACGGTCCCGACGCGGCGAGTTCGCCGGGTGTCTCGATCGGTTCGGGCATGTGCAGACACAACCGGCCGAGCGACCGGGCCAAGTGCGTTCCTTTTTCGTCCGACCAGGTCATGCGCGCGAGTTCGCGGTTGGCCAGTTCGGGAAAGAACAGCAGCGGCGTGAGGGACTGGTACAGCGCGTGCTCGATCTTCCCCGCAGCCGGGTTCTCGGCGCTCTCGAACAGGGAGAAATCGCCGTCGTGGGTGCAGATCGAGTTCGTGGTCAGGACGTGGCAACTGTTGATCAGCATGCGGCTGAACCAGCGGGGAAGCGAGCTCTCCAGCAGCCGCGTATGCCAGCCCCGGACGGACCGCTGATAGTAGCCGGCGTACTTGAGGCCCGACTCGGCGACCTGCGTCGCACTGCCCATGCGGGCCGCATAGCTGTTGCCGATGTCCCGGCCTTCCACCTCGTAGCGCGGGAAATACCACGCCAGCGCGAACAGCATCGAGCGCGTCTCGCCGGGCGGCACCACGGACGCCCCGCACACCGCGCCCGAGTGCGCCCTGGGGTCGCGCGAGAGGGCGTTGCGCAGGTGACCGTGTTCGTAGAAGCTGTTCCAGAATGTCTCGAGCGCGGCGGGGTCGCGCTCGTTCCAGGACATGAGGGAGACGGCCACGTCATGCACCTGTTTGAGCACGAGGCAGCACGTGCCGTCGTGGTTTGCCCGGGGCCGTTCGCGGTGAACGAAGACCAGCCCCGCCGGGCGGATCGGTTCCGCCGCATCCTCCGGGGACGGCTCGTCTTCGGGCGCGGGGGTCTCCCGGTTGCGCAGCACGACCGGCTTGATTGGCCCGCGCAGGTCTTCGAAGTGGCGGCCCGTGCAGCCGCTCAGGTTTTCCCAGTTGAAGCACGCCGCCACATCGATGTACTGGTCCGACTCGTTCTTGAACGACACCGGCATCAGGATGAGCGGCAGCGTCGAGTTTTCGGTGTCATACGGGATGACGGGCGAGAAGACGTGCCACATCACCTTTACGGGACATTTGTCGTCATCGAGGGTGTACGAGACGGTGGGGTAGAGACTCTTCCATCCCAACTGGCCCGGTTCGAGGATGGGGGGGACCATCCCGGCCTGCTCGAAGGGGAGCCCGGTGCTGGTCTGGAGGATGCGGGCATAGACCTTGCCGCGTGTCGCCGCGCGCACGGCCATGAACGCCCCCGAGGCCTGCGGGATCGCCTCGTCCGCGGCACGGTTGTTATTGGTGGTGAAGCCGCGAAGGTGACCGTCGCGTCCGAACTCGATAAACCCCGTGCCCACGCCCCCGACTGGCGCGCTCCCCGTGTCCGGGCAGTGGTTTCGGTGTTTTTTGCTCATTCGCTACGGCAACAATCCCGGTTACAGCGGCTCTTTGAGCATTACTATAGCGTCTTCCCCGCTCGCGGGGTAGTATCCCTTGCGCCGGCCGACGACCCGGAACCCGTAGCGCTCATACAGCGACCGGGCCACGGTGTTGGACTCGCGCACCTCGAGCGTGGCGATCTTGGCGCCGCAGCCCCGCGCCTCCTTCAGGACGTAGTCCATGAGCTGGCGCCCGAAGCCCCTCCCGCGGAAGCTGTCGCGCACGGTCACGCTGGTGATATGCGCCTCGTCGAGGATGAGCCAGAATCCTACGTAGCCCGCGATCTCCTCGCCGAGGAATGCGGTGTAGAAATACGATCGCGGGTTTCGCATCTCTTCGCAGAACATCCCGCGCGTCCACGGCTCGGGGTATGCTTCGAGTTCGATCGCCATCACGGCGTCCAGGTCCGCCTCCTGAAGATGCTCGAAACGCAGGTGGGGGGGCTGTGGGCCGGTCATCGCGGACTCGCGTCCCCGCCGCCACGGGCCGCCGCGTTCTGGGCGGCGGCCAGCCGCTTCGCGCGGGCCTCTTCGGGCTGCGACTTCCGCAGGTACACCGGAACGGCCCGGGCCGGATCGGTCTCGGCGCCCAGCGCCATCATGTGGAAGGCCTCCACGGCCACGGCCGACGCGCGGGGAAGGCCCAGCCAGGGCGGCGTCATGACCGCCCCGGGCAACGCCGTCGCAATGCGCTCGTGATACCGCTCGACGCCGTCGCCCAGCACCACCACCGGGGCGTCCGGCACGTGCCGCGCCACGTCTTCCACGGGAAGGACCAGGTCATCCGTCAGCTTTGTTCGCTGCGTCCCCGTGAAACGGTAGACCGCGGCAAACACTTCGCCCATTTTTGCGTCCAGCATGGGGCAGACCAGGGTGTCGTGGAAGGCGTTGAGGCGTGTGAGCGCGTCGAGCGTGGGCACCGCCACGAGCGGCAGACGGTTCCCGAGTGCGAGGCCCTTCCAGGTCGCCGCACCCACCCGCACGCCCGTAAACGAGCCCGGGCCAATGGATACCGCCAGCAGATGCACATCCTTGAGCGTCAGGTGGGCCTCATGGAGCACCCACTTCACCGTTTCGAGCAGGCGCTCTGAGTGACTGCGCCCGGCCAGCACCACGGTCTCGGCCAGCAGCGTCTCGTCTCGGCACAGCGCCACCGTGTTGATGGGAGTCGTTGTGTCGGCGGCCAGTATGATCATCGAACAATGCCCTGCGCCGTGTGCGGCGAATGTTGAACCGGCGAGACAACCGGACGCCGTCTCGCCGTTTGACTGCGGACTCAGTGGGGGCAGGCAGTTACGCCAAACCGGACCCGCCCGGTGACCAGGACGAAGGGGGATCTGACTGGGGAGAATCTTCTGACTCCGGTGACTCGCCGCCGGAGACGAGCTCCTTCATCTTCTTGCCGGGGCGAAAGGTGACGACCCGGCGTTCGGGCACGGGGACCTGCTCGCTCGTTCGGGGATTGCGCCCGATGCGTGCCGCCCGCGTCTTGACCTCGAACACGCCGAAATCACGCAACTCCCAGCGCTCGCCCTCGGCCAGACTCTTCGAGATGGCGTCAAAGGCCCCTTCCACAATCCGGGCAACGTCGCTTTGCGTCATGCCGAGCTGATTCGCCACACGAATGACGAGTTCACGTTTTGTCATGGTCACGAGACAGGCCCTCCTCCCTCGCCAGTAGCGGAAAATGCTTATTTATCAACTTGCTCAGGACTATGCACCTATTATACGGTCCGATTTCGGGATGTGCAAGTCCTTTTCATATAGGCGCTTAACACAGGGGGATCCCCACGAATTCCGCCTTGGATCCCGGCACCCTCCCCGGGGTCCCCGCGCCTTCCGCACGCCGCCATCGCCCGCGACCCTTTTGCATCCGTGCGTGAAGCCGGTCTATACTCGCACACGCAATAGGGAGCGACTCTTCATGGCCGGTTTTGGTATCCAGGATTTCCTCATCTGGTACGTCTGTCTGCTGTTCTCGTTGAGCGTACACGAGGCGGCCCACGCGTTCGCCGCGGACCGCTGCGGCGATCCCACCGGGCGGTTGCTCGGCCGGATGACGCTCAACCCCATTCCGCACATCGATCCCCTCGGTACGGTCATCCTGCCCGTTCTCATGTTCCTTTTGCCGGTGGGCTTCCTGTTTGGCTGGGCCAAACCTGTTCCCTTCAACCCCTTGAATCTGCGCGACATGCGCATGGGGCGCGTCTGGATTGCGGTGGCCGGCCCCGCCTCCAACCTGGCGCTGGCCCTTGGGGCGGCGGTGTTCCTGCGCATTTTCGCGACCTTGGCGCCCGATACCCCGGTCTTCGATGTCGTCATCTACTTCTCCATGGTCCTGATCCTGCTCAACCTGGTGCTCATGCTGTTCAACCTGATCCCGGTGCCGCCACTCGACGGGCATCACGTCCTGCATTCCTTCGTGCCGCCGCATGTCGAAGAGACCCTCGACCGCATCGGCCCCTTCCTCTTCATCGGCGTGATCTTCTTCGCGCGCCGTATCATCAAAGTGCCGCTGCTGTTCATGATGGGGCTGATCGAGAATTTCATCCTGCCCGGCTGAGTTGCCGCTGTGGCGTGGAAATCTGCTATACTCGCGCCCTCTTTATTCCCCTGATTTTCTGATGTTCCGGCATATTTGCGTCAGGATAGGAGCAGACCATGGATTTTCCGCAGAAGTACGACCCCCACGCCACCGAAGACCAGTGGAAGGCCTTTTGGGCACGCGAGGGCGTGTATCAATGGGACGCCGGCCGCGGGCGCGGCGAGACCTTCGTCGTCGACACGCCCCCGCCCACGGTCAGCGGCTCGCTCCATGTGGGCCACCTGTTCAGCTACTCGCACCAGGATTTTGTCGTGCGGTTCCAGCGGATGCAGGGCAAGAACATCTTCTTTCCCATCGGCTGGGACGACAACGGGTTGCCGACCGAACGCCGCGTGCAGAACCTGTACAACGTGCGCTGCGAACCGCACCTGCACTATGACCCCGAGTTCAAGGGCGAGCGCGGCAGGAAGGGTGACCCCCAGCCGATCAGCCGGCGCAATTTCATCGAACTATGCCAGGTGGTCACCAATGAAGACGAAGAGGCCTTCCGCCGCCTCTGGACGCGCCTGGGCCTGTCCTACGACTGGGATCAGGAATACGCGACCATCGACGAGCACTGCCGCCGCGTGTCGCAGCTCAGTTTCCTGGAACTGCTCGAGAAGGGCGAGATCTACCAGGCCGAGCGCCCGGTCATGTGGGATGTCGACTTCCGCACCGCCATCGCCCAGGCCGAGGTGACCGACAAGGAGGTCCCCAGCGCCTACCATTTCCTGCGCTTCGGTATCGAAGGCGAGGACGGCCACCTGGTCATCGCCACCACCCGCCCCGAACTGCTGCCCGCGTGCGTGGCCGTGCTGGTGCATCCCGACGACGCGCGCTATACGCAGTACATCGGCAAGAACGCCGTCACGCCCATGTTCAAGGCCCCGGTGCCCATCATGGCCGACCCGAAGGCCGACCCGGAGAAGGGCACGGGCATCGTCATGGTCTGCACCTACGGCGACCAGACCGACGTCGAGTGGCAGCGTACCTACCAGTTGCCGGTGCGGCAGGTGCTCGACCGCGACGGCCACCTGTTGCCGCTGACCTTCGTGGAACCGGACCGCGTGGATGCCGCGCATGGCTTCGCCAGTCTCGATCCCGAGGCCGCCAACGAAGTGTACGCGCAGATTCAGGGCAAGTACGTCAAGCAGGCGCGCAAACTGCTCCTCGAAATCGCCGAGATGGCCGACGGCATCATCGACCGCCCGAAACAGGACATCACGCACGCGGTGCGTTTCTTCGAGAAGGGCGACCGCCCGCTTGAACTGATCCCCGCGCGCCAATGGTTCTGCCGCATCCTCGACCACAAGGAGGCGCTCGTCGCCCAGGGCAAGAAGATACAGTGGCACCCCGAGCACATGGGCATCCGCTATGAGCACTGGGTCGAAGGACTCAATCAGGACTGGTGCCTGAGCCGCCAGCGTTTCTTCGGGGTCCCGATCCCGGTGTGGTACCGCGTCGACGCGGATGGCCGCGTGCTGTACGGTGAACAGCTCGTGCCGAAGGCCGATCAGTTGCCCATCGACCCGATGAGCGAAGCGCCCGACGGCTTCACCGAGGACCAGCGCGACCAGCCGGGCGGCTTCACCGCCGATCCCGATGTGCTGGACACGTGGGCCACGAGTTCGCTCACGCCGCAGATCGCGACCCAGTGGATCCTGAACCGCGACCGCCATGCGAAGCTTTTTCCCATGGACATCCGGCCCCAGAGTCACGAGATCATCCGCACCTGGGCCTTCTACACCATCGTCAAGGCCTATCTGCACGAAAACGCGATCCCGTGGAAGCACGTCGTCATCAGCGGATGGATCCTCGATCCCGACCGCAAGAAGATGTCCAAGAGCCAGGGCAACGTCGTGACGCCCGAGCCGCTGCTCGACGAGTTCGGCGCGGATGCTGTCCGGTATTGGGCGGCCCGCGCGCGGCTCGGCGTGGACACCGCCTACGACGAACAGGTGTTCAAAGTGGGCCGGCGGCTCTGCACGAAGCTGTTCAATGCCAGCAAATTCGCCATTGGCCGCTTCATCGAGCTGGATCAGGCGCAGTTGACCGCGGACAAGATCACCGAAGAGACCGACCGGGCCGTGATCGCCGAGCTGCGTCCGGTCATCGAGCGCGCCACGGCCGCCTTCGAGGCCTTCGACTACGCGCAGGCACTCCAGCTCACCGAAGAGTTCTTCTGGTCCACCTTCTGCGACAACTACCTCGAACTCGCCAAGACGCGGACCTACGAGGACGGCGTGACGGCCGGCAAACTCTCCGCCGCCGCGACGCTGCGGCTCGTCCACCGGGCCGTGGTGCGGCTCTTCGCGCCGTACCTGCCCTACATCACCGAGGAAATCTGGCACTGGTGCTACAGCGGCGACAGCGGCATGCGCGACGCCATTCACCAGAGCCCGTGGCCGTCGCTGGATGAATTCGCGACCGTCCCCGCGCCGGACAGCGCCGACACCTTCCGCGCGACCGTCGAGGTGCTCGACAGCGTCCGCAAGGCGAAAGCCGAGAAGAACCTGAGCATGAAGGCGCCCGTGGCGAGCGTCATGATCACCGCGTCCGGCCCCGTGCTCGCCGCGCTCCGGAACGTCGAAATCGACATCGCGGGCATGCTGAGCATCGAGCAGATCGCCTACAACGAAGGCGCAACCGAAAACGGACTGGTCCGCGTCGAGACATCGCTCGCGCAGGAGTGAGGCGCCGGGCCATGGATGGAATTCACGCCACGGGGCGGCAAAGGGCGAAGGCAAGGGCGAAGGCAAGGGCGAAGGCAAGGGCAAGGGCAAGGGCAAGGGCAAGGGCAAGGGCAAGGGCAAGGGGGTAAACCCCCTTGTCTGTAAGGACAGGAGCGACATGTCAGACAACGCTTTGTATGCCGAGTTCTTGGAGCACCTGGAGCGGACGCCCACCATCGACACCCACGAGCACCTGCCCGAGGAGGCCGCGCGGTTGGAGGTGACGCCCGATTTTTCCTTTTTCTTCTGCTTCTACTGCCAGAGCGACCTCCGGTCCGCGGGGATGCCCGAGACCGATGCCGCGCGCTTCTTCGCGCCCGGCACGCCGCTTGATGAGAAGTGGAAGCTGTTCGAGCCCTATTACCGCCGGATCGAAGGCGGCAGTTACTGCCGGTCCGCGCACATCGCCATGGACCGGTTCTACGGCTATGCCCGGCTGCATGACTTCGCGGACGCCGAGGGCTTCACGGCCGCGCTGCGCGCCGCCAACACGCCCGGCCTGTACGCACGCGTGCTCCGGGATGCGTGCAACATCCGGCTGGCCCTCAATTTCGGCGGCGTCGGCGCGCCCACCGAGTTCTTCCGGTACGTGCCGCACGTCAATCAGTACACCCTTCCCACGAAGCCCCTCATCCGTCAGATGGAAGAGAAGCACGGCGGGTCCTGCGGCAGTCTCAACGGCTACGTCGACGCGCTCTGGCACGAGATGCAGGAGGCCATCGAGACCGGCTGTGCCGGGTTCAAGTTCAGCCTGGCCTACGAACGCGACCTCTCGTACGCGCCGCGCACGCACCACGAGGCGGAGCAGGTCTTCCTGCGCGTCATGGAGGAAAGCTACGGCTGGCGCCTCATGCAACTCGGCTACGACGAGATGCGGCCGCTCCAGGACTACCTCGTGCATCGCATGATTGAGATGGCCATCGAGTTCGACGTGCCCGTGATCTTCCACACCGGGCTCCAGACCATGATCGAGCACAAGCCGTCCGACGCGCGCCCGGCCCAGCTCTGGAACCTCGCGCACCGCTATCCCCAGGTGCGCCTGATCCTCCTCCACGCGGGATTCCCCTGGTTCAACGACGCCGCCCTGCTCGCCAAACACTACCCCAACGTCTACCTCGACATGGCCTGGACCTGGCTCATGTCGCCCGAACTGTCCACCCAGGCGCTCAAGGCCTTCGTGGACCTCCTCCCGATGAACAAAGTGCTCGGGTTTGGCGGCGACCTCGGCGTGGTCGAGAAGGTCTACGGCCACCTGACCCTCGCGCGCCAGGGCATCGCCCGCGCCCTCGCCCAGAAGGTCGGCGACGGACTGCCCAAAGAGACCGCACACCGCTGGATGGACGCCCTCATGTACGACAACCCGAAACGCGTCTACCACCTCGACGTGTGAAGTGCTCCGGAGCCGCACCCCGCGGTGGTATCTGGACAAGGGGCGGTATTCGGACAAGGGGCTTCAGCCCCTTGCGCGACGGGTGGGGCCTTGGTATGGGCGCAAGGGGCTAAAGCCCCTTGTCTGGAAGTTGGTACCTGGACAAGGGGCGGTATCTGGACAAGGGGCTTTAGCCCCTTGCCAACTGGGTCAGGCGGCATCAGCCCCTTGTCGTCGCGCCTACGTCTGTACCGATTCCTCCACCAGCGCAATCTCATCCTCCGTCAGCCCGTACAGCTCGTACACAAGCTGATCGATTTCCTCGTCCGTCGCCTCAATCTGCCGCTGCAACAGCGTCCGCTCGTGCTCCGTCTTCGCGGATTGCAGGCGCTTGTGCAGGTCCAGCATGCGCTGGACGCTCCGCTCCAGTTCGTTTCGCGGTAATGGACCCACGGCCGGAATAGGCAACTCGCGAAGGTACTGCTCGAAGAAACGCAAGAACCCGCCACGGTACGACGCATAGCTCTCTTTGTAGTAATAGGTCAGGAGGGTCGAATTGAGGAGGCCAAGAAGATACCCGTCGCCAGTGGGTAGAAAATAGGTTGTGTTTGCCGCGTAGTGGCTTTCTGCATCGAGAACGAAGTTGCCTCGCTGAGAAATATCAGGAAAAAACAACTTGGGGACCTCAAAACGGTCATAGTAATCACACGACCGCAGTTCCCACCAGAATTCGCCCTTGTCACAGCGTTTCTTTGCGGCCTCGGCAAAGGGGAGCAGATGCGCGGCAATCGATGTGAACTCATTCGAGAAAGCGGCCCACGGGTCGCGCGCGTTTCCGTAGCGTTGGCGCGTCCAGCCGTTGGGAATCAGCAGGAGGAAGTTGCTTGCCTTCGGCGGCACATAGCGTTTGATGTCGCGACCGGCAAGGAAGGGCTTGATGAGTTCGGCGCTCTTCGGGTCGTCGGCGATGATCTGGTCCCGCGTGGCCGCGTCGATGACGAACGCCTTGTTCAACCCTGTCAGCACGCCGCGGTAGATCTTTCCCCCGACGTAGTCGCCTAGCGGCACGCCTGCCGCCCGGATTTTGTCGAGGAGTGCCTGTTCGCGTTGGTTGACGAGTGCCCAGCCCTCGGGGCTGAGCGTGGCAAACGCGACGGGGAAGCGGCGTTGCGCGATATGCTCCTCGATGTCGACAAAGTCGAGTGTATCCACGTTGACGGCGTCGAACGCGGCGCCCGGGGCCGTTTTGGCAATGCGGATGATGCAGGGATAGGTGGTGGCGGTTGTGAATACGGGCAGGTCGCCGAAGTCGATGATCTCTTCGAGTCCTTGCCGGGCCATCCATTGGCGAAGCGGTTTGCCGTAGTTGGCGCGCATCCATTTGTTTGCGACGATGTAGGAGAAGTATCCGCCGGGCCGGAGCAGTGAAACGGCTTTCTCGATGAACGGGACGTACAGGTCCGCGGTGCCGGTGTAGGCGCTGTAGGTGCGTTGGAAGTAGTCCTTGAACTCGCCCAAGCCTTCCTGGCGCACGTACGGCGGATTGCCGATCACGGCGTCGAAGCCGCCGGTGTTGACGATTGGCGTCGAGGCGCACAACGCATCCGGGGGGATGCACCCGCGTTCGAGAAGTGCATGAAGTCGACCAAGGAGCTGAGGCGTTTCGGATGCTTCGTGGGCAAGGGGCTGAAGCCCCTTGTCAAGACGCCGGGCAAGGGGCTGAAGCCCCTTGTCCGGGGAGCCGGAATAGACAAGGGGCTTTAGCCCCTTGCTGCCTGACGCGGGTATCGCAGGGAACTGGAGCTCCCTGTCGGAACAACTTGCGCCCCTGAAGTGAGGTGTGCCGCCGGAAGCTGGCCCCGTGTGAAAGACAAGGGGCTTTAGCCCCTTGCCCCGTTCTCCCCACCACTCGTGGTGCTTCATGTGGTTCTGTGCAATGTAGTCCGTGATGGCGGCGAGGCTGTCGTCGCTTTCGATTCGCTTGCGGTTGAATTTCTGGGCCCAGACGTGGCCTCCGTTCGAGCGGTTGCGTAGCGCGTTGACAGCGCGGGCACTGAGGCTCTTGAGCGCGCAGACGCGCTCGGACAACACGGTGTCATCAGGGGCCGGGATTACGGCGTGGACGTGATCCGGCAAGACATTGAGAGCCACGAAGGCGTAGTTGTTCTTGCTGGCCGTATCGAAGAGCGCGTGGGCCACCGCAATCTGCTCGTCCTCCGACAAGACAAGGGGCTTCAGCCCCTTGCCTGTCCGGTCGGTTACGCCGAACTCCACCATCCGCTCTGAGACGCGCGATGAATAGGTGACAAAGGTCACGAACCACAGGTGGATGGGGCCAGTATCTGTGGCAAGGGGCTGAAGCCCCTTGTCTGAGGGATGCGGCGAGACAAGGGGCTTTAGCCCCTTGCAGTCAAGCCCTTTGCCAGAATCCCGCGAAAAGACCTCGGCGAACTCGCGTTTCCAGTCGAAGGCGTTGATGCGGTAGAGGTCGTCCTCGCGGAAGGCGTCGATCTGCTGGCCCGCGTAGAAATCCGGCCCGATGAGGGAGTTGCCGCATTTGATGTTGTGGGCGAGGTCGGGCAGGGCGCGTTCGTGGAACAGGGCGAGCTGACGCTGGAGGGTTTCGGCGCTCTCTTCTTCGAGCACTTTGAGCAACAGGCTGAGCTTGGTGACTTCGACCGCCTGTTCGTCGATGTCGACGCCGTAGATGTTGTTCAGCAGGATGCGCTTGCGCTCGGCGGTGGTAAGGCGCCAGCCAAGTTTGTGGTGCTGGTAGATGACCGGGTCCTTGCCCTTGGACCATTTGGCGGTGTCTTCGAGGTATTGGGCGAGATGCCAGTCGAGGAGGAACTGGTACGCGCCGATGAGGAAGGACCCGGAGCCGCAGGCGGGGTCGAGGATGCGCAGATCGGAGGCGGTGCCGCGCGGACCGGGTTTCCTGCCTTCGAGCAGCGTGCCGACGGTGTGTTTGACGATGTAATCGACGATGTAGGTGGGGGTGTAGTAGACGCCGCCCGCCTTGCGCACCTCGGGTTTCTGCTCGACCTTGGCGCGGTGGCCGGGGGTGAGCTGGATGACGCTGCCGAGGAACCGTTCGTAGACCTGGCCGAGGATGTCCGCCGGGAGCACGGAGAATTCGTAGGGGCTGTCCGGGTAATACAGGCGGCGGAAGATGTCCTTGAGCACCTTGTCGTCGATGGCCAGATTCAGCATCCAGCCGTCGTGGCTGGCGCGGCCTTTTTCCTCTTTGAAATGGAAGAGCCCCGAGTTGTAGCGGTCGTCGGCCTGCCGGAAGAGGTGCGTGAGGCGCTCGTAGACGTGATCGCCGTTGAGCAGGGCCTGGAGGCGGCCGTAGTCTTCGATGCCGCGGTCCTCGCAGATGCGCAGAAAGATCAGCCGGTCGATGGTGCCTTGCACGGCGGTGTTGAGCTGCCGCTGTGTGAGCGCGGGGTTGCGCAGGGCCAGGTTGCGTGCCAACACGTCGCGCCACTGCTCGATCTCCGCCAGAAACGCGTCGTCCACCTCGGCGGTGCCGCGCTTATTGGTCTTGGACTCCGCGAAGTGGTCAAATCCGCCCCGGAGGATGGCGTCGCGCGAAAAGACGCCCGCGATCTCGTCCCATTTGTCGAGGTAATCCGTGTACCGCAGGCACTGGACGCGTGCCTGGGAGGCCCGGTCGGCGGGTTTGGGCTGCACGCGGGTGTCGTAGACGATGAACTCCTCGAAGTCGGTGAGGATGGACAGCGGCATCTTGGCGGTCCAGGCGTAGCGCCGGAGCTGGTAGGCCGGGGATGGATCGTCTTTGAGGTTGACCGCCGGTTTCTTGGCCTCCAGGAAGAACTTCCGCACGCCGCCGATGCGGAAACAGTAGTCCGGCGCCTTGGTGGCTCCGCCTATCTTGATCGCGTCCTCGTGGATGACGTCCTTGTACTGTTCGGCGTAGCCCTGCCGGTTGTCGATGTCCCATCCGAGCGCCTTGAACAGGGGATCAATGAACTCGCGCCGGACCTGTGTCTCGTTGTAGCCCGGTGACGTGTACGCGTCGCGGTGTGTATCGAAGCGATCAACCAGTTTCTCGACGCTCTCCGGTGCTGGCATGGAACCCCCGTCGGTGTAAGCCGTTGTCGTGGCAGTGTTCTGTGTGAGAGTGTAGGAAATTGCCGCCGGGGAAGCAACCGGATCGATCGCGCGGACGGGCGCAGGCGTCGGTGGGGATTGCAAGGGGCTAAAGCCCCTTGTCCGGCGGGTGGGGGCGGTTTTCAGCCAAGGGGCTTTTAGCCCCTTGTCCGGTGGGTCCGGATGCCGGTGGGGATTGCAGGGGGCTGAAGCCTCTTGTATGGTGGGTGGGGGCGGTGTTCAGACAAGAGGCTTTAGCCCCTTGCAAGGCCCCATCTGGCATCCCGCCGGGATCCCGGCTGGCGTCTCGCCGGGAGTCCGGTTGGTCCTCCGGCGAGCGTGTTTGATTCTTCGGCGCGGACGGTATAAAATCCAGTCGTGACATGACATAAGCACCTTCGGGGCAGGGTGAAATTCCCGACCGGCGGTTATAGCCCGCGAGCACGCACGTGCAGACCCGGTGTGATTCCGGGGCCGACGGTAGAGTCCGGATGAGAGAAGGCGCGATCAAGCAGGACCTTTGTCCCGAAGGGTACGTGCGCCTTTCGGGATTTTCTTTTTCATGATGACCGATCGCGATTACATGGAGCGGGCCCTCGAACTGGCCGCGCTCGGCCGGGGCACGGCGAGTCCCAACCCGATGGTGGGCTGCGTCGTCGTCCGCGAAGGCGTCGTGATCGGCGAGGGCTACCATCGCAAGGCGGGCGAAGCGCACGCGGAAGTCAACGCCGTGGAACAGGCGGGCGATATCCGCGCGGCGGTGGTCTATGTGACGCTCGAACCGTGTTCGCATCAGGGCCGGACGCCGCCGTGCGCGGATTACCTGATCGAGCGTCGGCCCGGGCGGGTGGTGGTCGCCATGCACGACCCCAATCCGAAGGTGTCCGGCGAAGGCATCTACAAGCTCCGGAGTGCGGGCATCCCGGTCGAGGTGGGCCTGCTCGAGGACGAGGCCCGGCGTCTCAACGAGGCGTATGTCAAATTCATCACCACGAAGATGCCCTTCGTGATCGCGAAGTGCGGCATGTCGCTCGACGGCAAGATCGCCACGCGCACGGGGGATTCCCGCTGGGTGACGGGCGAGGAGTCCCGGCTGCTGGTGCATCGCCTGCGCAATGAGGTGGACGCCATCCTGGTGGGCAGCCGGACGGTGATGCTCGATGACCCATCGCTCACCACGCGCGTGCCCGACGGGAAGGTCAAGGACCCGGTCCGGGTGATTCTGGATTCGGACGAATATCTTGACGCCGAGCGGCGCGTGTTTCATACGGACAGCGGCGCGCCGACGTGGGTGGTAGTACCGGACGGGCGCGAGTTCACCTGCGCCGACGAGACCATCCACATCCCGTACGGCCCCGGCGGGCTCGACATGGTGGCGCTGATGCACGAACTGGCGTCGCGTGACATCACGAGCCTGCTCATCGAGGGAGGCGGCACGACGCATGCCTCGGCCTTCGAGGCCGGGATAGTGGACAAGGTGATGTTTTTCGTCGCGCCGAAGATCATCGGCGGCAAGGACGCGGTCACGGCGGTCGAGGGCGACGGTGTCGCGCGGATGGCCGATGTCGTCGCGCTGGAGCGGATGCAGGCGCGCGCGGTGGGGGAGGATCTCCTCATCGAGGCGTATGTGAAGAAGGATTGACGCGTGTTCACAGGGTTGATAGAGGAAGTGGGCGCGGTGTCGCGGCGGTCGGGCAATGAACTCGCTGTCGTGGCGCACAAGGTGCTCGACCGCCTGCAGCTTGGCGACAGTGTCGCGGTGGACGGCGTGTGCCTGACGGTCGTGGCCGTGAACGGCGACGGTTTCGTGGTCCAGGTGAGCCAGGAATCCTTCGCGCGGACCACCCTGAACACCCTTAAGCCGGGCGACGCGGTCAATCTCGAACGCGCGATGGCCGCGGGCGACCGGTTTGGCGGCCACTTCGTGCTCGGGCACGTGGACGGCGTGGGCCGGGTGGTGAGCGTCCGACAGCAGGGCGAGTTCAGCCTGTGGCGTTTTCAGGCCCCGCCCGAGGTGACGCCGTATCTGGTCCCGAAGGGATCCATTGCGGTGGATGGGATCAGCCTGACGATCGTCGAACCGAGCGGCGACACCTTCGGCGCGGCCATCATTCCCGCGACGATTCAGCACACGAAGCTGAGCGCGATCGGCGCCGGGGCGGCGGTCAACCTCGAAGCCGATGTGCTGGGGAAGCATGTACATCATTTCATGGCGCGCAGCGGGCAGGGCGGATTGACGCTCGAGACGCTGGCGCGGCACGGATTTGCCTAGGAGTGCCGATGTTCGCAGACATACCCGAAATTCTTGACGAATTGCGTCAGGGACGCATGATCATTCTGGTGGACGACGAAGACCGCGAGAACGAAGGCGACCTGACGATCGCCGCGGAGTGCGTGACGCCCGAGGCGGTCAACTTCATGGCCCGCTACGGGCGGGGGCTGATCTGTCTGGCGATGACGCCCGCGCGGATTGCCGAACTCCACCTGCCGCCGATGGCGCCGGAAAACACCAGCCGCTTCAAGACGGCGTTCCACGTCTCCATCGAGGCCGCCGAGGGTGTGACCACCGGCATCAGCGCCGCGGATCGCGCGCGAACCATCCAGGTGGCCGTGGACCCCGCGTCGAAGCCGGGCGATCTGGTGCGCCCGGGGCACATCTTCCCGCTGTGTGCGCGCGAGGGCGGGGTGCTGGTACGGGCCGGGCAGACGGAGGGTTCCGTAGACCTCGCCCGGCTCGCGGGCATGAAGCCGATGGGCGTCATTTGCGAGATCATGAACGACGACGGGACCATGGCGCGGGTGCCGCAACTCCAGGAGTTCGCGCGCGAGCACAACCTGAAGATGTGCTCGATTCAGAGGATTATCGAGTACCGCCGCCGCACCGAGCGGCTCATCCGGCGCGTGGCCGAAACCGTGATGCCGACCGAGCACGGCGCATTCCGCCTCGTGGTGTACGAGACGGATGTAGACGATTTCCAGCACCTGGCGCTGGTCAAGGGCGATGTGCAGAGCAAGGCGGACGTCCTGGTCCGGGTGCACAGCGAATGCCTGACTGGCGACGTGTTCCACTCGTACCGCTGCGATTGCGGCGGTCAGTTGCACAAGGCGATGGAGCTGATCGATCAGGAAGGGTGCGGCGTGCTGGTGTACATGCGCCAGGAAGGGCGCGGCATCGGCCTGGTGAACAAGATCCGCGCCTATGAGCTTCAGGACAAGGGGATGGATACCGTCGAGGCGAACCTGCATCTGGGGTTCGACCCCGATCCGCGCGAATACGGCATCGGCGCGCAGATCCTGGCCGATCTGGGGGTCACCAGCATGCGCCTGTTGACCAACAACCCGATCAAACGTGCCGGGCTCGAGGGCTACGGGCTGGAGATCACGGGGCGCGTGCCCATCGAGATTCCCCCGAACGAGATCAACGAACGGTATCTGCGCACGAAGAAGGAAAAGATGGGCCACCTGCTGAAATAGGCGGGCACGCCGGGATCGAGCGCCCCGCCCGCCCGGCGGTTGGGAACATACCAGTGAGAAGGAGCGGACCATGCCCAGAGTCATCGAAGGCAAACTGATTAGCGAGGGGAAGACCTACGGGATCATCGTCTCGCGGTTCAACGAGTTCATCTCGTCCAAACTGCTGGGCGGCGCCCTGGACGCGCTCACCCGTCACGGCGTGAAGGACAGTGAAGTGACGGTCGTGTGGACGCCGGGCTCCTTCGAGATCCCGCTGGTGGCCAAGCGCATGGCGGACTCGGGCGCCTACAACGCGGTCATCGCGCTCGGGGCGGTGATCCGCGGGGCCACGCCGCACTTTGACTACGTTGCGGCCGAGGTGTCCAAAGGCCTGGCACAGGTGTCCCTGAGTTCGGGCGTGCCGGTGCTCTTTGGCGTCCTGACGACGGACACCATCGAGCAGGCCGTCGAGCGCGCCGGCACCAAGGCCGGCAACAAGGGCTTTGACGCCGCCGTGGGCGCCATCGAGATGGTCAATCTCGTCGGACAACTGTAGACCGGCATGCTGAACGCCGCCATCCGCAGACGCGCCCGCGAACGGGCGCTCCAATTTCTGTTTGGACTCGATTTCACCGCGTACGCGTGGCAGGAGGTCCTCGAAGACTTCTGGGTCATGAACCCGGCGCGCCCCGGCGTGCGCCAGTATGCGCGCACACTGATCTGCGGCGTCAAGGAGCATCAGGATGCCCTCGACGAGGCCATCCACGGCGCGCTCGAAAACTGGACCGCGTCCCGCGTGGGCCACGTGGAGCGGAACGTGCTGCGCATTGCCCTGTTCGAGATGCGCCATGTCGACGACGTGCCGCAGGCCGTTGCGATCAATGAGGCGGTCGAGGTCTGCAAGATCTACTGCGCCGAGGAGGCCACGCGTTTTGTGAACGGCGTCCTCGATCGTCTCAAGGAGGCCGAGCCGCGCCGGGCCGGGTCGTAGATCTCCATCTGCACAGCCGGTACTCCGATGGGATGGACGATCCGGCGCAGGTGGTGGCGCGCGCATGGGACGCGGGGCTTGCCGCCATCGCGCTCACCGATCACGACACGCTGGCGGGCGTACCGGAAGCCCTGGGCGCCGCCGCGCTGCACCGGATCGAGTGCCTGACGGGCGTCGAGATCAGTGCCGTGTTCGACCGGCAGGAAGTGCATATCCTCGGGTACGGCGTGCGGTTGGACTGCACCGCGCTGAATGACGCGCTGGCGCGGTTGTCCGGGGCGCGGCGGACCCGCGCGGGCCGCATCGTGGAACGCCTCCAGGAACGCGGCCTGACCATTGACCCGGAGAGCGTGTCGCGGCGGGCCGGTGACGCCGCCCCGGGGCGGCTCCACATCGCCCGTGAGTTGCGCGAGATGGGGGTCGTCAAGAAGGAGCAGGAAGCCTTTGACCGGTTTATCGGGCGTGGGAGGCCGGCCTGGGTGCCCAAGGATCTGCTGCCCGCCGCCGAGGCCATCGCGCTGGTCCACGAGGCCGGGGGGCTGGCATTCATCGCGCACCCAGGCATCGGCGACCTGCACCGGAAGAAGCGGGGGCTGTTCACCCTGCCTTTTGACGGCATCGAAGTATTTCACAGCGACCATTCCGCCGGAGAGGCCGAGACGTTCCTCGAGATCGCCCGCGAGCGCGGATGGCTGGTCAGCGGCGGGTCCGATGACCACGGCGCGGCGCGGGGAAGCTCGGCGGACATGGGGAAGGTTCAGGTGGCGTACGCCTACTACGAGCGCCTCAAGGCGCGCCTGGCGGGCGCCTAGGCGGGATGGTCTCTTGCCGCGTGTCTTTCACCGCACCCCGGCACTTGCTATACTTGTCCCGGATGTTTGTTTACCCTGCGTGCCGCCGCGTGGTTGACGCGTCGGCCGTTCTTGCCGGAAGGAGGCAGTTGTGAAAGTACTCAGTGTTTTCCTCGCGTGCCTGGTAGTGGTCGGCTGTCAACAAACGCCCGGTGAGGTGGCCAGTCAGGTGATGGTCGATTTTGGGCTGCGCGACAAGCCCGAGGGCTATGTTTCGGGTACCGATCGCGTCGTGGAAAACCTCGCGGGCGTCGCGCGCACCGAAATGAAGCGGCTTAACGTCGACCAGCGGCATGGCGAGGTCGCCTTCCAAGACGACGGGCTGAACAGCAAGTACTACAAGACCGTCAAGAAGTACGAGCAATTCCATGTGCTTGACGCCCAACCCACCTCGCGCACGCCAGAAAGCGGTCTCGGGTATGTCGGCTATGTCGAGTACACCTACCGCGTCTACGAGAGCGCCCGCACTTCGACACATGCCGCGGCGTCCGCGGCGTCCGCAACCGTCCCCTCGGATGTCTCGGGACGCGAGGTGTACCGTTACCGCTTCAGCACGGCCGGGGTGTGGGACGGCGCCAAGGGCGAACTGACGCGCGGGCGCTGAGCATCTACGAGACTGCGATGGGCCGAAGCCGATCCGCTACTCGATCTGGCCGGCCCGCTGTCTCACTTCCTGCCCGACCGCAATCGCGTCCTGGTCGCGTTGCTGCAGCCGGTAGAAACGCGCCAGGCGCAGGCCCGCGAGACGATAGACCTCGAGCGCGGACGCGCCCAGTTCGGCTTCGGCGGCCAACGCGCGTTGCATGACGTCGCGGTAGGCCTCCTCGCCGCGCGACGCGTCGGATTCCGCCAGCGCGTCGGCGCGCGCCAGCACAAGGTGCAGTGCCGTCGCCGTTGCCGGAGGTTGCCCGGCCAGGGCCGCGTCGGCGCGATCAATGGCCTCATCGCCACGGCCCGCCTGGTGCAGGATCCGTACGGCTTCGAGATCCGCCTGAAGCGCTTGTCCGGGCGAGGTGGCCGTGTTCTTGGCGGCATCGAACGCCGCGAGCGCGGCCGCGGGATCCGCCGGGTCGACCCGGCCCTGCAACAGGCCAATCGTCCGGTAGATCTCGGACAGGTCGTTGCCGGCCGCATTGGCCAGTTGCTCGTAGGCCAGCGACAGGCCCTCCTCGGGCGAGGCGGCTGCGAGCAGGGCTTCATACGGAGAGACGGGCAGAGGAGCAGGTATCGTACTGATCGCGGCAGGAGGGGGCGGCGCGTCGGGGACAGGCGCCAAGGGCCTCCGCGGACCTTCCGGCGTTGGCGTGCCCTTCGTGCGCGGCGCATCCTGGGCCGTGATGGCCCGGGCCTTTTCGCGGCTGGTTCCTGCCCGCGCCATGAACGGCTTGTCTGTCGTGAACGGACTCGCCGTGTCCCGTGCCAGGATGATGCCCAAGCCGATGAAGCCCAGCACCAGCACAATCAGCAGTATGACCTGTGCCTTGCTCACACACCAAGCCTACACGGCCCGCCGGATGTTTGGCAAATGGGCCAAGGCAGGCTCTCAGTCCACGTACCAGGCGAGGCGCTTGCGGCTCTCGCCGTCCAGGTCCGCGAGATGGCGGATGAAGAACAGGTCGCCGGCAACATCACGGATCAGCAGCCCGCCGTTGGGCATTTCCTGGGGCCATTCGTCGCGTTTGGTCTGGAAGCTGCGCGTGCCCTGCCGTGTCGTCACGCGCCACGTCCGGATCTCGTATTCCTCGTGAAGGCTATGGATCGCCGTGATTTCCATAACGAACGACACTTCGTCCAGCGCCTGCTGAAGGACCTCCCGCGACGCGGGATCCAACTGTTCTGGGCTATCCACAAGGCAGATCTCCCGCTCGTCGGCGTCGCGCAGGCTGATAACCCCCCCGGGATGCGTCCACGGAAAGCATCGCGTCACCTGCACGACGGCGTGGTGGCCGCCCCAATCCGCCGCGAACTGGCCGTCCTGTCGTCGCGTCAACCGCAGGGCGGACGGCGCTACCGGCAGCGGTTCGCCGTTGTAGGGAGACTCGTTCTTTCTATTGGTGTCGTGCATGGTCCCGGTTCTCTTCTGGCTCACGCGGCGTAGAAGCCGTGCAGTTCCTGTTGCATCCCGACCAGCTTGGTGTAGGTGCCGTCGGTATTTTCGAGCAACTGGGCATGCGTGCCCTGTTCGACCAGTTGCCCGTCCTCGATGACAAACAGCCGGTTGGCGCGGCGCAACGTGGAAAGACGGTGTGCAATCGCGAATACCGTGCGGCCCTGGACAAGGCGCTCGAGGGCTTCCTGAATCTTGTACTCGGTCTCCGTGTCGACGCTGCTCGTTGCCTCGTCCAGGATCAGGATACGCGGATCGTGCAGGATGGCCCGCGCGATGGAGATGCGCTGCCGTTCCCCGCCCGACAGCGTGTGCCCGCGTTCGCCGACGATGGTGTCATAGCCTTGGGGCAGCTTGCAGACGAAGTCATGGGCATTGGCGGCGCGGGCGGCCCTCACCACGTCCTGCAACTGCGCCTCCGGCCGTCCGTAGCGGATATTCTCGAGCAGGGAGCCGTGGAACAGGTGCGGATCCTGCAGCACGATGCCCATCTGCCGGCGGTAGTGCCCCATTTCGACGTCCTGCAGGTCAACACCGTCCACATAGATCGTTCCCGTGCCGACGTTGTAGAAGCGCGCGATCAGGTTGGTGACCGTGCTCTTCCCCGCGCCCGACGGGCCCACGAGTCCGATCATTTCCCCGGGCTCGACCTCAAAGGTCATGTTCCGGATGACCTGGCGCACCCCGTCATAGGCAAACGAGACATTCTCGAAACGCACATGCCCGCGCAGCGGCTCCAGCCGCACGGCGGCTTCGCGGTCGGTCACGTCGGGCTCTGTGTCGAGTACTTCGAAGACGCGATGGGCCGAACTGGTGGCGCGGTTGAGGATGAACGTCATCCGGCCAATCAATTCGATGGGTTGCAGGTACATGCCCATGTATAGCACGAAGGCCACAAAGGCCCCCACGGTGAGCGGAGGTCCGGTGACGCCCAGCCCGAGCACGCGCGGCACCGCCAGCGCCCACACGACCAGCATGAGCACATGCACCGCCATCCATGTCGCAGGCCAGAAGGTGGTCCAATACCGGTGGACCGCGTTGAAGGTGTCCGTGGCGCTGCAATTGCGGCTGACGAAGCGCTCCTGCTCGCGCTCCTCCTGATTGAAGGCCTTCACCACGCGCACGCCGGGGATCGTGTCGGCCAGCACGGCGGTCATCGAGGACCACTTCCGCCAGCACTTGAGGAAGATCAGGTGCATCTGGTGTCCAAAACGGTAGATGACCCAGAACAGCAGCGGCATCGGCAGGGTCATGACGAGGCCCAGGCGCCAGTCCAGCGTCAGCAGCACCGCGCCGAGGGCGACGACGGTCCCAATCGACAACACAAAATCGACCGCGCCCCACGCCAGGAATTCCCACAGCCGGTCCGTATCCGAACTGACGCGCGATATCAGACTGCCCGTCTGTTTGCTCGAGTAGAAGGTCAGGCTGAGCCGCTGGAGATGTTCATACAGTTCCGTGCGGAGGTCGCGGGCCACGTACTCGCCCAGTATGCTCATCGTGCGCATGCGAAGCCACGCGAAGGCCTGGCGCAACACGTACAGGATCGCGATTGCGCCCACAATGAGCATCGCGGCCCCGACGGCGTCCCCCGGCGACAGCACACCTTCCTCCACCGGGCGAAAAACCTCATCAATCAGGTAGCCCGTCAGGTAGGGGGGCGCGAGCGAGACCACCGTCAGCAGGACCGCGCCGATGATTCCCAGCGCCAAGCGTCCGCTGTAGGGTTTCATGTAGCTCAGCAGTCGCCACAATACGGTAAAGCGATGTTCCGAGATGGAGGCCTGCGCCTCTTTCACAGGCGCGGCCAGACTCTCCGCATACACCTCGTCCGCATCCCGGAGCGGGGCCGTGACGCCCTTGGTCTGCTGGTCGAGCACGTACTTGATGTTTTCCATGGCACGCCGCTGGCGGTGCGTGTAGCGCAGCGAGGCGAGAGCGGCATCACCGTCGGCGCCGAGCAGGAGCAGTTGCGTGCAGCTCAGCCCCGGTACCTCGCGTACGGCCCGCACGTGGGCACGGTCGATCGTGACAATCTCCGGGTCGCCGTGGCCATTGGTCCACGCCAGCGCGACATGATGCGGCCCCAAGGCCACCCACGTCTGTGAAAGGCACAGGGAGGCGTCGAGATCGGCCAAGGCGTACAACTGCACCGGCTCGCCGCCAAGCCGCTGCTCAATCTGCAAACGGACCGTCGGCGGCAGCGCCTCGGGCTGATCGAGGTAGCGCCGGATGATGTCGGTGTTCTTGCTGGGTTGCGTCATGGTTCACTTTCACGAGTACGCACTTCAAAAAGACCCGAGGGTCATTATACAACCGTTCAGGCGCCTGTCGCGTCACCTTTTTGTTGGCGACGGCCGCGAACAAGGCGGAGCATCGGGCGCGTGGCGACGCAGGGCTGCGGATCTGCCGGGTGAGACCGGCGGCTGCGGCGTGCTCTGTGACGACCGGTTTGCGACACCCCGTGTGAGAAGCATGGTGCGCAGGTATTCCGGAGACCACAGCGGCATAGCGTCCCCGCCATTCCGGCGGGTCCGATGCCATTGCATCGGGCTGACTCCCATATAAGAGGGAGGGTATGCACAGGTTCTGCGCTGAGGATAGAGATCTCGTTCAGGTGAGTTGGAGAACGCGCGGGGTGGTTGCAGAGGATGTGCCGAAATCGTGCGGAACTGTCTGTGGCGCGCGGGCCGTGCCGCAAGCATCCCGCGACAGATGAAAGGAACGATACCGGCCACGCCATTGAGGCCATCCCGGTTGCTGCGATTCTCCCTCGGGGTTCTTCCTCCCGTGTCGCGGTCAGCGCTGGAGGAAGCGCAAATAGATGCCGGTAGAACGATGCCATGAGAGGCAGAAAAAAGGGCGCCCGGACCGAGGTGGTCCGGGCGTCAACAGGAAAGGACTGGCAGAACCTCTAGGGTTCGATGGAGATGAGGATGGTCTCGCTTCCCACCGGCGCGCCGGTGCTTTGTGTGAAGGCGTTGATAACGAGCGGGAAACTCGCGGGTTCGGTCAGTGCCACGCGGCTGGCTGTGACGGTCACGGTGACCGGCTGGCCGTACAGGGCGGTGCCCGACGCGGGCTGGACCGACGCGATCCACGAGGGCAGGGGGGTGGAGGGATCCACCTGGAACCCCAGTGCGCTTTGTCCGTCGTTGATGACCTGGAAGCGCTGAATGACCTCGCTCGTGCCGAAGTCGAGGGTCGTCGGGGTGACGCGCAGGGCCGGATTGGCGACGCGCCACGTGACGAGGATCGGGATCGAGCCCATGATGCCCAAGTCGCCGGTGTGGTAATTCAGCATGAGATACTGGGTCTTGTATCCCGGCGGCAGGGTGCGGTCGGGCCGGATGGTTACCGAAGTGAAGTCGCCGGTCGTGTTCTCGATACCCGTCATGGGCGATACGACCATGTTCTGCACGTTCTGGAACTCCCAGCCAAGGAAGGCATGCGTGAACAGGTTGAAGGCCGGATATGGGTAGTTGCCGCCCGTGTTGCGAATCTCGATGGTCTGGATATCCTCGTCGTCCGGGAAGGCCAGAATGGTGATCTCCTCGTCGCTTCCGGGGACGCGTATGCTGGGTGTCGGGAACGCGGAGGCCGCCGTCCGGTCGGCCCGTACCGGCAGCCCGTCGGGATACATGAAGTGCTTGGGCTCGACGTCCGTGGCGTAGATCGTGTTGTCCATGGCAAGGTGCACAGTGAAGGCCCCCGGCACATTGTCGAAGCGCAGTTGCAGCAGATCGCCGAACTCGCCGTAGCGGAGGACGCTGCCGCCCGGTGCGTCGAAGCGGTGGTTGGCACTGTTCACGGGCGCGGGATCCAGGCCGGGGGAGGCCTCCCACGTGTGGATCGCGCCGCCGTCGCCGGCATGGACCTTCTCCAGAATGAAGGGCAGCGGTTCACTGGTGGCGTCGACCGTGGCGGAGAGCGCAAATGCAAACTTGTTGATGTTGCGCGGGACATAATCGGCGCGCACATAGACCGTGGCCGTCTGGCCGCGGATGCCGTCGCTGTGCAGCGAGATCTGGCCGCGCCGGATGTTGCCGGTCACCTCGCCAAAGCTCAACTCCTGTGTAAAGTTGCCGGTGATGAATCCCTGATTGGGCATGCAGTCGCCGGTGTTGTCGTTGGGGTCGTCAAAGGCGCCCCGAATGGTGATGCCAACGTTGTCGTCTTCGCGGAGCGTGACGTAGCTGAGCACGACGTGGCTGGCCAGGTCCCGGGCGATGCTCTGATCGCAGCGGAAGGACTCCTGGAATCCACCGGGCGTGTCGGGTGCGTCAGGGGTTGCGGTGTTGCAGATATCGAACAACTGGTCGAGATTGGGCGCGCGGAAGGTGGTCTGCTGACCGCCCTGGTCCTCGGCGAGGTAGCTTTCCTCGAACGTGGGGTAGTAATGGCCGCCGCTGGAGAGCGCGAGGCGCGCCAAGGGTTCATGGTCCGCGTCGACGCCCCAACTGATCGGGAAGAAGCGCACCTTGGTATCCACCAGGTAATCGATCGTGTCCTTGAGTTCGCCCGGGGGCGTGGTCACACGCCCGTCCGAGAAGAAGATGAGGCCGCGGATGTCGGCGTCGTCGAAGGGCTGGCGGTACAGCTTCGTGTCCTCGCGAATCAGGTAGTGCGCGCCCAGTTCCGCCATGGTGAGCACTTCGGACGCACCGTGATCCTCCATCGTGTCCGGCAGGTTGCGCAGGGCGGCGATGAGATCGGCCTTGCCGGACTCCGTGGCCCGCACGAAGGGCATGACGACGTTGTTCGCCTGCCCGCGGTCGTGGAACTCCATCAATGCCACGCGGAAATGGCTGGGAAGCTCCTGGATGAGCTGTTCCACGCACTTCTCGTAGACATACTGCAGCGGGTTGGCGGCAGCAAGGAAGGCCTCGTCGGCATCAGCCAAACCGCGGGAGACGAGGTCCTGGTGGCGCTCCTGGGCCAGCCGGGCCGAGGCCACCATGCTTCCCGAGTAGTCGAGCATGATGGCGATGTTGGTCTTCAGGCGCGCCCCGCTGGAGAGGAACTGTTCGGTCTCGGTCATTTCGAGGGGCAGACCGTTTTCGAATATGGCGAACGCGTTTTGGAAGCGGTCCAGGAAGAGCTGCGCAAACGGATCCGGGTCGCCCTCGGGGACGTCTGCCTGGGCAACGATGTCATCCGCGCCGGCCAGTTCCTGGAACTGGGGCATCGGGAAGCCGGGCCAGAAGGTATCGAGTTCGTCGTAGGTGACGCCGCCACTGTAGTCGAGGTCGATGTCGTCGAGGGTCAGGGCGAAGGGTATGGCCCGGAAGCGCAGGTCCCGCATGAGCAGCACGTTGCGCACCAGTGACGGCATGCGGACGCGTCCCACGGCCGACTCGAAGGTGAGCGGCGACGGATCGACCGTGACCTTCACCTCGACCGGCTCGACCGTGTAGTCACCGGCCGGGATCGCCCGGATCGTGATCGTGCCGACGCCAAAGCCCGTGGACTCGTTGGTGTCGATGTTGGCGCGGTCAATGGAGATCGACAGGTCGGTCCACTGGAGCGGGGCCGGCGGCGGGAACCGGTAGCTGGTGCCGCGCAAGGGGCTGACGAAGAGCCAGCGCCGGTCCTCTTCGCGCACCTCGACCTCGAAGGTCAGGGTGGTGCCCGTGCTGCCGCCGTTGGCGACCGAGAGGATACCCGAGTTGTCGTCGCGCGTCATCTGGACCTTGTCCGGCGATACGACAATGAGTTCGGTCTGGTTTACATGCACTTCAAGTGTGAGCTTATAGGACGGATTCAGCGGGTCGTTGGTCGCGATGAACAGATCGACGCTGTCCGTCGACGAAATGGCATTGCGGTTGACCTTGACGGTGACCGTGGAGGACTGAGCGCTGGCAAGGGGCTTGTTGCTCGCGGTGATGGACTCGAGCCATGCGGGCGCGCCCGGGGCGCTGACAGACCATTCGAGCAGGCCGTTGCCCGTGTTCTTGATGACAAACTCGGCCGTGGTGGTCGGGAAGGGCATGCGAAGCTCGGTAGACGGGACAGCATTTACCAGTACTTGGAGGGCCGGCACCGGCGGGACGGTCAGCGAGACTGGAATCTCGACATCGGGCAGCGGGACGCCATCGCCCATGGCCGAGATGACCAGCGCGTGCGAGGCCGTCGCGCCGTCAACGAGGTTGCGGTTGACGGATACGGTCAAGAGGCTCGTGGCGCTGCCCGAGAGGCTGGCGCCCGCGATGCCGCCCTGACCGGCCGGCGTGACGCTGAGCCAGTCGGGCAGAAGATTGGTGTTGATGGTCCAGGTCACGGTGCCGCTGCCGCTGTTCCAAAGCGCGAGCTGCTGGTTGCTCAGGAACGAGCCGAAGCTCAGTACGTCGGGCGTAAAGGCCAGGGTCGGGTCGCCCAACGGCACCTCGCCCTGCACGGGGATGACCGCAGTGCCGCTCTCCGACAGGACCGTGATGGTGCCGGAGTAGGAGCCCGGCAGCAGGCTGTCGCGGTTCATCGTCAGCACTACATCCTGCGCGGCCTGGGCCTCGATGCGGCCCGAGGTGGGGGAGATATCGAGCCAGTCCAGGCCGGGAGAGGTGTTCAACGACCAGTTGAAGGCCGTGTTGCCCATGTTGCGCACGGTGAGGGTCTGGATGGTGGTCTGGGTGCCGAAATCCACCGCGACGGGCGCCACGTCGAGCGCGGCGATGGTCAAGGTTACGGCGACGGTTTCCTCGCCGTCGCTCGAGACGACGGGCAGAAGGGTCTGATACGCGCCGGTGCCGAGTCCGGCGGGCTCGGTGGTGATGGTCACGGTTTCCGTCGCGCCTGCGGCCAGGTTGCCGCTGTGGGGCGCGACGCCCCCAAGCCAGCTCGGCGCGTCGTTGGTGTCGATCGTCCACCCGATGGCGGCGGCGCCGCGGTTCTGAAGGGTGATGGTCCCGGCAGGCGACGCGCTGGTGACGTTCAGATCAAGGGGATTCACGACCAGTGACTGCGCGACCGCCTGGACGGTGACCGAGGCGGCGCCGGCATTCGAGAGGATGGTGAGGGTGTGCGAATAGTTGCCGAGGGCCATGGCGGGCCGGTTAAGCGTTACCTCGACGGTGCGTGCCTGCCCGGCGGGCACCGATCCGGACGTGGGGGCCACCCCGGCGATCCACCCCGGCAGCGTGCCCGGCCCCAGTTCCCACGCGAGCGCGGCGTTCCCGGCATTGGCGATGGTCAGGGTCGCGGCGGCACGGGAGCCCCCGAAGTCGAGCACCTCGGGTGCGACTTGCATCTGCGGCGCCGGAACCGGCGACGTTGCCGAGGCGCTGATGGAGATGGTGCGGTTGCCGCCGGGGCTCGTGATGAGCACGGTGGCGAGGTTCGTGGTCTGGGGGAGGAAGGCGGTGTCGATCTGGAGTGTCACGGTCTGAATCGTCTGGGTCGCTTCGCCGCTCATGGGTGTGATCGTGAGCCAGCCGGGCACAGTCGACTCGTCGATAGTCCACGCCACCGTGCCCGCGCCGGTGCTGCGGATGGTGAAGGTGTCCTGCGTGCGCTGCGGGTGGAAGCTGAAGGTGGTCGGGGTGACCGCAAGCTGGGGCGCGCTGGGGGGGCACCCCACCAAGGCCATCGCCGAGACCGCCAACACACCCAGTATGCCTGTCCATCTGCGTGACATGAGCCAGCAACTCCTTCTGCGTCGCGGCGCCGCCGGATCGGCAAGGCGACACGCGCCACGGGTTGTCACCAATATCGCGTGGTCAGTGAATGGCGCTGTTCGCCGGTTCCCTGTCGTCAAAGTCGTCGTATCCGCCCTCGTTCGGGCCAAAATCCTGGTTCCAGACGTTGGGCAGATCAGGATTCACGAAGGTTGTGGCCAAGCCCTCGACGGTCTCGGCGGGCGCGGCCGAGGCCGGTCCCAGCGTATCGACCGTGAGCAGCCCTTTCGGGTTCAGCAGGCCGCCGGGGTAGTGGAAGTAGATCTGTGTGGGCGGGTTGTAGTAGATGCGGTTGTCCACGCGGATCCCGAGTTCGAAGGACGGGGCGAGACCGGCCGTGATCATCTCGGCGGCAAACGCGCTGAGATCGGTGAACGAGATCTTCAGCAGGTTGCCGTACTCGCCGTAGTCGAGGTAGTTGCTCGGGTCGGTGAGCACGGTGAACACGGCGTTGTCGCCGCCGGGCAATGCGGCCTCGTACTCCTCGGCGAGCCGCCAGGTCAGGGCGGGCGTCGTCGGGTGTACCAGCGGGCCATCCTCGGCCAGGGTGACCGAGTACGGCGCGGCCAGCAGCGCGGCGCGGGCGGCCGCGGGCAGCTTGCGCGACGGGTCCAGGAAGACGCGGAAGCGCATGCGCGTCAGGTTGCGCGGCACGTAGTCGGCCCGCACAAAGATCTCGGCATCGGCCGTCTGCTGGATGCCGGTTGTGTGCAACGAGACCTGGCCGGCGTGGGTGTGGCCGATGTAGTACAGACCGTCGCGCTCGAAGTATCCGCTGACCGCCGGTCCTGTGGGCGGTTCATACGTGACGTGCACGCTGTAGCGGTGGTCGTCGATCTGGAACAGGGTGAGGTAGGTGAGGACCACCTGGTTCTTCAAATCCTGCCACAGCGTTCCGGGGGCGCTGGCGGTGCCGAGCACCGATGCCAGGCGCTGCGTGGTCGGCGCGGCGTAGTAATGGCCGCCCGTGTCCACGGCAAGCTTCAGCAGATTGGCGCTGTTGACGTTCTCGCCGAACCCGATGGGATAGATGCGCGTGCGCCCCTTTTCCTCCTTGGCGAAGTCACGCAGCTCGCACAGTGTCTACATCGACGATGTGTCGCGCCCGTCGGACACGACCACCACGGCCCGCACGTCGGCATCGTCGAAGGGCAGTTTGCCCTGATCCGCCAGTTCGAGGCGCTCGACGGCCTCGAAGATGCCGTCGTACACGTCCGACGCCCCGCGCTGGGCGATGGGCAGGTGGAATTCATCCAGCGCGGCGATGAGGTTGTCGCTGGAGGTGTCGAAATTGCGGATGAGACGCGTCGGCTGCTGGCGGTCGTGGACTTCCATGAGCGCCATGCGCCACGACTCGGGCTTCTGGGCCACAAAGGCCTTGGCGACGTCGACCATCTGCTGGATCACGCCGCTGCTCTCCATGCTGCCCGTGAAATCGAGGAGGAGAACGAGGTTGTATTGCAGCTTCTGCGGACCGTCGAGGTACATGTTCGTCTCGGAGAGGTCCAAGGGAATGCCGTCTTCGCGGACTTCGAACCGCAATCTGGCGAGATCCCCCGGCGTCTGCGTCGGGATGACCTGGTTGTACGCGTCGCGCAGCATGAAGATGAAGCGCACGACGTACGGCGGCCGCGCCCGGTTCATGGCGCCCTCGACGCGCAGGCCGGACGCCTCGATGCGCACCTTGACCTCGACCGGACTGGCGCCGGGCGCGGAAACGGTGATGGTGGCGGTCTCGTTGCGCGTCTTCATGGCGGAACGGTCGATCAGCACGGAAATGGGCTTGCGGTCGAGGTTGTCCACGATGATCGCGGAGTCGTCAATGCTCGAGACCCGGCCCACGCTGGTCCCGCTGATCGGGTTCAGGTAGATCAGATCCGGCCGGTCGCTGCTGACCTGGAAGTTGAGGATGCTGCCCGACGGCCCGGTGTTGTAGACATCAAAGGTAAGTTCGGTGCTGTCGCGCCCGAAGTCGAGGAGGGGGGGCTCAACGCCGATGGTAGCGCCCGTGCCCGTGCCGCCCACGAAGAGGTCAACGGGCACGCTGCCCGCGCTCGTCTCCACCACCAGGATGAACTCCGCCGTGGCGCTCCCGAGCACTTGGCAGTCAACCGTTACATTCACCGTGGTGGCGCTGCCCGCGGCGATGACGCCGTTTCGCGGCGACACGGCGAGATAGGCGGGAATGCTGACCTGGGCGCCGGTGGCGGGGTTCGCCAGGTACACGGACCACGTGAGCGGGCCCTCGCCAGGATTGGAGATGGTGAAGCTCTGCGCGGTCGCCGGGCAGGCAAAAGCGAGTCCTTGTGTGTCCACGTCTACCGCGGCGTCGCCGTCGACGCGCAGCGAGACGCGCGTCTCTTTTCGGTGAATCCCGTCGGTGGACACAATGGTGACCAAAGCGCGATAGATGTTGGGCGAGAGGTTGGCGCGGTCGGCGGTCAGGATAACGCGATCAACCTCGGTCGTGGTGTTGCCGCTAAGCACGTCCGCCGTGAGCCACGGTTCCACTTGGACGGGCATCTGGTAGGTGACGTCCACATACGCGATGCTCACGTTCCAGTGAATGGGCGTGGTGCTCCCGTTTTGGATGGTGATCGAGCGTTCCGTGCCGAGCGCGCCGAAGTCCAGTGCGGCAGGACTGACGGTCAGCTTCGGTTGGACCGGTGCGCCGGGGCAGCCCGCCAGAACCGCCGCCGTCAGCAATGCCGTCACCACTACATGCCAATGCGTCCGTACCATAGCCCTCATCCCAAGCGTTGTGCGGCACCCGTCGCGACGGCGCGGCCATCGCGGGCATGCGCGCTTAGTTGATTTCCTCGGTCAGAACGACTTCGACGCCCAGTTCGCGTAGGCGGGCAACCTGGGCGGCCACACTGGGCACGAGCTGATTGGTCTGCGAATCGACCAGCGTGCGCGCGTCCAGCGCCACCAGGTCGCCAGCGCCCAGGCCGCCGTTTTCGGCGTTGGTCACCAGCGGGGCGAGATCCCACACGGTATTCCCGGGATGACTGGTGGCGTAGAGGTTGGTGAGGTACAGCTCATCGAGGTTGAACAGGCCCGCAAGCGGCGAAATGCTGGTGACGCGGTTGCTGTCCAGATTGAGGATTGTCAGATTGATCAGCGTGCTCAGCGGGTTGAGGTTCGCCACCGCGTTGTTCGACAGGTCCAGCTTGAGGAGATTGGGGAGGTTTTCGATGCCTTGCAGGCTCTGAATGTCCCGCGAGGACGCGTCGAGTTCGACAATCCCGAGGAGTTCCGTGCGTTGGATGAAGCCAAAGGGCTTGCCCAACTCATAGCGGACCGCCGCCTCGAGGCCGGCATCGGCGAAGATTACGACATTGGGGTCAGGACACCCCGGAAGCGTCCCCGCCACCATCACCATCAATACGCAGAGTGCCGCCACGCGGCCGTAGCGTGTCATCATGGCCTACCCCTCATTCGCCGGCGCGCGCCAGCGTGGTCACAGGTTTGATCAACGTGTATGCATTATCCGCCACGATGGCAGGATTGTCAATTATTTTCCTCAGTAAGGGTGCAATTATAGCGTTTTTGTGTGGTTTATTGGCAGATTGCGTGGTGTGCGGGTGTGAACAGCGAAAAAAGCCCCCATGTGCGTCCCGGCCTCGGCCAAGACTCCAACGAGGGCTATAGACTGCCGCCACAGCGGCCACGGACTACTGTTCTGCCGGCAGGTCGCACTTGTCGACAAGGAAGTCGGTCACCGGGAATCCGCCGCCCGCGAAGTTGAACAGCGATTGCAGCGCGACCGCGATGGAGCACACGATTTCTTGCCAGACCTTGGCTTCAGCCGGGCGCTGCGTCGAAAGAGCTACAAGATGCTTCACTGGAAAGACCTCCCTGTTGCTGTCCTTTTTCCCAGGTCAAATGCCCGAGATTCCACAAATCGGGCTCAAGTTGTAAAGAGTTTACAGGAGAACCCCCGGCCTGTCAAGGACCGGTACGGGGCGCCACGCTGCAGAAATTGCCACTTGGCGGGCACTTTGTTTCCGGCCAGATGGCCGTTTTTGACCCAGGCGGGCGACGCAAAGGGCGCTTCTGGCAGCACTTTGGCCCCAAAAACCGCAGATCCCGCAGCCTTGGCATACCCCTTGCTCTTAGCCCGGCTGTGGACTCGTTCCCATTCGGGTCCGCACTTCGTGAGTGGTTGGCCCGGAGGCGGCGCGCGGTCCCCATTACCGCGTGCCCCGGCAACAGCCGGGCCTTCCGTAGACAGACGCCCGAGGGCGGTGCAGATAGATGGTACGCGGGTAAGCCGGAGGCAGGCAGATGATTCAGGGCTTGTATGCAGCGGCATCGGGGATGATGGCGGTCGAGGAACGGCAGTCGGTCATCGCCAACAACATTGCCAACGTCTCGACGCCCGGTTTCAAGCGGCAACTCGCCGTGGACCAGGGCTTCTACAGCGCATTCAGCCGTGCGCTGATGACGTCCCCGAGCGCGGTGAGCGCGGGCCCGGGCGGTGGCACGCGGCTGGTCGAGACCTTCACCGACGCGGCGGCGGGGGCCATCCAGAACACCGGCAACCCCCTTGACGTGGCGCTGATCGGTCCGGGCTACTTCGCGATCCAGACGCCGGACGGCGAGCAGTTCAGCCGCAACGGCCGATTCTCGCTGGACAAGGACGGCTACCTGTGCACGCTCGAGGGGCAGCCCGTTCTGGATGCCAGCGGCGATCGCATCAACTGTGGCGACGGCGGGAACATCCAGATTGACGGCGACGGAAGCGTGAAGGTGGACGGCGGAGTGGTCGGAGCGCTTCGGCTGGTGGAGTTCGATGACCCGCATGCACTGACCCGCCGGGGTCATCATCTGTACAGCGCGGACGAGGCGACGGTGAGGCGGCCCGCTGCCTCGACGCAGGTTGTCGGTGAGGCACTCGAGGGATCCAACGTCCAGTTGCCGACCGAGATCATCCGCATGATGGCGGCGGTGCGGGCGTATGCGGCGAACCAGATGGTCATTACCACGGCGGACGAAACGGCATCCCAGCTCATCCAGGTGGGCATGGGCTGAGCGGGGAGATAAACGCATGATACGAGCCTTGTTCACGGCGGCCACGGGCATGGTGGCCCAGCAGACGAACATCGACGCGATTGCCAACAATCTGGCGAACGTGAACACGACCGGGTTCAAGAAGAGCCGGGTCAATTTCCAGGACCTGCTGTACGAGACGGTCAAACCCGCCGGGACCGAGACGACCTCAGGTTCGACGATTCCCGAGGGGATCCAGATCGGTCACGGCGTCCGGCCGTCCTCGGTGGCCAAGCTGTTCACGCCGGGGAGCCTTATCCACACCGCGAACGATCTCGACCTCGTTATCGAGGGCGACGGCTTCTTCCAGGTCGAGATGCCGGACGGGACCATTGCGTACACGCGCGACGGGTCATTCCGGATGAGTCCGGACGGCACGCTGGTCACGACCGACGGCTACCTGCTGAGTCCGGGCATCACGATTCCCACGGATCATGAGAAACCGATCGTGGTGGGCGCGGACGGGCAGGTGTCCGTGCGGATGCCGGGCGAGAATACGCCGCAGACGGTCGGCACGATTCAGTTGGCCCGCTTCCCGAACCCCTCGGGCCTGGACGCGCGTCTGGGCCGCAACCTGCTGCTCGAGACCGTGGCATCCGGCGCGGTGGTGACCGGCGAGCCTGGCCTGGACGGGATGGGTTTTGTCGCGCAGGGCTTCCTCGAGAACTCGAACGTGCAGGTAGTGGAAGAGATTCTTCAGTTGATCATCGCCCAGCGCGCCTACGAGGCGAACAGCAAGGTGATTCAGAGTTCGGATGAAATGCTGCAACTCGCGAACAATGTCCGGCGCTAGGCCTGAAACGGGAGCGATCGCATGAAACGCGTGCCGGTCTACATCTGCCTGCTGGCGGCCGCCCTTGCGGCTGGGGCGGACAGCATCACGGTGCGGCCCGAGGCCTACGTGAAGGGCCCCGTGATCACGCTGGGCGACGTCGCCGAGGTCACGGGCCCGCTGGCGGACATCCTGGCGGCGGTCGAGGTGGGTCCGGCGGCGGCGCCCGGGGCGTCCAAGCGGATCAATGCCACCCTGATCGAGGCGCGCATCCGCAACGCCGGGCTGGAAGCGGACAACGTCACGGTCGACGGCGCCAAGGCGGTGGACGCGGTGACCCTGTTCCTCGAGGTGACGCCGGACATGCTCGAGTCGAGCCTGCGCGAGTTCCTGGCGGCGGCGATGCCGTATGACACCGGCGACACGTCGGTCGAGATAACGCCGCCGTCGCGCACGGAAGTGATTCCGGATGGCGCCCTCGAATTCCGGTGGCAGCCCGCCGGACAGTATCGCTACGTGGGTACGGGGGCCTTTCGGGGCGAGATTCTGGTCGATGGCGTGGTGCGGAAGACGGTGCTCGTGAAGGCGTCAATCGAGCCGTACACGGATGTGCTGGTGGCCGTGGACACCATCGGACGGGGCGCCCTGATCGGGCAGGCGGACGTGGTGAGCGAGCGGCGGCCCGTGGCCTCGCTGGCGCAGACGCCGATTGCGTCGGTTGACGAATTGCAGCACCAGGTCGCGCGTGCGAGCATCCAGCCCGGGCAGGTGATCACTCAGCGCGACGTCGCGCCGCGCAAGCTGGTCAAACGCAACGACTTGATCAACGTGCTGGTGCGCGCCGGTTCGCTGACCATCACCACGCGGGCCAAGGCCTTGGCGGATGGCGGCGTGGGCGACACCATCCTGTGTGAGAACATCGACTCCAAGGGGCAGTTTGCCGGAGTCGTTCGCGAAGACGGCGCCGTCGTGGCGCAGTGAGGGCAGGCAATGACACGTAAGCTAGTGGCGGGGCTTCTGGTGTGCGGACTCCTTTTTCCCGCAGTGGCGGGCGCGGATTCGCTGTTCAACCGGGCCGCCGAGGCGCGCGGCTCGCTGATTACCGACCAAGTCAACCGGTACCGTATCGGCGACATTGTGACCGTGCTCGTGCGCGAGTCCGTCGACGCGACGACGCGCGCGAACACGAACACCAAGAAGGAAAGCGAGATCGAGGCACAGGCTAGCGCCGCCGATAACCCGTTCCTGGTTGGACAAAAGCCGAACGGGATGAACATCCTCAATCCCGGCGAACTACCCAACTGGAATATCGAGGCGGACAGCGAGCACAAGGGCAGCGGGAGTACCAACCGCGCGAACAGCCTCGTGGCGACCATCGCCTGCACGGTCACCGACGTGTATCCCAACGGGACCTTGCGGATTGAGGGGCACAAGAAGCTGACGGTGAACCGGGAAGACTCGGAACTGCGCATCGCGGGGCTGATCCGGAGCCGCGACGTGTCGGCATCGAACACCATCGCGTCGAGCCAGGTCGCGAACGCGTCGGTGGAACTGATCGGACGCGGTCCCATCTGGAACACCCAGCGCCGCGGCATTCTGTCCAGGGTCATGGACTGGTTCTCGCCCTTCTAGGAGGCATTGCAGTGAGACTATCAGCGGTCATTCTGGGGTTGCTTGCGGTTGGTCTGACGGCCTTGCCCGCGGGCGCGGCGCGCCTTGCCGATCTGTGTGAGATTCAGGGCGCGGCGCGTGAGAACGACCTGCAGGGCATCGGCATCGTGGTCGGCCTGGCCGGAACGGGCGACAAGGCGCCGGCCGCCATTCAGGCGCAAGGGCGCATGCTCAGCCGGCTCGGGATCGACGTGACCAGCACGAAGGAACTCAAGTCGGACAACGTCGCCATCGTCGCGGTGACCGCCAAGCTTCCCGCGTTTGCCAAGCAGGGGACGCGGATCGACGTCCAGGTGAGTTCGCTGTACGACACGAAGAGCCTGGAAGGCGGCACGCTGCTCGAGACATACCTGTATGCGCAGGACGAGCAGGTGTATGCCATTGCCCAGGGGCCGGTCTCCGTCGGCGGGTTCAACGCGGGCGGCGGCGCAGGAACCTCGGTGCGCAAGAATCACGTCACCGCTGGCCGCATTCCGATGGGCGCCTACATCGAACGGGAGGTGCCGTCCACGATCACCGATGGCGAGCGCATCAACCTGCTGCTGAAGCGCCCTGACTTCACGACGGCCAACAATATCCAGGAAGCCTTGAACAGTTATTTGGGAGCGGGAATGGCCAGTGCGCTGGGTGCGGGGACGATTAACGTGATGGTGCCTGCGGACCAGCAACATGACCTCGTCGGGTTTATCGCGCGGGTTCTGGCGCTTGACGTAGCCGCAGGCTATCCGTCGAAGGTCGTCATCAACGAGCGCACCGGCACGATCGTCGTGGGCGGCACCGTGATGGTCAAACCCTGCCAGGTGGCGCACGGGAGCCTCACGATTCGCATCACGGCAACACCGCTCGTGTCGCAGCCCGCGCCCTTCAGCGATACCGGCGCGACGGTGGTTACCGAGGTGCAGGACGTGCAGCCAGTAGAGGAAATGGCCTACCTGATGCCGGTCGAGGGCACGAGCGCGGCCGACGTCGCGGACGCGCTCAATCAGCTCAAGGTGACGCCGCGCGACATGATTTCGATATTCCAGGCCCTGCGTGAGGCCGGAGCCCTCGAAGCCGACTTGGAGATCATGTGATGTTGTACGTGGACCCCTTGGCGAACACGCACAGCGCCCGGTTTGCGCCGGAGGCGGTCGAAGGACAGCGCCGGGAGACGGCCTTCCGGGAACTGGAGCATTATTTCGCGCAGACGCTGTTGCGGGAGATGCGCCGGACTGTGCCTGAGGACAGCCTGTTCGGCGGTTCGGAGATGAAGACCTACGAGGAATTTCTGGACGATGCGCTGAGCGCCCAGATGGCCGAGCGCGGCGAACTCGGCATCGCGTCGATGCTCGAGCAGCAACTGCGGGTGGACGAGATGCGGCATCAGCTTCAGGGAGAAGCGGCCGCGGGTCGGGCTTCCGGGCTGGGGGCCGTTCTGTCGGAGATTGGGGAATCAAGAGTTCAGGCATCCTTGCCGATAAGCGGAGCAGGTCTGGCCCAGACACCCCACGGTGCGGGCCGGTCTACGGGAGGTTGGCGATGAGTTTGCTGGCGACAGTTGGACAGGTGAATGCGGTGCTCCAGACCGCACGGGGACTGGTTGACGCCGTTCGCGGTGGCGTATCCGGCGCGGCAGCGGCGCCCCAGCGGCCCTTTGCGGAGGTCCTCGATGAGGCGGCGTCGCGACTCATGGCCGCGCGCGACATGGACAAGGACGGCAGACTTGGCGCGTCCGAGCTCGGCGTCAGCCGCGAGGCTTTCGCGCGTATCGATGTCAACGGCGACGGCGTGGTGACCAAGGAGGAGCTGATCCGGGGACACCGGGCTTTCGCGCAGGACCAGCAGGCGGCGCGTCTGTTCGCGAAGCTCGATGCCGACGCCGATGCGCGGCTCAACGCGATGGAACTTGGCTTGACGGCGGAACAGTTCGCGCAGCTTGACGTCAATGGCGACGGCGCGGTCGACCGTGGCGAGCTTCTCGGGGCAATGCTCTCACCAACCGGACAGCAGGTGTAACCATGGCGGAAGCCGGATCGGTCCAAGCGAATTCACTGCGCTTCGAGGAACTGCTCGAAGCGCTGTGTGTGTATTTCGAGCAGGAACTTGAGCGTCAGGAACTGGTGCTCGAGCTGTGTGTCGCGCAGGGGCGCGCAGCGCGGGCGCATGACACGGAATACCTCGAGGCGAATACGGCGGCGCTTGACCAGGTGATTCACGAGACCATTCGGGCCGAGAAGGACCGTCTGGAGGTGGTGCAGGCCCTCGTCCGGTTGTTGTCATTGCCGCCGGAGCGACAGAACCTGTCGTCACTCATCGGCCTTGCCACCGAGCCTTGGGCCCAGCGCCTGGCGTACTACCAGGAGCGGCTGCAGGACACCTTGGGGAAGGTCCGCGCCGTCGTGCGCGAGAACGCGCCCCTGTTGCGCCGGAGCCTGCGCATTGTCAGGAGCACTCTCCAGTCGCTCGAGATCTGCGCCGCCAGCGGTGCGCGCTACGACGCGCGCGGTGAAGAGCACGGCCGCACCGGAATGCCTCCCAACCTGATCGACCACCGAGGATAAGCCATGGGATCGCTTCGCGTTACGCAGGGAATTCTCGTTGCCCGCACGCTCAACAACATCAACTCGCAGATGCGGCGCGTAGCAAACTTTCAGGAACGGCTGGGGACAGGGCTCCGCGTCAACCGTCCCTCGGAGAACCCTATTGACGCCCGCCGGGCGATCAGTACGCGCGTGCAGATCGCGAAGAATGAGCAGTTTCTCACCAATATCCAGACGATGGGGCCACAACTTCTCGAGACGGTCACATCGACGCGTGCCGTTGTCGATATCCTTCATCGCGCGCACGAGTTGACGCTGCAGGGCGCCACCGGCACCAACGCTGCCCCGCAGCGCGAAGCCATCGCCATGGAGATCAACCAGCTGCTCGAGGGCGTGCTGTCGGAAGCCAACCGCCAGTCGGACGGCGTGTATATCTTCGCCGGTACGCGCACGCTGTCGCCGGCCTTTACCGCCGTGCGGGATGCCCAGGGCGAAATCACGAGTGTTACCTACGACGGCAACAGCGTGGTGAACAGCGCCGCGGTCGCCGAGGGGATTCATGTCGACGTCAACGTGCCGGGGAACGAAGTGTTCCAGGGTTCGGTGGACATCTTCCAGGCCTTGATTGGGATTCGTGACGACCTGCGGGCCGGCAACCAGAATGCGCTGAATACGACCCGCCTCGGTGACATTGCCGACGCCCAGACGCAACTGCTCAACATCGAGGCCCGTGTGGGCGCGGTGCAGAACCGCGCGGAGCGGCTGTCGAGCGACATGGAAGACGTACTTTTTCGGCTTCGGGAGCTGCTCTCGGACACGATCGATGCGGACTACACGGACACAATTGTGAACCTGAACGCGCACACCAACGCCCTGACCGCGGCGCTCCAGGCCGGGGGGCGGGTACTGCAACCCAGCCTGCTCGACTACATCCGCTGACGTCGCCGCCCTGGCGGCATCCCTTGCGGGTGGCGCGACGCTCCATTACAATATGACCGTACCGTGAATGGAGCACCATGAGCGCACGCAGCACCATAGGCCCGGTCCGCATTCTCCCCGAAGAGCTTGCCAACAAGATCGCGGCGGGGGAGGTGGTCGAACGGCCCGCATCGGTCGTCAAGGAACTGGTCGAAAACAGTCTTGACGCGCAGGCGACGCGAATCACGGTGCGTATAGTAGCCGCCGGACGCCGCAGCATCGAGGTCGTGGACAATGGCCACGGCATGTCGGAGCAGGATGCCCTGCTGTCGATTGAGCACCACTCGACGAGCAAGATCCGCAAAGCGGACGACCTGGACAACATCTATACGCTCGGGTTTCGTGGAGAGGCCCTCGGCAGCATCGCGGCAGTATCGCGCTTCGAGCTGGTGACGCGGCGAGAAAAAGACGTGTCCGCGACCCGGCTCCGCGTGGACGGCGGGATCCTGCGCGACGTGACGCAGATCGCCGCCCCGGTAGGGACGCGGGTCAGCGCCAACCGGCTGTATTTCAATACGCCCGTCCGGGCGAAGTTCCTTCGTGGCATTACCACGGAGCTCAGCCATTGCATCGACGTGGTCCAGCGCCACGCACTCGCCTCGTCCGGCGTGGGCTTCCAGCTTTTCCATAACGACAAGGTGCTGCTCGACATCCCCGAGAATGCCTCGCTGCGCGACCGGGTCGCGCTGATATGGGGACTGGGTTTTGCCGCGGAGCTGGTCGAGGTCGAGGCCGAGTCGGGCGGATTCCGTTTTCGCGGGCTCATCGGTTCACCGGGCCTGACCCGCTCACAGCGCTCGCACCAGTTCTTCTTTCTGAACCGGCGGCCGATCGTAAACCGGTCGCTCCAGTACGGCTTCGAGGAAGGCTACCGGGGCCTGCTCACGATAGGCCGCCTGCCCGTGGGCATTCTCATGATCACGGTCCATCCGCGCTACGTGGATGTGAACATCCATCCGACCAAACGCGAGGTGCGTTTCCGGGATGACCGGGCGGCCCGCGACGCGATCCGCGATGTTGTGCGCGAAGCCCTGGCGCGATTCAGGCAGCCCGCCTTTGTGCCGTCCCCGCGTCCGGCCGTGGCCCAGGAATCGCCGGTGCAGACCGCAGTGCTCGACGCGTCTTCCGGCGCGCCCGTGACGGACAGGCCGGCGCCCACGCCATTCCGTGCGCGCCGGGCAGAGACAGTCGTGCCGCCGGCATCTGCCCACACCCGGCCGCCCGTGCCCGCGCCGCAGGAAGTGGCCCGCGGCACGCAGACGGAGCTTCCGGGTACGCGAGGGGGCTCCGGATCGTTGGAGGAGTTGGCCCCGGCGGCGGTCTACCACCCGCTGGCCGAGGTCGGCGATTCGCCACTTCAGGTCTTCGATACCTACCTCCTGGTGCCGGAGGACGACCGCCTGCTGATCATCGACCAGCATGCGCTGCACGAGCGCCTGACCTTCGACCGTCTCTGCGCGGACCTGCAGGATGAGGACTACGCGTCGCAGCAGCTGGCCGTGCCGTTGCTGGTGGACGTGCCGCCGTCGCACACGAAGCTGCTCGAGTCCAATCTCGACCTCTTCCGCCGGATGGGCATAGATATCGAGCCGTTCGGCGGCAACACCTTCCAGGTGACGGGCATCTGCCACCTCTACGACGAGGGCAAGGTGCCCGACGCCATCTACAAGGTACTGGACGAGGCGGCGCAGGGCGAGTTGTTCGACCGCGAGGAGTTTTTGCAGGGGTTTTTGCGTCTGGCGGTCGAGGCCTGCCGCAGTTCGGTGAAGGCGGGCGATCGCCTGACACCCGAGGAGCGGCGGGGCCTGTTGCAGGGATTTCGGCGCCTGCGTCCCCCGTACACCTGCCCGCACGGCCGCCCGATCATCGTCCAAATCACCCAGGTCCAGATGGAAAAGAGTTTCCGGAGAAAGCAGTGATTGCCGTGCTCGCCGTTGTCGGCCCGACCGCATCGGGCAAGACCGCGCTGGCCGTTGAATTGGCGGAACGGCTGCACAGCGAGGTTGTGTCGGCGGATTCCATGCAGTTTTACCGTCACATGACCATCGGGACCGGGGCGCCCAGTGTCGCGGAGCGGCGGCGGGCGCCGCATCATTTCGTCGAGTTTCTGGATCCCTCCGAGGATTTTTCCGCAGGCGCCTACGAGACCGCCGCGCGCGAACGGGTGGCCGCCATCAATGCGGCGGGCCGCACGGCGGTCGTCGCCGGGGGATCGGGGCTGTACGTGCAGGCCCTCATCGATGGCCTCTTCGACGGGCCACCCAGACAGCCGGCTGTGCGGGACCGCTTGCACGGCGAGGCGGCGCGCGACGGAACGCCCGCGCTGTACACCCGGCTGCAGGAAGCCGATCCGGCCTATGCCGCCGTCATCAATCCAGGCGATCTGATCCGGATCGTGCGGGCGCTTGAAGTCTTTGAAACCACCGGAGTCACGCTGTCCGAGCACCACGCCCGGCACCGGCGCTGTGTGCGTTCCCTCGACGCCGTCCAGGTGGGCCTAGACTGGCCGCGGGACCTGTTGTACGAGCGCATCAACCGCCGCGTGGATGCGATGCTGGCCGACGGGCTCCTGGACGAGGTCCGGTGGCTGTTGGACCACGGGTATGAGGGCGACCTGCACCGGCTGCGCTCGCTGGGATACCGGGAGATGGCGGCACACCTGAAAGGCGAGTGTCCGCTGGAGGAAGCGGTCGCGCTGATGAAGCGCAATACGCGGCGATTCGCCAAGCGCCAGTTGAGCTGGTTCCGCTCGGACCCGCGCATCCATTGGATACCGGTGGACGACGCGGTACGGGTCGAGGACTTGGCCGGCCAGGCCTTGGCTGTACTGGCGCGGCACAATCGGGAAGGAGTGGACGTTTCATGAACCAGTTCAGCGTCAAGACGGGGAGCCGCACGCAGTTCGTCAACATCGACCGCCAGGTCCAGGAGGCGGTCGAGCAGGCGGGCGTGCGCGACGGTGTGTGCCGCGTGTTCATTCCACACACCACGGCGGGCGTCACGATCAACGAGAATGCCGATCCCGACGTCCTGCGCGACATGACGCTGGCGCTCGACCGCATGGCGCCATGGGAGGGCGGCTACGCCCACACGGAGGGCAACAGCGCGGCGCACGTGAAGGCCAGCATGATGGGGTCGAGCGTGACCGTGTTCGTGCGCGGCGGGCGCCTCGCCATGGGGACCTGGCAGTCCATCTATTTCTGCGAGTTTGACGGACCCCGCACGCGCAAGGTCTGGGTGGACGCTGTCAGCGCCGATTAGGCGGCTATAGCCCGAGATCCTCGCGGAGTTCTTCGTAGTAGGCTTCCAGGCGCTGCACGTCGGGATGATCGTCGCCCATCGCCTGCGTCAGGATGGGCAGCGCGAACTCGTAGTGCTCGCGGGCCTTCTCCAGATGCGCGCGGATGCCGCTGACTTGGCCCAGCAGATGCAAGTCCACCGCGAGCGCCTGGTGTTCGTCGGCGACCTCGGGCGCGTGGTCCCCGCTGACGCGCGCGTAGGTCGCGGTCAACGCAGGCAGTTCCTCGGCGGAGATGTCCTGGCCCATCTGGCAGCAGAGCTTGAGACGCTCGATGCGCAGGCGCAGGAAGTCGGATGGCACGCGGCCGTGCTCCGCGTAGTCCTTCTTCATGAGTTCGAAGACCATGTCGTGGGGCCCCAGTCCGGCGGTGGACCGGGCGGGGGCACTCAGCGCGCCGGTGAAGGCCTCCTCGGCGTACCGCAGGATCTCGACGGCCCGGCCGGGCTGGTCCAGTTCGGCGAGATGCGTCGCCGTTTCACACGACAGCTCTGTCAGCAGGCTCAGATCGCCGCTTCGCCCAATCTTGGCCAAGGCCTTCTCGTAGGCCAGCACCGCATCGGGAATGCGCCCCACGGCGACGTGGGTGCGGCCGAGATCGCGGTAGGCGAAGGCGAGTTCGACGGCGGGATCGCCCTGTGCGGCCGCCGGACGTGCTGTTCCAGGCGCGGCGGTTACCAACTTTTCCCGCATGGTGACCGCGCGCTCCAGATACGGAAGCGCCTCGACGGGGCGCTCGAGTTCGAGCAGGATTTCACCCACGCTGCCGAGCACGCTGGCGAACTGGTCGTCTTCAATGCCCCGGTCTTCCCACAGGGGCAACGACGACAGCGTCTCATCGAGTGCCTGTTCGGGGCGTTCCGTAAAAAGATAGATGGCCCCGAGCAGCGAATGCATCATCATGCGCGCCTCCATCGGAAGGTCCGGTACGGAAGCCGCCAGGTCGCGTGCCTTCAGGAGGGCGTCCTCGGCGGCCTCGGGCTGCTGCTGGTAGTACAGCGCCTCGGCCTTCTCGCAGAGCTTCTCGATCTTTTTCAGCTTGTCAAAGAACATGCGTGGGGCTCCTTCCCCGGCCGCAGCGGCCGGACTCGGCCCGAGTGTACCGTGCCCCTGCCGGAAGCGCAACCCCTCCGGCACCGAAAACCGTCGCCGGTGTCAACCACTTATGTTGCGGCGTGCGTCTGATCTATAGTTCTCGCGTCACGATGCGGCGGCTACACAGCAAGGGACACCATGACGAGTCTGTTTCTGATTCCGCTTCTGTTCAGCGGGGCGACGCACGTCTGGACGGCGTCAAGTCTGGACGATATTGGCCCGGCACTGGAGGCGCCCTTCCCGCGCAGCGCGGAGGTGCGTCTGGTGGCGGCGCGGGGCGAGTGGGAATCGTTCCAAATCTGCCTGCGTGCGACCGGTGGCGCGCTGGAGGGGGTGACGGTGGAGCCCGCGCCGCTGCAGGGCATCATCCCGGCGCCCGTGCTCTGGCGGGTCGGGTTTCTGCAGTCCGGGGGTGACGGCGGCGAGCTTGTGCCCGATCCGCTGTTGCCATTCGTACCGTTTGATGTGCCCGGCGGCGAGACGCGGGCCGTGTGGGTGAGCTACCGTGTGCCCGAGGACGTCTCGCCGGGCGCGTACCGGGGGGCGCTGCGGGTGCGGTGGGGACGCCGCGCCTATCGCGATGTGACTGTGACGCTGTCTGTTCTGGACATCACGTTGCCGCAGGCAGGTGGGGTGGCGGGCCTCGTGGACGTGGACGCGGCGGCGCTGGAGGAGGTGCTGGGACTGTCCGCGCTGGATGTCGGGGCATGGGATGCCCTCTATGCCGCGCTCGGACCTTACCGTATTACGCCGCGCTTGACCGGCGTTTCGTTGCCGCCGTCGGCCCTCAAGCGTCATCTGAGGCAGGCCGCGGCGCACGCGTCCTTGTCCGTGGTGGACCTTGGCCAGGCTGGACATCAGCCCGAGGCCTTTCCGCTGCCCCTTCTGGGCGTCATTCAGGATCCGCTCCAGATTTATCTCCACGACATGTTGGGCTGGATGGAACACGAGATTCCTGGAGCCCGGCCGGCCATGGTGGTGACGGCTGCCTTGGACCGGCGTGATTGGCTGGCGGCACGCGAACACCTGTTCCGCGTGCGCCGGGCTGATGACCGCGTGGCCCGCGTGATCCAGGCGCCGCTGCATCCCTACTTCGAGCGCTATGCCAACGTGCTGGCCGCATCGTTCCTGCGGGCCCACCCGGTTGCCGTAGACCGCCTGGCGAAGGGGAGGAGCCTCACCGTGGCAGACCCCATTGCCGTAACGGACGTCGCGGCGTCGTCCGCCGCCGCCGCACCGGTGTGGGGCTACGCGACCGTCCCGATGGATGCCAGCGACGGAAGTCTGTTCACCGGCTGGTACTCCGGAGCATCGCCGTCCATGGCCGCGCCGCAGTGGATCGAGATCACCTACGCGGATCTGGCCATTGTGGACGAGATCACTATCTGGTGGCCACGCGGTTACGAAGGCTTGTCCGTTGAGGTGCAGACATCCGCCGAGGGGCGCGTGTTCAGTCCCGCGACGACCGAATGGGTGCACCGGCTTGGCGAGGCCCCTGACCTCGCAAGCCACTCGCTGGGCCGGTTCAAGGTGCGCAAGCCCATGCGCGCGGTGCGGTTCCGGTTCCGGCATCCATCTACGGCTGGGCCGGTCGCTATCCTGGAGGTGGTTCCGGGGCCGGAGAGGGAGCAAATGGTGTCGGCGAATCTTTCGCCCGTCGCCGTCTGGTTGGACGTCGGCGCTGGCGCGTTTCCAGCGCTCGATGCACCAGGAGCCGGTGCGGCCGCGCGGCTGGTCCCCTGGGTGTGTTGGCAGCATGGGCTTGGCGGGTTCCTGGGCGCCGAGGTCGCGGCATGGCCGCGCACATGGAAGGCCTTGGTCTCCGTTGGCCCGGCGGTCTGGACGCTGCCGGCAGGGACGCGCGCACCGTTGTTCTATCCGGTGCCGACCGGGATCGTGCCCTCCGTGCGCGCTGAACGGCTCCGTGACGGCATCGAAGACCACGCCTGGCTGACGATCGGCGAAGCCGCAGGGCTCGTGGAGCGCCGTCCAGTGCTTGATGACCCCGAAAGTGTCGACGCGGGGGAGTGGGCGCGAAGGATCCAGCGACAGCGGGATGAACTCGGGCGCGCCCTGGCCCGGTGACCGGTCAGGACGGCTGCCAAGGCAGCGGGATGATGTCTCCGTTGGGTGTGAACGCGCGGGCAGGCGTCTCGGAGAGCGCCGCCGTAAGGGCAACCTGTCCATCGCCGTCGTTCACGAGCTGGTGCACCACCATGGCGGGCACGATGACCGTCGTGCCCGGTCCAAACGGCACCGTGTTTCCTGCGACAACGGCGTATCCGGTCCCGCTCTCGATGAGAATGACCTCTTCGCAGACGTGATAGTGCACAGGCGTTGCCGCACCAGACGCCACGGTCTGCTTCCATACCTCAAGACCGGCCAGCCCGTCAGTTGCGCCAGCCAGCGTGCGATGCCGGATGCCCGGGATCTCGAACACCGGTCTGGTCTCATTGACGATGACGCTCAAAGCCTTTCTCCACGGCGCACCACCGCTTCATTAAGAAGAAGCACGCCGCCGTCCCGGGTTATTCCCGTGAGGAACGGGCGGAGGACACGGCGCCTTGACAAGGTTTTCGCGTCGTCCCTAGAATGGGCTGGCACGGTCCTTTCACAACGACAGGGGATGATGCGAGATTTTCCCCGGGAGTCACAGCGGATGACACGAGCGTGGGTGATCGGGGCAGTCCTGTTTACAGGGGTCGCTTTTGCGCAGGCGGACCTGCCGTCGCCGGACGACACCGGCATGTCCCCGGCCGCGCCGTCTCCCGTGCCAACCCCGCCCGCGGCCGCTGCGCCGCCGCCCCCTGCGGGGGACACCATCCATTTCAAGGCTGGGGGAGTGCTCTCCGGCGTGCAGGTATTGCGGGAAACCCTCGACGCCTACGAGGTGGAGGTCCAGGAAGGGGTCGACCCACTAACTATTCCGCGGCATCAGGTGGAGCGCATCGAGTACGACGATATCGACCTGCTGCGGCTCCGCAGACAGCAGCGGCTGCAGGGCGAGACCGGTCACGCCGGTGATGTCGTCCAAGGGCAGGAGGTGTCCGTGGAGTTGTTCGAGAAACTGACGGCCGCCCTTCCGGAGGAGCCCATCGAGTACAAGGACACCGATCTGGTCGAGGTGCTTCGCGACTTGGCGGACCGTTTCCAGTTCAAGCTTGAAATCGACGAGCGTGTGATGCAGATCCCGGTCGAGAAACGGACGGTTTCGCTGACCACCGGACCGGGCAGCACGCTGGTGAAGGTTGTGCGCGGCAGTCTGCTGGAACGGTTCCCGTCTCTGGAAATGGTGTACAGATACGACACGGTCGTCGTCACGATGCGCGAGACGGGCGAGGAACCGGCACCGCCGGCGTCCCCTGCGGCGTCCGAGCCCCCTGTGGACGTGGCGGACGCCCCGGCGCTGCCGCCGGATGAAAACGAAACCGCCGGCCCAGTGGCCGGCGGTGAGAGTGTTCAATAGCCTGTGCTGCGTTTCACGCGTTCCAGTCTTCATCTTCGTCGTGGTCGGGCTTGGCGGGCAGTGCTGACGAGATGTCGCTGAAATCGAGGTCCTCGACGACTTCGACCTCCTCTTCTTCGTCATCGTCTACCAGCTCATCGGCGTCTTCGTCGTCAATGTCGTCTTCCAGGACGTCTTCGACGACCTCGACCTCAACCTCGACCTCTTCGACTTCTTCGTCGACTTCCTCGTCAACGTCCTGGACGTCGTCGTCGACCTCCATGATCTCCTCGTCTTCATCGACCGGCGCTGCGCGGCGCGCAGGCGCGGGACGCCGGACGGCCCGTTTCAGCGAGGGCTTCTTGGCCTTGTCTTCGGGGCTACCGATGCGAACAAGGTCGGCACCATCGGCGCAAGGGCAGTGAAACTTGAGTTTCTCCGCGCCCCACTCGATGTACCGGCGGCCGCATTTTGTACACTGATACTTTACAGCCATTGGCAATCACCCTTTCTTCGGTGCACGTTTTCCTGATCAACGGCTTGAGCGCCTGTAAAGCGCCGGGATTATAGCAGACGTTTCCGGGAAACCAAAGCGGCAGACCGATGCTTCCCCCTGCGAGCGTAAAACATTGTAAATGATGAGGTTGGCGGACCTCCGCGCGGCCCGTGGCCCGCTACTCGCCGTTCCGCTGCGCGCGGCGGAATCCGGAAACGAGGGCAACCGCCGTCCCGGCCGCAAGTATGCCGGCCACCATCCATACCACAGGCATTGCCCCCGTCGCAACCGGATACCCCGCCCCGAACACCTGCGATGCCGCGTAGTCTGTCAGCCCGTGACCGCCCGGATAGCCGCCGACGGGCGCCGCCAGGATGAACGCCAGCACCGGCGTCAACAGTGCCGTGGGCACAATGATCGCCGCGGCCAATGCCCGCCGCCTGAACCACCGCGTCTCGGCTTGGGCGACGGCCTGGATGCGCAGTTGCACCAGCAGGCGCTCTCCGAAGCCATCGGGAACCTGCTCCGCGGCGGTCAGCGGCAGCGCCTGGTCAATCAGGCGCTCGATGTCATTGTCTTCTAGCGGTTCCACCCGTGTTCAACTCCTCTTCGACCAGGTCGCGCAACTGCTTGCGTGCCCGGTGCATCCAGGTCTTCAGGGTTCCCATCGGGATATCCATCGCCTCGGCGATGTCTTCGTAGGTGCTCTCTTCCAGGTAATACAGGGTGAGAATGGTCGCATAGCGGTCCGGGAGTCGGGTCACGCAGCGCCGCACCAGCGCATTCATGTCGCGTTGCCCGTGGTCGGGCTCCTGGGCCGGTTCGAGATGTCCCGGTTCAAGCGCCACCTCGCCGCGTCGCCTGCGCCGGGCCAGCTCGGTCAGACACACGTTGCAGGTCACCCGGTAGAGCCAGGTGCTGAAGCGCGAGCGGCCATGGAACCCTTTGACAAGGCGAAAAGCCTTGAGCAGGGCTTCCTGGGCCGCGTCCTCGGCGGCCACGGGACTGCCCATGAAACGCAACGCGAGGCCGTAGACCAGCCCCTCATGGCGCCGCACCAGTACGGCAAATGCATCGCTGTCGCCGTGTTGGGCGCGCTGGATCAGCTCGGCCTCGGACGCTTCGGTCAAGGTAGTTGCCACCATCCGCGGCCAGTGTTTCACGGCCCCGGCAATCATGGGTTGCTCCCGTATTGGATCAGGATGTTGCCGTTGAGTGTAGCCAACTCCGCGCGCGCTTCGCCACTGCCAACCGTGGCGTCGAGCCGGTTCGTGCCGGTGGTGGTCTGCCGCACCTCGGGCAGGTCGCAGCGGATCCGTCCCCGCGCGGTCTCGGCGGCGATCTGCGCCGAGTAGCCCTGGGGAACATTGAGCACCACGCCGCCGTTGCCGGTCGAGGCGCGGCACGCGGACACCGCTGGAGACAGCAGGCGCGCCACGACGGTCCCGTTGACCGTCTCGGCGTCGAGGGTGCCGCCGGAGACGTGGGCATAGACATTGCCGTTGACGGTGTGCAGCACGGTCTGGCCGGACGCATTGACCACGCGGATACGTCCGTTCGTGGTCTCGACGAAGACATCGCTGTCCGGGTCCTGGATCTCGATGTCGGCGTTGCCGCCGCGAACGGTCAGGGGGCCGCATCCCGCACCGGCCCAGACGTTGCCGTTCCGGTTCTCCAGTTCAACGGACGCACCTTGCGGGACGGTGACGGCGAGGGCAGTTTCGACGGCCAGAAACGGGGGGCTGTCCGGGGCAGCGACGGTGATGCGGGCCGAGTCCGTTGCCGACTCGACCGTCACACTGTGTTCGAGCGTCCGGCGGGCCTCGGCGGGCTCGCTGTTGCGTTGCAGGTAGGCCCGCATGGTCGCCTCAATGACAATCCCTGGGTCGGCGTGTGTGCGGATGCGTATCGGGCCGTTGGCACCGGTTACTTCGATGTGGCCGGCGGCCGGAAGTGTCTGGCGATGCACTACTTCAAGGTCGGGAGCGCCAATGGCCCGAGGCAGAAGGGGGGCCAGCACGCCAATAGTGAAGGCGTACACGGCGACGGCCATCAAGGCGGCCGCGACCAGGCTGCGAAGGGTGCGCATCATTGCGGCTTAGACCCCCTTGGGACCGGGCAGGTTTCACGCTGAAACCTGGAGAGCGCGGACGTGGTCCAAGGCTGGAGGAGGGGATGCCGGTGAGCGTGCTCGGCATACTGGTTACGGCGATGGTTTTCGTGCTGTTGCTGGCGATCGTGCTGGCGCGTGCGGTGGCCTCGTTCTGGCTGGCCCACCGGCTCCGGCTGGCGCTGCTGGCCCTGCTCGCACGGTATCCGGAACTCTTCCAGCATCCGGGGAATCCGGCGGAACTGCTTGCCAAGGCTGGCGACGTCACGCCGCGCTCTCACAGTCACACCCTGACCGGGTTCTTTCTGGCCGTCTTCGGGCTCTGCGGCGTGGTCTACGGCCGCGTCCTGGGATTGGGCCGCCTGGCGTCGGGTGCGTACGTGGGCGGCCTCATCTGTCTCGTGCTGGCGCTCTGTTGGGCCATCGGGGGGCACCTGTTCCAGTCTGGCCAATCCCAGGACCGGTAGGCCGTTTTCAATTGAACTGTAGCCGTTTCTGGCCGCAGACTGCGAGGATTCGCGCCAGAAACGCGGCGGAACGCGGCTATGGAGTTATTGAAAACGCTGTAGACAGCGAAAGACGGGGCCGAAGCCCCGTCTTCGCGAGTTGACCGCGTGGTGTCTAGTCGACGACTGTCAGCTCGACCCGGCGGTTCTTCTGCATGGCGGCCGGACCGGTGTTTGGAACGGCCGGCTGGCTCTCACCGTAGGCGCCGGTCAGCAGTCTCGAGGCGTCCACGCCGCGGGCGATCAAGGCCGCCTTGACCGCCTGCACGCGCCGCTCGGAGAGCCCCTGGTTATACTGGTCCGATGCCCGCGAGTCGGTATGCCCGGCAAGACGGATGCGCATGGCCGGGTTGCTCCGCAGGATCTCCGCAGCCCGGTTCAGGTCGGCATCGTAGGCGGGTGACACGACCGCGCTGTCGGTGTCGAAGTAGATGTTACTCAGCTCCCACGCGGGCCGGGGCGCCGGCGCGGGCGGGGGCGGAGCGCCTGGCCCGACCAGGATCTCGCGTGCCAAGGCCTGGATTGCAGCGGCCGAGTCCAGCGTGGCCCCGTCGTAATACTTGCCGCAGCCGTTCACCGTGGCCATTTCCTGGAGCAGTTTCCTGCCGCCCTCCGAGGAGCCCGTTTGCACGGTGAAGATGCACAGATCGCCTCCGTGGGCAGCCTTGAGTTCACGGCAGGCGTCCAAGGTGTGCCGCGCGCTGTCGGCATTGCCGTCCGAGAAAACCAGCAGCGCACCCCGGCCCCGCTTATTGAGCATCTCCGGCCTCTGGCTCAGGATGCCGCGGGCCATGGGTGTGAGCGACCCGAGCGGCCGCAGCGCGCTCGCGCTGGCGGCCAGCGTCGAACGGTTGAAGGGTGTCAGCGGATGTGTTACCCACTCGCTGCTTGACACGCCTGCGAAGGAGTCCAGGCCGGCATGGTAGTTCCCCTCGGGCATGGCGGCGACGAAGGCTTCCACCAATGCCTTCTGGTGCTGGAACGCGCGCGTCCGGCCCAGTGAGCCCGACGCGTCCACCAGGATGATGAGTTGATCCCGGATGATCTGCTCGTTGTCCCGGAGCACCACGGGTGTGGCGCCCAGCCCGGCCTCCTGCGGAATGGTTTGGCACCCCGCCAACACCGCCAGCGCCATGCAGCAGATGATCCCCCTATGCCACGTTGATGTTCTCATACACTGTCGCTCCTTTCCTGACCCTGTGTCCACGCCGTTTATCCGGCGCACGCGTCTATCCCCGGGGTGCGCGCACACCCCTCACATTTGGCTTAAACAAATATCAACTGGATTTGCATCGCACACGACGCACACGCAGTCTGGTCACGGTGCGGCGCGGACAACATCGCCTTCCGGTCCGCGTAAGTGGTGCACAAATCTGGAATAAAGAGCGTTTAACAGTTGACAATATGCTGGTTTATCCGTAGACTCGCTCGGCTAGAAAAGCGGCACCTTGGGGGTGGCCTTCACAATGGACAAGGACGACCTGAAACGGCGGATCCACGCGCTCGACGGCCTGCCGCCGCTGCCCGCCGCGATCCGTACCGTCCTTGCCGCCTGCCGTCCGTCTGACCTCAAACAGCACCTCAGCACGCTCTTTCACCAGCAGCTTTTCCTTCGCGTCATCCTGGCGCAGGCATCCAATGGCAATCTCGATCCCATCAGGGCGACCCACGACGAGATCCGCCAGGCGCTGGGCTTCTTCGGGTTCAGGCACGCGCGCAACTGGGCCGTGATGGCGTTGGTTCCGCCCCTGTTTCCCGGGCCGGGCATCACGAAGCTGCCCCGCGAGTCCTTCTGGAAGCACTGCCTCATTGCGGCCTTCGCCTCGGAGCGCATCGCGGAATACCGTGCCCACGAGGCCCGGCACGATGCCTTCCCCGCGGGATTTCTGCACGATATTGGCAAGCCCGTGCTTGAGTCGCTGGCGGCCGCGCCCTATGGGCGTGCCATCGAAGCTGCCCGGGAGCCCGAGGTGCTGATTCGCCACGCGGAGCGCCACGTGTTGGGCGTCGACCACGCGCTGGCCGGGAAGTGGCTTGCCGAGAGGTGGGGGCTTACCCGGATACTGGCCGAAGGTATCTGGCTGCACCACCAGGCGGGATCTCCCGCAGTCAGCGCATGCACCAATCCCGCCTTGATCGAGACCGTGGCGTTGGGCAATGCCCTCGCGCGCCGGCTTCTCCCAGGGAGTTCGGGGGACGGAAAGAGTCTCCCGGTTTCGCGCGACCAGTTCGATCGGCTGGGACTGACACGGGCGGATCTCGAGATTGTCCGGGCAGAGACGATTGCCGCAGTCGAGCATGCCCTGCGGGCATTCAGCGCGGCACAGCACGCATACAGCGAACTGCGTTGCCGTTGGGAAGGCGCGCCGGGCGAGACGGGCGCTTCCCGGGATACCGCGGTACTGTCTCACGACGTTCACCGGCTGCAACGCGAGGCCGCGCAGTACCGTCTGCTGCACGAGTTCAACGCCGCCATCGGTCCGGAACAGCCGGTCGAGACGATTGTGGAGACGCTTGTCGGTCTGTTGCGCCAGCGCCTGCAAATTGACGCGGGGGCGTGCCTGGTGTTCGACGCGGGCGGCCACGAGCTTTGGGGCGCACGCTGGACCGGCGCCGGTTCAGCCGAACCGCTTCGGCTGCCTGCATCCGGCCTGATTGGCGGAGGCAGCGCGCTGGAGACAGGTGAGGGACGCTATTTGTGTGACGGCCTCGGTGCATTGGCGAGCGGCGAGGCCGGGGACGCACGCCCGTGGCCCATCCCGATGATTTGCGAGGATCAGTGCAAGGGCTACGTCGTGGTCTTTGCCGATCCCGGGGCAATGGGCGAGACCGAGTTGCAGGAATTGGCGGCGTTTGCCTCGGCGGCCGCGCTGGCGCTGCACCGGGCCGAGACCCTGGTTTCCCAGCGGCAGCAGACCGAGGAATTGGCGCGTGCGTTGGCGCAAGCGGAGGAGGATCACGACCTCCGGAGCCGCGCCAAGCACCTGGACGGCATTCGCCGTATTGCATCAGGCGTTGCGCACGAGGTCAACAACCCGCTCGCCGTGATTTCCGGCCACGCGCAACTGCTGCAACGCCAGGCATGCGCGCCCGACATCATGCGCTCGCTGCGCACCATCGAGCAGCACACTCAGCGGGCCAGCCGTGTGCTGAGCGAACTGCTGAAGGTGGCGCAGCCGGAAATCCCGACCAAAGAAACCGTCATGCCTCATTTCCTGCTGCACGAGGTCGTCGGGTCGGTGCGCGACCGGCTCGAGGCGTGCGGGATCGAGGTGGGGGAGGAGTACGAGACCAACCTGCCGCGCATCCATGTCGAGTCCCGTCAGATTGGTCAGGTCATTCTGCACCTTATCCGAAATGCCGAGGATGCCATGCCACAAGGCGGGCATCTTGACGTGCGGGCGGCGGCCGTCGCGGGGCGGACCGCCATCGTCATTACGATCGCCGACACGGGCGCCGGGATGGACGCCGAGACGTGCGAGCACGCTTTTGATCCATTTTTCAGTGGCCATCATCGCTGCGATCGCAGCGGGTTGGGCTTGGCCGTATGTCTGCGCACCATCGAAGCGCACGGAGGCGCCATCACCATCGAGAGCCGTCCGGGCGAGGGTACGGATGTGCGGGTAACGCTGCCTGTGGCACCGGCAGTTCCCGCGGCGCTTGCTGCCGGGGGCGACGACGCGGCAAACATCCGCCGTCTGCCGTTGAGTTGGAGGTTGTCCGACCGCCAGCTTCCGGACCGACGGGACTGATCTCCGTGCTGATGGGCCACTGTTTCGGGCGAGAGAGAGCGGTACAAAAGGATCGACCAAGGCTAGAAACGGCTTGGGTGCGTGTGGTATGATTCGCGCCGGTGTGACCAAGACGCCATTGTGCGCTAGTAGCTCAGGGGATAGAGCACTTGCCTCCGGAGCAAGGGGTCGCAGGTTCGAATCCTGCCTAGCGCGCCATTTTTCTACTCCGGAAAATCCGTTTTCATAATGCTACCATTTTACCCCTCGGGGTATATAAAATAGTGGAGTGCGCTGCATCGATGAGAGATGTGGCGTTTCGCGTCGGCAGTGCCGCCTGCCGTCGCGGATGTGAGAAAGCGGAAGGCAATGGTTGAAAAGGAAGGGAAACGTACGATGAGGTCGAAAACATTCATTCTGGGGCTGAGCATGCTTCTGCTGTTGGTGTTGGTTGCCGGTACGGGCTGCCGCAGCAAGAAGGGCGGACCACTTGACACGTCCATGGACGGCATGGCCGGGACCAGCGCTCCCGAGGTGACCACGGGCGACGGTCTTCCGAACGTGGGCCTGGACAACCTGCAGTGGACTCGTGCCACGGAACTGCAGACGGTCTACTTCGCGTTTGACAGCTCGGCGCTGAGCCCTGAAGCCCGCGCCACCCTCAAGAACAACGCCGACAAGATCAAGCAGATGCCGTCGGTGATGATTCAGGTCGAGGGCCACTGCGACGAGCGCGGTACGCAGGAGTACAACCTGGCTCTTGGCGAGCGGCGTGCGCTGTCCGTGCGGTCGTACCTGATTGATCTGGGCGTTTCGGGCGACCGTATCGTCACGGTCAGCTACGGCGAAGAGATGCCTGCCTCGCAGGGTTCCACGGAAGAAGCCTGGGCGCTGAACCGTCGCGCTGAGTTCAACAAGTCGCGATAGTGGGAAAACCCATGACGTTCTTTTTCAAGACTGCAGCTCTTTGCGTCGTTGTGGCGTTGTTTGCCGGCGGCTGTGCCACGTCCAGTGGCACCAGCCCAGCGGATGTGGCCGCGGCCACACACCGCACGGCGCAGCGACTGAACACCAATGTGAACGAGTCGTTGAAGTCCCTCAACGAGTCCACGGCGGACCTGTCGGCCCGCCTGGAGGAGTACGACCGTCAAGTGCGGCGGTTGCGCCTGCTCGTCGAGGATAACCAGACGCGCCTGGATCAGGTTCAGACGCGGCTGGACGAGCTGTCAACGACCCTTTACAAGCAGTTGAACCTTACCCCGCCCGTGTCGGCGCCGTCGGCGCAACCGGGCGCGGCCGAAGTGCGGGGGGAAGAGATTCGTATCATTCCGCCCGCTCCGGCGTTGAGGTAGGGAACGGCGCGTCCGGGGAACCGGGCGTTGCGAGGAAAGGTGCTCCATGACTCGATGCAAGGCAGTGTTGGCGATTGCCGTCTGCGGCGTTGTCCTCCTGAGCGGGGGATGTGTCTCGATGGGCGGTTCGTCGACGCAGGATTCGGTCTACGCAACACACCGGGTCGTTCGCGATCTGGACCAGAACCTGAAGGCGTCGATTGACAAGCTCGGCGCGACAACCGGCGGGCTCGCATCGCAGATCGACGAGTACGATCGGCAGATCCGCCAGCTCAACGAGGTGGCAGAGGGCAGTCAGCGCAAGCTGGAGACCCTGCAGACGCGCCTGGACCAGCTGACGACGACGTTGTACCGGCAGTTGAACCTGACGCCGCCGGTTACCGCCCCGTCGACGGTGGTTACGCCGCCGCCCGTGCCGGTCGACACCCAGGACGTGGTGGTGACGCCGCCCGTGGTTACGGAGGCCCCGGCGGGGCCCGCCGAGGCCCCGATGGCGGTAGCGGAACCGGAGCCTTCGGTCCCCGCGACCGTGCCGCCTGCGACGGCGGCGCCCGATGCGGCCGGCAATCCCGTTGGCGAGTACAATCGCGCGCGGGATGCCTTCATCGAAGGCAAGTTCGCAGACGCGCTGACGTTGTTCGACGCGTTTCTCGCCAAGTATCCGGGAACGGACCTGGCGGCAAACGCGCAGTTCTGGAAGGCGCAGAGTCACTTCAAGCTGGAGCAGTATGACCAGGCGCTTCGCGAGTTCGGCAAGTTCCGCGGCGAGTACCCGGGTCAGACGGCGCGCATTCCGATGGCGCTGCTCCAGGAGGCGGTGGCCTTGGCCAATCTGGGCAGGACGGATGAGGCCCGGCAACTCTTCGAGAAGCTGGTCGCCGAATATCCGATGGATCCTGCCGCGGACGGCGCGCGTGAGCGTCTGCGTCAGCTCGAGGGACGCTGAAGAGCAGTCTGTGATTTTCGGGGCGCGGCGGAAATGTTTCTGCCGCGCCCCATTTCTTTTTGGTGTGCCCGGCAGGGCGTGTCGCGCGGGTTGATATGCCCCAAGGCGCTTGCTAAGCTGCTGTGCACCGGTGTGGTGCGGTCACGGAGATTCGGGCGTCTTGGCGCGCGCAAAGCGTTGTGGACCACCCCGCTTTCTGTTACACTCGCTGCGCCTTCGAGCAGTCGGTATGGGCCGTAGTATGGGACCCTTTGTGGGAGTCGGACACGTCATGATTGAATCGAAATACGTCGAACGGATTGCCTTGGGACTTGGAGTGCGTCCCCAGCAGGTGAGCGCGGCCATCGAGCTGCTGTCCAGCGGGGCCACCATGCCCTTTGTGGCGCGGTATCGCAAGGACGTGACCGGAAACCTCAACGAGGAACAGCTCGAGACCATTGCCGAACGCAACAGCTACTTCATCGGCTTGGCCGACCGGCGCAGGTTCGTGCTCGAGACCATCGAGAAACAGGGGCAGATGACCGACGCGCTCCGCGCCCAGATCGAGGCCGCGGACGACAAGACGACGCTCGAGGACCTTTATCTGCCCTTCAAGAAGACGCGGCGCACCAAGGCCAGCGTGGCCCGTGAACAGGGGCTGGAGCCGCTGGCCGACTACCTCTGGGCGCAGACGGGCGCCGCCGAGGCCCTCGTCCTGCAGGTCGGGGCGGCCATCGACGTCGAGAAGGGAGTGGCGAATGCCGAAGCGGCCATCCAGGGCGCGCAGCATATCCTCGCCGAGCGTATCGCCACGGATCCGGCGACGCGCCAGCGACTGCGCGAGCGGATGATCGAGCACGGCCAGGTGAAATCGTCTTCGACGAAGGCCGCCGAGGGCCAGAAGACCAAATACGAGACCTATTACGAGTTTGCCGAAGCGGTGCGCACCATTCCCAGTCACCGTTTCCTCGCGATCTGCCGTGGCGAGAAGGAAGGCTTGCTCCGGATGGAGCTGGCCATGGACGACGACGCCTTTGTGCAGGATCTCGATACCCGGATCATCGCCGGATCGGGCACGCCCTTCGAGCCCATCCTGCGCGAGGCGATCCGCGACGCGTATCAGCGTCTGCTGCGGCCCTCCCTGGAGAACGAGGTGCTTGGCCAGGTGCGTGAGCACGCCGAGGAGGAGGCGATCCGCGTCTTCCGCGAGAATGCCGAGAACCTGTTGTTGTCGCCGCCCGCCGGCCGCCTGCGCGTGATGGGCGTTGACCCGGGCATGCGCACGGGCTGCAAGCTGGCGGTCATCAGCGACACGGGCGAATTTCTGGACCATGGCGTCATCTACCCGAACGAGCCGCAGAATGATGTCGAGGGCGCCGCAAAGGCCCTGCTTGAGATGGCCGCGAAGCACGGCGTGCAGGCCATCGCGATCGGCAATGGCACGGGCGCGCGCGAGGCCGCGCGGTTCGTCAAGCAGGCGCTGGCCAAGGGCGGGCTGAAGGACAGCTTCTGTGTCTTCGTGAATGAAGCAGGCGCTTCGGTGTACTCGGCCTCGAAATTGGCCCGGGAAGAGTTTCCCGAACTCGATGTGACCATCCGTGGCGCGATTTCGATCGCGCGCCGTCTCCAGGACCCCTTGGCCGAACTCGTCAAGATCGAACCGCGCAGCATCGGCGTCGGGCAGTATCAGCACGACGTAAACCAGAAGAACCTGCGCGAGGGCCTGCATCGCACCGTCAGCTATTGCGTGAACCGCGTCGGGGTCGATGTGAACACGGCCTCGGTTGCCCTGCTCCATTATGTGAGCGGGATCCAGGCCAACACGGCCGAGAACCTCGTCAAGAAGCGCGACGAACTCGGCGGATTCGTGTCCCGCGAGCAGTTCAACGATGTGGACGGTATCGGCCCCAAGGTCTTTCAGCAGTGCGCGGGCTTCCTGCGCATCAGCGGCGCGCCGGATCCGCTGGACAGCACGTCCATTCACCCCGAGGCCTATCCCACGGTTCGCGAGATGGCCGCAAAACTCGGCGTGGAGGTCGCGCAACTGGTCGGGCAGCCCGACTTGCTGGCAGGCGTCGCGCTCGAGGAATTCCAGCACGACGAGATCGGCCTGTTGACGCTGCAGGACATCAAGCTCGAGCTGTCGAAGCCCGGCCGCGACCCGCGCAAGGAGTTCCGCGTGCCGACCTTCCGCGATGGCGTGGATTCCGTCGCCCAACTGGAAGAGGGCATGGATATGGAAGGCGTCGTGACCAACGTCACGGACTTCGGCGCCTTCGTCGACATCGGCGTCCACCACGACGGGCTGGTGCACCTTTCCGAACTCTCGACCCGCTACGTGCACGATGCGCGCGAGGTCGTCAAGGTGGGCGATATCGTCTCCGTGCGCGTGCTGAAGGTGGACAAGGACCTGCCCCGCATTTCGCTGTCTATCAAGGCGCTTCAGGCGCAGGCTCAGGCCCAGTCCCGGCGTCCCGCCCGCCCGCGGCCGGAAGGCGAAGCGGCCCAGCGCGACGGGCGGCGCGAGGGAGCGCCCGCCGACGGCGGACGCAGGCCGCGCGGGGACGCGGGCGAACGGCCACGGCATCCGAAACGCGACAAGCAGCGAGGCGGATCAAAGGGCCATGATCGCGCCGCGCAGAAGCCCGCGCAACAGGGTCCGCCGCAGGAAAAACTCAACACGCTGCTGGCGGATCAGTTGGCGAGTCTCCGGGAGAAGTTCAACTCCTGAGAGACGGGTTTCCGGGAGATCGGACACGTCCCGGCTCTAGGCCAGGATATCGTCCTCGCCCGGATGTTCGGCGATCAGCTCCTTGGCGCGATCGGCGTCGTACCGGCTCACGATGACCACCACTTCGCCCTCGCCCGCCGTCGTCACCGGAAAGGTCGTGTGCGGCCAGGACGAGTTGGTGAAGGCGTCGATGCCGTTGTTCTCGAGATAGCTGACGATCACCTGCGCCTCGCCGTCCGTGTTGCACTCGTACACCGCCTCGTAGTCCATTTCATGGCCCTGCTCTTCCACGTTGGCCTCCTTTCCGTGCTGTCTGTCTAACACCAGGCAAAGGGTCCTGTATTCAGATACGCGTCGCGGCGGCGGGCTATTCCTGCCACGTGCCGGCCAGATGGCCATGGGCCAGCCGGCCAAATTCCGACCGGGGCTGACGCTTGATGATCTGGTGATACAGATAGCGCGCGGCTTGCGGCTCATCCAGCTGCATCCGGAACAGCGTGGCCAGTTCGTAGGCGGCCCGCGTCCACGCATCGTCATCGGCCGAAAACGCCTGCATCACCTCGCGCAGGACCGCCGCGGCCTCATCGAAGCGCTCATACTGTTGCAGGAGCGACGCGGCGGCAAACAGGGGGGCGGCGTCGCGCGGGTCGTCCTCGAAATAGCGCTGGTACTGCGCAGTGGCTCCGCTGATGTCGTTGTGGCTGGCCAGTGTCCGTGCCCGGCTGAAGTCCGTGCCGGGACGTCTGGACGCCTTCAAGCCGAAGATGCCGTTGGCGGCCGTGTGCGCCATGATGCGGGAAAACAGAAAGCCGTACTGGACGGCGATCGGGACATAGAAGCACAGCGCGATCAGGATGAGAAAGGGGACAGGGTTCAACTGGTAGGCGATCCGCAGCATGGCGCCGGCCACGATAACGGCCGTCGCCATGATCGCAATCATCTCCCAGAATCCGAAGACGCGGTCGTCGCGGTCATGCCACGCCGCCACCAGGCGGCCCAGCACAAAGAGGATCAGGTCGGTCAATGCAAGAACAAGTATCGCTGGTCCCACGGCAGTGTCCCCTGTTGGCCCCGGTACGCGTCGCTATTGTAGCACGGTACCGTCGTGCGGAGTCTTCCGTATCCGGAATGGGGCGGTCCACCCCTGACGATTGGGGATTGACACCCGCGGAAGGATGAGATAGAACAGCAGTTGCCGTCGGCTGACGGCACGGCGGCGCCATGGGGCGGTGCCGCCGTCTTGGCGCAGTCGACCGAGAAGGGGGCGCGATGACGGGGGACAGGGGCTTTCTGACGGCGATCTTGGGGTGGGCCACGATCGCCGCTGTACTGCTGGTTGTGGTCACGCCGGTTCACGCGGACGGCGGAGTCTTCGCGTCGGGGGTGGGCAAACTGCCGGACATCCCGCAGCAGACGGCGCTGATCCGGTACAAGGACGGCGTCGAGACGCTGATCGTGCAGACCAGTATCGACGGCGAGGGCGACTCGTTCGTGTGGTTGCTGCCGGTGCCGTCGGCCCCCACCAGCTTCGAACTCGCTTCCCCGGGTCTGTTCGAGATGCTTCCGCACTGCTTTGCGCCATATATTCGGCTCGGGTATGCTCCTGGTTGGAGGTGGGTCTTTTTTCCTGCCTTCGTTGTGCTGCTCTGGCTGGCGTTTTTCTGCTTCTATCGCCCCAAGTATCCCCTTCGCACACTGTTGCTCCTGCCCGTGCTCGGCGTGGCGCTCTTCGGCCTCTTCAAGGTGTATGAACCGCCTCCCGATGTCTCCTATTGGACGCCCGGTGACGGGACTCGAAGCGGTATCGCCGCCGGGGCGCAGCCCCATGTGAGGGTAGAGCAGGAGGTCGAAGTCGGCAATTACTCCCTGACCGTCCTGCAGAGCGACAGTTACGGGCACCTGAACACTTGGCTCGCGCAAAATGGATTCAGCGAAGTGCCCGGACACGGCCGGGAAGCCGTCGAGCGCTACGTCCGTCAGGGCTGGCGCTTCATCGTCGTACAATTTTCCCGTAACGGCGATGGCTTCAGCCGCCCCGAGCCGCTAGCCGTAACCTTTGAGACGCCTGACCCTGTGTATCCGATGGCGCTGACCGGTCTCGCGGGGGCGGACTTGCATCTCGACCTTTTCGTGATCGCCTGGGACGAGGCCCGCAGTGATCTGCGGGCGCTGAGAACGGACTTCACCGACGTATTTGAACCACGCGAGTACCACCCAGACGTGCCCGCATTCCTTGGCTCCGAAACAGGCGAGTGGATCGGGTACCCGCCCTTGCTGGCGCACATGTGGGATCACTGTGTGGTAACCCGGCTCACGGGAGTCCTTACGCCAAGCCAGATGCGGCAGGACATTGCCCTGAGCATGCATTTGCCCAGACCGCACCGCCGAACGCATTGGACGACAGATGCTGGTTGGAGGATGATGCTGAGCGTGAGCCTGTTGGCGTGGTCGATTGCCGCTTTAGTCACCGCCGTTTACGTTGCATGGAAAGCCCCCGGACAGGACACACCGGAAATGCGTTGGGCCATACCTGTAGGTCTGATCTACCTCTTCTACGTCCCCGGCGCTGCGTTGGGTTTGTATCCTTCTGAACACTGGTGGTCGCTTGTTCCTATCGCTCGCGCTACCTTGGGCTTGCTTCCTCTTGAATACTGGTTGTCGCTTGTTCCTCATGGAATAATCGCGCTGGGTGGCCTTCTTGTTGTACCCGGGGCAGTCTATATGGTCACGGAGCAGCCCACCCGCTGGGTCCCGCGCCCGCGCGCCTATGCCGCGATTCTGGTAGTCCCCCTGCTGTTCTTTCTGGGCACACTTGGCCTGCTCCGCTATCGGACGACGCTTGTCGAGGCCGAGGTCGCCTTCCGCGTGCCGATGCTTGAACCAGACATCCGGTTACTGGAGGAGCGGCCCGAATTGCTGCAACAGCCGCCCGACATCGTCGCACGGTACATCGCGGAAGCGATCAGCGCGGGCCTCCCCAAGGGCTTCGCCAAGGTTCGTGTGGCGGAGAGCCCGGGCAATTTCGTGCTCATACAAGACGAGCGGGGCCTGGTCTTCCGTGCATTCGCAACGGAGGGATGGGGAGTGAAGGGTTCCTACTATGACACCATCCTGGCCTTGCCCGAAGACTATCCCGCGCGGACTGGCCCCGGGCTGCCTGTGGCCGGGATCGAAGGAGTCCCCTGATGCGGCGAATCTTGTTTGTGCCCATCATCCTCGTGCTTGTAGCGGCAACCGCCCACGCCGACGGCGTCAAGATACCCCCGGTAGGCGTAAAGGCACTGCCGCAGGTACCGCACCAGACCGCGCTGATCCGCTATAAGGACGGCGTCGAGACGTTGATGGTCCAATCGAGCTTCCAGGGCGAAGGCGAGGAGTTCATGTGGATCCTGCCCGTGCCCGACGCGCCCACCTCCTTTGAAGTCGCCTCGCCGGGGCTGTTCACGACGCTCAACCATGCGTTTCAGCCGGAAATCACCATCGAAGTTTCGAGATGGTGGATGTGGGTCACCGCGTTCATCCTCGTCTGGACAGGGATTGCCTTCTCGCTCAAGCTGTCAATGCGACGGGCGCTTGCGACAGGGGGGATGCTGATACTGTCATTGGTGCCGATACTCCTCTTCTTGCCCCGGCTGGGCCACTATCGATCAGCAGGCAGCGATCCGACAGGTATACGTGGCGTCACGCTTGAGAGCGAAGTCGAGGTCGGCCCCTACACCGTGAGCGTGCTGGAGGCCGAGTCCTTCGCCGGCCTGAACGCATGGCTGGCAGACGGCGGGTTCCGCGAAATCCCCGCGGACGGCGAGCGGGATGTTGCGCAGTACCTCGCGGACGGGTGGCGCTTTGTCGTTGCACGGCTGACCCGCGAGGGAGACGGTTTCAGCCGTCCCGATCCGCTGGCGGTGACCTTTGCGACCGGCACGCCCGTCTACCCAATGAAATTGACCCGGCTCGCGGACTCGGACCTTTATCTGGACCTCTTCGTGATTGCCGAGGGCGAGGCGGTTGTCGACTATGCGACGCTCCGCCGCGAATTTGTCGGTACTTTCGAGGCGCAGGACTTCGTCGAATACGACGCGGAGAAACAACCCGTGCTGGTGGACGCGGAGAGCGGCACGTCAATCGGTCACCCGGGGCTGATGGCCCTGATGTGGCCGTCCTGTGTCGCCACGAGACTGCACGGCACCGTCGCGCCTTCCGAGATGACGCGCGACATCGCGATCGACGTGCAGGCGCCGAAATCGTTTCGCGCGCATTTCTACTCTCAGGCAGCGGCTATCGAAAGCGCTATCCGGGCCGGCGCTCTCCTTTGGTGCGTGCTGGCAATAGTGGCTGTACTCGCCGCCAGCAGGCTCTATCGCGAAGGTCCGGCCCCGGAAGGCAGGCTGATCGCCAAGGCCCGGGAGTCGATAGCGGTACCCCTGCTGACTGCTGTCTTCCTGCCCCTCACCCATCTGGCCGCTTTCCATGTGCTGCGCGTGATGGACGGCGGCATGTTTCTGTTCTTCTCCTTGCTCATCGCTGCCGTCGTCGGAGCCGTACTTCTCGCAGGCATCACCTTCAGGCGTTACGGTTCGCCGAACACCACACGGGTGTTGCAGAAAAAGGGCTGGCTTGGACTCCTCGCATCGGTCGCCGTTGCCTCTTTGTTTGGCGTGGCCTATTACCAGCACCTCGAAACCATCGAGACCACCGCTCAGAATCTGCCCAGCAGAGGCAGTGTCAAATATATGGGGAGCTCTGTCCTCGGCTTACGGCCCGAACTCGCCAAGGCCCCGTTCGACGATATTGCCGCTGCCGTTCTCGACGACGCGAACGCGTGGCGAGCGGAGAGGGAGGAGCCCGCAGTCGTAATAGAAGACAGCCCTGGCAATTTCGTCCTGTTGCGCGACGAGCGCGGGCTGGTCGTGCGGAGTTTTGCCTACGACCCCGTGGGGCTGCCGATGGAAAACGTCTTGCGGGAGCCATGACGTCCTTGGTCCGGTCACCCTCTTCCTCACGCACCGCCGCGGTTGACATCTACTGGATCCATAGTATATACTGTGCTCATAGTAGACGCCGGGGAGATCATGATGAAGAAGCCTTTGCCGCCATCCGACCTGGAACTGCAAGTGTTGGCAGTCCTGTGGGAGCGCGGGCCGTCGACGGCGCGCTCGGTGCTCGGGGAGTTGCCCGACGGCAAACGCCGGGCCTACACGACGGTGTTGTCGACGATGCAGGTGATGGAGAAGAAGGGGCTGCTGGGCCACACGGTTGAGGGGAAGACCCACGTGTACTTTCCGAAGGCAGGCCGCCAGCAGATCGTGGGCCCCATGCTGCGCGGGCTGGTGGACAGAGTCTTTGGTGGACGTCCGTCGGCGGCGCTGCAGTGCCTGCTTGCGGACCGTACACTGGACCGGGATCAGCTCGCGGAGATTGAACGGCTGCTCGCGGAGCAGGGGACGGATGACGTCCCAGGAGTCGAAAAGTGAGGTACGTCGCTCTCTTCTTCTCCACACCACAGTGGGGGCACGTGGTGTGGGCACAGGTTCACACGCTGTGGCAGGGCGCGGTGCTGGCAATGCTGCTTGCGGGGGTGTTGCGCGTTGTACCGGCGCGGCAGACGAATCTCCGGTATGTCGCCGCGTGCGCGGCGCTCCTGACACTGCTGTTGTGCGCCGGCATAAACATTGCCGTGCTTGACGCCATGTCGGAGTCGCCCGCCGTTGTGAGGGGAGATGCCCCCGGGTTCGAATCGCCGCAGGCGCGGCATGCGGCGTTCGTGACTGGCGTAGCGGGACCGGGCGATGCTTGGTCTGCACCACGCCCCCCCGTGGACTGGTTCACGTGGCTGGCGCCGCTGTGGCTGGCCGGGGTCTTGGTGATGCTGGGCCGGGCGCTGCGCCTTCAGATGCAGGCCACGCGCCTTGCGCGGGACGCCAGTGTTGTACATGAAGGGACGTTCGTCGATCTGACGAAGGCACTGCGCGATGCCATGGGCATCCGGCGCCGCATCACGGTGATGATGAGCGACCGGATCAACGTGCCCGCAACGGTCGGCGTACTCGCGCCGATTGTGCTCCTTCCGGCTTCGGTGTTGGCTGGGATACCGGAAGACGCGTTGCGGGCAGCGCTTGCGCACGAGCTTGCTCACATCCGCCGATTCGACTATTTCGTAAACCTGATGCAACTGCTGATCGAGTCGTTGTTGTTCTTCAACCCGGCGGTGTGGTGGATCAGCCGCCAGATTCGCGTCGAACGCGAAGCCTGCGCCGATGCGCTTGCCGCGCGGGCGACAGGAAGCGCCGTCGGCTACGCCCAGGCCCTGACGGCGTGGGTCGCCACGGTTGTCGAGGCAACGAGCGCGCCGGCCGCAGTTCAGGCGCTGTCGCGGACAGCCTCGGGCAGCCCCGTCGATCGCGTGCGCAGGCTTCTGGTGCCGGGCTATCGGCCCGGATTCTGCCGGTCCACTCTCTCCGCGTTGTGTGCCACCGGGGTGGCGATGCTGGTGCTCGCGATGGTATCCGGGGGTGGTTTTCTGGCGGGCACGGCCCTTGGCCAGGCGTTGAGCGACGCTGAGCGCATCGAGCGCGTGCAGGCGGTGGCACAACAGTATCGCGAGCAGGATCTGCCGTTGGAGGAGGGGGAGCCGATGGAGCTTCTTGTCCGCGTGGAGGTTGTCGACGGTACGCCTGTAACGGAGTTGACCAGTCTGATGGGCGTGATGCAGTTCCGGAACAGCTCGACCATTGGCTCACTGGGCGGAGGCCGTTGCGGCCAAGGACCGTTGGCATACGCGCCGGGCGTTTATCCCATCTCTGTGCCGGAAGGCGCGAGATTTCAGTTTGGTGTAACGGCGAAGGGGCTGGCCCCTGCCTTCAGTGGAACGCTCAAGGCCACCCGAGCGCTGTCGGAGTACATTACCTTGGTGATGGAGGAGGGCTTTCCGTTCCTCGTGCGCGTCGTCGATCCCGAAGGGGTGCCCGTCGCCGGCGCGGAGGTGAACGGCATGTACTCTCTCGATGACGGCTACAGTGCATTGCTTTCCCTGCAGGAGGTGATGCAGACCGATGAAACGGGCGCCGTGGTCGCGGAGCATTGCGCAGAGGTTCCCGTGCGGTTCACCGTGACCTGTCCCGGCTACGCCACGACGCACGCCACCCTCACGCCCCATCCTGACATCGTCGGCGAAATAGTGGTCCAGCCAAGCGCACTGTTGACGGGAACCGTCGTCGATGGCGCCACCGGCCGGCCGGTCGAGGCCGCAACGCTGCGGAGAATCTGTGGGCCAGACCTGAAGGATCTCGCCGCGACAGATGCGCACGGGCAATTCGCGTTAGACGGGCTTTCTGCGGGCGACGCGTTTGAGGCGGTGTTCATGGCCCCAGATGGGCGCACGGCCTTTCAACTCCTAAGAGCCGGAACGGACGTCCGGGTGTCGCTGCAGCCGCCGATCCACATCAAGGGCGTCTTGCGCGGCGACACGCAACGCCTCGAACGCGACGGCGGCAAGCCGGGCTTCCGTTACGGATACTGCACGCGGAAAGGTAGTGCCGAGTACCACGGGATCGGGCGGGGTTGGGCCACAGTGGAGGTGCAAGGCGAAGGAGCGACCTTTGCGATTGCGGGCCTTTGGCCCGGGCAATTCGAGATGTATCTCGCGGACCGCATCATCGCCCTGCAGCTCGATGAGAGCGTGGACGATTTTGAGTACAACATCGCACCCGAGCGAACCGCTCAGCAACGGGAGCTTGTGGTGCTCTTCCCCGGCACCGAGGCTGCTCCGCCCGAAGGTACCATCCAAATCGACCACAAGCCGGTGCCTATCGTGAACGGCGAGGTCCGCACGATCGTCAATGTGCCTACATGGCTGACCATCTCGTGCGACGGGACCGTCGGCTACTGGTTCCAGGAAGTGAGCGAACGCTATGACGCAGGCGACGGCCCCATCGTGGTCGATGTAGACGCTGTGCCGGCCGGCGCGATTGTCGGCAAGGTGTTCGATCACGATGGTCAGCCCGCACAGGGCCTCCTGGTCAGCGTGTTCGAGGTGGAAGCCTCGCCGATGAAGCCTGATGGTTGGCTGGGAGTAGACCCCAAGAACGGTGCCAGCCCCACGGACGGCATCAACCGCTTCGTCGCCTCACCCTTGCCGCTTGAAGGGACCTACCGCATCCTGGTGCACCGGGGCTACGCCACGATCTTGTCCGATCCCATTTCCCTGACGGCGGCCAATCCGACGGCGGAGATCCGCATGGTGTTGCCGGAAGGGATGACCGTGCGCGGGCGCATCCTGACGCCTGAGGGCGAACCCTTTGACGATGTGTTGTGGGGATTCTCTTTCAGCACGCTCCAACACGGGTGGAGCAACATGCCCCAGGCCGAAGCGCCGGGGGGGGTGCTGGAGATACATCACTTCAATCCGGCGGCGGAAGGCACGTACACGATCCGGCTCGTCCCGCAGCACACCTACCGCGCGCAGGACATTCCGATCATCGACCCATTCACGCCGCTCGATATTCGTCTGCAACCGGGCCTGCGGCTGGAAGGCACGGTCACGGACATGGAGACCGGAGAACCCGTGAGCGGGGTGGACATCACGGCGCGCCCGCTATCGCTCGACCACAGTCACGCCGAAGTGTCGGCTGCCAGCGACGCCGATGGCGCCTTTGCCTTTACCAACCTTGCACCGGGCGAATACTACCTCAATGCACCGCGTCTGCGGTCAGGGTCAGTCCGTGCCACGGCCGGTCAGCAGGAACCCGTCGCGCTACAGGTGGAACCGCGGGAGTAGTTCCGCAGGAGTTTCCACGGCCGTTGCCGACATCCCTCGCTCGCAGATGCGCATAATACTGCGAATAATAGGGTCTCTTTCTTGACTTTGCCAGCCCGGTAATGCTATCTTCCGGCGCTTCAGTGGGGTGCAACCCATTACGAATTCACAACATCTGGATACGCGTGGGCCATGGACTACAAGGCGACAGTAAATCTTCCCGTCACGGATTTCCCGATGCGCGGCAATCTCACGGTCAACGAGCCCGCATCCGTGGCGCGCTGGAAGGAAATGGACCTGTACCGCCTGTTGCGTGAGGCGGGCAAGGGCCGTCCGCGCTATGTCCTGCACGACGGTCCGCCGTACGCCAACGGCGATCTTCACATGGGCCACGCCCTGAACAAGGTGCTCAAGGACCTTGTCGTGCGCTCGAAGCAGATGTCGGGCTACGATGCACCCTATGTGCCGGGCTGGGACTGCCACGGGCTGCCGATTGAATTCCGGGTGCTGAGCGATCTCGGGGCCGAAGCCAAGACGCTTGGCAAGGTCGACATCCGCCGGAAATGCCGCGAATTCGCGTTGGGCATCGTCGACAACCACCGCAAGGGCTTCGAGCGCCTCGAAATCAACGGCGATTGGCCCAACCCTTATCTGACGCTGAATCCAACCTATGTCGCCACCGCCGTGCGCGTGTTTGGCGAGATGTACGCGCGCGGGCAGATCTACAAGGGCTCCAAGCCCATCTACTGGTGTTTCTCCTGCGAGACCGCGCTTGCCGAGGCCGAAGTCGAGTACGGCAACCACGTCTCACCGTCGGTCTACGTCAAGTTCCCGCTCATCGACCCGGTGCCGGGCGTGGACGGGCCGGTGTCGATGGTCATCTGGACCACGACGCCGTGGACCTTGCCCGCGAACCTGGCGATTGCTGTCCATCCGGATTTCGACTATACGGCGGTGAAGGTGGATGGCGAGACCTTGATCATGGCCGACTACCTCGCGCCGCACGCGCTGACGGCGGCCGGCATCGCGAGCTACACGAAGGTCGCCGCGTTCAAGGGCGCGGATCTGGAAGGTCTGCGGTACCGCCACGCGCTCTTTGCCGACCGTATCTGCCCGGTGATCCTGGGCGAACACGTCACGCTCGAGGCGGGGACCGGCTGCGTGCATACGGCGCCGGGGCACGGTCAGGAAGACTACGTCGTGGGCGCGCGCTACGGCATCGCGCCGTTTTCGCCGGTGGACGGCCAGGGCCGGTTCACGGACGAGGCCGGGCCCTACGCGGGCATGCAGGTTTTCGAGGCGAACAAGCGCATCATCGAGGACCTCAAGGCATGCGGGGCGCTGCTGCACGCGGCGAAGGTTGAACACAGCTACGCCCACTGCTGGCGCTGCATGAATCCGGTCATCTACCGGGCCACGCCGCAGTGGTTCATTTCGCTTGACAACAACGGTCTGCGCGAGAAGGCCGTTCAGGGCGTTGATGCGGTGGAGTGGGTGCCCGCGTGGGGCCAGGAACGTATCCGCTCGATGATCGAGCAGCGTCCGGACTGGTGCATCAGCCGTCAGCGGGCGTGGGGGGTGCCGATCCCCGTGTTCTACTGCAAGGAATGCGAGGAGCCGCTTGCCACGCCGGAGACCATCGGCGCGGTGGAGCGGCTTGCGTTGTCCGCGGCCGACGGCATCGACCGCTGGTTCGACACCGACGCGTCCGATCTGTTGCCGAAGGGCACGGCGTGCCCGAAGTGCGGCGGCACGGCGTTCACCAAAGAGACGGACATCCTCGATGTCTGGTTTGACTCCGGCGTCAGCAACCGCGCGGTCTGCGAGGGCCACCCGGACCTGAGCTGGCCCGTGGACATGTATCTCGAAGGCAGCGATCAACATCGCGGCTGGTTCCAGTCGTCGTTGCTGCCCGCGGTGGCCGTCAAGGGCGAGCCGCCGTACCGCACCGTCGTGACCCACGGCTACGTCGTGGACGGCGACGGCAAGAAGCTTTCCAAGAAGCTGGGCAACTTCGTCGAACTGGGGGATCTGGTCAACCAGCTCGGGGCCGACATCATCCGCCTGTGGGTATCGAGCGAGAACTACCGCCAGGACATCCGCATTTCGGACGAAATCCTGAAGCGGCTGCAGGACGCGTACCGGCGCCTGCGCAACACGTTCCGCTACATCCTGGGCAATCTGAGCGACTTCACCGCGTCCAACGCGGTACCCTACGACCAGCTCGAAGAGGCGGACCGCTGGGCCCTGCATCAGCTCCAGGAACAGATTCGCCGCGCGCGGAAGGGCTACGACACCTACGAGTTTCATCAGGTCTTCCATGGCCTGCACAATTTTTGCGCCGTGGACCTGAGTTCGTTCTACTTCGACATCCTCAAGGACCGGTTGTACACGTTCGCGCAGGATTCGAGGGAACGGCGTGCGGCCCAGACCGTGCTGGCGGAGATTGCGAGTGTGCTGTTGCGCCTGTTGGCGCCGGTCATTCCGCACACCACCGATGAGGCGTGGCGGTTCCTGCCGGAATACCTGCGCACGGCCCCCAGCGTCCATTTGACCCAGTTCCCCGAGGTGAACGAGGCCTATGTGCTGCCCGAGTCCCTGCTTGCGGGCTGGAATGAACTGAGCCGCATGCGGGGTTTGGTGTCAAAGGTGTTGGAGGACGCCCGGCGGGCGGGGGAGATTGGGGCATCGCTCGAGGCGTGTGTCGTGCTCACGCCGGGCACGGACGAGGTCGCGGGCGTGCTGCGCCGGTACGAGGCGCAGTTGCCGTGGGTGTTCATCGTCAGCAAGTGCGAGATCCTTGCGCCCACGCCCGAAGCGGCGGCGGCTCCCGGGGAGTTGCTGGTCCGCGTGGAACGGGCGCCGGGCGAGAAGTGCGTGAGGTGTTGGAACTATCGCGAGTCCGTAGGGAAGGTTCCGGAGCATCCGGAAATATGCAGTCGCTGCGCAGAGCAACTGGAGACTTGGCAGTATGAACAAACGGGATGTTAAGAAGTTCGAGAAGCTGTTGGTGGAGGAGCACTCGCGCCTGAGCCAGGGGATCCGGCATCTGGAGCAGAACACGCTGTACGAGTCCGGCGGCAACGGCGGCCGCGATCTGCAAAGTTATGCGGAGACCGGCACGGACAACTTCGATCGCGAGACGGCCCTGAATATTGCCAGCGGCGAGTCCGAACGCCTTCGCGATGTGGGCGATGCGTTGCGCCGCATTGAAGAGGGCGGTTTCGGGGTGTGCGAGGGCTGCGACAAAGAGATCCCGAAGAAGCGGCTGGAGGTCTTCCCCGCGGCGCGCTACTGCATTGAGTGTCAGTCCAAGATCGAAAAATACGGCTCCCTCTGATTCGCCGTGACCACACGCCAAAAACAGATCGCGTGGATCCTCTGCATCCTGCTTGCGGTCGTCGTCCTGGACCAGGTCACCAAGCAGATCGTGGTGCGCATGCTGCCCGAGGGCGGCCGGTATCCGGGCGGCTACGAGGACCGTTTCTTTCGATTCACCTTTCAGAAGAATCCGGGGCTGGTCGGGGGCATGTTTCGTGAACAGCCCGTGATCGCCCGCGTGGCGCCCCTGCTGGCATCGATGGTGCTGCTGTTTCTCTACGGCCAACTGCACATTCACTCCCGCCTGCAATCCGTCGCGTACGGCATGGTGGCCGGCGGGGCGGTAGGCAACATGATCGACCGGTTCCGGCTTGGCTGGGTCATCGATTTCCTCCAGTTCCACTTCCATTTTGTGCCCTTCGATTTCCCGTGGAAGCACTATCCGGCGTTCAATGTCGCCGATTCGGCGATCTGCGTGGGCGTGGCCCTGCTCATTTTCGGGTGGCACCTGGCCGAACGCCGCCGCGCGGCATCGGAGAAGGACGGCAATGCTCCCGACGCTGCTTGAGATCGGCCCGCTCGCCATCCACTCGTACGGGCTGATGATAGCGGTCGGATTCCTCGTCGCCCTGCACCTTATCCGGCGCGACGCCGACAAGGCGGGCATCGACCGCAACGTCATCACCGACATGTGTTTCTGGGGGCTACTCGTCGCCATTGCCGGCACGCGCGTGCTCTACATCGCGATGTTTCCCGAGGAATTCTCGTGGTCCGACCCCGTGGGCTGGGTTGCCATCTGGCGCGGGGGGCTGGTGTTCCAGGGCGGGCCGCCCGCGGGCATCGTGTTCGGGTACTTCTATCTCAAGCGCAAGGGCCTGCCGGTCTGGCGTACCGCGGACCTTATCCTGCCCTACCTTCCCCTTGGCCACGCCTTTGGCCGCCTTGGGTGCTTTCTGAATGGGTGCTGCTACGGGCGGACGTCCGACCTGCCCTGGGCGATTCCGTTCCGGCGGGTTCCGTGGGATGTGTCGCAGCCGGCGACCGGCAGCCCGGTCTTCCTCGATCACCTGAAGCGTTTCGAGGACATCCATTTGACCGATCACTGGTCGCACGCGGTCCATCCGACGCAGCTTTACGAGGCGGGCGCGCTGCTGCTCATCGCGGCGGTGTTGTTGCTGCTTCGGGCGAAGTGGCGTCCCTTTAACGGTTTTACGCTCCCGGCCTATCTGTTCCTGTACGGCATCTGGCGCTTCATCAACGAGTTCTTCCGGGGCGACCACAACCCCGTCCGCGTGGGCTGGATGACTGATCAGCAGGTGTTCTCGCTGCTATTTGCCGGCGCCGCGCTGTGTTTTCTGATTGGACTGGCGCTGGTACATCGCAGTCGCACCGCGAAACACTAAGTGTTTCAAATGAAACACTTGTTTTCCGGGTTCTTGCCCGCTACAGTTTGACTCGGTTCTGACGAGGAGGACTCTCGTGACGCAGCCGACGAAACTCAGCGCAAACGTTTTTCTGGAACTCCCGCCCATTCTCTCCCGCTACGTTGAGACCGAACGCAATGCCTGGCTGGAATCGTGTCCCTCCGATGGAAGCGTTTCCTTGCTCGGCCGTCCGGGGCTGTTTCTCGACCTGGAGTTCCTGGCCGTCGAGCGGCGGCATCTGATACAGGCCCTGGGCTACGAGCGCGCCCGCGCGCTGGCGTTCCGCACGGCCTTTGAACAGGGCCGGCGCGACGCGGCCCGGCACCGGGGACAGTTCGACGGGAACATCCGGCTCATGCTGCAGGCGGCGCCGGTCTTTGGCCAGTTGCAGGGCAGGTTCATAGCGGAAGTGGTGCGGCTCGAGTTTGACCTCGATGCGCCCACGCTGTACCGGGAGTTGCTGCTGCGCACCTGCGCGGAACGCGCGGCGCACCGCGTGGCGGGCCACGAAGGGGCCGACGCCGGGTGCTGGACCACCTGCGGTTATCTGTCTGGCCACACGAGCGAAGTGCTGGGACGGCGCGTGGTGACGCTGGCGCCGCTCGAGTACGCGGTGGGGCAGAACGGGTGCCGGCTGATCAGCCGGCTCGACGTGGAGTGGGGCGAAGACGCGGACTGGTGCCGCGCTGCCCTGACGGCGGTCCCGGTGGACGAAGAGATCGCGGCGTTGCGGCGGCTAGTGGAGCAGGCGGAAGCCCGTGCCCAGGAAGCCGAGCGGCAGGCCCGGCCCACGCCGGCCCATGGGGCGCCTTCGCTGACGGCGGAGTCCTTCTGCGCGGGTTCCGGTGCATCGATGCAGACATTGAAGCGCGCGCGGCAGGCCGCCGAATGCGACGTGCCGGTTCTGCTGTGGGGGGAAGAGGGAACGGGCAAGGAGACGTTGGCGCGCGCGATTCACGCCGCCAGTGCGCGGCGCAATCAACCGTTTGTCGTGCTCGAGTGCGCGGCTTTTTCCCCGGCGTCGCTGCTGGAGGAATTGTGCGGCAAGGGCGATGGCGGTGGCAACGGCGGCTGGGCCCGTGCGGGTGCAATGCAACGCGCCGAAGGCGGCACGCTGTACCTGCATCGCGTTGACGGGTTGCCCGCCGAGGGGCAGGCGGCGGTGGTCCGTCTGCTGGAACAGCACGCGGTGCTTCCGGTGGGCGCGCAGGCGCCCGATTCCGCGAATGTGCGAATCATGGCCGGGATCACGGAGCGGCCGGAGGCCCTTCTGCGCGAACAGCGCCTGCAAAAGGACCTCTATTTCAGCCTGAACGTGCTGACGCTGCATCTTCCGGCCCTTCGTGAGCGCCCGGGCGACATTCTGGCGTTGGCCGCGCGCATGCTGACGGAGCTGGAGGCCAGGCACAACACGCGGTGCGCGCTGGATCAGGACGTGAAGGAGGTCTTGCTGGAGAGCGCATGGCCGGGAAACCTGCTACAGTTAAGGCAGACATTGGAGCGCGCGTTGCTCCTGTCCGGCAGCGGGCGCATCGGTTTGGGCGACCTGCCCGAGGAGGTGGTCGTGGACCGGCGGGTGTCCGCGCCGCGCGCGCTGAGCGAAGAGGTGGTGCGTGCGGCATTGCGCCGCGCCGACGGCAACCGGTCCGAGGCCGCGCGGCTGCTGGGCGTTGGCCGGACGAGCCTATGGCGGAGCATGAAACGCTTGGGCATGGACGAGGACTGAGGCGATGTGGCGCTTTGTGCAGATATCGGATCCGCATTTGGGCAGCGTGATGGACGGGCAGTGGAACAACAACTTCCTGTGCACCATGATGCCCGCGGTGGTGGAGTGTCTGCGCCGCGACTTGGCCGAAATCAATCCGGACTTCCTGCTCGTGACGGGCGACATCGTGAGCGCGCAGTCGCGCGATGCCGCGTTTGCCGCACGTGACCTGATGGATTCGCTGAACATACCCTACTACCCGATGGGCGGCAACCACGATTTCATTTCACCTGATTCGCGCAAGTGGTTCATGGAGGCATTCGGGCATCTGCTGCCCGGGCAGAGTACCGCCTACAACTTCACGCACAAAAACCTGCACTTCTGCCTGCTCGACGCGTGGTGGAAATGGTCCGACGGGACCTTGTGTGCGAGCAGCGAGTCCGCGGCCGACGAGGACGGCATGGGCGACACCGAAGACGCGGACTGGGCAATCCCGCCGCATCAGGTGGCGTGGCTGGAGGAACAGTTGAAGGCCCGGCAGGACATGCCGACGGTCATCGCCAGCCATTACCCGCTGATCGACATTCCGCTGCGGTTGCGGCGGCCGGGGATGCAGGATGCCGGCCATCTTTCCAACGGCAACCTGCTGCTTGAGGTGCTGCATGGCTATCCACAGGTCAAGGCCGTGTTTTCCGGGCATGTCCATCTCAATTTCATCGAACACAACACGCATTTGACGCACGTCGGAACGGGGGCGTTGCCGGAGTATCCGACGGAATACCGTGAGGTGTGTGTGTACGATGACCGCATGGAGGTGCGCACGCACGGGCTGAGCGACACGAGTTTCGCGCAGCGTTCGCTGATTCCCGGAAAGGAATGGACCCGGGGCGAACCCTGCGACCGGAGTGCCGTGATACCCCTCTAGCGCCGGCGGTTTGGCGGGGCGCTTTCGCCGCGCGGGGTGACGGACAAGAACAGCACCAGCTCACCCTTTTCTAGCGGCAATCCCCGTATCTGGAGCCGGTCGCCCGGCACGACTTTCGTGACGCTGTTGACGGCATTGACCGGCGGCCGGTTTGGGTCGCGCGACGTCATCTGGACCCGCGCCCGGAGCTTGACCCGGCCGTCTTCGTCGCGTTCGAGCGGCGTGATGAGCAGGGTGTACTCGGCGGTCAGGGGAAAGGCGGTCTCCTGTCCGAAGGCAACCGTCCGGCTTGCCGACGCGGCCTGTTCGAAGGTGTCGTAGGGGAGCCGGAGCAGGAGGGTCTTCAGGGGTTCCAGGCGAGGATCGAGGTGTTTCTCGCCGGTGCCGGTCTCGACGGCCCGCACGGCAACGACCATGGTCTCGACGGGAGGGCCGGGGTCGGCGGCGGCCTGCGATGCGGGGGCGGCCGTCAGGAAGGCCGCCAGAATGAGGGCTGACATCATCATCACCACATATCTCCGCCTGCGTAATGAACCTGCAACGTGGCCGTGCCATCGTCCGACCGGTAGTATTCCACGGTCGCGTCCTGAAGTTCCGTCGAGAACGATTCAACCACGGTCTCGGCAACGGCCGGCCGCGGTCCGCCGCTGAGGATGGCGAATGTCGATCCCGCCGCGATGAGCGCGGCAAGCCCCAACGAGACGGCCGCCCACACCCGGCTATAGGCCGGGAGCGGGGCTTCCACCTGCTGGCGGATACCGTCGAAGAACGCGGGAAACTGCGACGGAGCAATCTCTGGAGCCGGGGCCTGAGCGGCATGACGCATGACCTGGAGTGCCTGCACGAGCGACCGGCATGCCGGACACTGCGCCACGTGGCCTTCAGCGCCCGTGACCGTCTGCCCGTCGAACCACTGTTCCACGCGCGTTTCCCATTTGCATGCCTTCATCGGTAATCGCCCTCCATAATGCCCATCTGCTCCAAGGCCGCCCGCATTTTTTTCCGGGCGTGGTGCAGCCGACTCATCACCGTGCCCAGACTGCATCCCATCGCCTGGGCCATTTCCTCGTAACTAAGTCCTTCGTACTCGCGAAGCACGAACGCGGTCCGGTGCTTCAACGGGAGGCGTTCGAGCGCCTGTTCAAGGGCGCGCCGGATCTCCTGGCTCTGGACCTCATCGGCGGGTTCGAACCCGGTGTTCGCCACCTGCCCGGCCTCGAGCGCGTCGTCAAAGGCCACCGTGGCCAGCCGCCGTTTCTTCAAATGGTCCTTGCACTGGTTCGCCGTGATACGCAGCACCCATGTCTTGAACGACGCCTCGCCCCGGAACGTCTTCAGCGACCGGTAGGCCTTCACGAAGACTTCCTGCGACACATCCCACGCATCTTCCCGGCCCCGCACAAAACGGTACGCCACCGCAAAGACCTGGTTGCGGTAACGCCGGACCAATTCCTCGAACGCATGCATGTCGCCGCCCTGTGCCTGGGCGACCAACGCGGCGTCCGTTGCGTCGGCGGGATTGCCTCGATTCCCCTGTGCGCTGGTGTTCACGTAGCTCCTATCATACAACGCGTGCGCTTCCAGGGGAATGGCCCTCCACCGTGCATCTCCCAATCCTTTACGCCCATACAGACGAGGTGCGCAAGGTGTTTATTTACGGATGGGAGGGTGAAAAAGGGCGCCAAGGCAGAAAGAAGGGCCAAGCCGCCGGACGCATTGTGTGCCAACATATTCATTTGAAATATGTTACGACGATCTGAGGAGCACGAAATCGATCAGGTGCGCCATGGAATCCCGGTAGACGCTGGGCGGGATCTGACCCAATGCCGCGCGGGCCTTGGCCGCATAGCTTTCCGTCAGGTTAACCGTCCGTTCGCGCGCGCCGGTACGCTCCAGCTCGGCCGCGATCCACAGGCGGTCGGCCTCGGTCAGACTCTGGCCTTCCATGGCATCCAGCCGGTCCAACGCGTCGCGTTCGAGGCTTTCGCGCATATGGATGAGCGGGACCGTGCGCTTGCCCTCGACGACATCGCCGCAGGCGGGCTTGCCCATGGTGGCCTCATTCTGTGAGAGGTCGAGGAGGTCGTCCACGAGCTGGAACGCCATGCCGAGGGCGTGCCCGTAGCGTTGAAGCGGCTGGCGATACCGGTCGTCCGCCTGCAGGTGGGCGGTGGCCGCGCAGGCGACCTCGAAAAGTACGGCAGTCTTCTGGTGGATCAGGCGCAGGCTGTCTTCCAGCCCGAATCCCTGATATCCGCGCCCGAAGATGGTCAACTCGCCCTCCGCCATGTGGCGAATGCAGTCGATGGCGTCGGATACCAGCGGGCACGACCCGTAGGCGGCAATCTCCTGGATCGCCAAGGAAACGAGGTAATCCCCGCCGAGCACTGCGGCGCGGTCGTCCCACATTGCGTTCAGGCTCGAATTGCCCCGGCGCAGCATGGCGCTGTCGATAACGTCGTCGTGGACCAATGCCGCCACGTGAAGCAATTCGAGGGCCGCGGCGAGGCGCACCAGCGCGCGCCGGTCATCGAGACCCGCTGCACCGGCGGACAACAGACACAGGGCCGGACGCAGGAGTTTCCCGCCCGCGGCGACCAGGGGCAGGTCGGGGCCGTGCACGAGGCGCAATGCCTCGGACCAGGTCTCCTGCACTCTGGCACGGACCTCGCCCATCTCGGCCTCGACGGGCCGGTACAGCTCATCAAGAGCCACAGCGGCCCGCGCCGGGTGCGTGTCTATCGAGTCGGTGCTTTGTGCCGAAGGGTGCACACTCATGTGGCGATCTCGCCCCGGAAAGTCTCCGTTTCTGCCATGGACAGAACCCGTCTGCCCGAGTATCGTAACCGTAACATGCCCGAAAAGACGGAATATTTCGGATTCAGATGATCAGAAGCCATCCGCGATACGGTACAGGACGTCCAGTCCGCGCTGGATAGTCTCGTCCGGCGCGGCGAAACTGATCCGGAAGTGGGTCTTCCGGTCGCTGAAGACGCTGCCGGGAATAATCAGCAGGTTGTTCTTGATCGCCTCGGCCACAAAGGCGTCGCCGTCGCCGCCCGGGGCTTCCGGGAAGATGTAGAAGGCCCCGTTGGGCCGGGTCACGCGGAACCGTTTGCTCAGGCCGTTGTAGATGAGGTCGCGTTTGCGGCGGTAGGCATCGACCTTATCCGAGTGGTCCGCCTCGAGCGAGGTCACGGCGGCCTTCTGGGCCATCGACGGGGCGCACACGAAGGTATACTGCTGGAGGGTGTTCATCTGCTGGATGATGCCCTCCGGTCCGGCCGCGAACCCAACCCGCCACCCCGTCATGGCCGCCATCTTGGAGAATCCGTTCAGGATGATGGTGTTCTCGTACAGGCCGGCCATGGTGCCCGGTGTGCCGTCGTAGGAGAGCTGCTCGTAGATCTCATCGGACAGGACCAGCAGGTTGTGGCGGCGCGCCACGTCCGCGAGTCCCCGTAATTCGTCCTGGGTCATCGAGACACCCGTCGGATTGCTGGGAGAGTTGACGATCAGTACCTTGGTCTTCGGGGTGACCGCGCTCTCGACCATTGCCGGGGTGAGCTTGAAGTCCGGGTAGGTGTCGATGGGCCGCGCCACGCCGCCGATAAGGTTCACGAGGTGTTTGTACATCACGAAGTAGGGGTCGGCGAAGATGACTTCGTCGCCCGGGTTGACGGTGGCCATCAGGGCCAGGAAGAGGCCGCCCGAGACGCCGCTGGTCACCATGACGTTCTCAAGGGGCACCCCGAAGCGGCGCTGGTAGTAGTCCGAGGCCCCGCTGCGCAGTTCCTCGATGCCCCAGGTCTGGGTGTAGCTGTTGAATCCGCTGCGAATGGCCTCGATGGCCACCTCTTTGGCGGCGTCGTCAACGTCGTAATCGGGCTGACCGATGCTGAGGTTGATGGGGTTTTCCATCTTCGCGGCGAGGGCGAAGACCTTGCGGATGCCGCTGGCATCGATACGGCTCATGCGGTCGGCCAGGAAGTCCATGGATGCTCCTTCTTGCGGGGCGCCGCATGCGCGGGCCCATTCCCTGAAACAATGAGCGCGCATTGTACAACCGCGCCGCAAAACAGCGCAAGGTTGACTTCCCGGGATGCCATCGTAAGCGTTCACTTCGCAGGGGGCGCTGGTGTACCATAGGGGTTCACCGGAAGCGCGCTGGCAGGGTGTCAGGACACCCGTGGGGAATGGCCAGGCTGGTCGCGATGACGCGGAGGTCTCTTCCGGTCACAGAGAGGGAGCGTGGCGTGCATACGCTGAAATTTGTCAAGGCCTTCCTGGCGGAGCCGGGCCGGGTGGCCTCGGTCTTGCCGAGTTCGCGGTATTTGGCCGACGCCGTGGCGCAGGCGGGCTTGAGTCAGATGAATGGTCATCCGCAGGTGGTTGTCGAGTTGGGGCCCGGGACCGGGGTCGTCACCAAGGCGATCCTGGACCGCATACCGCAACACGCCCAGTTCCTTGCCGTCGAGATCGACGAGGATTTTGTCCGCCTGCTTCGGGGTCAGTTCCCCGGCGTCCGGATTATCCATGGCTCGGCGGCCGACCTTCCCGCGCTGCTGGATGCGAATGGACTCGAGGGATGCGACAGCGTCATCAGCGGTCTGCCTTGGGCGGCCTTTGACGAGGGCCTGCAGGACGAGCTGCTCGGGGCCGTGGCGGGGGCCTTGCGTCCCGGCGGAACATTCGTTACCTTTACCTACATTTACAGTCCACACCTCGCCGCAGGGAAGAGATTCAGGGAGAAGCTACACCGTCATTTCTCACATGTGGAGAAGACGCCCACGGTGTGGTGGAACATCCCGCCTGCGTTTGCTTACTATGCCGTGAAATAGGGTTCCCCTTGAGTCTGAAACGGTCACAATCAAAGGAGAGCATTGCATGAAGTCCGCACTGATGGTGTGGGGAGGGTGGGACGGCCATACCCCCAAACAATCCGTGGAGCGCGTCGCGCCGGTTCTGGAAGCGAACGGGTTCAAGGTCGAAATTTCCGATACGCTTGCATCCTATGATGACGGGGAGTATCTGAAGTCGCTTGACCTGATAGTCCAGTGCTGGACGATGGGGACGATCGAGGGCGAGCAGGCGAAGAACCTGCTGGAGGCCGTGGCCAGCGGTGTGGGTTTCGGCGGCTGGCATGGCGGTTCGGGCGATTCGTTCCGCAACGCGTGCAACTATCAGTTCATGGTAGGCGGGCAGTTCGTCGATCACCCCGGCGGCATCATCGACTATGACGTGAATATCGTCAAGCCCGAAGATCCGATCGTGGCGGGTTTGAGCGATTTCGCGATGCACTCCGAACAGTACTACATGCACGTCGACCCGGCGAACGAAGTGCTGGCGACGACGACCTTCAGCGGCGTACATGCCCCGTGGGTTGCCGGAACCGTGATGCCCGTCGTGTGGAAGAAGCGCTGGGCGGAAGGCCGGGTCTTCTACACGGCCCTGGGGCACGTTGCGGACGAGTTCGATGTTCCCGAGGTGATGGAGATAACCAAGCGCGGCCTGCTGTGGGCCAGCCGGTAAGGAAGACGACCAATGCGATCAATCAAAGTAGGTGTTATCGGATGTGGGGCCATCTCGAACGCGTATTTCAAGGCCGGGACGACCTTTGAGGCGCTCGATATCGCGGCGTGTGCCGACCTGATCCCCGAGCGGGCGCGCGCCAAGGCCGAGGAACACAAGATTCCCAAGGCATACAGCGTCGAGGAGTTGCTTGCGGACCCGGAGATAGAGATTGTCATTAACCTGACCATCCCGAAGGCCCATGCCGAAGTCGCGCTGGCGGCGCTGGAAGCCGGCAAGCACGTCTACAACGAGAAACCCCTGACCGTGACGCGTGAAGACGGCCAGAAGCTGCTCGCGCTTGCGAAGAAGAAGGGATTGCTCGTCGGCGGCGCCCCGGATACCTTCATGGGTGCAGGGATCCAGACCTGCCGCAAGCTCATTGACGACGGCGTCATCGGCGAGCCGGTGGCCGCCACGGCGTTCATGATGTGTCACGGGCACGAAGGCTGGCATCCGGATCCTGCGTTCTACTACCACCTCGGCGGCGGTCCGCTTTTCGACATGGGACCGTACTATCTGACCGCGCTGGTAAACCTCATCGGTCCGATCCGCCGCGTGGCGGGGTCTGCCCGCATCACCTTCCCTGAGCGGACCATTACCAGTGAGCCCAAGCGAGGGACGGTCGTCAAGGTCGAGACGCCCACGCACGTCGCGGCCACCCTGGATTTCGAGAACGGCGCCATCGGCACCCTTGTGACGACCTTCGACGTGTGGGCGCATCACTTGCCTTGCATCGAGGTGCATGGGACGGAAGGCTCCATGAGCGTTCCCGATCCGAATACCTTTGGCGGGACGGTCTCGGTCCGGCGTCATGACGAGAAGGACTGGCGCGAAGTGCCGCATACGCACATCTACGAGCAGCAGAACCGCGGCATTGGTGTAGCGGACATGATCTACGCCCTGCAGTCGGGCCGTCCACACCGTGCGAGCGGAGACCTGACCTACCACGTGTTGGACGTGATGCACGCGGTGCTCGAGTCCGCGGAGCAGGCGCGCCACATCACCCTCACGAGTCAGTGCAGCCGGCCTGCGGCGTTGCCCACGGGTCTTGAGGAAGGCAAACTCGACGCGTAACATGTTTCCACAGTAATTCGAGCGCGCCGCGGCAGGCCTGTCGCGGCGCGTTCTTATTCAGCAGGGACGTTGATCAGGCCCGTATCGACGCCGGTCAGTTCGAAGAGATTGGTGCGGGCCGGGGAGGATCGCCGCGGGGCGGCGCCGCGGCGCGCTGCATCCCAGTCGCGCCAGGCTCGGGGCGCGTTGCTCAGCTCCTCGCCCGTAATCGCGCGCAGAGCCCCGCCGCCCAGCTCGAGGTGTTGCGGAAAACGTTCGAGCGCATCGATGAGATACGGGACAGCCGCGATATCGTTGCGGTCCTTCAAGACGGTCACCAGGCGCGCCGCCATGGCCGACTCGTTCGCGGGCAACTGCGAGAGGAGTTCGCCCAAGCCGGTGGTCGCGCGGTGTCCGGGGAGGACCGCCACCGCGTCCACCGCGGCCCAACGGGTGTGTTCCCACGGATGCCGGCACAATTCCAGCAGCGGCTGCACGGAGACTTCCGGCGGAAGGGCCGCCAGTGCCCACAGCGCGTACCACGCCAAGGTTGGGTCTTCCTGCCACGCAGCGAGCCTCAGCGCTGGGACGGCGCCGGTGCTGCCCATGCGGCCCAGCCCATGGACGGCCCAAACGCGGTGTGCCAGCGGCGCGCCGGGCTGCTCCAGCAGTGCCAGAAAGGGTCGCTCGAGGGCGTGGCGCAGTGTGGGGAGGGCGGCAAGCACGGCGGCGCCCTCAGCCTCCTCGCGCAGCCAGAGGCCGAGGGCCTGTTCGGAGAGCAGTGCGGCCTCGGCCCTGCCACAGGCATCAAGCGCTGCTTGCCGGGTTTCGGCGTCGGGGTCGGCCAGAGCCTTGACGGCCAGATAGACCGCGAAGGCATCGTGTCGCGTATCGAACGCCGCGATGGCCGTGCGGCGCTGTCCGGGGTCCTCACTCCGGGCCAGGGCGTACAGAATGGCACCCGCGTCGGCCCCTTCCGGGGTGGCCGGCGACGCAGCGGGCGGGTAGAAGGCCTCGACCGGCAGGAGTTGGGGAGATGGCGGCAGCGGCGGGGCTGGGAGCACGGGCTCGCCTGCCGCGAGGGCACACACGAGAGTCACCAGCAACAGCGCCATGCCGTCCCCTTATTGCCTCAGCCGGACCGTTTCGCGGAGAAGCCTGCCGTCTGGGGGATTCTCTCCCTGGGGCGTGTCCAAAGTCAATGGCCTCGCCTTTGGGAATTCCGGGAATAAGGGGCATGGGGTAGACGTTCCCAAGACAACCAGTGAGGGCCCATCCCCCAGGTACTTCACTGGCGACAGTCAGAACGACTGGTTCCCACCACCGGCGAGTGCTGTTTAGGTAGGTCCCCCGCTGCCTGGCACTCGCCCCTTTTTTTTGCCGTTGCCTTTTTTGCAGGGGGGAGTGGCGGCTATGCTGCAAGATATTGTAAAAAAACAGTTTATGATGGAAGATGTGGGGGGTGTCTTCAGGCAGGGCACAACGGCTGGAGGCGGTCCCAACGGGGGGCGAGAGGGGTGTAAATTACCCTAAAGTCTTGAGTGCCCTTGACTTTTACAGGAGGCTTGCGTAAAATACCCCGCAACGCGAGCCCTTCCGAATTTTCTCATGCAGTAACGGATTCGCCGCACCACGGAATGGGCCTCCCGTCCTTTCCGAGCATCCCAGGCAGTCGCCTGATATTTCAGTAAAGCGGAAGCGAGAACGACCCACAGCACGCTACAGGAGAGACGGATGAGCCTCAAGATTTCGGCATGCCTGAGCATTTTTTCGAACGTCGCGGATCGGTACTGCACCGAAGGGTACCGGGACAAACCGCGCGTTCAGGAACAGATTGCCGCCATCGCGAAGATTAAGGGTATCAAAGGCGTCGAGGTCACGCAAACCGACGTCAGCACCGAGTTTCCCGTACGCGAGCTCAAGCGGATTCTCAAGGAATACGGTCTGGGCTGTTCGGGTGTGGCGGCCTCGCTCGCGCATGACCGGCGTTTTGCGCTGGGGGCCTTCGGGCATCAGCACCAGAAGACGCGCAATGCCGCGATCGACGAGGGGCGCAAGGCGGTGGACATGGCGCGCCAGCTTGGCGCGACGGATGTGACACTGCGGCTCTTTACCGACGGCTTCGACTATCCGTTCCACATCGACTACACCACGCACTGGAATACGGTGATCTCGTCCATCAAGACCATCGCGAAGTACGCGTCGCCGGATATCAACGTGGCCATCGCCTACAAGCCGCGCGAGCCGCGCAAACATCTCACGGTCGCCACGGTGGGCAAGGCGCTGTCGCTGTGCCAGGAAATCGCCATGAAGAATGTCGGCGTCGGGATGAACTTCTCGCACGCGCTGATGTCGGGCGAGAATCCTTCCGAGTCGATCGCATTCCTCAGCCGTGCGAACAAGCTGTTCCAAGTCTATTTCAGCGACAGCTACCGCATGTGGGACGACATGATGATGCCGGGCAGCGTCAACATGTGGGAGCTGATGGAAGCGCTGTTCTACCTCAAGACGAACAAGTTTAAGGGCTACGCGGTGCTCGACATGATCCCGCACCGGATCGACCCGTCCCACGCGTGCCAGATCGCGGCGGGCAACCTGTCCATCTTCTGGAAGAAGCTCGAGAAACTGGACACGGCCGAACTCCGCAAGGCCCAGAAAACGCTCGACGCCGTCGAGAGTCAGAAGATTATCCGGCGGGTGATGCTGCAGGGATAATCGTGAACCGCGAGACATTGGACGTACCGGCCGCCGGTTGCCAGCCTTCAGGGACGCAACCGGCGGCGTCCGTTTTGGAGACCGTCCCATTCGCCTGACAGGAAATACCCATGGTCTGGGCGCCTACCCATTGCGGCGCCTGCAGCAGTTGGCCAACCGCAAACTGCCGGCCGGGCGCATCGTGACGCCGGAGTTCGGCCGCGCGCTGACGGAGATCAGCAGCGAGATTCAGCGGCAAGTGGGGGTTCTGATTGACCGGCGCGGCCACATCCGAGACGTGCTGGTAGGGGACAACCGGTCGCTGTTGTTGCCCGATCTGACGGCGTACCGGCTCGGACGTGACCGGCTTTGCGGGCTGCGGCTGGTGCATACGCATTTGTATGGCGAATCGATCACCGCGGATGACTTCGCCGACCTCGCCTTGCTGCGGCTGGACCTCGTCGCGGCGATCGCGGTGGGCGACGACGGGCTGCCGGGCGACGTCTACATCGCGCACTTGCTGCCCTATAACGAGCGCGGCCTGCCGTGGGCCGTCCTGCCGCCCACGACCGTTCACGACCTCGAAGACGACTTCCTCCAGATGGTCGAGGCCCTCGAAGAGGAGTTCGCGCGGCTGAGGCGGCCACGGGCCGCGGGCGACCTGCGCGACCGCGCCGTGTTGCTGCACGTTTCGACCACGCCTCCCGCGGTGGCCGAGGAGTCGCTCGCGGAACTGCGTGAGTTGTGCCGCAGTGCGGGGCTGGCCATTCTCGATCAGTCCGTGCAGCGGCGAAAGATCGATCCCCATTATGTGCTCGGCAAGGGGAAGCTCCAGGAGACCGTGATACGCGCCCTGCAACTTGGCGCGGAGGTACTCGTGTTTGACCTGAATCTTTCGCCGTCGCAGGTCAAGGCGCTGGCCGAGTACACGGACCTCAAGGTACTGGACCGCACGCAGGTCATCCTCGACATCTTCGGGCAGCACGCCCAGACCCGCGAGGGCAAGATACAGGTCGAGCTGGCGCAGTTGCGGTACCTCCTGCCGCGCCTGGGGGCAAGACACACCGGTTTTTCGCGTTTGAGTGGCGGCATCGGCGGGCGGGGTCCGGGCGAGACGAAGCTCGAGATCGACCGGCGGCGCGCGCAAGACCGCATCGCCCAGTTGACGCGTGAAGTCAGCAAGCTGGGCGAGCGGCGCAAGCTCCGGCGCAGCCGCCGCACGCAGAAGGGCGTTCCTGTCGTTTCGATCGTGGGGTACACCAACGCGGGCAAGTCCACGTTGTTGAACCACCTGACCAACAGCGCGGTCACGGCCGAAAATGCGCTGTTCGCGACGCTCAACCCAGTGTCGCGGCGTCTGCGTTTTCCCGAGGAGCGCGAGGTTGTGGTCACGGACACGGTCGGATTCATCCGGCAGTTGCCCGAGGACCTGATGGCCGCGTTCAAGACCACCTTCGAGGAAATGTACGAGTCCGATTTGCTCTTGCACGTGCTTGACGCGTCGGCGCACAATGTCGAGGAGCAATACGAGACCGTGCGTCAGGTCCTGCATGAACTGGAGCTGGCGGACAAACCGGCGGTCGTGGTGCTGAACAAGATTGATCTGGTGGATGGGGCCACGGTTCAGGGGCTGGTGCGCCGCTACCGTGGCGTGCCGGTCAGCGCGCTGGACCGGGATACGTTTGAACCGCTTCTTCAGGCGCTGGAAGCGCGCCTGTGGGGGCGTGGAGGAGAGGCATGATTTCAATGGTTCGTGTGGCATGCGCGTTGATGGTGTGCGGCGCGGTCTTTGCCGGGAGTCTTTTCGAGCAGGGCATGGCTGAGCTGGAGCAGGCAGGCACGTTGCGGGCCCAGGCGCAGCAGGCCACGGAACAGGGACAGCGCGCCGACTCGCCCTTGGCGGATGCGCAACGGCACGAGGAGGCCGCGGCGCGGTTGCTGGCGCAGGCTCATCGCGAAGAGGCGCTGGGGGCGGCCGAATTGACGGCATACGGCGATTTCCTGCTCACCCATGCGCCGGACCTGGCCATCGACGTGTACGCGGAGGTTATTGCGCTCGATGCCTCGGACGCGGCGGGGCATCTGGGCCGGATCCGGGCGCTGCTCGCGGTGTTCCCGTACCGCGAGGAGGCCCTGGTTCCAGCCCTGCATCAGGCGGTCGCGGCGGTCGAAGCGCCCGGGGCGTTGGGGGAACTCCGCGCGCTGTGGGGCGATTACTACTGGCGTCGGGGCATGTTTGACCTCGCGGAGCACGAGTGGCGTGAGGCGTTGACGCACAACGGCGAGCAACGGCAGGCCCGGATCGGCATGGTGGCGGTGGGGCTGCTGAACGCCGACGTCGCCGTTGCGGCGCAGGGGCTTCGCGACCTGGGGCAGATGGCGCCCGCTGAACAGGAAATCGCCAGCCGGTACCTGCGTGACGCGCAAGGGGCGTTCGTAGAGAGTGGCGCGGTGTTCGCGGATACCGCGGCGAACCATCTGGCCTACGCGAGCCTGCTGGTGTCGGCTCTGGAACCAGGCGAACTTGGACAGGCGATGTTGCCGCTCGAGCGCGCGGTGCTGTTGGACCCGGACAGCTACGTGGCGTGGAACTTCCTCGGGGGGCTGCGGTGGCAGGCGGGCGACAAGCAGGGGGCGCGCGAGGCGTATCAACGCTCGCTCATGGCGAATCCAAACCAGCCCTACACGCAGCGCTTGCTGGACGACCTGGGGCAGTAGCCGGCGCGTTACTCCTCGCCAGGCGTCCAATGCTGGAAGAAGTCGAGGAAGACCGTCTCGAAATCGTCCTGCACCTGGTTGAAGGACGGGGGGGCGTCCAGCAACTGTCGCAGCGATGTCACCGGCTTGTCGGCAATGCCGCATGGAACGATCAGTCCGAAGTGGGACATGTCGGGGTCGATGTTCAGTGCGACGCCGTGGCAGGTGACCCAGTTGTGGAGACCCACGCCAACCGCGGCGACCTTCGCGCCATGGACCCAGACGCCCGTGTAGCCGTCCACACGTCCGCCTTCCAGACCGTAGCGCCGCAGCGTGCGGATGAGTACTTCCTCCAGGCACCGTAGGTACCAGCGGATCGCCCTGCGCCAGTGGGCCAGGTTCAGGACCGGGTACGCGACGAGCTGGCCGGGGCCGTGGTAGGTGACGTCGCCGCCGCGGCTGGAATCAACGAGTTCCACGCCGAGCGCGCCGAGCTGTTCCGGTGCGGCGAGAAGGTTGGCGGCATGCGCGTTGCGTCCGAGCGTGATGACGGGCGGATGCTGCACGAGAAAGAGCGCGTTCCCGGCCCGGTTGGCTTCGACGTCCCGCTGGCGCTCTTCCTGCCGGGTCAGAGCCTCGGCGTAGGGTGTAAGGCCGGGCAGGCGGATGACCTCGATCGCCCGCTGCGGTGCGCTTGGCATCAACCGCGGCACGGTGCGGAGAGCAGGCCGCGCAGGGTGTCGAGCGTCAACTCTTCCAGCGAGTCGACGATTAGATCCGCGGCGCCCAGTTCCGCGCGCGAGAAGGAGTTCGTGACGGCGACGCACTTCATGCCCGCGCGGATGGCGGCCTGTACGCCCGCGATGCTGTCCTCGACGACCACGCAGTCGCTTGGTGCAATGCCGACGGCCCGCGCTGCGACTTCGTAGATCTCGGGATGCGGCTTCTTGTGCGTGACCATGTCGCCGTTGATATAGGCCGCGAACACCTCGACGGGGATACGGGCCGCTTCGACCGTCGTGCGCGACTTGTCGGCGGGACTCGATGTCGCGATGGCAAGCTTCCACTCGGGATCGGCCGCCGCGGCTTCCACGAGGGCGACCGCGCCGGGGAGCGTGATGTCCTCGGTCTCGAGCAACCTGGTGAACAACTCGGTTCGCCGGGCGAGTGCCCGGTCGAGATCGTCGATCTCGACGCCCTTGGCGCGCGCGGGTTCGACCGTGTACGTGACCGCTCCGGTGCCTATGTACGGGCGGAAGTCATCCGGCGTGACCTCGATGCCGTAAAACTCGCGCAGCATGTCCCCGGTGGCACGCGCGATGATCGCCTCGCTGTCGGCGAGGACGCCGTCCACGTCGAAGATGAGAGCGTGAAGCACCATGGGGTTCTCCTTAGACCTTGACCGCGGCGCCGAGGCCGATGGCCTCGAGAACCGCATCCTCGCGCGCGTCGATGGTAATGGGCTCTTCGGCGGCCTTGATGGCGCTGTCGGGATCTTTGAGACCGTGACCGGTCAGGATGCACACCACGCGCAGCCTGTCGCCCTGGAAGGGCTCGTAGCCGTCAAAATAGCCATTGTCGGCGAGCTTGCGCAGGCCGGCCACGCTCGATGCGCTGGCCGGTTCGGCGAAGACGCCTTCCATCGACGCGAGCATCTTGTAGGCCTCGCGGATCTCGTCGTCCGTCACCATGCCGATGACGCCGTCGGACTCGTCGCGTGCCTTGACGGCCGTTGCCCAGCTTGCGGGGTTGCCGATGCGGATCGCGGTCGCGAAGGTTTTGGGCTGTTCGACAGGGTGGCCCAGGACGATGGGCGCCGCGCCGGCGGCCTGGACACCGATCATGCGCGGCAGGTTCGGCATCTTGCCCGCGGCCCGGTACTCCTTGTAGCCTTTCCAGTACGCGGTGATGTTGCCCGCGTTGCCTACCGGGAGCGCGTGGAAGTCCGGCGCGAGCCCGTCGAAGGCATCGACGATTTCGAAGGAGCCGGTCTTCTGGCCCTCGATGCGATAGGGATTGACGGAATTGACCAGCGCGATCGGGTGATGGTCGCACACGGTGCGGACGAGTTTGAGGGCGTCGTCAAAGTTGCCCTTGATCTGGATGACCTTTGCGCCGTGGATCATCGCCTGGGAGAGTTTGCCCAAGGCGATCTTTCCCTCGGGGATGAGTACCGCGCAGGTGAGGCCCGCGCGCGACGCATAGGCCGCGGCCGAGGCGGACGTGTTGCCCGTCGAGGCGCACATGACGGCCTTGAAGCCGTCCTCGACGGCCTTGGTAATGGCCATGGTCATGCCCCGGTCCTTGAAGGAGCCGGTTGGATTCAGGCCTTCGTACTTCAGCCAGATCTCGAGCTTGGGATGGATCGCCGCGCTCAAGCGCCGCGCGGGGATGAGCGGGGTGTCGCCTTCGTTCAGGGTGATGATGCACGTTTCCGGCGTCACCGGGAGGTACTCGCGATAGCGCTCGATCAGGCCTTTGTAAAGCATCCACTGGTCTCCTGGCTGGAATGGACTGGCTACAGCACCCGCAGGACGTGTGCCGGTTCAAATACAAAATCTTCTCGATCGATCGTCTCAATGGCGTCGCGCAGCGGCGCTTCGAGACTCTCGTGCGTCATCAGCACGACAGGCACGCGTCCCTCGTGGAAGACCTCTTTCTGAATGCAGGACGCGATGCTCACGCCGTGATCGCCCAGGATGGTGCAGATGCGGCCCAGCACACCGGGCCGGTCAGCGGTGAGGAGGCGGATGTAGTAGCGCGCCTGGGCGTCGTCGATGCTGCGCACCGGGAGTTCGCGCGCATACACGAAGGGCGGGCGCGCCGGCGCGCTGCCCCGGCGGGCGATGTCCGCGATGTCGGCCACGACGGCGCTCGCCGTGGGCAGGCGGCCCGCGCCCCGGCCGTAGTACAGCGTGTCGCCGGCCATATCGCTCTGGACGTAGATCGCGTTGAACTCACGCCGCACCGAGGCGAGCAGGTGGTCCTCCGGCACCAGCGTCGGATGAACACGCACCTCGATGGTGTTGTCCACTTCGCGGATGATCCCCAGCAGTTTGATGATGTAGCCCATTTCGCTGGCATAGGCGACGTCCGCATGGGTCACTTTCGTGACGCCCTCGACATGAATATCGTCGAGCTTGATCTCTGCAGAGAAGGCCAGTGACGCGAGGATCTGGCACTTGTGGGCCGTGTCGTGGCCTTCGATGTCGAGGTCGGGCGGCGTTTCGGCAAATCCCTTGGCGATCGCCTGGCGCAGCGCCTCCTCGAACTCGAGGCCCTCATAGGACATGCGGGTGAGAATGTAGTTGCAGGTGCCGTTGAGTATCGCGTAGATGCCCTGAATGCGGTTGGCGGCGAGCCCCTCGCGCAATGCCTTGATGATCGGGATGCCGCCGGCAACCGCCGCTTCGAAGCGCAGGTCCACCCCGTTCCGGGCAGCCGCCTCGCACAGCTCGCGGCCGTGGTGCGCCAGCAGCATCTTGTTGGCTGTGACCACGTGCTTCTTGTTTTCCAAGGCCTTGAGAACGAAGGTCCTGGCCGGTTCGAGTCCGCCAATCAGCTCGCATACCACGTCGACGCCGGGGTCTTCGATGAGGGCATGGGCATCCTTCGACACCGTTATGCCCGACAGGTCAAACTCACTCAGGCAGCCGGGGTTGACGTCCGCGACATGCTTCAGACTGATCTTCAGGCCGGATTTCTCCGCGATGACCTCCCGGTTGGAAAGCAGGATGCTGATCACGCCTCCGCCGACGGTTCCGGCGCCAATGACTCCGACTCCCAGTGCCATGCGTACAATTTCTCCTCGTAGTGGTGCGCGTTTCTTAGCGCGCTACACTTCCAATGTGCACAGAATATCGCCGACCGTGACGTCGTCGCCTTCGTCCACCCGCTTCTCCAGCAGGACGCCGGTCTTTGGGGAAGGCAGCGTGAAGGCCGCCTTGTCCGTGGTGAGCTCAATCAGGTCTTCGCCTTCGGTCACGCTGTCGCCTTCGTCTTTCAACCAGAAGGCAACGACCGCCTCCGTCTCTGCGTCGTCCCCCAGCTCGGGAAGTTCCACTTCGTATACCACGTTGGTGCCCTTTCTGTCACTCGTCCGCGCGGGATATCGATCCCGCGTGCCGCCTGGCCAGCCGTTCGCGGGCAAAAGGCGCGTCCATGACCGCGTCGCTGCGGTAGGAGCTGCGCACAAATGGCCCCGACTGCACAAACTGAAAGCCCATAGCATACGCCATTTGCTCGTACGCGGTAAACTGGTCCGGGTGAACAAATTCCACGACCTCGCGCTGCCGTTTTGTGGGGCGCAGGTACTGCCCGATGCACACCGCGTCACACCCCGCTTCGAGCAGGTCTCCCAAGGTCCGTCGCACATCCTCTTCGGTCTCGCCATGGCCCACCATCATCGCCGATTTGACCACGGTGGGGTTCGGGTAATCTGCCGCCATGCGAAGGACCTCGAGTGCGGTGGCATAGCGGAAGCGGCGGTCGCGCAGCGCGGGGTAGAGGCGCTCGACGGTTTCGATGTTGTGGCCAAACACCTCGGGCGCGGCGGCCAGGACCGTCTCGATCGACGCGCGGTCGCCATTGAGGTCCGAAACAAGAACTTCGACACTGGTCTGCGGATTGACGGTGCGGATGGCCTGGACGGTGGCGGCGACATGGGCGGCGCCACCGTCCGGCAGGTCGTCACGCACGACCATGGTGATGACCGCGTGGCGCAGCCCCATCTCCGCAACGGCTTCGGCGACCCGCTGGGGTTCATCCGGGTCGCTCTCGCCGCTGCGTCCGCTGTGTACACTGCAGAAAGAGCAGTTGCGCGTGCAGGTGTTCCCGAGGACCATCAGCGTGGCGGTCCGGTGCTGCCAGCACTCGCCGATGTTCGGGCAGTGGGCGCTCTGGCAGACGGTGTGCAGGCGGCGGCTGTCCATGGCGGCCCGGGTGGCGCCGAAGTCGGCGCCGGAACCCCAGTCGCGCTTGATCCAGTCTGGGAAAGGCTTGTTCATGCCGCGGATTCCTGAAAACGTGTGGGGTAGATGGCTTAGGTGCTCTTGCTGCGCGGAGGGCATTATAGCATCCGGGGCGCGGGGGTGAAACACGCGCCGTTGATCCGGGGACCCGCCCTGTGGGATCCTTGGCGCATGAAGATAGGACCGCTACAACTCGACCGCCCGCTTGCGCTGGCGCCCATGGAAGACGTAACCGACTACTCGTTCCGGCTGGTCTGCAAGGAACTGGGGGCCGACCTGCTGTACACCGAGTTCGCCAGCAGCGAGGCCCTGATCCGCAACGCGAAGAAGACGATCAAGAAGATTCAGGTCGCGGAGGAGGAGCGTCCGGTCGCGGTGCAGATCTTTGGCGGGGTCGAGGAGTCGATGGAGGGAGCCGCGGCAGTCGCCGAGGCGGCCGGGCCGGACTTCATCGACGTGAACTGCGGGTGCTGGGTGAAGAATGTGGCGATGCGCCAGGCGGGGGCGGGCCTGCTGCGTGACCTCAAGCAGTTTGAGGGGGTCGTGGCGTCGGTCATGCGCGGGACGCGCCTGCCGGTGACGGTGAAGACGCGGCTGGGCTGGGACCCGGAGTCGATCAACATCCTCGAGGTGGCACGGATGCTCGAGGGGCTGGGGGTGCAGGCCCTGACGGTGCACTGCCGCACACGAGACCAAGGCCACGGCGGCGGGGTGCAATGGCACTGGCTGTCGCGCTTGAAAGAGACAGTGTCGATTCCCATCTTGGGCAACGGGGACGTCACCACGGCCGAGGACGTGGCCCAGTTGTTTGATCTGGGGTGCGATGGCGTGATGATCGGGCGGGGCGCTATCCAGAACCCGTGGATCTTTGCCCAGGCGAAGCATTACCTGGCCACGGGCGAGGAATTGCCGCCGCCGACCATCGACGAGCGCATTGACGTCAGCTTGCGGCACATGGCGCTGGCGGTCGCGTGGAAGGGCGAGGGCCGCGCCGTCCGCGAGTTTCGCAAGCACTATGTCGGCTATTTCAAGGGCCTGCCGCACGCGGCGACGGCCCGGGCGCGCTTCATGCAGTGCGACGAGCACGCTGCGGTCGTGGAAGAGCTGGAGCGCTGCCGGGCGTACTGGCGCGACTGCGAGGCGGTGCCGCTGGGCGATTGAAGAGATGGGCCCCTCGATTTGCTGGCCGCGGTCAAGCCGATGGCGAGCATCTGTCAATGTCGAGTCCGGTTTACCGCACCGTGAGGGCGTGTGCATGGACGTCTAGAGACCGAGGGGAGATTCTGTGAACGCGAGGTGTCCTGCAAACTGTTACCTGCCGGTTAAAGGCGGCTGGCGGATTCGTATCGAGGCGGGCTCGCAGCACGCGCCGGACGACGCTACGGCGCGCACGGCGGTCGGGAATCCCCGCCTGCATCGCCGTCCGCTGTTCCCTCCTTCCGACCGCAGGCTGCTCTGGAGCGAGGACCAGTTGGAGCGGCTTGTCCGCGCGGCGTTCCGACCGATTGCAATCGCGCACGGCGAACCACGTTTCCTCTTCGACATGCACGCCGCCGGGGGCTTGGCGGGGCATCTGCATGTCGGCCTCGTCAGTGGTGACCAGGGCAAATGGCTGCACGATTTCCCGGGCCTGACGACTTCCTATGTCGACGGGGGCATGATCTATGCGCTGACCGACCCGGCGTTCCCCGGTGTCACGGTCGAGCTCGAGGCGCGGACGTTGGCGGACGCCGTGGGGGTAGTCCTGCGTGTCACGGTAGACGGCGCAACGGCGGGCACGGATCTGGTCTGGGCCTATGGCGGCGCGAACTCCTTCTGCACCAATTACGATTTGGATGCCCCTGAGTTCACCTTCGCGCCGGAACATTGCGCCAAGGACGTTATCTGGCTGGACGGCGCCCGCTTTACGCTGCACCGGGCCTTCGACGATGCGGACTCCTACCTCAACCAGCCCGTCACGTCGTTGTGCGCGGCGGGCGGGGTCCTGCCGGACTGGGCGCTCGACATGCACGGCGGATCGAGCTGGAAAGCGCAAGGCGGCTTCGGCAACCCCGACGTTTTCGCCGTTTCCCCAGCAGATCTTGTCGCATCGGCGGACTGGGCTGACGAACCCGCGGAGCGCCGCAACTGCGTCGCCGTGCAGCGCGCGCCGTTGGAGGACGGCGTCGGCTACATCGCGGTGGGCGCGGGCTTCAACATGGGGGCCGTGCTTGACGACCTCGACGCTGCGTGGGATCGGGCGGTCGCGCGCAGCCAGTCCATCGCGGACCGCCTTGTGCTCAAGACGCCCGACCCGTGGCTGGATGCTGCCGCGCCGATGGTCGCGTTCTCGACGGAAGGCACGTGGGGCGACGCCTCCATCGTGCATGGCGGGTGGACGTGGCGCCAGTCCTTTCTCGGCTGGCGGACGTGGTACGGGCCGACCTGCTGCGGCTGGCTGGAGCGCACGCGCACGGCCATCTGGAACCACGCGACGCTGAGCCGCGTCACTGAGGGCGACGACGCGGGCGCTTTGGGTCATCAGCTCGAGGACGCGAAGCCGTGGGTCTGGTACAACATGAATGAGGTGTTCCTCGACAAGGTCCGCCACTATTTCGATTACACGAACGATCTGGAGCTGATGCGCGAGCTGTTCCCCGTGTTTGAAGGGGTTATCGCGTGGGAGAACCGCCGCCTCGCGCCGGGCGACGGCAGCCTCTACGAAAGCAGCCTGAACATCTGGATGAGCGACTGCCACTGGCACAGGCGCGCCGAATGCACGCAGGCGAGCGCGTACATGCTGCGCGCCCACGAGTTCATGGCGGACCTCGCACCACGTCTCGGCCATGATCCCGCGCCGTGGACGGCGCAGGCCGCGCGCATTCGTACCGCGATGCAGGAACGGCTCTGGCAGGAGGGCGCCGGGGTGTTCGCCGAATGTGTTGACACGCTCGGCCATCGCATGTTGCACCCGGAACCCGAGGCGCCGACCATCTATCACGCCGTCGAGTTCGGCGCGGCCGACGCGAGACAGACCTCGCGCATGCTGCGCTGGGTGGACGCCAACCTCTTGTGCGAGGAGAAGACGCCGGGTGGCGGCCAGCTTGTGTGGAGTTCAAACTGGCATCCCGGCAATAGAAGCGCGTTTAGCTGGTGCATCCGCGAAGTCGCTCCAGAGGAAAACTTCAACCTGGCGGTCGCGTACTGGGCGGCGGCGCGGCCCGATGATGCGTATGCCCTGTTGCGCGGTCCCATGTGCGGCATGTACGACGGTCCTGTTCCGGGCGGGCTCCCAGGCGGGTGCCACCCCGACGGACGCCAGCGTCACAGCCCGGAGTTTGCCGATTCATCGAGTTTATGGGTGCGCGCGGTGTGTGAAGGTCTGTTCGGCATCGTTCCGCGCAAACCGGACGGCGTGGTCCATCTGAGCCCGCAGTTTCCCAGCGACTGGCCCGAGGCGTCCATCAAGGTGCCGCATTTCGCATACACATGGCGGCGCACCACGCAGAGCGACGGGCGGCATTGCGTGCACATCGACTGGGAAACGCCCGAGGACGGCGTGGTGAGCCTGCGCATGCCGATCCCGGCCGAGGATGCAGGGGCGGTGCGCACGGACGAAGGGGTAGTGCCACATCATATGGAACCGGGCTATGATGGTCTTTACTGGGTGTGCGCGGAGTCGGCGCGAGGGCACAAGGGTTCCTTTAAGATCGAGTACACGCCCGTTCATATTGGGCCAACCTCTTGGCCCGCGCCAAGAGCCGAGCACCGACCTGCTCGCATCTGGCAAGCGCCTGCATGCACCGCATCCGGCGCCCGCGACCTGACCCGGTGGACGCTCATCGACGTGTCCAGTCGCTGCAACGCCTCTGTGCCCGACGTGCCCCAGCGCATCGTCGATCATGCTGAGCCGCCCGCCCCGCCCGAGAGCGGCGTCGCGCACCGTTACTGGCGCGTAGATCACGTCGGACAGCTGTTGCACGGCGAGCAGAAGCAAGGCCCGAGCGACGCGGCGTGGCGCGCCAAGGTAGGTGAGTACGGCGTGGCGTGGACGACCGACGGCATTCCCTTCAAGAGCGCGCGGGACGGCGCCAATATCGCGGTGGTCACCCTTGAAGGGGCGGGCTTTCCCGAGGCAATCAGCTTTCCGGTGAACGCGCAAGGGACGGCGCTATTCCTGATGATCAGCGGCATGACCTTTCCGATGCAAAGCCACATTGTCAACGTGCGCGTCACGTTGAACTACGCCGATGGCGAGACCGAGGCCGTCGACTTGGTCAACCCCTTCGGCATAGGCGACTGCTGGTCGACGTGGTGCGGGCGCTTCCACGATACTGCCGCCAACGGCTTCGAGAACATCGGCGGGCGCAAGGGACCGGTTGGTTCGGCTGAAGTAGATGACCTTACCCTGCCGGTAGAGGTCGACACGGAGGCCCATCTCGTGCGTTTCGACCTGCGGCCTGACGTGAACCTCGCGTCGTTCCGCTTCGAGGCCATCGCCAATGATGTCATCTTCGGCGTCATGGGGGCCACCGTGCTCAAGATCTGCTGAAGCACAGGGACCTTCCAGAAGGCGGTTTCTGGTCTACGACTGCACGGTGAGTACAAGAAAGGCGCCTCCGGAGAGGCGCCTTCGGCGTTCGTATCTGTGGGGGCAGCGCGATCAGACCTTCGGAATGCACTTCTCCGCTTCGCGGATGACCGCATCGTCCAGCTCGTAGTCTTCGAGCTTGTTGGCGAGATAGGCCTCGTAGGCCGTCATGTCAAAGTGCCCGTGGCCGCTCAGATTAAACAGGATCGTCCGCTTCTCGCCGCTCTCCTTGGCCTTGAGGGCCTCGTCAATGGCCGCACGAATGGCATGGCCGGACTCCGGCGCGGGCAGGATGCCTTCGGCCTTGGCGAACATGAGGCTGGCCTCGAAGACCGGATTCTGGCGGTAGGCGCGGGCGTCCATGACCCCGTGCTTGACCAGGTGGGCGACCGTCTGGGCGACGCCGTGGTAGCGCAGGCCGCCGGCGTGGATGCCCGGCGGCACGAAGTTGTGGCCCAGCGTGTACTGCTTGAGCAGCGGGGTCAGTTCACCGGTGTCGCCGAAATCGTAGGCGTACAGGCCGCGAGTGAGGGTCGGGCAGGCAGTCGGCTCGACCGCGATGAAGTGAATGTCCTTGCCCTTCTTGATCTTGTCCGGCGCGTAGGGGAAGGCGATGCCGGCAAAATTCGACCCGCCGCCGCAGCAGCCGATGACGACATCCGGGTATTCGCCCACCGACTCCATCTGCAACTTGGCCTCCTCACCGATGATGGTCTGGTGGAGGCAGACGTGGTTGAGCACGCTTCCCAAGCTGTACTTGACGGTGCCGCCGCTCTTGACGGCGGCCTCGACGGCTTCCGTGATGGCGATGCCCAGGCTGCCGGTGGTATCGGGGTGGTCGGCGGCGTACTGGCGGCCGAACTCGGTGAGGTTACTGGGGCTGGAGACGACCTTGCCGCCGTAGGTCTCCATGAGGGTGCGGCGGAAGGGCTTCTGCGTAAAACTGACCTTCACCATGAAGACGGTGCACTGCATCTTGAACATGCTGCACGCGATCGAGAGGGCCGTGCCCCACTGGCCCGCGCCGGTCTCGGTGGTCAGCGTGTGCACACCGGCTTCCTTGTTGTAGTAGGCCTGTGCCACGGCGGTGTTGATCTTGTGGCTGCCCGACGGGCTGACGCTCTCGTTCTTGTAGAAGATCTTGGCGGGTGTGCCGAGCATCTTCTCGAGGCGTACCGCGCGGCGCAACGGAGTGGGCCGCCAGAGTTTGTAGATATCCATCACCTCGCCGGGAATCGACACCATCGGCTCGGCGGACATTTCCTGGGCGATCAGGTTGTCCGGGAAGATGGGCGCCATGTCCGCTGGGGATACCGGCTGATGGGTGCCGGGGTGCAGCGGCGGGTCCATGGGGACCGGCATGTCCGGTGCAATATTGTACCAAGCGTCAGGCAGCTTGGCCGGGTCCAGCAGTATGTTATAGTCCGTCATGTTGCCGATCCTCTCCCTGCAGGGTGTGAAAGTGGTTTGGGTCCATGCTCTTAGTACAAAATACACCTGTTCGGAGTCAAATTGGAAGCGGGATTTTCTGATCCGTCAACACGATGGGGACCTTGAGGATGCTGGTGAAAGCGATAGTGCTCGCGGTGGTGGTTTACACCGTGCTCGGGGGGCTCCTGTTCTTCAGTCAGCGTCGCATCCTGTTCCCCGCGACGCGCAACCTGTACCGCACCCCGGCCGACTTTGGGTGGCGCTTCGAGGATGTGTACCTGGAAGTGCGTGGTTACCAGACGCACGGGTGGTTGATCCCGGCCCCCGGCGACGCCGCGGGGACCATCCTGTTCTCGCACGGGAACGCGGGCAACATCGCCGACCGCTTGGAGTCCGTGGATATCTTCCGGCGGATGGGCCTGACGGTCTTCGTGTACGATTACGGCGGCTATGGCAAGAGCACCGGGCATCCCTCCGAACGACGGTGCCAGGCGGACGCCGCGGCGGCGTGGGCGTATCTGACGGAGGTCCGCGGTGTTCCCCCCGAGGAAATCGTCCTGTTTGGACGGTCGCTGGGCGGCGCGGTCACCATCGACCTCGCCGCGCGCACCACCCCGGCCGGCGTGATTGCCGAGAGCACCTTTACCTCAACGGTGGACCGGGCACGCGAGATGTATCCGATGTTCCCCGTCCGCTGGCTGATACGTCACCAGTTCAACAACCTCGAAAAGATGGACAAGATCACCGCGCCGGTGCTGATTGTCCACAGCCGCAAGGATACGATCATCCCGTTTCACCATGGACAACGGCTTTTTGACCGCGCGCGCGGCCCGAAGACGCTGCTGGAGATCACCGGCGATCATAACGAGGGCTTCATCATCACCGGCCCGGCCTACAGCGACGGGTTGAGGGCGTTCATCATGCAGGCACTGGCCCCGGACCCCTCAGGGGATTGAACCTGCCGCGCCGGGCGTGGGAGGACTGGCAAGGGGCTGAAGCCCCTTGTCTCCTTCTTCTGCCGCGAGGGACCGGGCATGAAGAAGACACCAAACGGAATTTCGCCGCCAGTCTCTTCTTCATGCCCTTCCAAGCGGGACGACTATCCCCTACAAGCAGAGCATGAAGGCCACCAGGTCTTCCTTCTCCGGACTGGTCAGGTTCAGGCCGAGGATGAGATTGAAGAACTCGACCGTGTCGTCCAAGGTCAACAGACGGCCGTCGTGGTGGTACGGCGGCGAGTCCTTGATGCCGCGCAGGGTGAAAGTCTTGATGGGGCCATCCGCGATGTTGTACTGGTCGAGGACAAGCTCCGGCGCATAAAGGCGCTCAAGCTTGAGGTCATGCATCAGGTTATCGAGATAGAACGGCGCCGGGTGGCATTCCGCGCAGCGGGCCTTGCCGAAAAACACTTCCTCGCCGCGCAACTCGCTCTCGGTGGCCTTTTCGGGGATGAGCCGGCCAACCCGGTCGAGCTTGGGAGCGGGCGGGAAGTCAAAAAGGTTCTGCATCTGCGCCATCATCGCCACCTGACTTGCGCGATCGGGCAGATTGACGCCCTTCTTGGCCGCAGTCACCTGGTCCCCGTCGAAGTACGCCGTGCGCTGCTCGAACTCGGTGAAGTCTTCGATGCTGCGCAGGGAACGCTTGGAGCCGTGTATCTGCTGGTTGAAGACCCCGCGCAGACTCACGGTATCCAGCCGGAAGCGCGCCGCCTGGGGCCGCGTGTCCGGGTTCAGGTGAAAGGCCGCGTTCGTGTGGCCGTTGGTGTGGCAGTCGAGGCACGAGACCCCCAGACTCGGCCGGGCCACTTTGCGGTCCTCGGTCTGGTTGAACTGCTGCTGCGGGAAGGGCGTGAGCAGCAGTCGCATCCCTTCCATTTGAACAGGCGTCAGGATGCCGTGGAAGATCTCGTAGTAGTTGTCGATGCTGAGCACCTGCCCCTGCGATACGTCTCCCAGGTCGGGGCGCGTCGTGAGGAAGATCGGCGGCGGGAACTCCGGCGTCAGGTGCGCGGGCAGGTCATACTCCACGTCGAACCGCTTCAGATCCCGCTTCTCGAGGCGCTGGATCGCGTCGATCTGGTCCTGCGGGAACACTTGTCCGCCCGCGTTGTGCTTCACATGGGGCAGGGGCCGGAATCCCATCGGGAAAAGGTTCTGGCCCTTGATCGCGTCAGGCGTCATTGCGTTCAGATCGTCCCACGTGACGTCGCCGTGCAGTTTCACGCGCACGCCTTGTTGAACCGATTTGCGGCCGCCGGACATCTTCACGGACGACGGGCGGTCGCTGAGATCGTAGCGCTGCTGAAACATGTTCTGCTGGCGTTCCCGGAACTGAGGACGCTCCTGAACATCGCGCTGCATGATGGTGTCGAAGCTTTCCGTGATTACCACGGGCAGGTAGGTATTCTGCGGGAAGGGCAGGTCCTGCTGCGCTTGCGCGTGTAACGTCCCGGTGACGCTGAGTGTCAGGAAGCCGGCGGCCAGTGTCAACAGGGTGATGACCACTGCGGCCGGCAGGTGCTGGGTGTTCTTGGCTGGTTGTTTCATGGCATGCTCCCTTTTCCCGGACAAGATGACCGGGCGCTTTGCGCATGCCCTGATCTATTCTTGCAGGACGGGCGACCCGAGTCAAACTGACGTGCCTGCTGGTCCGGACTCGGCCTGCGGGCGGACCCGGTGCAGGCGGACATCGTCTCCAATGAGGCTGCATGGCGTGCATTTGGGTTGTAAAGCGAGCAAACGAAGAGCAAATAGAATATCATATGAGCATATCATTGCGTTTTAGCTTGATGCTGGGTTGGCCATCAAGCATAATGCGGCTTTCCGGTGTGGAGTGGAAGGCAGGCGACAAGACAGGAAGAGGTGGCGGTGATGTGGAGCGCAGTATTGCTGGCCGTTCTGGCCGCGTCGAATGAGGGAGAAGCAAGCATGGGGTCCAAGGTGGAACCGTACATGGGTAGACAGACGATCTTCATCGACGGCAAGCCGGAGGCGCCGCTCATCTACAGCTTGGTGGGCGGGATCTCCGGAGAACCGTGGCGGCCCGAGGCCCAGAAGTATTTGGGCGACTTTGCGGGTCACGGCTATCGCCTGCTCGGGTGCGAAACCTCGTTGGGTCGCATCTGGCAGCCTGATGGGCTGGATGTCGACCATGTGCGACGGCAGATTCGCGCGGTGCAGCAAGTCCGTCCGGATGCACGAATCCTGTTGCGTCTGGTGGTCGCGGCGCCCGGCTGGTGGGTGGAGCAGCATCCCGGGGAGCTGATTGGCTGGGCGTTGCCGGCGAGCGGACACGTCCCCGAGGAGATGCGTCAGAATCCCGAGAACTGGAAAATCCCGAGTTACGCGTCGGAGGTCTGGCGGCGGGAGTCGGGCGAACAGTTGCGGAAGCTCGCGCGGGAGCTGGGTGAATCGCCCGAAGGCGAGGCGCTGTTCGCGGTGATGGTCATCGGCGGCGAATGGCACGAGTGGTTCTATCCCAAGTTTCCGTTTGAGCCGGACAACGGTCCCGCGATGACGCGCCATTTCCGCAACTGGCTGCGCGCGAAATATGGGACGGATGCCGCGCTTCAGGCGGCCTGGAACGATGAGGAGGTGATATTCGACACGGCGGCCGTGCCCGGCGTGGCGGAACGATTCAAGACCTCGGAACGGATGTTCCGCGACCCGCAGAAGGAGCGGCAGGCGATTGACTACTACAAATGCCACCAGGAACTGGTGGCAGACGTGCCCATCGAGTTCTGCCGCGCAGTCAAGGAGGCGTGGCCGCGCCCGATCATCATTGGAACCTTCCACGGCTATTTCCTGCACCTTACGCACCAGGCATCGGGAGGTCACCTCGAAGCCCAACGCGTGTATGAATCGCCGTACATCGATTTCCTGTCATCGCCGTTCAGTTACGAATTCGACTCGCGTTTCCTGGGCGGCTCCGGCCACTTCCGGTGTCTGTGGGAGACGCTGCGGCTGCACGGCAAGCTGTGGCTGAGTGAGAATGACCACCCGACGCACGTGGGCGACAACTTTCGGCGGCCCGGACCCTTCTGGCCAACGACGGTCGCGGGCGACATCGCGGCGATGCGACGCAATACGGCGCACTGCTACACACTCGGGCAGGGGATGTGGTGGTTTGATTTCGGGGCCAATGCGCACGGCGCTACCGGGGGCTGGTGGGAGCACCCGGACCTGATGGAGGAGGCGGGCCGTTTGCTGAAGCTGTCCGAGTCTCTCTTGGACAAACCCTACACGAATCCCGCGGACGTGCTGTTCGTGTACGACACCGAGTGCTTCTACTACCTTGCGCCCCACTATCTGAGTTTGCACAACCAGGACAGCCACTGGGACCGCACGGAGACGCTGTCGATTGAGGCGCTCAACGAGACGGTCGCTGGCGCGTACAAGAGCGGCGTCGCCTTCGATCTCGTGCATTTGAATGACTTGGACAACAT
>JBPOJD010000052.1:0-16597 GCA_052033955.1 Candidatus Hydrogenedentota bacterium
CAAGGCCGGGACAGACCCGGCCGCTCCTTCGTCGCTGGGTCAGTCCCGCCTTGCTGGGCTGTCTCACATGGCTTTTGCGTAAAGGCCCTGTGCGGCATCCGCCAACCCTATTGTCATCCTGAGTCCAAGGCGGCGCGCCGCTCAGTGGATAGAGAAACCCTGTGGGGTATCACTTATCCCTATTGTCATCCCGAGCGAAGCCGAGGGATCTCCGTTCCGCTGTCCACACGAGTGTTTCTCATTAGCAGCCGACGACCGCGGGACGCGGTTCTTTGTGATGAAGGACGCGCCGCAAGGCCGGGACAGACCCGGCCGCTCCTTCGTCGCTGGGTCAGTCCCGCCTTGCTGGGCTGTCTCACATGGCTTTTGCGTAAAGGCCCTGTGCGGCATCCGCCAACCCTATTGTCATGCCGAGCTTGCGAGGCATCTCCGTTAAGACAGCCTCGTTTGAACCAAGCTGTCTCTCGCCGGCCTTTCCACCCCCTCCACGGTCCCCGTGCATCATGCAGACCGCACAGGGCAGGTGTCTTTTCTTTTCCCGCGTTCACCGATTACAATTGGGGCCGAACCGTTGCCCGCGTGTGGTGTCTCATATCGAGCACCGGAAGCATAGAGAAGGCCCGCAGTGACGACCAAGCTGGATCCCCACGACCTGGCCAAGGACGAGGTGCTCGTCGAGGCATGCCTGAAGGGCGCCCCGCAGGCCTTCGATGAACTGGTGCGCCGTCACAAGGACCGGGTCTACAACGTCTTGGTGCGGTATCTGGGCAATGAACAGGATGCGCTGGATGCGGCACAGGAGGTGTTCGTGCGCGCGTACCGGGGGCTGCACGGGTTTACGGGACGCGCCCGGCTGTCGACGTGGCTGTACAGCATCGCCGCCAACCTCGCCCGCAACCGCCTGCGCGACGGCAAGCGCAAGGGCCGCGACAAGAAGGTGAGTCTCGAGGAACTGGCGCAGACGTCGCCGGCCGCCGCCGGGCGGGCGCTGGGCGTCGCGGTGAATCCGCGGGACGTGGCCCAGAAACGCGAACTGGACGCCCTCCTGCAACAGACGCTGTCCGGCTTGCCGGATCACTACCGGATGCCGTTCATTCTGCGCGTTGTCGAGGGGATGTCCTATGCCGAGATCGGCGAGATCCTCGATTGCCCCGAGGGAACGATCAAGTCGCGGCTCAACGAGGCCCGCCGCCGTCTGCGCGAGCAACTCGAGAAAGCGGGGGCGCTATGACCGGGCACATGGACTGCCGCGAGGCGGCCGAAGACTTCGGCGCCTTGCTGGATAACGAACTTAGCCCGCAGCGCCGCGAGGCGGTCGAGGCCCATCTCGCGGAGTGTTCGGACTGCCTGCGCGACCTCGAACGTTTGCAGCGCGTGGACCGGCTTTACCAGGGAGTGGCGCCCGTCGCGGCCCCGGCGGGGTTTGAAGACGGCGTGTACCGCGCGGCGCACCCGTCCATTTTCCGGCGCAGACGGGGGCAGCGCCCGGTGTGGCCGCTGATCGCCGCGGCGGCGGTGATGGCCGTGGCCGCCGGAACGCTGTTCACCCTGCTGTTGCGTCAGCCCAACCGCTTCGAAATGGCGGCCGCACCGGAAATCAGCGACAGCCGCACGATGCGGACCATCGAGATGATTGCCGGTCAGCGGGCGCCCAGGGAAGACCTCAGCGGCGATTCCGGGACAGTACCGCACCCCGCGTCTCCCGAAGCCGCTCCGGCGCCGCAGATGGTGGCGTTTTCGGCGCCTGTGGCCACGACACAGGGGGGTGTAGCCGCCCCGCGGCAGTTTGAGCGCCGGGGGGATGTGTGGGCGCAACAGGGCTACGCCGACCAGCCCCTGACGGTGCTCGCCACGCACGACGAGCTGGACGCCCTCGGGATCGACGCGGCACTGCGGGAACAACTGCAATCGCTGACTCCGCCGGTCGTCTTCGAATTCAACGGCCGATGGTATACGATCCGGAAGCCTCTGACGGCGGACGGCTGACCGCTCTCACATGTTCCCGGGCCAGTGCCGCAGGTAATCCCACGAGTAGATGCCGGTGCTGTGGCCGTCGCTCCAGACGATGGACACCGCGTAGTTGCCCAGCGTGCTGATCTCCTTGATCGCGATGTCTCCCGCGATATCCGCCGGATTCAACAGCGGCGCGCCCGTGTACTCATCGACACACACCGCGCAGCGGCACGCCAGGCGCAGTTCACGGTTCGGGAACCGTGTCGTGCTGCCGTCGTTCCAGGTCACTTCCAGTCCCTCGGGCGTTGCCTGTGCCTTCGGATGCTCGTCCGTCTGCGCGCGCCGCATACCGACCGCCCGGTGCAGGTTGTCGGCCATCTCGTTGAACTGCGGCACGTTCGCGCCCGCGTCGCGGTGGCTGAGGTCCGACAGCCCGGGGATGATCGGCAGCTTGGCCAGCGTCGTCAGGCCAAACCGCTCGCGCAGGGTGTCCGCGCCAGACCCGAAGATGTGGTGCTCTTTGCCGCAGCCGTCGCACGTGAACACCGACATGTTCTCGACCAGGCCAAGCACCGGCACATTGACCTTTTCGAACATCAGAATGCCCTTGGCGACGTCCACCAGCGACAGCGCCTGCGGCGTCGTGACGATGATGGCGCCGTCGAGCGCGGCCTGCTGCACCAGCGTGAGCTGGATGTCGCCCGTGCCGGGGGGCATGTCGATGATCAGGTAATCGAGTTTGCCCCAGTCGCACTGCTTGAGGATCTGTTGCGTGTACGCCGAAACCATCGGGCCGCGCATGACCGCAGGCGCTTCGCCCAGCACAAACCCGAGCGACATTACTTTGAGTCCATCCAGATCCACGGGAAGCAGCATGCTGTCCTTGACGTAGATGTCCGGCGAATGCGCGTTGAACAGCGTGGGCACCGAGGGGCCGTAGATATCGGTATCGAGCAACCCGACCGCGTAGCCCTGACGCTGAATCGCCCGCGCGAGGTGCGCCGCGATGGTCGATTTGCCCACGCCACCCTTCGCTGAAGACACCGCGATGACCGTATCCACGGCCGCGAGCGTGTTGATCTCGAGTTGAGGTTGCTTGCGGGCCTGCATCGCGCTCAGACGGACCTTCACATCCTTTACGCCCGGCAGACCGCCCACGGCTTCGCGGCATTTTGAGACAAACAGCTCCTTGATTGGGCATGCGGGCGTCGTGAGCTGCAGATCGAAGCTCACCGTGTCGTCGCTGATGACCAGATTCTTGATGAATCCAAGCGAGACGATGTCGCGTCCGAGATCCGGGTCAATGATGCCGCGCATCGAATCGAGTACGTCACGTTCGGTAACCATTCAGTCCTCCTGTAATCAGACCGGCCACTGCGGGCCGGCAAGCTCTCCATTCCGGTATTCCGCGGGTTCTATGTGCACCAGCACGTCGCGCACGCGCGGGTTGGCGGCGCGAATCGCATCCTTGACCTGGTGGGCCACGTCGTGTCCCTCGCGCACCGAGATTGCGGCCGCCACCCAGATGTGCAGGTCCACGAACAGATCGAGCCCCATCTTGCGCACGTAGCAGGCATCCAGCGCCAGCACGCCGTCCACGCCCTCGGCCACCGAGCGGATCTCGTGTTCAATCTCGGACGAGGGCGACTTGTCCATCACCTCGTCGAGGGCAGGCTTGAAGATGCGGTATCCGTTATAGGCGATGATTGCGCAGGCAAACAAGGCCGCGTAGTCGTCCGCGCTCTCGTAACCTTCGCCGCCTATGACGGCAATTGCGATGCCAATGAACGCCGCGCCCGACGTCAACGCATCGCTGCGGTTGTCCCACGCGTTTGACTTCATCGCCGAACTCTGGATTTCCTCGTTCACGGAGCTGACGAAGCGGAACATGGTCTCCTTGACCACGACGACGCCCACCAGCACGATCAGCGTCCAAGCGGCCGGGGCCTGCTGCGGCGTCAGAATCTCGCGGACGCTCTGGATCGCCAAGCCGCCCGCGCCCGCGATGAGGCTCAGCGACACGATGATCGCGGCCAACGGCTCCGCCTTGCCATGTCCATACGGATGGCATTCATCCGGAGGGGTTGCCGCAATCTTCAGCCCGCCCCACACGACCAGGGTCTTCATCAGGTCCATCACGGACTCCATCGCGTCCGCGATCAGCGCATACGAGTTGCCGACCACGCCCGCGAGGCCCTTGACGGTCGCCAGTGCAAGGTTGGCCAGGAAACTGACGACGATGGATCGGGTGGCCTTACGGGAGGCCTTGGCGCTGTCTGTCCGGTTGCAGTGTGTCATGCGTGTGTCCAGTAGGTCTTGTGGCAAGATAAACAAGAAATCGGGGCGTCCCGGCCCCGTGTGCCTAGCCTACCTTTTTAGCAGGCGTCCGGGCAAACGCGCGCACGGGCCGCTACCCGCGTGGACGCCGCGCCGCGCGGCCTGCTATGCTTTGCCGCCATGAGTCATGTGCATCGCTTCCATCTCGGTCCGGACACGCCAGAGGGCGGCACGGTCTCCTTGTCTCCGGACGAGACCCACCATGCCCTCCACGTGATCCGCGTGCGCGAAGGGGACCCGGTCCTGCTGTTCGACGGACGCGGCCGCGAATGGTCCGGCGTCGTGGCGCAGAAGGGCCGCAGCGAGGTCCTTGTGGAGCGGGGATCCTGCCGTCAGGAGCCGCCCCCCGCGCGACGGCTCACGGTCGCCCAGGCATGGCTGGACAACGACAAGGCGCTGGACTACCTTGTGCGACGCATGACGGAACTCGGCGTGGAGCGGGTGGTGTTTTTCCGCGCGTCCCGCTCGCAACGGCCGGTCCGGCTGGGCGCCAAGCTATCGCGGGCAGGCATCGAAGCGGCCAAACAGTGCGGCCGCCTGTGGCTGCCCGAACTGGACACTGCGGACGCCTTGGGCGCCGTGTTCGATGCGCAGGCCGGTCCTGCATACATCGCCACGCAGGACGCCGCGCCGCAGCCGCTGCGATCGTGCGCGGACGAGCCTGCCGCCCTGCTGTTGATCGGACCGGAGGGGGATTTCACCGAAGAGGAACTGCGGACCGCGCGGGAGCGGGCAGCGCGTCCTGTCTCACTCGGCGCGGCGACGTTTCGCGCCGAAGTCGCCGCGGCCCTGGGCGCGGCGCTGATCCTGTACGAGTGGGGGCAACTCGGGCCGTTGCCGCCCGCCGGTTAGAAAGCCTGTCGCTCAACCCGCTACAATGGGTGAATAGAAGCCCCAACAACGCGTCTAGCTTCTGCAAATGGAGGATTACCACATGACAAGCCGGTTCAAACTGCTGCTGCCCGCCATGCTGCTTCTGGCCGTGATAGGATGCACGCTCACCACGCGCCACACCATAGATGCCCACATTACCGTTGATATCCGCCATATCCAGCAAGAGGCCGGGACCGTCCTGGACTACGTGGAAGGAAAACGTGACACCCTGCCCGGTCTGGATGCGGCCGCGCCGCAGTCCAGTCTGATGCAGCGGATGGTCGCGCCGTTCCGTTTCACGCAGGTCGCGTATGCGGCCGAGCTGAAGGAGACCAGTTCGCCGCTGGTCGTGCAGATTGCCACGGAGATGAGAAAGCGCTTTGACGCGCTGCAAGCCCTGCGGCAACAGCAGATTATCGGCGAAAACAACCGCGGATACGTCGAGCTGCGCCCAGTTGACATGGAGACCGAGCAGAAGAACGAGGCCCAGCGGCTGGTCGCCGCCGAAAATGCCGACCGCAAGGCGCTCTATCGCGAAGTGGTGCGGTTGAATCGCGCCGACAACGTGTCGGTCAGCACGGTCGAGCAGATCTACCACGCCGAGCGCCTCAGCCGGGCCAGGGCGGGGGAGGCGTTCCAACTGCCCTCCTCGGGCAAGGCCTTCGATGACTTCCGGAACACCGCCGTGGGCAAGAAGATCGGCAGTGCCGCCCAACCCGACGCATGGGTCGTGATCCCGTAGTCCCGCAGGCGCTCATCTGACCTGTTTGGGCCTCCTCCGGCAGTGGAATCGCCGGGGGAGGCTTTGCTATGATTCCCGCTCCATTGCGGAGAGGTGGCCGAGTGGTTGAAGGCGGCGGCCTCGAAAGCCGTTGTACCACATCGTGGTACCGTGGGTTCGAATCCCACCCTCTCCGCCATCTTATGACCCCGTCCCCGCACCGGCGCATACCGCTGCGGGGTTTTGCTTTCTGCAGTCCCTCCAGCGTGATCCAGGGGAACAGGCCGGGCTCTAGAGTGTGAACTGCCCACACCGTGAGCCTGTGTCCACTGGACGCCAACTGCGAGGAGACGCGTCATGAGATTCCGGTCTGTTCTGGTCATCCTGCCCCTGGTTGCCGGCCTGTTCGCGATGGGTATCGGCGTTGCGCCGAGGTACATCGAGGAACTCGCGGTCGGCGGCGGCTACGGCAACGCGGGCGCGTGGATCGAGGCGGATGGAAACATCCTGAGCAATGGCGACCTCACCGTCGACGGTCAGATCAAAGCCGGCGGCGGCTACGGTTCGACCGGTGTGACCATCTCGACCACGGGCAACGTCTCCGCGAACGGTGCCCTTAACGTGGATGGCGCCACCACCTTTGGCACGCCTTCGACCGGGCACATGATCAATCGTGCCTCGACGAAGTCCTACCAGGGGCAAAGGATCAGCATCGGCGCCAGTACCGCGCCCGTCAAGCTATGCACCGTTGCCACATCCGGCGTCCCCTACGAGGCCGTGACCATCCGGGGGCGTGTCTTCACGAACTATTTCTCCGTGCCCCAGGATGCAGCGCGCGAGTCTGTCGAGTTCATCGTGTCCATTGGTCAACAGTCGACGGCGGACAACATCGTCTGGGGACAGACGAAGCTGGGAGGCGGCCCGGCCTCGGGCATCACCGTCGTCAAGACGGGACCCGGCGCCTGGACCATTCACTACAAACCGTCCGTCGCCTATGTGCATGCCAATGTCACGCTCGATTACTACGTTGTCGGCAGCGGCGTTGTGGTGGACACGAGCGGATGGGGCGGCGCGGCCGACACCGGCGTTGATGTCCCCCCGACGGAGGGCCTGACGGTCTCCGCGGACATCGTGGCGATGGGGAGTCTCATTGCCCGGGGCGGTCAGATCCACGCCGGCACCAATAGCGGCGTTCGCGGTGTGCTGGGTGCATGGCACGGCAGCGGCGGCGCCGCCCCCGGCGCCATTAAGCTGCACAGTCCAGCCGGCATGGTGCGCTACCTGTTCGTGGACGACTCCGGCCGTCTCCGCGTCCACACGGACCTGCCCACATCCAATACAGACGGCATGGTGGTCGGTCTGCAATTCTAGACGGCGATCCCGGTCAGGTCCCTTGTGCAGGGGCCTGACCGGGATCGTACGCGATCAGTCGGATTCCTCACCTGCGTGCGGGCCGCCGGGGGCCTTGTTCACGCCGGGCACGCCACTGCCTTCCACCCGGATGTCCTCCAGCCGGTGTGAGCCCAGTCCACGCACCTTGAACGTGACGATATCGTCTCCGGCATCGTACCCGAGCGATCCAAGGGGCACAAAGGGCGTGCCCCACTCGGTCGTGAAGTCCTGCCACGGGCCATCGTCGAGCCGGAACTGACCGAAGACGGCCGCACTGCCCTCCTCGCTCACACGTTTGTCGCCGTGCGGGTCCTTCCACACATGCACGGCAATGCGCCGGGGCGTCACGCCTCCGTTGGCCGCCGCGGCGGATACTTCGTTGACGTGCCGCTGTCCCCGCAGCACCCATTCGTCGCCGTTGCCCATGTTCTTCCACTCGATGCCGTAGCGAAGCTTCGTGAATTCCGGGCCGCCCGAATCCATGCCGATGTAGAAATAACTCGGACGCACGGGTTCAGGATGCTGCGCGTCGGAGAAGCCCTTCGGGTTCTACGGCAGTTCCCACGCCGCCCGGATGTGGTATGCGCCGCCGTCCGGAATCCGCAGCGGTTCGCCTCGTCCATCGTCGAGGTAGCCCACCGCGGCGCCCGCGTAGCAGCCTACGGCCAGCGAGCCGTCCGAATTGGACTCGAGCAGCAACTGGTCCGGCGGCATGGCCGGCTGGTGCCACGCCAGCACACCCCATTCACCGGGCAGGCCGGCATAGACCGCCACGCCCGGGTCCGCCACGCCCGGCTCGGGTCGCGTTCCGGGTTGCTGGCCCACTACGTACAGCGTGCGCGCGTTGCCGCTGTGGAAGCCCATCCGGAGCAGCCGCGAGTACGGCGTGGGGTTGGGTGCCGCCGACACCGCCAACGCGCCGCCGTCATCCACGTCCTTTACCTCAAACCACGGGCCGCCCCAGTCCAAGTAGTATCCGGATGTTGCGGGCGCATCGCCGTCCTCGAACGCGTAGCGCACGGATTGCTGGCCGCCCTCATTGGAAAACACCAGGACGGACGGTTCCACGACGATCCGCTGCTCGAACACGGCTGTCGCGCGCAGCGCGCGGGTCACCTCGACCGTCTCGCGCGGCGCATTTCCTTCAACGTCGCCTTCCCAACCCACGAACACCGCGCCGGCGGCCGGTTCCGCCGTCAGCGCGACGCGTGACCCGATCACGTACGTGTCCTGATCAGGCGCCACGCGGGCCGTGCCCGGACCCGAGACCGCCACCGTGAGCGGGAAGAACTCGGCATCCGGGTCGACGACAAACCCGGGTGTTACCGCGCGGTCCTGGTCCATCGCCACTGTGGTCTCCACCGTCGCGGCGCGGATGTCGCCCGTCCAGTAGGCGAATTTCCGTCCGAGACCCGGCTCGGCGCGCAAGGTGACGCGGGTTCCCGCGGCATAGACGCCGCCCGGCGGGTCCAGCGTCACCACGCCATGCGGCGACTCTTCAACGGTCAACGTATAGTGTCCCTCATCGGCAAGGGGCGTGAAGATCGCCCGCAGGGTCTTCGGTGCGTCCATCGTCAACGCGGCAGCGGCCTCGGTGCCCTGCGCGTCACCTTCCCACCGGGAGAAGGCCCAGCCCGGCGAAGGCTCCGCCCGGAAACCGGCCACCGTGCCGCGCGGAAAGGCGTCCCGGATGCGCTCCGGGGCGATGGTCCCGTTGCCCTCCACCGCGAGACGCAGGGGGAGCGGCGGTTCCACGAGCACGTCCGCCAGGAAAATTGCGATCCCCTCGAAGAAGGGTTTGCCGTCGATGGTGGCGTTCCATGGATCGTGGCCGAACCCCTCGATGGCGGTGAAGACATAGGGGACGCCATGCTGTCGGCAGGCCTCTGCCATGGCTTGCGCGTTGCTGAACGGCACGATGGGGTCGTCGGTGCCGTGAATGATCATCATCGGAGGATCCATCGGATCGATCGCGTCGGCATGGTTGAATCCGCCCGCCACCGGCACGGCGGCGTTTACGCGCGAGGTATAGGTGCTCGTGCCGAAGACCTCAATCTCCTCGTCGTTACGGGCGGCGAGGTCGTCATCAATGAGCGCGAGGCCGATCGCGACGAAGGCCCCCGCGGAATGTCCCAGTGCCGCCACCTTCCCCGGGTCGATGCCGTACTCCTGGGCCTGGTACCGCACCCATCGCACCGCCTTCTGTGCGTCGACAACGCCTGCCATCCGCCCCTCGGGCGGGTTGAGCCCCATCAGGCGGTAGCCCATCGAGAAACAGACGAAACCCCGCCGCGCCAGTTCCTGGGCCGCCCCGCTCAGGTCCTGTTTGTCGCCGCCCACAAAGGCCCCGCCGTGGATCAGCACCACGCTGGGCTTGTCCGGCGCGTCGTTGCCACGGGGCCGGTAGACATCGAGTTTGAGTTCAACCGTACCGGGGCCGCCCTTGTCCCGGTTGACCAGGCCGACGCCGTAGACGATATCGCGCGTCACGTCCACCTCAAAGCGCGGCGTGCGGTAGTCGGCCGGTGCGTCGTCCGCCCGCACGGATGTCGCTGCGGCAACCAAGGTCCAAAGCACGGTGAGCAGGCGTAGGACACGATTCATGGGTGGGTCCCTCCGGCGTTACGGCCGTATGCGTTGCAGGAAATCCGCGAGGAAATAGATGCCAAAGGCGAGAAACAGCGCGGCAAACAGCACCAGCAGGTACGTCACCCGCCGGAATGCGCGCCCGCCGGCATCGAACTTCAGCACGGTCTTCATTGTTGCGTCGCCCGGTTGGTGTCCAAGTGCCCGGTATTCTGGCATATCCGCGCGAGGGCCGCAATGCCGCCGGGTCGCGCGCGAATGGAATACCTTTTCGCTGTGTTATCTCTCCGGGTGGGCGAACCAGTGGAGGGAGGCTCATGCGACTGGAGGATATACGCGAGGCCCTTCGGGGGCTTCCTTTGGCCAAGGTGCTGCCGCGGGAGATGCGCGACCGCGTCATGATGGCCTTTCTGGCCACCGGCGAAGCCAAACGATGTCAATCGGGGGCGACCCTGTTCAAAGAGGGAGACGCGTCGGGCGATTTCGGGTTCGTCCTGCTCACGGGAACCGTCACCATCGAGAAGGACGGCAATGCCGCGGTCTTCTGCGACGCGCCGGAGATTCTGGGCGAGATGCAGCAGTTCAACCCGCTGCATCAACGCACCGCGACCGTCCGCGCGGGCGCCGATACCACCGTGCTGGCCTTTTCCTGGACGCAATTCTTCAACTCCGCCGCCGGGATCATGTCTCCCGACGAGGTCGACCGGCTCCGCGAGGAACTGGGCGGCCTCGCGTGGCGGCATTTCGTGGGAACCGACGACACGCTCTGAGCGCGTGCCGGCTTGGGGGAATGCCCCACCCGGAAAACGGTCCCGCCCGGATGCCGACCGCCCGCGAATGCGTGCCATACTGCGCCAGAACGTGCCCCCATGACGCTTGAGAAGCGGGGCGCCCTGTAATCGGGGCAAGGCTTCCGGCGCCCGGTGTGCGTGCCGCACCTGCTGCCTGCGCACGGACTTGCCGCTTCGATGCCCGGGGGACGCGTGCGTGGCCGGGCGGGACAGTGTGAACGGCAGGCGGCCGGGTGGGTAGATTTTGTGGCTGTAATCGGCATCGCGGTGGCGCAGAACAGGGCGCAGGAATGCGTCGACTTCATCGCATCGCTACGCGAGGGGGTGGATGCGTCGGTCCTGATGCATTTCCTGGATCGCCACCCTGACCCGGCGGCCTTCGCCGCGGTCTTGTCCCGACGCACGCCCTTCAACGTCACCAGTGTGGACAGCCCGCAGCCCCTCCGCGGCGGATGCGTGTACCTCCCCGCCGACGGCGGCACGCTCGCGACCCGCGCCGATGGCTGGGTCATGGCGGGATCACCCGGGGTGTCCAGTGCGGTCAGTTTCTTCAACAGCCTGCCCCGCATGTCTCCGCGCGATGCCGTCGCCATTCTTTTTGCGGACGGCCGCCACGACGATGTTTCCGGCCTGGATACCTTCCTCGAAGATGGCGGCATCACGGTCTTCGCGCTGAGCGCTGGCGCGGCAAGGCGGCCGCCGGCCGCTGATGTCCCGGACACAAACCAGGCGCCGCCGGTTGCCGGTCCTGCCGCGCTCGCCGGTCGCGTGGATGCGTTTCTCCGGAAGACAGACACGGCGCCAACGCCAGCGGAAGTTCGCGAGCGTGTGTTCGCGCGGTACCGGCAGATAACGGCGGCGTGCGGCGACGCACCGTCGCTCGACCAGGCCTTGGCACGCGTGCTGGCCCTCCTTGCGGCCGGCCACTGCGGCTGCTGGGGCCGGGTCTATCTGACCGGCGCCGATGACCCCTCGGTGCTGACGCCCGGCACGGATCTGTGGTTCGTGGCGGGACCCGAGGACGACGCGGAGCCGGTCGCCGTGGACCGCGAGACGGAACTGTCTCTGCGTCACGCGGCGCGCGAGGCCCTGCGCTCCGCGACGACCATGACGAGGCGGCTTGGCGCACAGGAAGCGCGGTTTCCTTCGGGCGCGCATGCGGTTGCCGTCCCGATGGTGTGCGCGGGCGAGGTGGTGGGAGCCTTGGCCAGTGTGTTGAACGGTTGTGGGCCGGATGGGCCGCCCACGGGACTGATTGAGGCCGCGGCCGGGCAGTTGGCCCAGCGTGTGCTGGCGGCACGGCTGGAGGAACGGGCCGCCGAGAGCCGCAACCTCATGCTCCGTCTGTCCGACAACGTGCCGTATCTGCTCTTTGTGTACGATCTCCAGACCGACCGGGTCACCTATGCCAACCGGCGCACCCGCGAACAACTCGGCTACGAATCCGCCGCCTTCGACACGCTCGGCCGCAAGAAGCTCGCGACGCTTGTGCATCCCGGCGACTTGGCCGCCGTGCGGCACGACCTGCGCATGCTCCGCTGTGGCTTGGCGGATCCCGAGGCCGAGGTGGAACTGCGCGTGCTGCACGCCAGCGGCCAGTGGCGTTGGCTGCACCTTCGGCGGGCCACCTTCAGCACCGGTCCAAACGGGCGTCCGCGCGCGATCCTGATATCGGGGGTCGATGTGACGGCTTCGAAGACAGCCCACCAGGCCCTGAACGAGAGCGAGAACCGTTTTCAGGCCGTCTTTCACAACGCGGCGCTGGGAGTCGTGCTGTTGGACACCCAAGGGAGGCTGGAGCTCGTCAATCGCGCCTTCCGCCAGTTCGTCGGGTTCAGTGGCGATGAACTCTACAAGCGTTCCCTGCGGGACCTCACCCACCCGGCCGACGCCGCACGTGACCAGCACCTGTTCGACGAGCTTCTCGCCGGGCAGCGGCATGCCTGCACGGTCGAGACGCGCTACATCCGCAATGGCGGCGCGGTCGTCTGGGGCCATCTCAGCGCATCCGTGCTGCGCGACGGCGACGGGCGGCCCATCAGCGTGATCTGCGTCGTGAAAGACATCTCCCAGCGGAAGCGCATCGAGAAGGCGTTTGTGGACTTCGCGGTGCTGGAGCAGCGCAAGGTTCTTCAGTATCTGCACGACAATCTTGGCCAGCAACTCACCGGGCTCCAGATGGCCGCGCAGAATCTCCGGCAGAGTCTGCATCGTCGGCAGGCGCCCGAGACGGCGGCGGCCGGCGAATTGATTCTGTGGTTGACCGAGGCGCACAATCAATTGCGGGCGTTGAGTGCGGGACTGCGGCCCGTGGAAGTGGACGCGGAGGGCTTCTGCATTGCGGCACGCGACTTGGCGGCGAACACCGAGTCCGTCACCGGCATCCGGTGTCGCGTACAGTGCGACACCGACTTTGTGCTGTCCGACGACAACACCGCCGCCCATCTCTTCTACATCGTCCAGGAGGCGGTCAGCAACGCGGTCCAGCACTCCGGAGCCACCGCCATCACCATCGGTCTCGATTCCGGGGACGGGCAGGTGATGGTGACCGTCGAGGATAACGGGCGGGGCCTTCCCGACGATGTGATGGCGATGGAAGGGACCGGGATCCGCATCATGGCGTACCGCGCCGGGATCATCGGCGCGGCGCTTACACTACAGGCCGGTGCGCAACGGGGAACGGTCATGACGTGCGCCCTGCGGGAGGACAAGCAATGACGCTCAGTCAGAGCAGTTCGGCAAGACGGGTCGCCAGGATCGCCATCGTGGACGATCATCCGCTCATCGTCAAAGGATACCGCGAACTCATCGATACCCAGCAGGATCTCGAGTTCTGCGGCGACGCGTCCGGCGAGCCCGACGCTCTCGACCTGGTGGACAAGACGTGCCCCGACCTCGTGGTGGTCGATCTCTCCTTGCGCGACGGCACCGGCCTCGGGTTGATCAAGAAGATCAAGACGCGGCATCAGGACACGAAGGTCCTTGTGGCCTCGATGCACGACGAGTTCCTGTTTGCCGAGCGTGTCCTGCGCACCGGCGCCGAGGGCTACATCAGCAAACAGGAAGCCCCCGACCGCTTTGTCGAGGCCATCCGCAAGGTGCTGTCCGGGAAGATTTACCTGAGCAGCCGGATGGAGGAGCGCATGCTCCAGGTCCTGGCCGGCAAGCAGCAGACGGATGTCTCCCAGCCGCTTCCGACCCGCCTGTCCAACCGCGAGCTTGAGGTCTTCGAGTACATCGGGCAGGGGCTCAGCACGCGCCAGATCGCCGAGCAGTTGCACCTGAGCGTCAAGACGATCGAGACCCACCGCGAAAGCATCAAACAGAAGCTCAACATCCAGACCAGCAGCGAACTGACCTGCCACGCGGTCCAGTGGGTACTCGAACAGCAGGGATGAGCCGAAGACGCCGGGGATAGCGGGCCGGGCAGACCCGGAACGCATGGGAACCGGGTCCGCACCGGCGCTCTATGCGCACCCGTGCACGGAGAACGGGTCAGCGGACAAGCTGGCTGGCTGCGGGACGGACCTTCTTCTCGGGCGGCTTGGCGTGAACATGCGGCGCCGCATGACTCAGCAGCACGTCCAGCATCCGCATCAAGGCGGCGTAGTCCACGGGCTTTGACAGGCACACGTCCGCGCCGAGTTCGCGGATGCTGCCGCAGATCAGCGACAACGGCCCGCCCGCGATCACGATGATCGGTGCGTCGGGGTACTCCATCCGGAGATTCTCGACCAGCAACAACCCCTGGCCGACCGAGGAAAGGGCCTCCATGTCGATCACGACGGCATCGGGCGGCGCGTCGTGGTATTGGCTGAGGGCATCGGCGCCGCTCGCCCAGACACTGGCCTCGTGACCGTGATCCTCGAGCAGGTCGTGCCACATGACATGCACAATCGGGTCGCCGTCGATTACCATGATCTGCGACATTGGTTCTCCTCCCTCGCCACGGCGATGGCAGCATCCGGCAGCACCGCATGACCACCTTGGCCGAGTGTCCGTTTCGTGTCCTGAAGGACTGCCCAAGCCTTCCGGCGGCCGCCCCGCCTGAAGCGGTCTCAGTATTGCAGAGCATGCAAGAGGCACCAATCGTGCCATCCCCGTTTTTCCGTTAAGGTTTTCCCCCATGCACCCAACCCCATGCCGTTCAGCCTTTTGCGGGACCCCACCCCGTGGTTGCAGGTCACGCCGCCATGCGCCACAATAGACGACGCATGAAGCACGGTCTTTCATATCTGTCCGTCCTGCGCGACCGGATCCGGCCCTTGCTGCTGCCGGCAGCGCTCCTGCTGGCCGTGTGCGCGCCGGTCCTGCTCGTCGTCTGGGCCGTTGACCCCGAACGGGCTACCCTGTTTCCTGTCTGCCGGATCCACCAATGGACCGGACTGCTCTGTCCCGGATGCGGCGGCACCCGCGCCGTCCATCACCTGCTGCACGGACGGCTCGCGCTCGCGTATCAGTACAACCCCGGCGTGTTCCTCGCTGTTCCCATCCTGGGCCTGCTCGCCGCCGCATCGGCCTGGCGCGACCGCACCCAGCCCGGCCGGCGTGGGCAGCGATGGCCTTGGATGGCTGCGGGACTCCTGTTCCTGGCCTACTGGGTCGCCCGCAACCTGCCCCTCTTCCCGCCGCTGCCCTGAGCGCCCTGCGAGATCGCGGCCGCGTGGCCCGGGGCCGGCGTGGTGTGCTACCATGCCGCCCTCACAGGCGAATACCGTTCCACGGACCACAGGAAGACCCATCACGTGTCCCATCTCACCGACCAAACCCGCCGCTGCGCCCATTTTGGCGAGTGCGGCGGCTGTCAGGCGCAGGACGTGCCGTACGCGGAGCAGCTCGCCGCCAAGGGGCAGGCGCTCGAGGCCCTGATGGCGCCCTTCTGGACGGAGCCCATCGAGGTTGAGCCGTCGCCGGTCATCTGGCATTACCGGAACAAGATCGACCCCAATTTCGGCCGGAAATACTACGAGACCCCGCCGCCCAAGGGGTTCGAGCGCGAAACCGTGTTCGGGTTCAAGCGGAAGGGGCGGTGGTACTGGCCGCTGGAGGTTGAGGAGTGTCTGATCGGCCCCGAGGGGGTGGGGGACCTGTTCGCGGCGGTCCGGGCCTGGATGGCGCGGCACAACTACCCGGGCTACGACACGCGCCGTCACACGGGGTTCCTGCGCACACTTCTGGTGCGTGACGCCAAGCGCACGGGGCAGCGCATGGTCGTGCTGATCACCAGCGACGGGGACTACGACCGCGCCGGATTCGTGGAGGCGGTGCAGGCAAGTTGGCCTGCGGCAAGCATTTACCGCGGCATTTTTCGAGGCGGCGCGGAAGTGGCGGCGGCGGACGAGCTGGATCTAATTCACGGAACGCCATGTATTGACGAAGAGTTAGAGATTGACGGAGTGAACGGGCGGCTCCGGTTCCGGCTGTCTCCCTTCAGCTTCTTCCAGACCAATACCCTCGCCACGGAACGCCTCTACGCCCGCATCCGCCAGTGGGTGGCCGCGCACCAACCGCGGACGCTGTGCGACCTCTACGGCGGCGCGGGGGGCATTGCCTTCACCTGTGCCGGCCTCGTCGACCACGTGGAGTCGGTCGAATCGGTCGAGTCCGCCACCCTGGATGGCCGCCACAACGCGGCGGTGAACGGGATCTCCAACGTCCGGTTCCACACGCAGGAGGTCGAGCAGTACCTGCGCGGCCTGTGCGAGGGACCGGGGCTGGACAGGGACTGCGCGGTCGTGCTGGACCCGCCCCGGGCGGGGTTGCACCCGAAGGCCATCCAGCGGCTCCTGGCGCTGCGGCCTCCGCACGTCCTTTATGTCGCCTGCAAGCCGTCGAACTTCGTCCAGGAACTGCCGGCCTTCCTCGATGCGTACCGGATCGACGCGGTCCGGGCGGTGGACCTCTTCCCGCACACGCCCCACGTCGAGATGCTTACGGCGTTGAG
>JBPOJD010000031.1:0-19630 GCA_052033955.1 Candidatus Hydrogenedentota bacterium
GTTGCTAGGCTTCTTCACCATGTTGGAGGCGACGAGCACACGAGGGACTGTCCCCCGCGAAGCGACGCAGGAGCGTAGACGGGACTGTCCCTCGTGTGCGGCCCTGTGCTCGCCGCGAACACCCTGATGGACACAGCAGCCAACGGAAATCTGCTGTCCTGCGATTGGTGTAAGACGCCGGTCTTGCGCAAGACCCCCGCCAACCGGTAGGCTGGCGGGATTGACACGAGCATTATCACCGAGAAGCTGGGCCCTAGCGCGCCCGGCGGAGGAGTTTCATGAAAAGGCAGTTCGTTGCTTCCCTTCAGGAAGGCGACATCATAAACGATTACTTCGTGGCCGCCCGCAAGGACCTTCGCGACCAGACCAGCGGCGGCAAGTTCCTCGGATTGGTCTTCAAGGACAAGACCGGCGAGGTGGGCGGCATTCTGTGGTCCAACGCGGCCGCCGTGGCCCGCCTGTTCGAGCAGGGCGACGTGGTGAACGTGCGGGGCAGCGTCGGCAGCTACCAGGACCGGCTCCAGATCCGCGTCGAACAGATCCTTCCGCTCAAGACCGGCGAATACGACGTGGACGACCTGGTGTTCGCCCCGGACAACGCCCCCGAAGTTGCCGGCGCCTTCCTCGAGTTGATGGGCACGGTCAAGAACGAATGGCTGCGGCGGTTGCTGGACAGCTTCGTCCAGGACGAGAGTTTCATGGGGTACTTCACGGCGGCGGCGGCGGGCAAACGCTGGCACCACGCCTATCGCGGCGGATTGGTGCGGCACTGCTACGAGGTCGCGCGCATCGCCTCGCTCATGGCCGAGCTGTTTCCGCGGATTGACCGCGACCTGCTGCTGACAGGGGTGTTCCTGCACGATATCGGCAAACTCGAGGAAATGTGCCACGATCTGGTCGTGGACTACACCACGGCGGGCAAGCTGCTCGGCCACCTCAACATCGGCGTCGAGATGGCGCGCAAGCGGATCGACGCCATCCCGGGGTTCCCCGAGGACCTGCGCATGCAGATCTTCCACCTCATCCTGTCCCACCACGGCGAGATGGCCAACGGCTCACCTGTGCTGCCCAAGACCATCGAGGCCATCGTCCTCTACCACTGCGACAACCTGGATGCCCAGACGGATGCGTTCCAGCGGGTGATCGAGGATACCCGGCAGAAGGGCCGGGAATGGTCGGACTACCTGCAGCCCATTGACCGGCAGATCTGGACCAAAGGCGAGGCGCTCTAGGACGCCCGGCCGGCGTCGCGCGCGGCATCTTCGCGGATCTGCTGGATCTCAAGCCGGCGCTCTTCCACATACACGCGCAGCCGTGGCCGGACCTGTCCCGCCACCACGGGCCAGCGCAGGAGCTGCGTCACCCCGACCAGAATGCCGCCGCCCAGGAATCCCATGATGAAAAAGGCCGGCAACGGCCCGATCTTCATCCACAGGTGCAGCCGGTATGCGTAGAGGATGGACATGACCCCATAGGCGAGCCCCAGGGCCACCGCGGCCGCGAGGACCGTGGCCACCCATGTCTGCCAGCGCCGCCAGGCGTGGCCCTTGCACGTGTGCCAGGCCAGCCGCCGCTCCACCGGCGACAATTCGGCCAGCTCGGGTATCGCCTTCAGGGAAAAATATAGCTTCATTAGCTGTCGTATAGCCCCGGAGGGCCCTTATTGCTCCTGCCCGTGCAGGCGCGGGTCGGTCTCGCTTCGTGCGTCGATTATACGGACCCGCACGGGCCAACGTCTAGCTCCCGGCGTCTCGGGCTCCGCATCGCGACCCCATGGGCCAAACGGATCCCCCGAGCCGGGGCTTGACGGTCTTCCGCGCCGGTCCGTATGATGACGATATCATAGGGGACATCAGGGGAACGCCAATGCTGGCTCGGATCCAATCCTGCGGCATACTGGGCATCGACGCCTATCCGCTCGCCGTCGAGGTGGATGCCTCACACGGCACCCAGAAGACCACCATCGTCGGCCTGCCCGACGCGGCCGTCAAGGAAAGCCGTGACCGCGTGGGCGCCGCGGTCAAGAACTCCGGCTACCGCCTTCCCCGGGGCAACGTCGTCATCAACCTCGCCCCGGCGGACCTGCGCAAGGAAGGCAGTTCACTCGACCTGCCCATCGCGCTGGGCATGCTCGCCGCGAGCGACCAGCTCGCGGGCGACCTCATCAATGACTACGCCGTGATCGGCGAACTCGCGCTGGATGGCGGCGTACGGCCCGTGGCGGGGGCCTTGTCCATGGCCATCGCGGCGCGCAACAGCGGCCTGCGCGGACTGGTCCTGCCCGAAGCCAACGCCGCCGAGGCGGCCGTGGTCCAGGGCGTCGAGATCCTTCCCGTGGCCAGCCTGGATGAGGCCGCGCAGTTCTTCAACGGCACCCGCACTATCGCGCCACACACGGTGGACGTGACCGGGCTGTTCCAGAAGGGCCGGGCACAGGTCCGCGACCTTACCGAGGTCAAGGGCCAGGCCCACGTCAAACGCGCCCTGACCGTCGCGGCCGCGGGCGGGCACAACCTGCTCATGATCGGACCGCCCGGCACCGGCAAGACCATGCTCGCCTCGCGCCTGTCCGGCATCCTGCCCAACATGACCTTCGACGAAGCCCTCGAAACGACCCAGGTGTACAGCGTCGCCAGCTCGCTCGCCGGACGCGAGGCCCTCGTCACCCAGCGGCCCTTCCGCGCCCCGCACCACACCGCCACCACCGTCGCCATCTGCGGCGGCGGCCAGGGACAGCAACCCCACCCGGGCGAGGTGAGCCTCGCGCACAACGGCGTGCTCTTCCTCGACGAGCTGCCCGAGTTCAACCGCAGCGCGCTCGAGGTGTTGCGCCAGCCTCTCGAGGAAGGGCTTGTCCACATCCGCCGCGCCAACTATGCCGTGACCTACCCGAGCCGCTTCATGCTCGTCGTCGCCATGAACCCTTGCCCCTGTGGGTGCCGGACCGATCCCCACCGCGAATGCCGGTGTTCCTACGGCGAGATCCAGCGCTACATGGCCCGGCTCTCCGGCCCCCTCCTCGACCGCATCGACATTCACGTCGACGTGCCCGCACTGTCCTTCGAGGAACTGACCAACCACGCCCCCAGCGGTCCCACCAGCGCCGACGTGCGCGCCGAAGTCCAGGAGGCCCGCGACCGCCAGCGCGCCCGTTACAACGACCGCTTCACGTGCAACGCCCACATCGATTCCGTCGCCATCCGCGAACACTGCAACGCCGCACCGGGCGCCAGGGCCCTGCTCGAACAGGCCATCAACCGCCTCGGCCTCAGCGCCCGCGCCTATGACAAGGTCCTCCGCGTCGCCCGCACCATCGCCGACCTCGCCAAGGCCGACGACATCGGCGAAACCCACGTCGCCGAGGCGATCCAGTACCGCAGCCTGGATGTGCAGGGGGTGTAGCGGGGCGGTCATCCAGCCACGGATGGACGCGGACGCGCTCCGTGGGCAGGCACGGGCGTGCCTCTCCTCTGTCGGCGTCGATTGGCATTCCTCTGCGGCCGTTTCGGCGCAAATGACGGCCTCGGCAAGCCTGTTGACGCGCGCGCGCGCACGGGGTACCATGCAAGCTTGGGCATGGGAGAGGCGGGGTGGCTGAGGAACGGATACACTGTGCGCCGTGCGTGAGCGAGGGCGCATTGCAGCTTGGGACGGTGGTATTCGTCAGCCGGCGCGCTGCCTACGCATTCCGCTCCCCGCGCGAGATCGTCACGGCGCGGTCCGTGCCCGAGGTCTGCGCCGCGCTCGCACAGGTTCAGCGCGCCGTGGACGCCGGCATGCATGCCGCGGGCTATTTGGCGTATGAGGCAGCCTCCGCCTTCGATTCCCACCTGCGCACGCACACCCTGAGCGGTCTACCCCTGGCGTGGTTTGCGTTGTACGATTCCGGGCCGGTTCCCGTGAAAGCCCCCCCTGCCGCGCCGTATGCTGTCGGCACGTGGGAGCCGCTCATCGATTACCGGCGCTACCGCCGGGATGTCGACCGGATCCGCGCGTACATCGCCGCAGGGGACACCTATCAGGTCAACTACACGTACCCGCTCACGGCAGGGTTCAGCGGCGATGCGTACTCGTGGTTCTGGGATCTGGCCCGCACGCAGCGCGGCGACCATGCCGCGTTCATCCACGCCGGCCGCTACCACGTCGCCTCGGCCTCGCCGGAACTTTTCTTCGAGCTTGACGGCACGACGCTCACGACCCGTCCGATGAAGGGCACCCACCGGCGCGGCCTGTGGATCGAACAGGAGGCGCTTCACGCCGACCGCTTGGCGACATCCGAGAAGGATCGCGCCGAAAACGTGATGGTGGTGGATCTGTTGCGCAACGACATGGGCCGCATCAGCGTGCCGGGCTCGGTGGAAGTGACCCGGCTGTGCGAGGTCGAGCGCTACGAGACGGTGCTGCAGATGACCAGCACAATCCGGTCGCGCACGACGGCGACGGTGCCGGAGATCCTGGCGGCGCTCTTTCCGTCGGGATCCGTGACCGGCGCCCCGAAGGTACGCACCATGGAGATCATCGCCGAGCTGGAATCGTATGCGCGCGGCGTGTACTGCGGCGCCATCGGATGGTGGGGTCCCAACCGGCGCGCGATGTTTAACGTCCCGATACGCACCGCGGTGGTCGACAGCGCCATGGGGCTGGCGCAGTACCATGCCGGCGGCGGCATCACGTGGGGATCGGACCCTGCGGGCGAATGGGACGAGTGTCAGGTCAAGACGGCGATCCTTTCCCGCAAACCGGCGCAGTTCGAGTTGCTCGAAAGCCTTCTTTGGGACGGCAAGGCGTATTTTCTGCTGGAAGAACACCTGGAACGCTTGAAGGCGAGTGCCCGGTATTTCAATGTGCCCCTGCCTGGTCACCGGCCGGAACAGATCCTGGCCGAGGCCCGGGGTACGCTCGGCGCCATGCCGCGCAAAGTGCGCGTGCTGGTATCCCGCGACGGAACGGTCCGCCTGGCGGCCGGGCCCGCGCCCGAACCGGCGACGGTGAAGCTGGGATTCGCCTGCAACCCGGTGGACACCGGCGACGTGTTCCTCTATCACAAGACGACGTTCCGCCGGACCTATGACGACGCCCGCGCCACCCGCCCGGACTGCGAGGACGTCCTCCTGTGGAACAGCCGCGGCGAGGTGACCGAATCCACCACGGCCAATATCGCCGTGCGCTTTGGCGATCGCTGGGTGACGCCGCCGCGCGAATGCGGCCTGCTCGCCGGGACATTCCGGCAACGCCTGCTCCGCGAGGGTCTCCTGCGCGAGCAGGTCCTCAAAAAGACCGATATCGTGCGCGCGGACGACATCAAACTCATCAACAGCGTCCGCAAGTGGATCCCCGTGCGCCTCGTCGACACACTGCGCTGACGCCCGCCGTACTTTTCCCATTGCGCGACGCATGTGCTATCATCGGCGGCCATGGGACATGCGTTGTACACCGACACACAGCAGCGCCAGATCGGCCGGGTAGTACCGGAACTCATCCGGGCGCGTGAACTACTGCTCGACCTTGTGTGGAAGGACGTGCGGGCGAAGTACCGGTACGCGCTGATGGGCTTTCTGTGGGCGGTGCTCGAGCCGCTGGCGCTGATGATCATCCTCGTGTTTGTCTTCAGCATGGTGTACCGCGTACCGCCAAGTGAGACCTATGCGGGGTACCGGTTTGCATCGGTGTTGCTCTGCGGACTGGTGCCGTGGCAGTTTTTCGCAAACGCCCTCACGTCAAGCACGCGCTCACTGGTCGATAACGCAAATCTCGTCACCAAAGTGCATTTCCCGCGCGAGGTCATACCCTTGGCGGCCATCGGCACCGCGTTTGTCAACTTCCTGACGGGCTTTGTTGTACTCGTTGCCGCGCTGCTCGTGCTCGAAGGCCGCGTCGGGCTGGCGGGGCTGCTGTGGTGCGTGCCGCTCGTAGCGATTCAGGGCCTGCTGACGACCGGCCTGGGGCTGCTCCTGAGCGCGTTGCACGTGCGGTTTCGCGACATTGGGTACATCGTGGGCGTTGTCGTAGTGTTTGGGTTTTACGCCACGCCGGTGTTCTATACCCTGGACCTCGTTCAGGGGCGCCTGGTCAACGGCCAGGCGTGGCTCTATCGCCTCTACTTGCTCAATCCGATGGCGGGACTTGTCGAATCGTTCCGGCACGCCCTCCTCCTGAACCGTTTCGCCCCCTGGGAATACCTCGTGTGGCCACTGGTGGCCTCGTTGCTGCTTTTGACAGCGGGCGTGGTGCTGTTCCGGCGCATGTCCCCGACCCTCTCGGACTATCTGTGATGCCGCTGATAGAAGTCGATCACGTCTCCAAGCAGTTCCCGGCACACCGGGGCCCGAAGCCCCTGCTGGGGCGCAACGGGCTGCTGTCCCTGCTGCGCAGGCACCCCGCGGCGGCCTTCACGGCGTTGGAAGACGTCTCGTTTTCCGTCGAGCCGGGCGAGTCGCTCGGCATCATCGGCGCGAACGGCTCGGGCAAGAGCACCCTGCTGAAAATCCTGGCGGGCGTCACGACGCCGACCTCGGGCCATGTACGGATCAACGGACGCGTGGCCTCGCTGCTCGAGCTGGGCGCGGGTTTCCATCCGCTGCTGACCGGGCGCGAGAATGTCTATCTCAACGCCGGGATCCTCGGCATGCGCCATGCCCAGGTGGATGAGGTGCTCGAGCAGATCGTCGAGTTTTCGGGCATCCGTGAGTTCATCGACAATCCCGTGGACACCTATTCGAGCGGCATGTACGTGCGCATCGGGTTCGCCGTCGCCGCCCACGTCAATCCGGATATCTTCCTCGTGGACGAGGTGCTGGCCGTGGGCGACGAGGAATTCCAGCGCAAATGCCGCCGTCGGCTGGGCGAACTGCGCGAGGAAGGCAAGACGCTCGTGTTTGTGTCGCATGACCTCGGCGCGGTGGGCGCCATCTGCGATCGCGTCGTGCTCCTGGACAAAGGACACATGATCACGCGGCACACGCCGCAGGAGACGATCAACTACTATCTGCGGCGTGTTGGCCGCCAGAAGTGCATCCACCACTTCGCGGACGGCCCGGTGGAGGTGACCTTCAACCAGGGGCGGCTGACCATTTATGCAGACGGCGTCGAGGTGACCCACCCCCGGGGGTGTGATTTCGGCACCCACTCCCTGGAGCGGTGGGAGGATTCGACCGTGGCCGAGTGGGAAGTGGTCGATCGCCGTCCGGACGGGTGCACGGCCCGGGGCCGCATGCCGCGCCTCCCCGTAACGCTCGTGTGGGACCTGTCGTTGCGCGATCAGTGCCTCACGTGGCGCGTGGCGCTTGACTGCGATCGCCCGGCGCCCATCGAGTCCTACGGCGCCAATCTTCATTTTCCGGGCCTGTACACGCACTGGATGTATGGCGTGAATGCCGGTCTCTTCCCCGAGATCCTTCCCGGCGACATCCAGGTAAGCCTGGTCGTGCCGCCGGAGCTGGGCGTGCGGGAAACGGCCGCCTTCCCCGACGCGGGCTCGGCGCTTCCGCCGGTATTCGCCGAACTCGGCGATGGCAACCCCTACCTCGCCGCCCGGTGGTCCAATACCGAGTTCATCACCGGGTCCCGTGCGCTCCAGGTGGGCGCGAAGGTTCCCGACACGGAACGCCCGGTGTCGGCCGGCGTCACCGAGGTAATGGAACTGCGCATTCACCTCGGCATGTCACGCCAGGCCTGCGAGACGCGCCTGCGGCGCCAGATGGAACGCCAGACCCTGCGCCAAGGCGGCTGGTCCGCGGAATTCTCCCGCGGCTCACTCAAACTGTGCTACCAGGACGAACCCGTGACGGCGAGCGTGCATGCGTACACCTCGCTGCTGGCCGGGGGACTGTGGAATGACAGCACTGGCCTGCGGTGGGAGGCCACCTCGCGCAACGGGGACGTGTTCACCGCGCAGGGGGCATCGCGACGGCATCCCTTCACCCAGGAATGGCGGATCGTGGCGGCCGAAGGTGGCTTTGCGCTCGAGATATGGATAGAGGCGCTGGAGACGCTGCTCGTTGACGAGTACCAGGTGTCGTTGCTGCTGCGGCCCGGTTACACCGAGTGGACGACCGAGCGGGAGGCGGGCACATTCCCCGACATCGATGCCCTCGCAACGGACTGGACACACCTCAACCGCGACTACGCTCCGGGAAACTGGATTAGGGCCTTGAGCCCGGGTTGGCCATCTGTTACCCTTCACGCTGGCATGGAAGGCGTGCCCTTCCGGATGACGGCCATCAACACGGACGCGGCCAACAATTGCCGCGTTCTGCAGGCGTTGCGGATTGCTGAGCGGGGTCAGATCCACTTCGAGCCTGGGCGGCATTTGTACTTTCGCGGCCGGATCGCGACCGCTGACAGCGCCGGGGAAGACCCGTCGGGCGCAGGGCGTTAAGGTATCGGGAATATTCCCGCGTCCGGAATTGACTTCGGGTGCGCCTTCTGACATGATAGGGCTTGACCCTCGGCTACCAGGCTGTACGCAGCCCTAGGGAGAATTCGCATGACGCTCGATACTCTGCACACCTCGGACGCCCCCAAGACCCCGCAGGCGGCGGGGCTTGTGAAGACCCGCAAGCGGGTGCTGTCCAAACGCGGCGTAATGTGGCTGGGACAGACCTGCAACCAGCGCTGCTACTTCTGCTACTTCCTGAACCGCATCAACGACGCCCACCATCCCGAGCACCCCTTCATGTCGATTGAGAAGGCGAAGGAGATCTGCAAGCGGTTGCGGTATTTCTACGGAAATACGTCCATCGACATCCAGGGTGGCGAGCCGACCATCTACCCGGACATCCTCGAGCTGATCCGTTATTGCCACCAGATTGGCCTCTATCCCACGTTGATTACCAACGGGTTACAGCTCGCCAAACCCGGTGTGCTCGAGCAGTTCCGCGACGCTGGCGTGCGCGATTTCCTGGTCAGCCTGCATGGCATCGGGGATATCCACGACGAAGTCGTCGGCAAGAAGGGCGCCTACGAGAAGATCACCGCCGCCATCGAGCGGATGCGGGAACTCAACATCCCCTTCCGCTTCAACTGCACCATGTCCAAGCCCGTCGTGCCGCTGCTTCCCGAGATCGCCCGCAAGGCGGTAGCCTACGGCGCGCGTGCGGTCAACTACATCGCGTTCAACCCCTTCGAGGACCAGGAGGCGGGGGTTCGTACTCACGAGAACGTCGCCCAGTATTCTGAAATCAAGCCTATCCTGGCCGAGGCCATGGACATCTTGGAAGAGGCGGGCATCGAGGTGAACGTGCGCTATCTCCCGCTGTGCATGGGCGAAGAGCGGCACCGCAAGAACTTCTACAACTTCCAGCAACTGCCCTATGACCACCACGAGTGGGATTACCAGAGCTGGATGTGGACGGGCCTCCAGCCGCAACGCATGAAGAACGGAGAGCTGGTTCCCGTCTTCCGTCTGGGACCGCTCGGTGACAGGGTTTTTCGCGGACCGTACGAAGCCATACGTGACAATTACCGCAGACGCCCCCTGCGAGGCAGGGTTCGGTTCACAGCTCAACACGTTTTGTGCACGTTGGTGCAGGCCATCCGGGGCAAGGAAGACCTGTATCGGGAGGAGGCCAAGAAACGCGCTGCGATCGAACTCAAGTATCAGTACCACGACGGCTGTCGATCATGTGCAATGCATGCTATCTGCGACGGATTTCATGGTGACTATGCTGCGCTTTTCGGCACGTCCGAGGCAACCCCGATACCCGGTGCGCCCGTAGACGACCCGCTCCATTACATCAAGGATCAGGACAAGGTCGTCGAAGCAGAGGACGCGTCGTGGGCGCTCTAGTCCAGTCCTGCACCTTGGTAAGCACGAAAGGACAACGATGTTGAGCAAAGTTGGGAGGCTTGTTTCTTTTGCCATCGCACTCGCCGTGGGGTTTGCCGAACGGTGGAGGCAGAAGGGCCCCTATTCGGCGTGGATCTTCGTCCGTGTGCGGGCGCGCGATTTTGTGATACGCCAGCGGAATAAAAATCCCAAAAACACTCAGACGGAGTGCCCTTGCTGCGGTTGGAAGGGGTACGACTTCCTTTCCATGGACTCTGTCAAATTCTGGTTGCCGAGCGTTTTCTGTCCCCAGTGTACCTCCCATGAGCGCCAACGCATGCTTCACCTGTACATTCACCGCCACGACCCGAGGCTATTTGGAACCACGGGGACAGGCGTGCATTTTGCGCCAGAGCCAGACGTGCGCCAGCTGCTGCTCAAGTGCAAAGACCTTCGCTACTTTTTGGCAGACCTCGTTCCCGAAGCTGTTACACGCTTTCCGGAACCAGGGTTCCTCACGGACATTCAACGACTGGCACTGGCCGATAACAGCGTCGATCTCCTCTTCTGCCTTCACGTGCTGGAACACGTTCGCCGGGATCGCGACGCGATAGCCGAGTTCCACAGGGTGCTCAAGCCGGGGGCTGTTGCCTACATCATGGTGCCGTTTGATATGACGCTTGACGACACAGTCGAGTGGGAAGAACCCGACCCTGACATCTTCTATCACATCTGGGCATATTCGATTCATGACTTCAAGTACCGTCTGGAGTGTTTCGATTTTCAGGAGATAAAGCCCGACACATTCCTGACCTCTGAGGAACGCCAACGCTATCGGATTCCCCCCAAGGAGGTTATCTACCGATGCGTCAAGGCGCATCAGAAGGACGCTACGTGCGCACATGAGGTCAGGGCCTCGTCTGCAAACGCATCTTGAGCATGAGCACTCTTCCAAGCACAGCTACTCACCACGATCCGCCCTCGCGCTCGATGCAACAAACCACGCAGCGCACCCTCACGCGTCGCGCGGTGATGTGGCTGGGGCAGACATGCAACCAGCGGTGCTACTTTTGCTATTTTCTCAACCGTATTGAGGATGCCCACCATCCTGAGCACCCGTTCATGGATCTGAACAAGGCCAAGGCCATCTGCAAAACACTTCGGGAATTCTACGGGTGCACGGCCATCGACATTCAGGGCGGGGAACCAACTATCTACCCCGGCATCCTGGATCTGATCTCCTACTGCCGCGACATCCGCCTCTACCCCACGCTTATCACCAACGGCCTCCAACTGGCGAAGCCCGGTGAACTGGAAAGATTTCGTGACGCAGGGATACGCGATTTCCTGGTCAGCCTGCATGGCATCGGCGCTATCCACGATGACGTGGTCGGCAAGACGGGCGCGTACGACAAGATCACCACGGCCATCCAGCGCATGCGGGAGCTAAACATCCCGTTCCGCTTCAACTGCACCATGTCCAAGCCCGTAGTGCCCCTGCTGCCGGAGATCGCACAAAAGGCCATTGATTACGGCGCCCTCGTCGTCAACTACATCGCGTTCAACCCTTTTGAAGACCAGAAATCTGGCATACGCACCCACGAGAACGTCGCCCCGTACTCCGAACTCAAGCCTCACCTGACCCAGGCGCAGGACATGCTCGAGGCGGCCGGTATTGAGGTGAACGTCCGCTATCTTCCCCTGTGCATGGCTGAGGAACGGCATCGCAAGAACTTCTACAATTGCCAGCAGCTTTCCTACGACCATCATGAATGGGACTACCAAAGTTGGCTTTGGACGGGGCAACAGCCGCAACGCATGAAGGAAGGCGCGCTGGTACCGCCGTTCCGTATGGGATGGCGCGGACGCTGGTTGTTCGTAAGGGCACATCGTGCGCGCGATTGGGCGCAGGATCATCCACTACTGGCCAAACTCGCTTTCACTGGACAACGCACGCTCGCCCGTGCTGAGCAGGCCCTGCGCGGAAAGAGGGCGATGTACCGCGAGGAAGCCCGAATACGCGCCCGCGAGGACGTAAACTATCAGTACCATGGTGCATGCGGGCAGTGCGCCGCCCGCAAGATCTGCGACGGCTTCCACGGCGACTACGCAGGACTCTTCGGTACCGCTGAGGCCCAGCCCATCACGAATATTGCCCCAATTGACGACCCACTCTTCTACATCCGGGACCAGGACAAGATCGTCGAGGAAGAGGACAGGCATTGGGCGCTGTAAGCGCTCCCCTGTCCTGCATGGAAACACGCCGGAGCGGCTTTCGCTCCGGCTTTTTTTGGGCCCCGCCGGGCCGTTGCATCGCTCCGCGGCGGGCAGTATAGTGGTCGCCTTGGATGATGCCGAGCCGTCTCACCGCACAGGTGAGCGCCCACAGGAGCCGCCGCTGCAATGACACTGTCCGTCACCGGAGATCGCATCGCGCCCACGCGTGGATTGATCCTGCTCGAAAACCGGCGTGGCGCGCCGTATGATCTGTTGGATCTCACACGCTGGGTGCGTCTGAGCCGGTTGACGCACGGAGCAGAAAAGATCGACTTCTACCTCCGCGGCAGCGTCTGCCCCGGTCTCATGGGCCTCTTCGAACACGCGCGGAGGCTGCATGCGGCGCCCTCGCTGCGAACCGACTGTGCGGCCGCTCCCCCGGACCTCGATGACCTGAGGACGGCCGGACTCCATGACGTCTTCCTCAGCCCGCCGGACCTGGATGCCTCCTGCTTCGACGCCTGGCTTCACGCGTGCGCAATGCGCCGCATTCCCGTGCGGGTGCAGTTGTGCGCCCCCTTCGCCCCGGATCGCGATGTCCCGGCGCTGGCGGATACCTTCGCGGACTCAGGCGTGACGGCGGTCAACCTCGCGGCATTCGACCCTTTCGTCCCCGGCGTGAGCTGTCGCGATGCAGCGGCGAGCCGGGTCGCCGTCGAGCGGGCGGTGGCCCTGTGCGATGCGCTGAAAGCGCGGGACATCGAGGTGAACCTGCTCCACTTCCCGTTCTGTCAGCTTCCGGAGACCTGTTATCCCCACGTGGTCAACGCGCGGCAGTTCTCCTTGGATCATCAACAGTACGCGAAGACATCGTACGAACTTGCCGAGCTTCTGAACCGGCGCGGACCGGTTCTGGCCGGAAAGATCCTGCTCATCCTGTTGATGCGCCATACCCTGTTTCAGAACCCGATCGACAACTGGCTGCTACCGTGGCTGACGCAGCACCCCGTCGTGAATTTCCGGGTGGCGGCGGCGCGACGGGTATCCCGGCATTGGCGCCTGCTGCCCGGCGTGCCGAAGGCCGTGTCGAACGACGTGCGCGTGTACTCGGAACAGGAAGCGGCCGATGCCGAACGTGCCTTCACCCGGCAGCAGCGGCGCCGTCTCGGACCGGTGTGCGGCGCGTGCGCCCTGGTCCGGATCTGCGACCGCGCGCCCGACGCGTTTCGCCAAGCGCTGCCGGGGTTGGAGATCCACGCGCGGGAGGGCGAACTCGTGGTATCGCCGCTCCATTTCGCGCGGCAGCAGCCGAAGTTCCTGGACGCCATCGACCTTGCCCGCGCGGAACGCCCGCAATGGCAAATCGCGCTCGCCGACGAGGCGCGCGCGCTCCTGCGCAACCGCCCCCCTGACCGCGCCCTGGCGCCTGCTGGGTACGGCGTCGAGAACGGCTACTTCGACGCCATGGAGGGCGGCATCCGCTGGTACAGCGTGTCCAATGTGGAGAAGCGAAGCACGCCACTGGGCGAAACCCGCCCGCCGTTCACGCTGGCCGCGCTCTTCGCGGCGGGCGTGGCCGACTACATTGGCTTCGCGGTCGGCCGGGACGCCCGGGTCCTCTGCCCGATGGAGACGCACCGCCACGAACTGGTGCTGCATGTCGCGCAGGACGGCCGTTACGTCCTGCTGCGCGATGGCGAGGTCGTGCGGCCGGTGGACTTCGAGACGGCCCACTACGCGCCGTTGCGCTTGGCGGATACGGTCAATCCGCGCCTGGTGGCGTGGAATATCGACGCCAACATCGTGACACAGCATGTCCGCTTCTGGGAGGACGGCGGGCCGTCCGAACCGGCGTCCCCGGTGAAGTATTCGATCCTGATTGTGTGCTCGCGCTTCTCGCGCCGGCTCCAGGCGGCGCTGTCGAGTCTCGTGCACCAGCGCGACTTCGACCTGCGCACCTTGGAGGTCATCGTCGGCTATGTGCCCGGAATCGACGCGACCGACGATGTGCTCCAGACCTTCCAGGCCGCACACCCGGAGCTCCGGATCGTCCGCGCGCCCTTCAACGAGGAGCACAAGAACCGCAAGGGATTTCTCATCAACGAGTCGGCCAAGCTTGCCCGGGGCGAGTGGATTGTCCTGATGGATGCGGACATCCTGCTGCCTCCAGACATGTTCGCACAGGTGGAAGCACGCAGCGCCGAGGGCGTCTTCTTGGCGCCGGATGGCCGCAAGATGCTGGACGCCGAGACCACCGCGCGCATCCTGCTCGGCGAGGTGCATCCGTGGGAGTGTTGGCAGGATCTGCTCAAGACCTCCGGCGAGTACCGCCTGCGCGAAGCGCGCGGCATCCCCATTGGCTACTTCCAGTGTGTCAAGGCCGAGTGCATGCGCAACATCCCTTATCTCGAGATGGACCATTTCGAGAGTGCCGACATGGAGTTCGGCGAGGCCATGCTCCACCATTACGGCCGGGAAACGCGGATGAGCGGCGTCACGGTGATCCACATGGACCACGGCGGCAGTCAATGGTACGGCACCGCCACTCACCGGTAGCAGAAGCGCGCCGACGTCTCCGAAGAAGACACCGGCGCGCGGGCATGCATCAGCCAGGACTGGCTACCACTTGATCTCCTTGGACGACTTGACCACCTTCGAGATCAGCCCGTATTCCTTGGCTTCCTCGGCGTTCATCCAGAAGTTGCGGTCACTGTCCTGCGCGATCTTCTCGACGGCCTGTCCCGTCTCGGCGGCGATCATCTCGTTGAGGCGGTGGCGGATCTTGATGATCTCCTGCGCCTCGATGCGAATATCCGCCGCCTGGCCGCCCGCGCCGCCGCTGGGCTGGTGGATGAGGAAACGGGTGTTGGGAAGCGCGTAGCGGTTCTTCTTCTCGGCCCCGAACAGGATGGGCACGGCAATGCTCGCAACCCATCCCGCGCCGATGGCGACTATCTCGGAGCCAACGAAGCGCATCATGTCATAGATGGCAAACCCGGAGTCCACGTGCCCGCCCTGCGAGGTGACAACAACCCGGATCGGGTCCTTGCCTTCCGCATCGAGCACGAGCAGTTGGGCGGTTACCCGCTCCGCCATCTCTTGATCGACTTCGCCGTTGATCAGGATGGTGCGCGTGCGCAGCAGACGGCCAATGAGCGCGTCGGAACGTTGGTCCGGGGCTTGTTCTTCAGGACAAGGCATCACAACCTCTCTTTCTCGTAACTCTCGTTTGCCGGGTACGGTCCGGTCAGACCGGCGTTCGGCGGGAAAAGTATTGTGGCACGGCCCGTCGCAAGACGTCAAGGCGCGTTGCCGACAACCATCGTGTATGCGAAAAAACAGCCGCCCCGGGCGATTCACTCCGGGGCGGCTGCGTTCAGACTCATGCGTGCCCGCTAGATGCCGGCTTTCTTGGCCAGGGCGTCCTTGCGGTCCGTGGCCTCCCAGCGGAATCCCTGGTCCTCGCGGCCAAAGTGCCCGTAGGCGGCCGTCTTGCGGAACTGGGGACGCCGCAGGTCAAGGGTCTTGATAATCTGCGCGGGACGGCAATCAAATTCGTCGCGAAGGATCCGCGCAAGTTTGTCGTCGGCGACCTTGCCGGTGCCGAAGGTCATGCAGTTGACCGATACCGGCTGCGCCACGCCGATGGCGTAGGCCAGCTGGACCTCGCACCGCTCGGCCAGCCCGGCCGCGACGATGTTCTTGGCCATGTAGCGGGCCATGTAGGCGGCCGAACGGTCCACCTTGGACGGATCCTTGCCGCTGAAGGCGCCGCCGCCGTGCCGGCCCATGCCGCCATAGGTGTCGACGATGATCTTGCGCCCGGTGAGGCCGCAGTCGCCCACAGGACCGCCCACGACGAAGCGCCCGGTCGGGTTGATGTGGTACGTGATCTCGCCCTTGACATACTCCTGCGGAAGAACCGGCTTGCAGACCTTCTCGATGATCTCTTTGCGGATCTGCTCCTGGCTGATCTCCGGCGAGTGCTGGTTCGAGACAACGATGGTGTCGATGCGAACCGGCCGGGCGTTCTGGTATTCGACGGTCACCTGCGACTTGCCGTCGGGCTGGAGCCACGGCAGCTCGCCGGACTTGCGCATCTTCGAAAGTTGCAGTCCCAAACGATGCGAGAGGTCAATCGGCAGGGGCATCAGGTGCGGCGTCTCCGAGCAGGCATAGCCAAACATCATGCCCTGGTCGCCAGCGCCCTGTTCCTTGGCCTCGCCCTCGTCCACGCCCATGGCGATATCCGGTGACTGCTTGTCCAGCGCCACGAGTACCGCGCAGGTGTCGCCATCGAAACCCGAGTCGCCGCCGACGTAGCCGATGCCCTTGATGGTCTCGCGCACGATGCCGGGCACATCCACAACCGCCTTCGAGGTGATCTCGCCGGCGATGACGGCCATACCCGTGGTAATGAGGGTCTCACAGGCCACCCGGCTGAACGGGTCCTGCTCAAGCATGGCATCCAGAACCGCGTCCGAGATCTGATCCGCGACCTTGTCCGGATGCCCTTCGGTCACCGATTCCGACGTAAAAAGGACACTGCTGCCTTCGATAGTCATGTTCGTTCCTTCCCTGCGTGAACCTACCCGCGGTACTGCGACATCAACGCGGAGGGATCGAGCTTGTAGCCCGGCCCCATGGTGCTGCTCATGGCACACGCCTTGAGGTAGGTACCCTTGGCCGCGGCCGGTCGCGCTTTGACGATGGACTCGATCACGGCCGACGCGTTCTCGATGATCTGCTCGACCGCGAACGACGCCTTGCCGACCGGCACATGGATGTTGGCGTTCTTGTCGACGCGGTAGTCGATCTTGCCTTTCTTGATGTCCGTGACGGCCTGGCCGACGTTCGGCGTGACGGTACCCGCCTTCGGACTCGGCATCAGACCGCGCGGACCCAGGACACGGCCGAGCTTACCAACCTGGCCCATCATGTCCGGCGTCGCCACGGCGGCGTCGAAATCCGTCCAGCCACCCTGCACCTTCTCGACCAGATCATCGCCGCCGACGAATTCGGCCCCGGCTTCCTCAGCCGCCTGACGCTGGGCTTCCTGCTTGCAGAACACAATCACGCGCACCTGCTTGCCCGTGCCGTGAGGCAGACTGACGGATCCGCGGACCATCTGTTCGGCGTGACGCGGGTCGACGCCGAGATAGAACGCCAGCTCGACGGTCTCGTCGAACTTCGCCGTTGCGGTCTCCTTGACGCCGGCCGCCGCCTCTTCGAGCGAATACTTGCGGTCGGAATCCACTTTGTCCTGCAGGGCCTTGACGCGCTTACTCATTCTAGCCATGGAACGGTTCCTCCTGTGGTGCAAACGGGCGTGCGCCCTCCCACGTCGTCCAAAAGTAACGGCGCCCCCGCATGGAGGCGCCCGGAAACTAACTCGGGTTCATGTCAACCACTGACCGTGAGGCCCATGCTCCGGGCCGTGCCGGCCATCATTTCGATGGCCGCATCGATGTCGGCAGCGTTCAGGTCCTGCATCTTCAGCTCGGCGATCTCGCGGAGCTGTTCGCGGGTCACGCTGCCGACCTTGGTCTTGTTCGGCTCACCCGAACCCTTGGCCAGCTTTGCCGCGCGCTTGAGCAGCACGGCCGCGGGCGGGCTCTTGGTAATGAAGGTGAAGCTGCGGTCCTCGTACACCGAGATGATCACCGGAATGATCAGGCCCTGCTGATCCTTGGTGCGCTCGTTGTACTGCTTGCAGAAATCCATGATGTTGACGCCGTGCGCACCAAGCGCCGGCCCAACCGGGGGCGCCGGGTTGGCCTGTCCCGCCGGACACTGCAACTTAATTTGGGCGGTTATCTTCTTGCGTTTTTTCGGGGGCATCGGAACTCTCTCCGTTAGATCTTCTCAACCTGCCAGAATTCGACTTCCACACTGGTCAGGCGCTCGAAGATCTCGACCATGATTTTGAGCGTGCCGCGTTCGGCATTTATATCGTCTATCGAGCCAAGGAAGTTCGAGAAGGGGCCGTCGATGATCTTGACCCGCTCGCCTTCCTCAAATTTCATCTTCAGCTTGGGCCGCTCGCGCTCGCCGCTGATCTCTTCGACGATCGCTTTCACTTCCGCGTCATCGAGCGGCACCGGCACCTTCTTGGGACCGATGAACCCCGTGACGCCCGCCGTGTTGTTGATGAGATTCCACAACTCAGCGTAGCGCTCGGGATGGTCGGGCAACTGGATCAGCACGTAGCCCGGGAAAAACTTGCGCTTGGATATCTTCTTCTGGCCGCTCTTGATCTCGGCGATCTCTTCCATCGGCACCAGCACGTTCGAGATCAGGTCTGCAAGCCCCTCCTGCTCGGCCTTGGCCAGCAGGCTCTTCTTCACCGTGCCTTCCTGTCCCGAGTGGGCGTGCAGGGCATACCAGCGCCGACGAATGCCATCCTCGGGCACAGGACGCAGCAACGGCTCGACCGCCTGCTCTTCCTCCTGCGCCGTTTCGGGCAACGGCTTCTTGTCCGGACTCTGGTCTTCAGTCACCTGACACACCCCTCTACGCCGCGGTAAGCAGCTGCACCACAATCGCACCCAACGCCACGTCCATCACTCCGACGACCGCCGCAAACAACAGCAGCAGGACCAGCACCACGCTCGTCGAAGCCTTCAGCTCCTCCTTCGCGGGCCACGTCACCTTCTTGAGTTCCGCAAGAACGTCCTCAAAAAAGCCCTGCACCCGGGCCACAAGTCCCGACATCGTCACTGACATGCCTGCTTTTGCCATGGGGTCCTCTAAACGGCCTTGGGGCCAACCTGTTAAAAGATGGCAGGACTGGAGGGACTCGAACCCCCAACCTTCGGCTTTGGAGGCCGCTGCTCTACCAATTGAGCTACAGTCCTGCAAGGAAAAGCCGTAACTGGGAAACCCGGGGGCAGCGACGCCCCCGGGCGATACACTGTCTCTATTCCAGAATCTTGGTGACGACGCCGGCGCCTACCGTGCGGCCGCCTTCACGAATGGCGAACCGGAGGTTCTCGTTCATGGCGATCGGCATGATCAGCTCGGCGGTGATCGTCACGTTGTCGCCCGGCATCACCATCTCCACACCCTCGGGAAGGTCCAGCGAGCCCGTCACGTCCGTCGTGCGGAAGTAGAACTGCGGACGGTACCCGTTGAAGAACGGCGTATGACGGCCACCTTCTTCCTTCTTCAGCACGTATACCTCGCCCTGGAACTTCGTGTGCGGCGTGATCGAGCCCGGCTTCGCAACCACCATGCCCCGCTCCACGTCTTCGCGGTTGATCCCGCGAAGAAGCAGGCCCACGTTGTCGCCCGCCTGACCTTCGTCAAGCATCTTGCGGAACATCTCCACGCCCGTCACCGTCGTCTCCTGCGTCTTCTCACGGATACCGATCAGGTGAACCTTCTCGCCCACCTTCACAATGCCCTGCTCGATACGGCCCGTCACCACCGTGCCGCGGCCCGTAATCGTGAACACGTCCTCGATCGGCATCAGGAACGGACGATCCAGCGCGCGCTCGGGCGTCGGAATGTAGCCGTCCACCGCCTTCATCAGCTCCAGAATCGCGTCGTGACCAATCTGCGGGTCACGGTCTTCCATCGCCGCAAGCGCCGAACCCCGGACAATCGGAATCTCGTCGCCCGGGAAGTCGTACTTGCTCAGCAGCT
>JBPOJD010000030.1:0-182207 GCA_052033955.1 Candidatus Hydrogenedentota bacterium
CTTGAAGCTTGCGCACGATCTGCTCCGCGTTGTGACGTTTTCTCTTCGACATCTCCGAGTCTCCTTGGCCCTCTGGCCGGCTGGAAACTCTCATTGTACGTGGACCAGTTTACGGGAGGCACGCCACAGCACGACGCTTCGGCAACCTACAGGGAGCACTTGAGGAAGAGGAACGTGGAAATTGTCATACGTAACCGGCACAAGCGCCAGGTAGACGTGACGAACACGATAGTCTACACGCATTTGCGGAACAGGTATCGAAATGACATCGAGAGTCGTGGTGTGACAGTCCCTGTGAAGGCGGCCGCTAGCGCATGAAAGACAAACCCAAAAACTACTTGTACAAGCGATACAAGACCTTGATTCCGAGGACCAAGGATCTGACCCTCGTATTGCTGAAGGGGCATCTGCTCCTAGAAGAGCAGCTAACGGACTTTATTAAGGCAAGTTGTGAGCACCCGATCGAGATAGATGAGTTACGGCTCAGTTTCGCCCCAAAAGAGGGGCTTGCCCGTGCCTTGTGTGCGCGTGCGATGGATTCGCACGAGTGGCAGTTTGTGAAGCGTATCAATAGATTACGGAATCAGATGGCCCACACCCTCGAGGTCCCAAGTGTTTCAGCGGGAGTGAGTTCGAACCTCCAAAAAATGCACAAAGGCGGTCAACCATACTCCGCCAAACCATAGGTCTTGCTTGTGCGTTCATATGTGGCTACGCTGAGGGGCGAATGTTAGCAAAAGAATATGAAAAAGCTAACCATACAGATTCGCCCGACACTCGTCGCTGACGGGGCTGATTTTGCGGTCTTAGACGGAGGACTGGGAAAGTGTCGGAATGCAAGAACCGCTTTCCCCATGCCTTTCTCAAGACCAGGTTGTTAGTTGCTCGCAATAGGAAACGGAAATGGAGAAACTATGCGTGTAGAGATTGACGATAAATGGGTAGCGCGGATCAACTCCCCGATGGGATTTGTCGCGAATGCGCTTGCCGGTGTTTCGATCACGTTTGCGCCCCTCGGGATGTACGCTTCCGGAGGCAAAATGGCGCCTTGGGCTGGCATCCCGCTGGCAATCGTATGCATGTCCGTGACGCTCTTTTGCGGATTCTTCCACTACAAACTCGCGCAGGCCGTCATAGCAAAAGTACATGATGCTAAGAAGTCGGCTCAGGAATCTGAATAGGAACAATCTGCCCCGAAAAAAGGAACGAGCGCGCTGCACTTTCGCGTAGCGCGCACGTTGGCGTTCTTGTCTAATCAACCCATCTCCGGCGAACCGGCGATGGGCACTTTTCTCAGCCTTCCAGCAGCGCGTTAACCTTGGTCATGACCTCGAAGGCGTCGGCGACGTAGAGCACGTCGGCCTTGCCGTGGGCCCAGCCGCAATTGGGGTCAAGGTTGACCGCGCGCCGTTCGTTGATAAAGCGCCAGCCAACGACGTGGGGCTCTTCTCCGTGGCAGCAGGTGGCCAAGCCTTTCGGGTGACGCGGCACGGCGCCGGTCTGTCCGACCTGGTTGAGGTGGGACATGAACGACAGCACGTCGCCGCCTTCGCCGGTGATGTCAACCACGGACTTGCTGCCGCCCAGCGACGCTTGCGCGTTCTTGAGTGCTCCAAGGATGATCTTTTCTGCGTCGGCGACGTGGGTCTGGCCGTCAGCCTGCTTTTTCATCCAGCCCGCGCCCGCCACGAACAGCAGCTCGGCGTCCGGGCGGATGGTCTGCGCGCCAGAGGTGGGGGATTGCAGGCCGGTGACGGTTGTGCGGTTGCAGGCGCTGCTCAATTCCACCGCCACGTTCTCGACGGAGGCGGCACCGGCGTCGCCCTGCCACGCGGCACAGGTGCCGGAATCCAACGCGATCAGCCATGGGCGTTGATCGCGTTTCAACACGGCGCGCATGCGCTGGCGATAGAACCAGCGGGTGACCGCCACAGCGCCGTTGTCCACGTCGAGGGCGGTGGCGTGAAGGTCGCCGCAGCCGCCGAGGCGGTGGGCCACGCCGGGCAGTACGCGGTTGATGCGCGAGGTGCCGCCGCTGACCACGACGTCGGCGTTGGCGGCGCGGCAGAGCGCTTCCGCGGCCGCAGCGTCGCTGGCGTAGCGGGCTTGGGCAAAGCCCTCTCCGGATACGCCCATAAAGCGCGAGGCGCCACAGCCAGCGATTGTGTTGGCGGCCGCTTGCACGTCCGCGCCGAAGAGGCCGGCCACAAGCGCAGCGCCGCTTTTATCGGCGACTGTCTTGGCGGCTGTCAGCGCTTCGCGCGCCGCTTTGGCAAGCGTGCCATCGGATTCGGTGTGGGCAAGGAACAAAACCGTCTGCATGATGCCGTCCTTTTCTCAAACTGCACGGGGTTGCCGGGCAGGTGCTTATCCCTTTATCCATTCGACAATTTCGCGGGCAATGTCGTCCGTCGGAACGTCTTTGACGATGCGCGTCTGGCGCTGTTGTTTGGGCAGCTCGATGCTGGCAAAACCGGTGCCGTCCGCAACCACACCCGTGACCGTCGCCCGCTGCAGGGCCGGCATCACCGTGCGCATGTTGGTCATGCCGACCTGGGGGTTGTTGTGCGGTTCAGGCAGATTGCCCGTTGCCCAACCCAGCATGACCGGCGCGCCGGCACAGGTTGAAACCTGATGTTTGCCGCCCTCGACGCGTTCCAGGATCCGCAATGCGCCGCTGTCCTCCACGCGCAGTTCGTCCACACCCTGGAACTGGTCCAAGATGCCCAAACGCTCGGCAACGATCTGCATCGTTGCGCTGGATCCGCGCGAAGCCGATTCCCATCCGCCAAACAGCAGCAGCCGCGAGCGGTCCAGCTCAGCGATGCCCTCGATGGCCGCGGCAAGCTTTTCGGCAACGACATCGGCGCTGGCAAAGCCGCTGGAGGTTCCGTCCAGCGCCACCAGCTCGAAGGGGGCCTTCTGCGCAATGCTCATCATGACCTGTTGCAGCTTGGCCTTGGGCGCCATGCTCACCAACCAGACCTTGCTGCCCGGGGTGTTCTTGGCCAGGTTGGCCGCCTCATAGAGGGCGTGCCCGGCCCATGGGTCCAGCACCACGGGAAGCATCATCTCGTTCTTGAGCGCCGGGCCTTGCGGGCTCTGCACGGGCTCGAGCGTTTGCAGCGGGTCCGGCACGATGCCGGCGCATACCACGATGTGAAATCCCTGACTCATCGGCAATGCTCCTGATTTCTAAGTCGTTGCAGCAAGTTCCGGTTAATTCTCGGCTGAATGAAGGCCGCCCGCGCCCGCGCGAAATGCGATGGCCCCGTGCTCGGGGTTGTCCTCGCCTGCCCGAGCGCAATTCCACAGGCACGCGCCGCAGTGCACGCATTTCTCGCGGTCGAACAGCGGCTTGCCCCCCTCTGGATTGGCCGTGATAGCCTGGCCGGAGCAGATTTCAGCACAGATCTGCGTGCCGCATTGCTCGCACAGGTGAGGATAGAGAAAGACGACGTGGTCGGCATAACCGCCGGGCGCCTGCACCTTGCCTCCTCGCAGCAGGGCATCCTGATGCGACATCAGCAGATTCCCATCGTAGGGGACTTTGGGCCAGCCGACGCGGTCCATGAGGGCGTCATGCAGCGTTTCACCCTTGCCGCGGCACGTGTCGCGCACTGCCTGGATTTCCTCTGGAGACAACCGGCCCTTGTAGTATTCTTCCAGCGTCGGGATGCGATCGTGCGGACGCGCCGGCGTGCAGGCAAAGCCCAGTTTGCCGCCGGTCATCCCCGCCAAGGCCGTACCCAGCATGCCACGCACAAACCCCTTCTGGAATCCGTCGCGGGCATGCGTCGCGACCTTGCCTTCCTTCTCCACCCAGCTTTCCCGGCGGCGCTGCACGTACGCACCGTCCAGATTCTCTTTGGTGAAGGGCTTGCCGGCCTTCAGGAGTTCGAGTACGGCTTCGCCGAGTTGCGTGCCGGTGGTCCAGGCCTCATCGACACCGGAGTTGGTGAGGACATTCGTGCTGCCCGACCCCTCGCCGATACGCGCATAGCCGTTGCCCGCCAGATGCGGTTCGCCCCGCTTGCCCGCTTCCTGGAGCGTCTTGGCGCCCCACGAGCGCAGCGTGGCGCCTTCAAGATGCCGCCACAGGTACGGGTGCATCATCCAATGCTGGAGATAACGGTAGGATGTGCGCACAGGATTATCGAACCAGGAAGGCACAAAGATGCCCAGTGACGCAATGCGATCCGGATAGACGTACAGGAACCCGAATATCTCCGGCTCGGGAAAGCCGAGCGTGTGCAATACCGTGCCGGGCGCCAGGTCACACGACTCGGGCAGGTCGACGACCATCTTCATACCCACGGCCCAATCCCGCTGATGATGCCCATCGGGAACACCAAAATGAGCGTCGATCTGGCGACCAATCGGCCCAACGGGGCCATCCGCGATGACCGTCAGCGCGGCGCGAATATCCATGCCGGGCATGAAGCACGCATCCGGACGACCCTCCTTGTCCACTCCCTGATCCGCAAGCCGCACCCCGGCGACGGCGCCGTCCTCGATCAGTGGCTCCGCTGCGGGCGTTCCGGGCCAGAGCTGGACCAGGCCCGACCCCATCAGCTGGCTGCCGACCCACTGGTTGAACTGCCCAATGGACATGACCCACCCATCGTGCTTGCACAAGAAGGGGGGCGTATACGGCAGTTCCACCGCCTCGTCGCGATACGGAAGCACCCACTTGAGCGCGCGCGCGGTGGCGTCGGCCAGGCGCAACGCGGCGGGACGCCTGCTCGCTCCGATGGGATCCAACAGATAGACGACCTTCTCTTTCGAGACAGGCGCTGCCATCGGGATGGACGAGGGATCGAGGTCGGGAAACGACGCACGAATGCCACGCGCACGCGTAACCACGCCCGACACGCCAAACCCGATGTCGTCGGCCCGTTCGTAGCACAGCACTTGCGGCGGCATACCGGGCATGACCCGGCTCTCGACGGCATAGCCGCCGTTCTGATCCATCATGCCGCGCGACAATGTGGTCAGGAAACCGCCCGCCGCCGGCCCGAAGCCGACACAGACGATGTCGACGTCCATCTGCTGACGCTCGATGTGTTCAGCGTGACCTTGGTGTGTGTCGGTCATGACGCGTGCCTGCCTATCGAGGGTAGTCAAGGGCTTCTGGAATCATGACCTCGGTAAGCGCCTGCGCCGCGCGGTCCTTGGCCAGGCGCGATCCCGTCAGGCAGCCGTCGAGCTTCGTCCTCAGCCGCTGGAAGGTGCCGAGTCCCTCAAACCGGGCGCACGGGCCCGCCTTCAACGGCCGGACGCCATCGGCCCCCTGCAGTCCTTCGCACACCGAGGCGAGTCCGGGCGCCACGCCCTCCAGGGCATCCAGTTCCTCGGTCGAATAGCACGCGCAACTGTTGCCGTCCCATGAGGGGTGATAGGTGTAGCCGTGGACGAGTTCGGCGCAGATCCGGCCGACTTCCCCGGCCGCACGCGCAGACTGAACGTGACACAAGTCGCGGTAAAACGCGACAAATCCATCCAAGCCTTCCGCAAGGGCAGGATTTTCCGGTCCACGCGTCTCGAGCTCGATGACGTCGAGGATCAGCTGGCGTGCCGCCAGCAACCAGCACAGCGCATCCGCAAGTGGGAAGGTGACACCTTGGCGCGCCCCTTTATAGAGCAGCTTGCCGTCACCGTCCCGCGCCTGCTGGAGGTGGTTCAAGGAGAACAGCCAGAGTTCCATCGCCGTGGCAACCGTGCAGGCGCCCGTACCGGGGCGTTCGGAGGCGATCTGCCGCATCTCGGCGATCCATTGGCGGAACTGCACCACAAACAGGTCCATGGTCATGGTGACGCTCAGTTGGCGGCGCTGGACGGCCTCGGGGCCTTCATAGGTTGCTTCGAGCTGGGCGTCCATCCACTTCTGCCCCAGGAAACCGGGACAGTCTTCCGTGATCGCATACCCGCCCATGAGACTGAGGGCCTCGCGCATCATGTTGGTGCCGTTTCCGGTGTTCCAGAGTTTGCAGGCAGGGCACAGGACATTGCCCACAGCGTCCAGAACCATATACTGCACCAACTGATCGGCTTCCAGCTCGGCCAGGCGCGCATTGTCACGCGATGCCTCGGGCTGTGCCTTCAGCGTGAGGTATTCGAGGGCGTCCTTTTCCACCTTCCTCATGGCCCTCATCTGGGCCTTGCCGCCATGGATGCCCTGCTCGGCCAGAATCTTGTCCTTCTGGCGTTCAAGCGGGTCGATGGTGTCGAAAATCCGTGCGGCCGCGAAACCCAGCGAAGCGGCGGCTTCACCGGTGGCCCAGATGTCCACGAGACGATGAAGCGAATCCTCTTTCTGCTGCAGGCCCAGGTCGTGGCGCGACGTGCCTGCATCGACGTTCGGGCGACCGCGGTAGCGACTGCGCTGATACCGGATGACCGGCTCGATGGCCGAGAGCAGCTTGGCGGCCGTCATCAGGCCCACCGAAATCCGGGTGTGCTTGAACACGGCTTCGATGACCTCGCCGTGGCTGTAATTGGGCACAATCTTGCCATCCTGGATGGTATAGCCGCCGATGATGCGATGGGCCGGCACCGTCAGATTGAAGATCGGATCACGCGTGGACGAGAGCTGGTGGACCATCTTCATGGTGGGCGCGCCGCGGTCGAAGAGGCCGGGATCGGTTTCCTCGATAATCACCATGCAGCTGCTCGCGATGCGCTCGTCGTCCGTGTCGACCGCGACCGTCACGTATTGCGCAATGTCCATGTTCGTGATAAAGCGTCCGCGCTTCTCGATTTGCAGCAGGGGCTCCTCGCCCTCTTTCCATTCCGCCACACGGACCTTGCCGCACAGGGTGCCGGTGTCCACCCCCACATAGGGAAGCGGTTCGGTCAACCCAAAGGCTCCCCGGAGGTGCCCGCCCTTGCCATCCGAGGCGGTCCGCTGCATGTATTCAGCGACCTGCTCGGGGGTGCCACGCTCCTGAATGGGGGCAAAGGCCAGGCTGCCCGCCAAGCTACCCGTCGCGGCGCCGGCGTCCACCCAGGCAAGCTCATAGGCCACCAGGGACAACAGCAGGTTCTTCGGGCCTCCGATCAGGCCTCCGTACTCGGGATCCACATAGCCGGTAGTGATGCCGGCCTCGTCAAAGCGTTTGATGAGTTCCTGCTTGCCCGGCGTCCACTCGTGCGTATTGCGGCCACCCTCGGCCACCAGGCGTGCGACTGGCCCGCGGGCCACGTCCCGGACGGCCTGCAGCAGCATCTGCATGTCAAAGCGGTCCGCGAAACGCCACATTACCTGGCGCACTTCGTCACCGGGAAGCGTTGCCAGAGGCACGCGCGCCACGTCGTTGGTTGATTGGCTCATGAAGCTTGTCCTTTCACTAAGACATCGGCACCGCTGCACGCGAACGCCACGGGCTATCAGACACTGTCCGGGCGAGCAAAAAAGGCACGGAGCATGTTCGCCCTGACACAGGTTGCGCATGTGGAAAAACAAGTGGAAACCATGCCAAGGTCCCGCGCGGCGTTGTCGCCGACCTCGCCGCCTCGGCAGGCCGGTACGGATACTACGGCAGAACTGCTCGAAATGTCAAGAAAACAGCGCCTCCCAGCTCCGCGATCCCCTGTTCTGGCCGCCCCTGACAGAAAGGGGCCAGGCTCGCGTCTTCGGCCTGTGTACGCGCAAAAAACCACCGCGACCGGTGCCGAATAAAAGGACGGCACGTCAGCCTCCACGGGAATATGGCGTAGTGCGACCATAACCCTCAACCGGTGCGTCGCCCCACGGTCTCTTCGGGCTCACAGGCCTTCGTTTTTACTCATTCCTGTTCTTTCTGACCACACAGATTAATCTGGTTCTGTGTCGCGGACGCGCAAGGTCGCCTCGCTCAAATCTCCCTCTTTGTCCGCCGTCCCGAGCGCCGCCCGGAACACACTCGGGCTGGCCCCGTGCCAGCGCTTGAAGGCGTTGGAAAAAGCGAAGGGGGTAGCGTAGCCGACCTGGGCGGCCACCCAGCACAGAGGATGATCGATGCGGCTCAGGAGCTGCTCCGCGCGGAGCATCCGCAGATGGGTCACCATCTGCATCGGGGTACGTCCGGCATAGTGCAGCGCGGCGCGGTGCAGGGTTGCGGCCGACATCCCGGCCTCGCACGCCAGGCGCGCCACCGTCCACCCCTCTTCCAGGCGCGCATCGACGTTGTCCCACAGGGCATCGAGCCGCTGTCGCATGCTCCGGTCGCGGCGCGAGTCCGCTTGGGCCACCTCGCGGGCGAGATACAAGGCCACCTGCCCCCCGAACATTTCCGCCAGTCGGCCCGCGCCTGTCTCGCTCTTTCTCGACTCGGCAAGAAAACCCTCTGCCGCCATCGTGATCGCCTCGGTCTGGTAGGACCGGCGCGCGCAGAGCCCCTCCTTCCCAAGCACACCCCAAGGGGCCAGGTTGCGGAGATGAAACCAGAGTATCCGCCACCTCCTCCGTGATACATGGTAGCGGTATGAGGTTCCCGCTGGAGCCACGAGCACGCTTCCTCGCTCCAGGGGGCCCTCGTACCGCTCCGCGCTCAACGCGGCCCTGCCTTTCAGTGTGTACAGGATCAGGTGAAAGTCTGCGGCTATCCGCGCGACCTCATATCCCGCCGTCAGGTCGCTTATCCCGGCCAAGACCACATGATGTTCCCGAAGGGACCGCGCACACGGGGCCTGCAGCGGCAGGAAGCGCTCGTAGGAGCCTTCTGGAATAATGAGAGTCTCGCGTATGGTCGTGATACGTGTGCCCATTTCCATTTCCTCGTCATTACGATACCATATTGATTATCAGATGGAACCAATACAAGGAGGATGTGACCGTCATGAGTATTCCGCGTCCCGAGTATCCACGCCCCCAGTTTGTCCGCGAGCGCTGGTTGAATCTGAACGGTGAGTGGCAGTTCGAGATCGACAACGGGGACAGCGGTTTGGAACGCGGACTTCTGGACCGAGAACTCGCGGATCGCATCACGGTACCGTTCTGCCCCGAGAGCGAGCTGTCGGGCATTGGTCAACTCGATTTCATGCACGTCGTATGGTACCGCCGCGAGGCAACCATCCCGAAAGAGTGGTCCGGGGCGCGCGTACTCCTGCATTTTCAGGCGGCGGACTACGACACAACGGTCTGGGTAAACGGGAAGGAAGTCGGGCGGCATCGCGGGGGCTTCACCCCGTTCACGTGTGACCTCTCGGGTGCGGCGGAACCGGGGGAAGCGGCCGTGATTGTCGTGCGCGCTCGCGACTATACGCGCGAGCTCAAACCGGTGGGCAAGCAGTCGCAGAAGTTTGCCCGGTGGGCCTGCATGTACACGCGCACAACCGGCATCTGGCAGACTGTCTGGATGGAACCCGTGCCGGACACGGCGTTGCTGCGTCCACGGATCACGCCGGACGTCGACAATGGCTGCTTTGTGCTCGACCAAGGCGTCACGCAACCACGTAAGGGTTTGCGCGTTCGCGCCACGCTGCGCGACGCCGGGGGCGTCATCGCGACGCAGGAGCGTGTACTGGGAACGGCATTCACACCGCGCCTCCTGCTGCCGGTGCCACCTGAACGCCGCAGGCTCTGGGGGCCCGGCCAGCCTTTTCTCTATGATGTCGACATCGATCTTATGGACGACGAGGAACGCGTGATAGACAGCGCCTCGTCCTATGCAGGTCTGCGCAGCGTGGCCATCGACGGCAAGGCCATCTGCATTAACGGCGTTCCGGTATTCCAGCGGCTGGTGCTTGACCAGGGCTACTACCCTGACGGCATTTTGACTGCTCCCACCGATGAAGCGCTTCAGAAGGACATCCAGCTGAGCATGGAGGCGGGGTTCAACGGGGCGCGCCTCCATCAGAAGGTCTTCGAGGAACGATTCCTGTACCACGCCGATCGGATGGGCTACATCGTCTGGGGAGAGTTTCCGGATTGGGGTTGTCGGGATTGGACGAAAAGCGAGGACGAGCAACGGCTTTCGGCGACGTACATCACGCAGTGGATGGAAGCCCTCGAACGCGACTACTCGCACCCCAGCATAGTGGGCTGGTGCCCGCTCAATGAGACCGTGCAGGCCATCACGGACCACCTCACGGATCTCGACGACGTCACGCGCGGCATGTTCCTCGCCACGAAGGCCATGGACCAGACACGTCCCGTACTCGATGCCTCCGGGTATTCCCACCGCGTCCGCGAATCGGACGTCTACGACTGCCACGACTATGAGCAAGACCCGGAGGTCTTTGCGAAGAACCAGTCCGGGCTGGCGACGAGCGCCCCGTTTACCAACGGCGACCCAAGCCGTCCGATTTCCGTGCCCTATGCGGGTCAACCGTACTTCGTAAGCGAATTTGGCGGCATCTGGTGGAACCCCGCAGCCAGGGAGGGCGAGGACTCGTGGGGCTATGGCGATCGGCCCAAGGATATTGAAGAATTCTACACACGGTTCGAGGGCTTGTGCAGGGTATTGCTGGACAATCCAGACATGTTCGGTTACTGCTATACGCAGTTGACGGATGTGTTTCAGGAACAGAATGGCATATACCTTTTTAGTCGAGGTGGAAAGTTTGATGTGAAACGCATTCGGGACGCGCAAGCACGCAGAGCCGCAATAGAGGCCTAGTACCTGTCACACAGAGGGAGGATGCGCCGTGATATCCACCGGTATCGTACTTGCCGCATTGCTGGCAGCGGGCCACGAGCCCGTCCTTCCGGCGCAGGCCACGATTGAGCTGGACGCCGCCCGTGCCCTGCCGGGGATTTCCCGAAATCTCTTTGGGGTGTTCACGGAGCATCTTGGCACCAATGTGTACCAGGGCGCCTGGGCCCAGTGTGTCCACAACCCCGAATTCGTGCCAGTCGACCGCTGGCCGGACTCCCGTGAACATGTCGTCCGTGGCGAGGCGGCGGCCTTTGGCCTGCCAGATGCATCTGTCGCGTGGGAGCACGGCATTGCGGCACAGTGGGCCCGGTGCGGAAAGGTGTCCGGCGATCTCCTCCAGTCCGGCAAGACCGACTTCCAACGGCTGGTACTCGCTGAACCTGATGCGGGACTGGAAAGCGGCCTCTATCCCCCACTTCACCGGGTTGACAGCTTCACGGTCACCCTGAAAGCGCGGAGCGACTCCCCCATGACCGCGCGTTGCTACCTGCGCACGGTGGATGGCACAGAGCTGGGCGCGGTTACATTGAGACTGACGTCGCAGTGGACCCAGACCGACAAGAAGCTGCGCGTCACCAGGCCCACGGGCCTGCCTGCCGGGGCGCCGTGCGTTCTCGGCATCCGATTTGACGACACCGGGACGGTCGATGTCGCCCGCGTGCTGCTGTTCCCGAAGGACCATGTGGAAGGCTGGGAGCCCGAGGTCATCGAGGCCATGAAGGGGGCGGGCGTGGCAATGCTGCGCTATCCGGGGGGTAATTTCGTCAGCGGCTACGACTGGCGCAACGGCATCGGCCCGCTGGATGATCGCCCGGTACTGCCCAACCCTGCCTGGAACGAGGTAGAGTGGAACCACGTCGGGGTCGACGAATGGCAAACGTTGTGCCGCCTGACAGGCGCGCAACCGCTCATGTGCGTGAATGCGGGCGATGGCACCCCGGAGATGGCCCGCCAGCTGGTCGAGTACTGCAACGGTGCGGTGACCACGGAATGGGGCGCCAAACGGGCTGCCAATGGACACACCAAGCCCTACGGAATCCGCTACTGGGAAATCGGCAACGAGCTCTGGGGCGGATGGCAGGTCGGGCACACCACGGCGGAGGCATACGCGGCCCGCTATGAGGCGTTTCGGGAGGCGATGCTTTCCGCGGATCCATCCCTCATGTTTATTGCCAACGGCGGGGACAGACAGGAATGGAACCGGACGCTGGTCCAGGCGCAGGGCGCAACGGTTCGCTCCCTGTCGCTGCATACCCTTCAGGCTTGGGGAACGCCGGCCGACGCGGATTCCGGCCTCCTGCACGACGAACTCATGGCCTTCGCACATGGCTATGATGCCTACGTGGCGATGATGGCCGCACCCATGGTCGAGGCCGGGCTCACGCCGCGGGTCGCGGTCACGGAACTGATGATCCTGCGGGATCTTGGCGGCGCGCCCAACTACGGCATGCAGTCCGAGACGTTGTTTACCGCGGGAATCTACCACGCCGCCATGCGCAGCAACGGTCTCATCGAATTGATCACCCGCAGCGCCCTGCTTAACCATGGCGGCGGCCTGCGCAAGGAACACTCCATCGTCTACGCCAACCCGGTCTGGCACGTGCTCCAACTCTATGGTGCACAGAAAGGAACCATCCCTACGCCTGCGGCGACTTCCAGCCCCATGATACATACCACGGGGCAATGGATAGGCGACGCAGCACAGTTGCCAGGGCTTGACGCAATGGGACTGCTTGATGAGCGTGGAAAGACCTGGAGCGTTTTCGTGATAAATTATGATCGCGAGCGGGCCATCGACGCTGAACTGCATCTGGCAAACTTCCCGGCACGATCCAGGGTGGAGGGGGCCGTTGTAGCGGCCGATTCCTTTGACAGCCGGAACACGCTTGCCGACACCGAGGCCGTATCTGTGGTCACATTCGACACAACGTGTCAGGACGGGCGGATCCGACATGCCTTCCCCCCTGTCTCGGTGACACGTTTCATTCTCAGGCGAGAATGACGCCATGGGCAGTGTTGTGTGCGCGGCTTTGCGCCTCGGAGCAGTGGCCACGGTGGCCTGGGTGACCATACTGAGCGCGGCCGGATGCCATCGTGACACCCCGGAGGTTGTCACACTCCGCTTCTGGAACGGTTTCACCGGCCCCGACGGCCGCACCATGCTCGCCATGGTCAAGGAGTTCAACGCCCAGAATCCGGACGTGCAGGTGCGCATGCAGCGCATGGCCTGGGGTACGTACTACAATAAGCTGTTCGTGGCAGGGCTGGGTGAAAGGGCCCCGGAGATCTTTGTTGTTCACGCCGACAACATCGAACGCTTTGCCAGGGCGGGTTTTCTGCGGCCGATCGATGACCTGTGCACCGGACCCGGCGGCGTGGATCCTGCAGATTTTCTTCCCAACGTATGGACCGCCGTTGAGCGCAATGGCCAACATATGGGAATCCCTCTCGACGTCCACGTGCTCGGAATGTACTACAACAGGGCCCTTTTCCGCGCGAACGGAATTGTCGATGCGAGCGGCAATGCCGCGCCGCCACGCAATCGCGAGGAGTTCATGGCCGCCCTCGAGAAGCTGACAGCGAAACGGAAGGACAATGGTGAACCCGAAACGTGGGGATTGGTCTTTACGTGGTTTCGCACAAACGCCTCCACGCTCATGAAACAGTGGGGGGGCAGTTTCTTCACCCCCGATTACTCGGCCTGCACCTTGAACGCGCCCGAAAATGTGGCGGCGCTCCAGTTTTGCGTGGACCTTGTACAACAATACCGCTACGCGCCTCCCCCGGAATCCTTTGACTCGTGGGTCGGGTTCCGTCAGGGCCGCGTGGGCATTGCCTTTGAGGGCATCTACATGCTCAGCGACTTGAGGCGGCAGAGCGACCTGGATTATGGAGCGGCCCCGATGCCCCAAATCGGCCCACATGCCGCGACGTGGGCGAGTTCGCACGTATTGTGCATGCGCACCGGACTCGATGCCGCCACAACGCAAGCCGCGTGGCGGTTCATCGTCCACCTCTCCGATCATGCCCTCGACTGGGACGAGGGCGGCCAAATCCCGGCGCGCGCAAGCCAGCTTTATTCGGAGCGTTTCAGGGGCATGGGGGCTCAATATGAGTTTTCGAGGTCGCTGCCGGACATCTTCTACCTGCCACGCATACCGTTTATATTCGAGTTCACAACCGAGCTCGACAATGCCGTCGAAAAGGCGCTGCGGCGCACAGCCACGCCTCAGGATGCCCTCGACACGGCCACCCTGCGCGTGAATGAGATCATTGCCCGGTACCGTAAGCTGGAAGCAACTGTGGAAGCCGTTCCATGAGCGGACAAGCACAAAGGGGAAACATCACGGGCTACCTCTTTCTCGCGCCGTATCTCCTGCTCTTCGTGACCTTCGTACTTGCCCCGCTGGTATACGGTCTGGGACTGAGCCTGTTTGAGTGGGAGATGCTCTCCCCCGCCCCGCCGCGCTTCGTGGGGCTGGCCAATTACGCCGAGGCCCTGCAGAGCGAATACTTCTGGACAGCGCTCTTCGCCACGGCGCGTTTTGTCGTGCTGTGCGTGCCGCTGACGCTGCTCTTGGCGCTGCTGGCAGCCTTGGGTATTCACGCCACCCCGCGCGCCCGGCAAACCGTCTATCGTGCGGTGTATTTCCTGCCCACACTCATTTCCATCAGTGTGGCGGGCATTCTATGGCGGTGGTTCTTTAACGGTGAGTTCGGCCTTTTCAATGCCGTGCTGGAACCGCTCGGGGTGAAGGTTCCATGGTTGACCGATGCGTCGCTGGCAATGTGGGCCATTGTACTCATGACGTTGTGGTGGGGCCTTGGCGGCCCCATCGTAGTGTTACTGGCTGGATTAGGCCAGATTCCCCGCCAATACTACGAGGCCGCGGCGATTGACGGGGCCGGCCGTGTTCGCCAGTTCATCCACATCACGCTGCCTCAACTCAGGCCCGTGCTGTTGTTCGTTTCCGTAATGAACGTCATCGGTGCGTTTCAAGTCTTCGGACAGACTTATATCATCACGGGCGGTGGCCCGGAGCTTTCGACGCGGGTGCTGGTCCACTACATCTACGAAACGGCCTTTAACAACTACCGAATGGGGTACGGCAGCGCGATGAGCTGGCTGCTCTTTGCAGTAATCGCCGTGTTTGCCTTGATTCAGTTCCGCGTGCTCCGGGAAGACCTGCAATGATGACCCGGTCTCGAATCCAACGCATCCTTCTGGAAGTGCTCGTGGCAGCGGGAGCCTTGGTGGCCGCGGCACCCGTCGCAATAATGCTTCTTACTTCATTCAAGCCCGAGTCGGAGATCCTGCATTTCGGCAGCGTGCTGCCGCAAACATGGACACTTTCCAATTTCCGGGAAATCATCGCCACCCCCGAGGAAATACCGATCGGCCGCTGGCTCTTCAACAGCCTGTTCATAGCCACCGCCACATCGGCGTTTGTTCTACTCGTGGATTCCCTTGCGGCCTATGCTCTCGCACGTCTGCATCTTCCAGGCGGCCGGTTTGTCTTCCTGCTCATCATCGCAACCATGATGGTGCCTGGACAGATCATGCTTGTGCCGGCCTATCTTATCCTTAACGCGCTGGGATGGCTGGATACCCCGCTCGCGCTGATCGTCCCAGCCGGGTCAGGTGCTTTTGGCGTCTTTCTCTTGCATCAATTCTTCCTGCGGATCCCACGCGACCTCGAAGATGCTGCGTCTATCGACGGCTGCTCGCCCATCGGGGTCTACGCGCGCATTGCCATGCCCCTCTGCAAGCCGGCCCTCGCCACGCTCGGGATCTTCACATTCATGGGCTCCTGGAACGGATTCATGGAGCCTTTGATCTTCTTGGACAGCATCGACAACTATACGCTGCCTGTTGGTATCGCCCTGTTCCAATCGTCCTACGGCAACGAATACGGCCTCACCTTGGCGGCCTGCGTTCTCTGTACGATTCCCGTGGTTCTGGTTTTCCTCTTCTTTCAGCGTCACATCATCGAAGGCATCGCCCTCACCGGCCTCAAGGACTGAGCGCCTGGCCATGACGTCTCCCTCATCTTCCTGCGCGACGGCCCCGACCTTCTTGGGCACACGGTGAGGCCGGATCTTGCGACCGCGGAGGATGGGCATGACCAAGGATGCGCCGAAAAGACCGGTGGAACTTCTTGAGTTCTGCGTCGTAGTGGCATGGCAGAGACAAAAGCCATCCACACGAGAGAGGTCCTGCCATGGAAACGCGAACGCTTGTGCTCGTCCTGTCAACGGCATTGCTGGGGTTTGGGGCTGCGTCGGAGAAGGTACCGGCGCCGTCTGGAGATTCATGCCTGCAACGGCCGGCCTCGCAGCGGCCGTTCTGACTGTTCTGGCGGTTTCAGTGACGTCCCTCGCCGAGCGGGAGCCTCATGCCAAGAGCGCGTGGTCCCTGCGCGTGAGGCGGGACATACTGAAACAGATCAAGCCTGCATTCAAAATGTACTCCGGCGAGTCCCGTGGCGCGGCACGAGTATGGATCCGGCGGACCGATGGATGTGTTCCTCGACGAGATCCTGCCCGCCCTGCGGGAACTTCACGACAGCGGGCGCTGACCGTTTCTTTTTCCGGAGCCGTCGCCGCGTCCTCCGGCATAGTCACAGACGGCAGGATCATGCCGGTCTTTACAAGATATCCTGCCCGGCGTGATTGGCTCACTTGCGGGGTCGACTGTCGAGGGGCTATGGTGTAGCCTTCGGTACGGGCACGTATACGCAGGACCGCACGGCCTGTTTCGTTGACAGCAGGCATGGCCGCCGGGAGGAAGACATGAGCGACGAGGCAAAAAATCGCGTCTGGCAGAAGATCCGCGAGGAAGTGGTCCAGGATGTCCAGAACGAGCCGACCCTGGCCAGCTTTCTGCACGCGGTCGTGCTCAACCACAAGTCGTTCGAAGACGCACTGAGCTTTCATCTGGCAAACAAGCTTGAGAGTTCGGTGCTGCCGGCGGTGATGTTGCGCGACCTGATTGACGAAGCGCTGGCGAGCGATGCGTCGATTGCCCGCAAGGCGTGCGCGGACATCGAGGCCATCCTCACGCGCGACCCGGCGTGCCGCGCCTACTGCGTGCCGCTGCTGTATTTCAAGGGGTTTCACGCGATTCAGTCCTACCGTGTGGCGCATTATTTCTGGAACCAGGGGCGGCTGCCGCTCGCGCGTTTCCTGCAAAGCCGGATGAGCGAGGTCTTCGCGGTGGATATCCATCCGGCCGCCCGGATTGGCTGCGGGCTGCTGGTGGACCACGCGACCAGCCTCGTGATTGGCGAGACGGCCGTGGTCGAGGACGACGTGTCGATGCTCCATGAGGTGACCCTGGGCGGCACGGGCAAGGAGACCGGCGACCGGCATCCCAAAGTGCGCCGCGGCGTCCTGATTGGCGCGGGCGCCAAGCTCCTGGGCAACATCGAGATTGGCGAAGGGGCCAAGGTCGGCGCGGGGGCCGTGGTGCTCGACGACGTCCCGCCGCACACCACGGTGGCGGGCGTACCCGCGCGCCGGGTGGGCCGCCCGCGCGAGGCGGCCCCGGCCCTCGAGATGGACCACCACCTCATGCGAAACGGCGACGGGATCTGACCCGTCTTCAACGGCGTCGTGCCGGATGATGACGGCGGACGATGCGCGTCTCCGCGAACTTGATGCGTCAGCCTTGGCCGGGCGGGCCTACACCAGATGTCGGTTCTGGGCCAGCGCGGCCTTGAATGCGGTCAGTTGCGCCGTCACGTCGGGACCTTGAAACAGGACGTTCTCGTCCAGCACAAACTGCTCGGCGCCCATGTTGACGAACAGGGCGGCGTTGGCGGGATCGTGGACGCCCTCCACGGCGAGTACCGTGCCCCGCTCGTGATAGTCGAGGTTCTGGCGCAGGATGCGCACCCGCTCGAAACTGCTCTGCGGATGGTGATTGCCCTTGACGCCCGGATCGCGCACCATCAGATGCAGCCGGTCGATCATGTGAAGGACGTATTCGAGCCGGGTCAAGGGGGTAGCGGGGTTGATGCTGACGCCGCAGGCCGGTCCGCGGTCCGCGATCCGCATCAGCGTGCGATGGATGTGGCGGGCCGTCTCGACGGGGACGATGATCGTATCCGCCCCGGCATCCGCAAAGGCCTCGATGTGGGCGTCCGGATTCACCACCATCAGATGCACCGAACACGGCAGGCTCGTTGCGCGTTTGGCGGCGCTCACCAGCGCGGGGCCACAGGTCAGTCCGGGCATGAAATGACCGTCCGAGGCGTGAATATGCAGTTCGTCACATCCGGCGGCCTCGAGTTCGCGGATCGTGTCGCGCAGGGCCAGCAGATCCCCGTGGATCAGCGACGCGGAAAACCGCAGCCGGTCATTCGGAATCCCTGGCGCGCCCGTGGCGCGTGGCGTGTGTGATTCGTCGTGCAATGCGACCTCCCCTGTCTGCTCGTGGCCAGAAGGCGCGATCATACCACAGGGGCTGCGGTGCGCATAAAGCTGTCCACGGTTTCGCGTGAGGGCATCGACGGCTGCGCGCCCGCCTTTCCCGCGGCGAGTGCCCCGGCGGCATTGGCGAAGCGCAGGGCCTGTGCGGGCGGGCCTCCGCGCCATGCGACGGCCAAGGCCGCCGTGAAGGCGTCGCCCGCAGCCGTGGTGTCCACCGCGTCGATCTCGAAGGCTCCTACGTGCACCGTCTCGTCCGACGCGTAGAGGCTGCCGTTCCGGCCGAGTTTGAGCACTACCTCGCGGGCGCCCATGTCCCGAAGCACGGCCGCGACGTGCCGGGCGTCGTCCAGCGAGGCGATGGGGTGGCCCGTGATGGCCTCCGCTTCACTCTCGTTGGGCGAGATCAAGCACGCCTCACGGATGATCTCCTCCGGGACCGGACGTGCCACACCGACGTCCAGGATGCTGAACACCCCGTGCCGCCGTGCGAGACGCAGCACCGCCGCGACGCTGTCGTCGGGAACCTCCATCTGGACCAGCACGGCGTCGAGTCCCGCCAAAAAAAGCGGTTCGAGGCGCGCGACGCGTGCGGGGTTCACGGCGGCATTTGCCCCGGGGGCAATGACGATGACGTTCTGGCCGTCGTCGGCGACGAGTATGGTGGCGGTCCCGGTGGGAACCTGCGGACAGGTCTCGAGGCAGGACAGATCGATGCCTTCGGCGTCCAGGGACGCGCGCAGCCGTTCGCCAAACGGATCGTCGCCGACACACCCGGCGAATAGCGTCCGCGCACCGAGACGCGCGGCAGCCACGGCCTGATTGGCGCCCTTGCCGCCGCAGATGACCTCTAAGGACCGCCCCTGCACGGTCTGGCCGGGGCGCGGGGCATGGGGCACGCGGGTGACGAGATCGATGTTGGCGCTGCCGACAATGAGGATGCGCGGGGCGTTCATCGGGCGACGCCTTAGCGGTTGATGTCGGCCGCGGCGGGCTTGGCGGCGGCCTTCCGGTCCTTGTACTCGAGGAAGCAGCAACCCGGACACGGCGCGAAGAGCTTGCGCTGGCAGGTCTGGCGGAACGCGCGCATCTCGGCGTTCTTCCAGATGTCCTTCAACGTGTCCTCGGTCACATTGCCGACCTTTTGCAGCCAGCAGGGAAAGACGTCGCCCTTGTAGCCGATGATCAGCGTGGTCCACGCGGTGCGGCACTCATAGTCTTTGAGGTTGAGGCTGGGACCGGCCTCGTCGTAGTAGCGGAGCAGGTCCTCGCGCGGCATGCGGGGCAGGCGCAGTTCCAGCCCGTGTTTCCTCGCCTCCTGCTCGGTGCGTTCGAGGGCCGCGGCGAGCCGGCCGCGCTCGATGTGCGGCCAGCGCAGATCCTCATAATTCCACGACCCGGGCGGCGCGACACCGATGCCGTCGAGGTCGTGCATGCGCGTCTCGGTCACGAGGTTGACGACGTCCGCGCCGAACTGGGCCACCAACTGCGGCATCAGGTGCAGCACGTCGACGTTGGCTTCCTGGATCACCGTGGTCACGTGAACCTTCGGGCAGGCCTTGCCCGCCTCGTCGCGGTACCTGACCAGGGTCTGCACGCCCTGCATGGACCGCTCGAAGGCGCCGCGCAGCTTGCGGATCTCGTCGTGGCGGTCGCCCGGCCCCTCGATGGAGGTGCCGACCACGTTGCATCCCGTGCCGCCGAGGTGCCGGGGGGCCAGCTCGACCACCTTCTTTGCCCGCTCGTCGGTCAACATGGTCGTATTTGAGATGAAGTGCGTGGCGGCCTTCGAACTGGCGTGCTCGAGCAGTTCCATGAAGTCCTTGCGGACAAACACCTCGCCGCCCGTAAAGGTCACGAGGCTGAACCGGCCGATCTGGTCGATGACGCGGTGCCACTGGTCCGTGGACAACTCGCCCTCGCGCTGCCTGCTGACCGGCTCGGACTCCAGCCACTCGATGTACTGGCACATGCGGCAGCGCAGATTGCAGCGCCGGGTCAGCTCGATGTAGTAGTGCATGGCCGGGAAGGCATAGCCGTTCTTCATGAAATGGTAGGGCACCCCGCTGTGCAGGCGCTTGGCCATTTCATAGACCGTCGAGAGTCCGAAAAGTTCGCTGCGCTTGTGTGTCATATATTCCCAGCCCTTGAGGAGCAACACGGCCCAAGGGCCGCCTATTTCTGCGACGCCATCATACACGAAGACACCAACAGGGGCTAATACATCCGCGCACAGATCAATGAGATCATGGCGCAAGTGCTGTAATACTAATTATTTGCGCGGTTACGAGGCTCAACGGGCGCACAGCCCCCCCACAGATGCTTGGACGCATATGGCACCGTAAAGGCGTCTCACTCCGCCATGTCTACTTCGGCCCTAACCTCGTGGTCCTCTTGGGCATCCCGGGGCTAACGGTGGCCCGCAGACTGCCGACGCGAGCGTTGCGTCTCGACATCCACAGGCACAGGGCCAAGACGCTCGCTGCCCCCCACGGACTCAGAGGTATGTCGGTGGCGGGCTCGAATACCCACGGATTTCGACCGAAGGCCAGCTCGATGCCGTCACTGATGCCGTCGTTGTCACTGTCCCAGTCGACGATATCCGGAACACCATCTCCGTCGGTATCTCCTGGACGTTCTTGGCCGTCTGGAAGGCCATCGCCGTCGCTGTCGGCACGGACGGGGCTGCTCCACCCGTTGAATTCATCTCCGTCAGAAAGCCCATCGCCGTCGGAGTCTGTGGAGTTGGGATCCATCCGCGCACCGACTTCGACGCCATCGTCAACGCCGTCACCATCGGTATCGGCCACAAATGGGTCGGTGGCGTAGCGAAGTTCGTCACGGCGGGTAAGGCCGTCGGCGTCGTCGTCTTTATCCGGATGCACAATGGCCATAAAAGGCTCTTTGCCACAGGTTGGGTGTTCGGCCACAAAGCCCACATAAGGGCCGCTTGACACAAAATCATGGAAGATGGTGGATGCCTCACCCGACGAGATGTCTGCCACAAGCACCGTGCCGTCGGATGTTCCGTCTGATTCCCACAGCTCGCGGCCAGAATCCGGCGCATTCACCTCCAAGAGGATGTGGTCACCGGCGGAATGCAACGCGCCGAGACCGGGCGGGTAGAAGAGGGGGAGGTGCGCGAAGTCTTTTACCAGTCTCCAGTCACCTGCCAGGCCACTTGTCGCACACAAGCCGTGGGGATAGCGTGTGACAAAAAAAACAGTGTCTCCGGCGGCCGTGAAGCCTGCCGCGTCGGAGCTGAGTTGCCCCTCAGCAACGTCGGCAACAAGGTACGTGCCTTCGGGGGTGCCGTCGGTTGTCCAAGGCTCTGCCCCTGTTCCAGCCCCCTCGGCTTCTGCAAGAAAGAACAGTCGGCCATTGGCCGGGTGCAATGAAGCAATCGAAGAGAAGCTTTGGAGCAGGACGGGCGCCCCGCCTTCGGTGGCCCAGAGTTGCGTGCCAACGGTATAGCAGGCGAAGGCACCGGCAAAGCTAAGAGACGTCACTTCCGCAGTGACAACGGGCGTTGTACCCGCCGTCGTTCCGTCGGTGCACCAGAGGGTCTCTTCCCCATTGGACGTGGCACAGAAAAACAAGGTGTCCTTGACGGCGACTGCAAGCGACGCACTAGCCGGAATGTCAAAGCGGCCCGTTGCGAGTTGCTGCGTTCCTGTTCCGGGCTGCCAGGACCACAGGGTGGCCTTGCCGTCGTTGGCGACGGTTTCATTACCTAGAAAAATCGCTGCTGTGCTCGCCGCGCCAAGAACGCGTTCGCAGCCGCTTTCGGCGCCGGGCATCAGGTCAATGACCTGACGCGTGCCGAGGGCCGTGCCGTCGGTTTGCCACAGCTCATATCCCCATCCCTCCTGAGCGGCACGGAAATACCAGCGCCTGCCGTATTCGGGAAGCACACGCACCGCTTCTTCCACAAAAAGGCGCGCGGGATAGAGAGATCTTGTACCCTCGACGGTGCCGTCAGAACGATAGAGGCCAAAGCTGTCACCGGTCGAGGCTTTGAGCAGCCGTGGGTCGCTGGGCCGCGCAACAGGAAACCACCGCGGATTCTGTGAGTTGGTTTTTTGAATAATGTTCTTGAGTATCCGCTCGCTCTCGGGGGTTCCAGAATTGAGCCAGAACTCATTGCCGTACGTCGGGTCGTTCTGCTTGACATAGAACAGCCGACCGGCTGCCCTATGGAGATTATACGATTTGATTCCCATGTATAACGGCTCCGGGAGGTCGTTCCCAAAGTAGAACCTTTCCTCGCCTATACCGTTGTACGCGAAGTAGAGTCGTCCGTTGAACGCGGTAAGGTTCGAGGCGCCCATGAACGACGGGCTCTGTGTTAGTGGACAGAAAAGGGCTGTGTTTTCGGGTGTGCCGCCGGTTCGCCATATACCCCCACCACCAACGAAATACATGTGGTCCCCAAGCGCCACCGGCGATGAGAACCTGCCCGTTTCCCCAAGGGAAAACGTGCCCTCGGCCGTACCATCGCTGCGCCAAAGAGTACGGGTGCCATCAGTGTAAAAGTAGTAGATGTTCCCAGTCGTAAATTGGCGCAACCTGCTGGGAAGACCGGAGAACGGGGCGCCGCTTGTCACCGCAACGGTGCCTTCCTGCGTGCCATCCGTCCGCCATAGGTCATAAGCCCCCCCACCCGGGCCGTGAAAGAAAAGCACCGCATCGGGAAGACTGCTGAGGCGATATATTGGAGACTCCTCCAAGGGAAAAAGAATAACGTCAGTGCGATTCCCGAGCTGTGCGTCAAAACGCTTCAACCGGTGGCCAAGTTCATACGACTCGCTGACAAGCAGGGCATCGCCCAGCGCAGCGATTTCTCTGTGTCCGCCAAGCGGGTAGCGATAGGTACCTTCAATGGTGCCATCTGTACTTCCAAATGTTCCGTTGTACATAAAAAACAGCGTGCTATCGCCTGGGGAGAAGGATTCGACATCCCAAGGAAGGGCAAAGGTGCCTTCGGCCGTACCGTCAGTGACCCAGAGTGCCGTATTCGTCGCGTCGGTCTGCGCTCTGAAATAGGCTCTACCGTTGAAGGCAATTGGCTGCAAGTCATATACGCCGTCTGCACTTCCGAGGCGGATGTCTTTGACCAGCTGCGTTCCTTCCGCTGTGCCGTCCGTCCGCCAGAGTTCGCGGCCATGTGGCCCGTCGTCGATAACGGTAACCGCGCACGTGTCGATGTCCACCCAAGTGTAAGGGGCTGCGCCATCAGGCCGGGCGTCGAGGTCCATGATATCTATAGCGGTGGCAGGTGAAACCGCCAATGAAGCATGCGCAACAGACAGCGCTGCCAAAACTATGGCAAGAAAACAGCTAGTGGACATCTCTATTTCCCCCCTTGAGAACAAGAAGTAACGTCATTCCTGTGTAGTGTGGATGCTGCTGAGCGCGCAAGTCAAGGGCTAGTCTAATCCGGCAGTGGTTCGGCTCTTTTCAAGAGTGGTTGCAGCGGGCAGCCTTCACACTTGGGCCGGCGTTTGCAGAAGTCCTTGCCGGTGAACACGATCAGGCCGTGGTACTCCTGAAACAGGGCGACATCCGGCGGGAGGTGGCGCTCGAACAGCGCCCGCAGGGCCTCGTAAGGCAGGGGCGCGGCCAGCAGCCCGTGGCGGTGCAGAATGCGCCGGGTGTACGCGTCGATCACGAACACCGGCTTGCCACACGCGTACAGCAGGATGTCGTCGGCCGTTTCAGGTCCGATGCCGTGAACGGCGAGCAGCTCGGGGCGCAAGGTATCCAGCGGCTGCCGGGCCATCGCGGCCATGTCGCCGCCGTAGCGTTCGACCAGATAGGCGCAGAAATGGCGCAGGCGCTGGGCCTTGACGCGGAAATAGCCCGAGGGGCGCAAGGCCTCCTCGCACCGGCCATTGGGGCAGGCCAGCAGGGCCTGCGGGGTCAGCAGTTCCTCGCGCTTGAGGTTCGCGATGGCCTTCTCGACGTTGGTCCAGGCCGTGTTCTGCGTCAGGATGGCGCCCACGGCGATCTCGAAGGGGGTGTCGCCCGGCCACCAGTGCGTCGGGCCGTAATGGGCCTCCATCCGGGCGTAGATGCGTGTAAGCGCCTGTTTCATGCGAACCGCCGCCGGCTAGTCGTGCGCTTCGTCGGCGTCCCCGGACCCCGTGTGCTCCGCCATGGCCTCGATGGTGACAGGCGCATGGGCCGTGACGCCGAGTGTATCCGCGAGGGAGGTCCCGTTGGCGCCCAGCGTGACGAGTCCAAGATGGTTGACCCACAGGTACCGGTCGCCCGGCGGGACATCACCGGGGACCGCCACACGGTCCAGCCCCGTGGCCGTTTCGCCGGCCTTGACCAGCGCGCCCTTGCCGGGCTCGATGCCCAACTGGCGCAGGTGCACTTCACGCAGATTGGTGACGATGGCGCCATAGGCGTCCACAAACAGGGTGGTACCCCGGGCGACGCCGCCTTCGACGCGGCTCGGCTCAGGCAACACCTGTTTGAACATGGGGAAAGACTTGCCCGCTTCCGAGAGGGGCGTGCCCGTGGCCAGGGCGGCGGCCACCGCGCCGCAAGCGCCGCGCCCGGCCGCCAAGTCCGTCGGGATCTCACTCAGCCGTCGCACGGCATCGTTGGTCACTTCAAACACCTCGACCGCGCCGTGGGTCACCGCGACCAGACTGAGCAGGCCGTTGTCAGGGGCGACGAACACATGGTCGGTCTGGGTGCGCAGGACAATGAGAGCCGGGTCCGGGTCGCCGCCGACGTGACAGGCGAAGACGGTGCCCCTGGGGTAGGCCGTGAAGGTGTTGGCCAGGAGATACCCCGCGGCAACGGTGTCAAAAGGAGGAACGGCGTTGCTCAAGACGGCGACGCGAATCTCCGGTGCCTTGCGGTAGATCGTCCCGGTCATCTCGCCGGCGTAGAGCGAATCCGGGCCGAAGTCCGTAAACAGGGCCACCAGGCCGTTGGGCTTGAAGGGTCCCATCTCTGCCGCGGTGAGATCGGCCGCGGCCGGCACGCTGATAACGACGATCGCCAAGAGTGCGGAAAGGGTCTTCATGGGCAAGTTTCCTTTTCGTCCGTGCGTCACATCTTCTCGAGCGCCTCGATGCCCAGCAGGCCGAGCGCATTGACCAGCGTCTGGCGCGTGGCGGCGCAGACGTGCGCGCGGGCCGTGCGCAACGCGGGCGTCTCGGCCTGGAGGACCGGGCACTCGTGGTAGAACGTGGTGAACAGATGGGCGATATCCAGCGCGAACTGCGCCACGGGCGCACAATTGCGCTGCGCGACCGCGCCCGCGACGGTGTCATGGAACGAGGCCATCTTCGTCAGCAGCGCCCATTCGGCATCGCTCTCGACCGGAAAGGCCGCGTCGCCGATCGGGGGCAGGTCGCCGAACTTGCGCAGGATCGAGCTGATTCGTGCACATGAGTACTGCACGTAGGGACCGGTATCTCCGGTAAACGAGAGGCTGCTTTCCCAATCGAAGGTTACGTTCTTGTTCGGGCTGACCCGCAGAATGGTGAAGCGGATGGCCGCGACGGCGACCTTGGCGGCGATGGCCTGACACTCCGCCTCGTCGAGATCGGTGCATTGGGCGCGCACGCGTTCGAGCGCCAATGCCTCGGCCTGGTCCAGGAAGTCGCTCAGGAGCACGACCGTGCCCTGCCGCGTGGACATCTTGCCCTCTTTGAGCAGGATGTAGGCGTAATGGACGGCTTCGGGGGCCGCGATGCCCACCTCGGACAGGATCAGCGCCACCTGTTCGGCATAGAGCTTGTGGTCCTCGCCGAGCACCATGAGGTCCAGGTCGGCGCCCTGTTCGCTCTTGTAGATCGTGTAGGCGAGGTCGCGGTATCCGTACATCGAGCTGCCGTTGGCGCGCATCAGCACGAAGAAACGGCCCTCGTCGCGCGTGAAGCCGATCTTGGCGAGGTCGACGACGAGCCGCTGATCGTCGTCGACAAATACGGCGTCCTTGGCGCGCAGCGCCTCGACCACGCGATCCAGGCGGATGTCCTTGACGAAGTCGGACTCGTGGTCAAACACATCGTACTGCGCCCCGAGCCGTGCCAGCACGCCCAACTGGCCCTTGAGGCACAGATCGGTGACGGCCCGAAACTTCTTCCGCGTTTCGGGGTCGCCCTCTTCCATGCGGGCGAGCTGTTCGTAGCCCGCGGCCGCAAAGGCCGGGTCCTGTTCCGCGCGGGCATTGGCCTGCACGTAGACATCCAGGACTTCGTCGAAGCTCATCGCCTGTGGATCGGGACAGCTCAGCACGAGCAGTCCGATCTGCCGCCCCATGTCGTTGACATAGTAGTGCACCGAGACGTCATAGCCCTCAAACCGGAGCATTCGCGCGATGCTGTCGCCGATCATGGCGTTCCGGGCGCGTCCCACGTGGGGGCTCGCGTTGGGGTTGATGCTGGTGTGCTCGATCAGCACCGACCGGCCCACCCCGGACCCATTCGAGCCGAAGCCGCTGCCTTCGTCGAGGATGGTACGGACGACCTTGCGCGCAAAGGCGCCGCGATCGAGCTTGAAGTTCACATAGGGCCCGGCCGCGGTGACGTCAATCACATCGTCGTCGAACACGACGTCCGTGGCGATGGCGGCCGCCAGCTTGGGCGGCGGCATCTTCAGCTTCTTGGCGGCGTCGAACAGGCGCAGGGCGACATCGCCCAGCTCGAGCTTGGGCGCGGGCTGAAAAGGCAGATCGGCTTCATCGAGGTCCGGATAGGCGCGCACTATGGACAGCGCCAGCGAGGCATACAGGTTCACGCGATGGTTCCTTGTTTCGGTTGCCGCGGGCAGCGTACCATAGAGGCCGCAGCGTTCATGCGTTCATGCGGAGCAACGTCAAGGAGTCTACCATGCGGCATATGCGCCTCGTCAGTCAGTCGCCCCGCGCGGCCCAGGTTTCGCTTGTCGAACAGGCCATCCTGTTCATCTTCAATGCCTACTTCTCCGGCTGGGACAATTTCGAGTCGGTCATCCGCAACCTTCAGAAGTACTACGCCAAGACGCCGGACTGAGTCACTCCCCGGCGACGGCGTCCGCGGGGGCGCCCTCCTGCCCGGATGACGGGCCGGCTGACCGCGCCCGTTGACGTTCCAGCTCAAATTGCTCGGCGCTGGACAGATGACGGTCGTCGACCACGATCAGGTGGAATCCATGTCCGGTCTCCACCACGTTGCTTAACTGTCCGACCGGCGCCGACCAGACATATTCCTCGAAGGCATCTTCGAACTTGCCCCGGCGGTAAAAGCCCAGGTCGCCGCCGCGCGGAGCGCTGCCGGGATCGTCCGAGTACTCGCGCGCCAAGGTGTGAAACTTCTCGCCGGCGACGATGCGCGCGCGCAGATCGTTGACGCGCTCGAGTGCCCGCGCCCGGTCCTGCGGGTTGGCCTTGTCAAACTTGACCAGGATGTGGCGTGCGCGCACGACGCTGATGTTGCGCTCGCGGGCGCCCGCGAACCACAGAATCGTCAGGGCCACCACGCTGACCACGACAATGCCCACCCAGATGCGCCGGGTATAGTCTTTCGGCTCCGGCGCGGCATCAGATTCCCAACTCATTGAACATTCCTCCGTACAAGGTCATATAGAACCGGATGATGAAATAACCTATGGTCACCATGATCGCCACGACGACCAGCTGCACGCCAAGCTGGATGCTCACCCTCAAGGCATGCATGGCCTCATTCTGAAAATACAGCGACAGCTTGCGCAACAGGTTGTCCAGTTCGCCCGACTGCTCCCCGACGATCAGCATCTCATGGGCGGCGGGCGTCACATAGCGGCAGCGGGAAAACGCGTCACTCAGGGTGCTGCCCTCGCGAACGGCCGGAATCGCCTTGAGGAGGTCGCGCTCGATGTAGGGGTTGTTGATGACCGACGCGGAGCGTTCAATGGCGGCCGTCGTGCCCATGCCGCTGGACAGCAGCAGCGAAAAGGTCCGGAAGAAGCGCGCCATGGCCAGTTTGCGGGCCACTTTGGAAAATGGCCACAGGAAGGTGGTTGCCGCGCCGGAAATCCACTGGAAGACGCCGAGCCGCGCCAGCACGACGATGATGGCCAGCACGATGCCCGCGCGTATGCCCGAGTGCACGCGGCCCGCTGCCCAGGTCGCGATGTGCGTGTTGAGATTGAATGCGCCCGCGGACGGCCCCACGGCGGAGCTGACCGCCTGCATGGCGAAGGGGATCGCCATCCACGCAAACACCACGAGGAAGGCCGGGTAGGCCAACTGCGAGATAATCTGCCGCTGCATCGCCTGCCGGTCTTCGTAGTAATCGGCCAGGTCCTCGAGCATGATGTCCAGCCGCCCGCCCATCTCGCCCGCGCCCAGCAGTTCCACGAAGAAGCCCGGCAAGTGGCGCGACTGGTTCTGGGCGGCCTGATGCAGGGTACTGCCTTGGCGGATGTCGAAGGCCATTTGCTGCAACATGTTGCGAACGTTGCGGCGGCGGGTCTGCCGGCTCGCCAGTTCCAGGCTCTGAAGCACGGGAATGCCTGCCTTGTACGCGGTCGCCAATTGGCGGCACAAGGGCACCATGTGACCAACGGCGATCTTGGGACTCAGCAGGGCCATGCCGGTTTCCTCTCGTGTGAACCCGCGCCGCCGCCAAGCGGGTTGCGCTTTGCGCTGCCGCCCACTAGTATTTGCCGGGCGGCGGGCGGACGCGGGCTCTGCCCGAAGTGGTGGGAATTGTAACAAAGGGCCGTGCGGTTTGCTAGGCGGCGGCCTTTGGGAAGGATCGCGGTCGTGGTCGACGTCGAACCCCATTTCGCACAGATTTCCCCGGAGCAACTGCCCCCGGTGGAACGGCGGCCGCTGCAGGTCGTGCTGGACAACCTGCGGAGCGCCTACAACGTCGGCTCCATCTTCCGCACCTGCGACGCGGGGGCCGTCGGACACCTGCATCTGTGCGGCATGTCGGCCCATCCGCCGCACGTCAAGATCAGCAAGACGGCGCTGGGTGCACAGGATTACGTGCCCTGGACTTACCACGAGCGGGTGACGCGGGCCATCGCCGCGATCCAGGCGGACGGTGTGCCTGTCCTGGCCGCCGAGGTTACCGACGATGCCGCGCTCTATCATGAATTCGTCTGGCCGCAACCCGCGGCCGTGGTCTTCGGCAACGAGGTGGACGGCATCAGCGAGAAGGTGCGAGGCCGTTGCGACGGCACCGTGCGGATTCCGATGCATGGACTGAAGAACAGCATCAATGTGGCCACGGCGGCGGGCATCGTGATTTATGAGATACTGCGCCAGTGGCGAGCACTGTGACGGCAACACATCAGGGAGCGGATCATGTTCTTTCGACGCAAGAAGCAGCGGCGCGCGCTGGTATTGGGGCTGGACGGGGTCCCCAAGGGGATGATCGAGCGCTTCAGCCAGGACGGCACGATGCCATTTCTGGGCGAGGTGTTCAAGAACGGTACCCTGCACCAGGTTCGCGTGACCTTGCCCGAGGTGTCCAGCGTCAACTGGTCCAGCTTCATGACCGGCGCCAATCCCGGCGAGCACGGGATCTTCGGATTCACCGATCTGCGTCCGGGCACCTACCGGATGACTTTCCCCGCGTTCACCGATCTCCAACGCGACACCCTGTGGGACGAACTCGGCCGGATGGGCAAGCGGTGCCTGGTCATCAATCAGCCGGCCTGCTATCCCGCGCGCGACATCCCCGGAACGCTCGTATCGGGTTTTGTGGCCGTGGATCTGAAGCGCGCCGTGTCGCCGTCCTCCGAGCTGGGGCCGCTCGAGGCCATGCACTACAAGATCGACGTCGATACCCGCGCCGCCAAGGACAACGCGGACACCCTTTTTTCCGAACTCGAGCAGTGTCTGGCGTCGCGGGAGGCCGCGGCGCGGCACTTCTTCGACAAGGAGACGTGGGACTTCGCCGAAGTGGTCATCACGGGCACGGACCGGCTGCAACATTTTTATTGGCCGTCCTGCACCGGCAACGGCCCTGAGCAGGCGCGCGCCCAGGCGTACTATCGTCGCTGCGACGACCTGCTGCGGCGGCTTGTCGAGCGCTTTTACGGCAAGGACGACCCCGAGGGCCTCTTCTTGTTGTCCGATCACGGGTTCACGGAGATCCAGACGGAGTTCTACCTCAACGCGTGGCTCGAGCAGGAGGGCTACCTGACCTTCGAGAACGACCCCCCGGAATCGTATGCCGATGTGGCGGCCTCGGCGCGCCTGTTCGCGCTCGATCCGGGCCGCATCTACCTGCACCGGAAGGGCCGCTTCCCGAAGGGGCACCAAGAGGACGAGGCGGTGCTCGACGAGGTCAAGGCCAAGCTGGAGGCCCTCGAATGGGAGGGCCAACCCGTCGCGGAGCGGGTGTGGAAGCGGGACGAGCTGTACCACGGCCCACAGACGCCGCTGGGGCCGGATTTGGTCGTCACGCCGCGCCGCGGGGTGGATATCAAGGGTGCCATCAAGAAGAAGGAACCGTTTGGCCGCAGCCATTTTACCGGCATGCACACGTGGGATGACGCGTTCTTCTGGGCCTCGAAGGATTGCGGGCGCGACCTGTGCATCTCGGACTTGCGGGCGCACATTGTCGCCCATATGGGCGACGGCCAAGGGTAGAAACGCGGACGGCCTATTCCGTGAAGTCGCCTTCGTCGCCTTCGTCGGACTCGTCGGGCGGGTTGATGATGGACACATCCTGCCCCGCGACGTCCATGACCTCCTCGGCGGCCAGAATCGGGCACCGCACGCGGATGGCCAGGGCGATTCCGTCGCTCGGGCGCGAATCAATGCGCAGGACCTGGGCCACCTGGCCGTCGACGTTGCGCTGCTCAACGTTGAGGTGCGCGAAGAAAGTGTCGTTCTCGAGCTTGTAGATGCTCACCGACTGGAGCGCGCCGCCGAGCCCGGCGAGGAGGTTGCAGATGAGGTCGTGCGTCATGGGACGCCCGATCTTCTCCTGCATCAGACCCACCTGGATGGCGTTGGCCTCGGCAATGCCCACCACGATGGGCAGGATCCGGTCTTCGTGGCGCAGCAGGACCACGGGATGATGGGGGCCTTCACTGACCCCGAGCACTTCCAGCTTCAGCATGCGGTACCTCCGGCGTCCATTATAGAGGCCGCCGCCCCGCATTGTGAAGCGAGATACCCCAACCACCGCACCATGGACCGCAGACGGGGACAGTCCCGTCTGCGCTCCTTCGTCGCTTCGCTGGGGACAGTCCCGCATTTGCTCATGTCATGGTGAATGAGCGCAGCAACAAGGGGACTGACCCAGCGACGAAGGAGCGGCCGGGTCTGTCCCCATTTGCGGAGCGGCCTCCGCCATTGCGCAGGGAGCTACAGCGTTTTCAATAATTCCATAGCCGCGTTCCGCCGCGTTTCTGGCGCGAATCCTCGCAGTCTGCGGCCAGAAACGGCTACAGTTCAATTGAAAACGGCCTAGGCGAGGTAGCGAAGCTGGACGTCGCCCATGAGGCCTTGCGAGCCGTCGGCGCGGCGGTATGATCCGATCTCGGTCACCCGGTTGTTGCCGGACGCCTGGAGATTCACTTGCTGATAACGCAGGCTGATCTCGGTGATGCGCGCCTCGCCCAGCGTGAGCAGCTCGCCCGGCTCGGTCTTGCCGTTGCCGTCGTCCGCCCACAGCAGCAGCGAGTCAAAACCACGGTCGTCGCGGGTAATCAGCCCGTCGCCATTGGTGTCCAGCCGCGCCAGTTCCTCATAGCCGTTCCGGGCGCCGCGCTGATCGCCGAAGAGTTCCAGCCCTGAATCGATCCGCCCGTTCCCGTTGCGATCCATGGCCAACAAGGCGTCACCGCCGCGGACGAAGGCCGTCTGGACCTGCTGGCCCCGTCCTTGGAGGTCGAACAGCGCCCCGCTGGTGTACTCGCTCAGGTCAAACCCGTTGCCGTTGAGGTCGAGGACCAGCGGGTCGCCCTCCTGCACCACGACCTGCTCCTGCATGAAGCTGAATTCAAACTGGAACTGGAACGAAAACGAGAACTGCGACGCTTGCGCCAGCGTGCCCGAGCCGGGCTCCGCGGACGGAGACGATCCGAAGAGGTCGCCCAGCCCCGAGAAGATCTCCTTCAACCGCGCGCCGACATCATCGATATTGCCCTTCAGAAAGTCGGCGATGACCTCGAAGGCCTTGTTGAGCAACTCGTCGGCCTTTTCCAGCACTCCGCCCGTGAACCCGACGAGGTCCTCGGGGGATTCCTCCGCCTGTTGGAGCTGCTCGGCGGCGCCGGCGAATCCGTTGAGCGCCACGCTGGAGACCGAGAAGGAGAACTGGAACCGGGCGGCCATGCGGCGGCTCATTTCGATGAAATTCGTGCGGCTGCCGCCCTCGAGGCCCTCGGCGACGGCCCCCGTGCGCTGGGCAAACCGGAACAGCTCTTCGCTGCGCATCTCCGCCACGAAGTCGAAGTCGAGCTGCGAGGCCTCCAGCGAGACCCCCTCCTGGTCCGTGCCGCGGCGCAGCGACGCCTGCTGGATCTGCGTCGACACGGCGATCTGGGACATCTGGCGCTGGAGCACGCTCCATTCGGTCGTCTCGGCAGGGGTCGCGCCGGTCACAAAGGTGTCCACGGGACCCGACGCCGCCACGGCACCGCTCTGCCCGGAGGAAGTGCCCGGAGACGGTGCGGGCATTCGCGTTTCGGGACGCCCAAGCGCCTGCGAGGTCAACAATGCCGGTTCTATTGTGCCTGCCATGGCCGTATTCCCCATTTTCTGTCCCATCGCGCCTGATAACCCGGAGTCGTTATCGGCAGGACTGAGCTGAAGCTTGAGCCTCGGCCGAGCGCGGTGCTCCGGCAGGAACCTGAGGCGGACTGGGAGATCTGGGAGAATCTGCGGGACACCTTGTGGTATACTTCGCGGGTTTGTGCGCAGTCACTGTAACTGTCCGCTGCCGATCCGGCCCGCGCGGCACGTTTCCGGGGAACCAGAACGAGATAAAGGAATGACCGTATGTCCGCTACCACGAGTTTTCCGATTGATATCAGCCAATACACGCCCCTGTCGCTCGATCCGTCCCAGGCGAGCCTGACCGATGCCCAGCTTGCGCAGCTCACGACCAACGTGAACATCGTGCGCGACACCATCATCTTCTTTACGGCCATCGCGGGCGTCAAGGGGCTGGCCGGCCACACGGGCGGCGCGTACAGCATCGTGCCCGAGGTCCTCATCGCGGACGGGTTCATGCGCGGCTCGAAGCGGGCCTACCCGGCCTTTTTTGACGAAGCCGGGCATCGTGTCGCCATCCAGTATGCCATGTCGGCCTTCAACGGCGACATGCCCTTCGAGAAACTGCTGCACTACCGCGAGTACGCGCACGGGCTGTTCGGACATCCGGAGCTGGACCCGGCGCTCGGCATCAAGTTCAGTTCGGGCCGTCTGGGCCACATGTGGCCGTTTGTGAACGGCGTGGCCAAGGCCCATCCGGACATGGCGGTCTTCTGCTTCGGGTCGGACGGCTCGCAGATGGAAGGCAACGACGCCGAGGCCGCCCGCCTTGCCGTCGCGCAGCAGCTCAACGTCAAGGTGATTGTCGACGACAACAACGTGACCATTTCCGGGCATCCGTCCAACTACCTGCCGGGCTACAGCGTCGCCCAGACGCTGCGCGGCCACGGCCTGACGGTCGACGAGGGCGACGGCGAAGACCTGGCGGCGCTCTACCAGCGCATGGCGAAGGCCATGGCGATGACCGGGCCGGTCGCGGTCGTGAACAAGCGGCCCATGGCGCCGGGCGTCCCGGGCATCGAGGGATCGCATGCCGGGCACGAGGTTGTGCGCAAGGACTACGCGATCGAGTATCTGACGGCGCGCGGACACAACGAGGCCGTTGCGTATCTGAACAGCATCGAAGTGCCCAAGGTGTCCGCCACCTTCAAGGGGAGTTCCACGGATCAGGGCAGCAACCGCGGCGCCTTCGGCACCATCGTGAACGGCATCCTGGACGGGATGTCCGAGGCCGCGCGGACCGAGCAGGTGCTGGTCGTGGACAGCGACCTCGAGGGGTCGACGGGGCTCAATTCGATTCGCAAGGAGCATCCCGAGGTCGTCATCAACGGCGGCGTGCAGGAACGCGGCAATTTCTCGTGCGCGGCCGGGTTCGGCTTCACCGAGGGCAAACAGGGCATCTTCAGCACCTTCTCGGCCTTCATCGAGATGATCATCTCGGAGGCCACGATGGCGCGCCTGAACGAGGCCAACGTCATCTGCCATTTCTCGCATGCCGGCGTCGACGAGATCGCCGACAACACCTGCCACTTCGGCATCAACATCTTTGCCGCCAACTCGGGGCTCCAGGCCCATGACACGACCCGGCTGTACTATGCCGCCGACGCGCTCCAGCTCAAGCACCTCGTCGAGGGCATCTGGAAGGACCGCGGCGTCCGCTATGTCTTCACCACCCGCTCCAAGGTGCCCTATATCCTGAACGAGAAGGGCGAGAAGTTCTTCGAAAAGTACACCTTTGTGCCGGGCAAGGACGATGTCATCCGCGAGGGCAAGGACGGTTACGTGGTGAGCTACGGCGAGATGCTGTACCGCAGCCTCGACGCCGTCGAGCGCGCGCGCGAGCAGGGGCTGGACATCGGCCTGATCAACAAGTCCACGCTCAACATCGCGGACGAGGACACCTTCAAGCGCCTGGCCTCGGCCCCCTTCGTGCTGCTGGTCGAGAGCCAGAACCGCAACAACGGCCTCGGTGTCCTGTTCGCCTCGTGGCTGCTCGAGCGCGGCATCACGCCCCGCTACGCCCACATGGGCGTCACCAAGCCCGGCCACGGCGGCACCGCCGAGCAGGTCGCCCACCAGGGCCTGGCCCCCGAGCACATCCTCGAAAAGATCAAGGCGATGGCCGGCTGACAGCATTGCCAATCGAGCCGAATCCACAAGGCGCCCTGATCGCAGGGCGCCTTTTTTGTCATAGGCTGGACGAATGCGGCCGTTGGAGAGAGGGGCAGGACAATGAAAAGACTCGCGTGGAGGACCATCTGCGTCGCGGCATGGGCCGTGCTGGCGGCGGTATCGGCCCTGGCTGCCGAGACCGGCGAACTCCCTGAGCGGGTCGTCTATGCGTTTCCGGAGAATTTCGCCACGGGCGAATTCCTCCTGTTTGTGCGGGACCGCGCCCGCACCGGACCGCACGAAATCTGGAGCTACGCGCCGGAAACCGACACGCTGCGGCACGTGATGACCGCCCCGGGGGGCTTTCCGGTCTCCCTTTCCCGCGTGGACTGCTGCGTCGTGTGGGACCACGAGGCGAAACGCCTTCACGTCGGCGGGACCGGCCGCGAGACCGTGACCCACCGCGTCGGGGGATGGGCGCCGGACGTCGAGGTCGCCGGAAAGGACCTCGAATACCACATCTTTGGACTGGTGGGGGATCCGCCGCGGCTGCTCGTGGGATACCGCAGGACCTTCTGGACCTACTTCTCGCTCTTTGGCGATTCCGGGCAACGCACGGAGACAACCAGACGCTGGCTGGAGCTTCGCGACCCGTGGACCTATGCCAAGATCGCGACAATGGACGGGCTGAGCGAGCCGGACTTTGACCAGATAAACGGCGTCAGGAACGTGGATCACGCTACCTGCCTGACGTATTGCGGCGGGGGCGCCCGGTTCCTGTCGCTCGAGCCCCTCCGGTTTGAGGGTGTTGATATCGGGTTTGTCCCCGCATACCTTGGGGGTTACCACCCAACGTTCCGCGACGACGGGCAGACCGTGGTTCAGCGGCTCCAGATCGATGCCGCCGCGCGAACGGTTACGGTCGAGGAGACCGAGGTGGGCCAATGGCCCCTGCACATTCGTCTTGGCGCGTTGCGAGACGGCCTTTACCTTGTGAAGTCCGACCAAAAGGCCCAGACCATCGAGGTGCATTCTACGCCGGGGCGCGAACCGGTGGTCGCAACCACCATCGAGCCGGGGCGCGACGCCTTCCACGTCCACGGCACCGGGCAGTACGTCATTACCTACGACGGAAACAACAGCCCCGCCTGCGACACCGCCGACGTGTGGGCACTGACCTCGGACGGGACGCTGGTCAAGACGCGCACGCTGGAATTCCCGGCCCCCGAACAGATGCCGACCAAGAAGTGACGGCCCAAGGGTAGGTGAAGCGGCCGGCGAGTGGTGTGATCTCGAACGGCGGGCGCCTAACAGCCGGCGAGTTTGTCCTTGAGGAACTTGGCGAATCCCCGGACGCCTTTGGGTCGTACTCTCGTTTCCGTCAAGTCGTCACTTCCGCATTCGATGAAACCAAATCCGCCTTCCGCCCGGCGCGGTGCATGCAATGTCGAGTGAAGCGACGCACGAATACTGGCAGGGTCGCCGGGAGCCAGTTCATCTGCCAAAGCGGAAAGCGCCTGCTGGTCAGTGCGCAGGACGCGAAACACAGCGTCCGCCGTATCGCGATCCTGAACGAGATCGACTTCCCCCCACTCAAGCGCCTGTACGAAGCCTTCGCTCACCAACGCCTTGTCGGCCAGCATTCGCCGGGTATACCCTGCGCAGCCCCGCAGATACTCGAGTGCGGCGCCGATTCGTGTTGCATGGATGGTATTGAGCGCGGCCATGGTCAGGATCTCTCTGCGTTTCTTGAGGCCTCGATGTCCTCTAGGTACTTTTTGTGGATAACCCGCATGTGCTGCCGAATGCCCCAGTAGACATCGACCCCGTCCATTTTCCTACGATACAACACCGGGTTCGTGAGCCGCAATTCCGTCAACGCGTCCAATTTCTTGGCGACTCGCTCCATATCCCGGCGGAAGCCCGCCCGGTCGTCCTGGTCGGGGATATAGGCGCCGAGAATCTTGGCCGCCAGTACCAGTTTGCGGAGTTCGTCTTCCTTCGGGTGTAATCCCCGCTTGAAGAAGCCTTTCCATAGTGATTGCCACTTCACCGACACGTCCCCACCTGCTGACCCCCGCCGTTACCCATACAACGGCTGACGGTAGCGGAATAACCAGGGGCGTGTCAATGACCCTGTGTAGCTAGTATACCAGATAATCCCTGATTGGCAAGCGCGAATTCCGCAAACCCCGCGATCCCCGAGAGCCCTACAGGCCCTCCTCGATCTGGCGCCGCTCCAGGGCCATCAGGCGGTCGCGGTACTCGGCGGCCTTCTCGAACTCCATCTTGTCGGCGGCGTCTTTCATCTGCTTGCGCAGCTTCTGCATGGTCTTCTGGAGGTTCTGTCCGGTCAGGTAGAGGTCGGCGTCCTCGGCGGCCATCGAGACGGTGACGTAATCGCGCTCGTGGATGCTCTGCATGACGTCGGCGATCTTCTTCTGCACGGACCGCGGCGTGATCTTGTGGGCCTTGTTGTAGGCGAGCTGTTTCTCACGGCGGCGCTTCATCTCGTCGAGCGCGCGCGCCATGGAGCCGGTCGTGGTGTCGGCGTACATGATGACGCGGCCGCCCACGTGGCGGGCCGCGCGGCCGCAGGTCTGGATCAGGCTCGTCTGGGACCGCAGATAGCCCTCCTTGTCCGCGTCCAGGATCGCCACGAGCGACACCTCGGGGATATCGAGCCCCTCCCGCAGCAGGTTGATGCCGACCAGCACGTCGTATTCGCCCTTGCGCAGGCTGCGCATCAGTTCGATGCGTTCGAGGGTCTCGACGTCCGAGTGCATGTACCGCACGCGGACGCCGAGGTCGGTGTAATACGCGGTGAGGTCCTCGGCCATGCGTTTGGTGAGCGTGGTCACAAGCACCCGCTCGCCGCGGCCGGCGCGGACGCGGATTTCATCGAGCAAATCATCCACCTGGTTGCCCGCGGGGCGGACCTCGACCTCGGGGTCGACCAGCCCGGTGGGCCGCACAACCTGCTCCACAATCAACCCCTCGCTCTGCCGCAACTCGTATTCGGCGGGCGTGGCGCTCACGTACAGCCGCCACGTCGCCTTGCGCTCGAATTCGTCGAACTTCAGCGGCCGGTTGTCCCGTGCGGACGGCAGACGGAACCCGTAATCGACCAACTTGTCCTTGCGCGACCGGTCGCCGCGGTACATGGCGCCGATCTGCGGCACGGTGATGTGGCTCTCGTCGATGACGATAAGCGCGTCGTCGGGAAAGTAGTCAATCAGGGTGAAGGGCGGCTCGCCGGGCATGCGTCCGTCGAGGTGGCGCGAGTAGTTCTCGATGCCGCTGCAGTACCCGAGTTCGCGCATCATCTCGATGTCGTACATCGTGCGCTGTTCGAGACGTTCGGCGTAGAGCAGCCTGTTGTCGGCGCGCAGCTCGTCCAGCCGCTGGGAGAGTTCCACCTTGATGCCGTCGATGGCATGGAGCAGGACGTCGCGTGTGGTGGCGTAGTGGGAGCCCGGGTGGATGACGACCCGGCCCATGCGCCGGTGCGTGACCCCGCGCAGCGGGTCGATGGCCGAGATCGCGTCAATCTCATCGCCAAAGAACTCGACGCGAATCGCCGTGTCCGCCTCGTAGGCGGGGAAGATGTCCACAACGTCGCCGCGCACGCGGAAGGTGCCGCGATGGAAATCAACGTCGTTGCGGGTGTACTGCATCGCCACGAGGCCCGCGAGTACATCCTCCCGCGACCGCTCGATGCCGGTCTCGAGTTCGAGGCGCAGGCCTTGGTACATCTCGGGCGATCCGATGCCGTAGATGCACGATACGCTGGCCACAATAAGGCAGTCGCGCCGCGTCAGCACCGCGCGCGTGGCCGAGTGACGCATCTTGTCGATCTCATCGTTGATCGACGAGTCTTTCTCGATGTAGGTATCGGTGGTCGGGATGTACGCCTCGGGCTGATAGTAGTCGTAGTAGCTGACAAAGTACTCGACGGCATTCTCCGGGAAGAGGTCCTTGAACTCCTGGTAGAGCTGGGCGGCGAGGATCTTGTTCGGCGCGATGACGAGCGTGGGCCGGTTCAGCTCGGCGACCACGTTGGCCACGGTAAAGGTCTTGCCCGAGCCGGTCACGCCCAGCAGGACCTGCTCGCGGATGCCGTCGCGCAGGTTCTGGGCGAGGCTCTCGATGGCCCGGGGCTGGTCGCCCTGAGGGGTGAAGGTGCTGACGATCCGGAACTGGTCCATGGCCGCCGCTCAGACCTTCGAGCGGCGTTTGACCGAGGTCGTGGCGACCTCGCGAACGCCAGGGACCGCACGCAGCGTGCGCAGCACGTGCTCGGTGCTCTCCTCGTCGGACGATTCAAAGACGAAATCGAAGAAGCCGAGGCCGTTGTCCTCCGGATGCAGCGTCGCGCGCAGGATGTCGATGTTCATCGGGCGGATGGCGTTGGTGATGTCGGCGAGCACATTGGGCCGCTGCACGATGTTCACGCGCATCGCGGTCTCGAAGTGGCCCTCGCCTTCCCACGAGGCCTCCATGATGCGCGCGGGATCACGCTTGGTGTTCAGAAAGCTGCGGCAGTCCACACGGTGAACCGTGACGCCCGGATTCTTGGTGACATAGCCCAGGACGGGTTCGCCGGGCATCGGGTTGCAGCATTTGCCGAACTGCATCAGCATGTTCTTGGTGCCCTGAATCCGGATGAGCTTCTGGCGCGTGGCCTCGTCCACCTGGCGCACGACCCGCCGCGGGGCCGGGGGCGCCGGGGCAGGGCGCGGCTTGTCCGGCAGGGCGTCCATGGGGGACTCGATCGGTTCGAGTTCGCCCATCTCGCGCAGCCGTTGCCGGATCCGGGTGCGGGCGCGGCCCGTCACGACGATATCGAGCCAGCTCAGGTGCGGGGTCTGGTTCTTGGAGGTCAGGATCTCGACGACATCGCCGGTCTGCAGGTTGTACTTGAGGTTGACCATGCGCCCGTTGGCGCGCGCGCCGATGCAGCGGTTGCCGACGTCGGAGTGGATGCTGTAGGCAAAATCCAGCGGCGTGGCGCCCGCGGGAAGCTCCTTGACCTCGCCTTTGGGCGTGAACACATACACCTCGGACGCCCCGAAGTCCCGCCGCACGTTGTCCATCAGCTCCTCGGGGGCGTGGGCGTCCTCGAGCCACTCGTGCATCTGCTGGAGCCACTGCAACTGGCTGTCCAGTTTCGTGCTGCGCCGGCCGCGCTCGCCTTCCTTGTATTTCCAGTGCGCGGCGATGCCCACCCGCGCCGTGCGGTCCATTTCCTCGGTGCGGATCTGCACCTCCAGCGGCAGCCCGTTGTCGCGCATGACGGTCGTGTGAATCGACTGGTACATGTTGGCCTTCGGGATCGCGATGTAGTCCTTGAAGCGGCCCGGCACCGGCGGCCAGACGTGGTGGACCACGCCCAGCGCGTTGTAGCATCCCGCCACCGTCTGGGTGATGATGCGCAGGGCGAGGATGTCCATGACCTGATCAAAGCTCTTTCCCTGTGACTGCATCTTCTGGTAGATGCCGTACAGGTGCTTGGGCCGGCCAAACACGCGCGCATTGACCTCGGCCTCGGCGAGCCGCACCTCGAGGAACTCGATGGTGTCCTGCAGCAGCTCTTCGCGCTCCTTGCGCTTCATGGCCACCTGGCCCGCCATTTCCTTGTACTCTTTCGGGTACAGGTAGTGAAAGGCGTGGTCTTCCAGCTCCCATTTCCACTGGGCGATACCGAGGCGGTTGGCGAGCGGCGCGTAGATATCGAGCGTCTCGCGGGAAATGCGCTCCACCTTGGCCGGCGGGAGATAACTGATCGTGCGCATGTTGTGCAGGCGGTCAGCCAGCTTGATCAGGATGACGCGCACGTCCTTGGCCGTGGCGATCAACATCTTGCGCATGTTGTAGGCTTGTTTTTCGAGATGGGGCTCGGCGGCGTTCGCGCAGGCCAGCGTGCTGATCTTCGTCACGCCGTCCACCAGCGCCGTGACCTCCTCGCCGACCTCGGCCACCAGTTGCGCCCGCGTCATCTCGGAATCCTCGAGCACGTCGTGCAAGAGGCCCGCCGCGACGGTCTTGATGTCCACACCGAGTGAACACAGAATCTTCGCGACCGCCATGCTGTGCGAAATGTAGGGTTCCCCGCTCACGCGGACCTGCCCCGAGTGGGCCTTGTTGGCCACCCGGTAGGCGTGGCGCACCAAGTCATCGTCCCCGTCCGGGAAGGTTTTTCGCACCTGCTTGAGCAGTTTTGCAAATTCTTTGCGCATGGATAGTTACACGTCGGCACGCCGCCATCGCGGCCGCGCCGGAGGTTCAAGGATATAGTGTACCATGCCGCCCCCGGGCAATCCCAGCGGACCGCGATCCGCCCGGCTGAAGTAATTACTTGCCAAACGGCTCCAAACTTAGTATATTACTAGTTATGCGGTGCCAAGCGTTTGTTTCGGCTCCCCAACAGACGGATCGGGACGCCTCAGCTCACCGGCCTGTTCCGTCGGCCGATCGCCGATGCACGCTGGTATTGCTCGTGGCGCTCATTGTTGGTGGTTGCACCACCATCGGGGACAATGGGCGCCACACTTCTTCCAGTCCCCCGCAGGGATGGCCCTTGCCGCCCGCCTGCCGACAGGTGACCAGCGCATTCGGGCCGCGCGCCGCCGCAACCGGCGGCCCGAGCCGCCTGCACCAGGGCATCGACATCGCGGCCCCAAAAGGGACTCCGGTCCACGCCACCGCGCCCGGCCGGGTGGTCTTCGCGGAGTCATGGGGAGCCTACGGCCGCATCGTGGTGCTGGATCACGGCAACGGCTACGAAACCCGCTACGCCCACCTGCACCGCATCTCGGCCAAGCCGGGCCGCACCGTGCGCCGCGGCGAGGAGCTTGGGAAGGTCGGCCGCACCGGGAACGCCACCGGCTACCATCTGCACTATGAAGTGCGTCATCAGGGGCAACCGCTCGACCCCGTGCGCTTTCTTGAGTGACACACCCGCCAAACGATTTGTCAGAATCCGATTTATTTTGATACAATACGACCGATACCCTTTTCTTAACTGTCGCGATAAGCAACATGCACATTGACCGTCCATATCGAGTGTTGATAGCGAGCCCAGACGCGCCGTACGCGCGCGTGCTCGAAAACCACATCCAAATCGATGGGTACGAGACCGAGCGGGTGTCGGACGCGCCCGGGGTCCTGCGCCTGCTGGGGCGGCGCGCCTACGATGTGATTCTGCTGGACCTGCACCTGACCGAGGACGTGGACGTCCATCTCGTGTCCTATGCGCGGCGCAAGCTGCCCCAGGCGCAACTCATCCTGCTTTTCGACAGCCATCAGGTGGACCGGGCGATCGAGGGGCTGCGGCAGGGGGCCTACTTCTACCTTCCCAAGAGCTGCCAGCCGTCAGACGTGGCACTGGTGGTCAACAAGGCGATGCGGACGCTCCAGGCCCAGGCACGGATCAGCCAGTACGAACAGACCCTCTTCGAGGAGATGGCCGGGAGCACCCCGGCGATGAAGCGGGTCATCGAGCTGATCACGAAGGTCGCCCCAACCGACAGCACGGTGCTGCTGCTCGGCGAGAGCGGCACCGGCAAGGAGGTGGTGGCCAACACCCTCCACCGCCTCAGCAACCGGCGCGACCAGCCGTTCATCGCGATCAACTGCGCCGCGCTGCCCGAGCAATTGCTCGAGAGCGAGATGTTCGGGCACGTCAAGGGGGCCTTTACCGGCGCGGACAGCGACAAGCGGGGTCTGTTCGAGGAAGCCGACGGCGGCACGATCTTCTTGGACGAGATCGGAGACATGTCGCCGCTCACCCAGTCCAAGCTGCTCCGGGTGCTCCAGAGCGGCGAAACCCGGCGGGTCGGCTCGAACGCGCCCCAGCGCGTGGACGTACGGGTCGTCGCGGCCACCAACGTGGACCTGGTCGAAGCGGTGCAGGCGAAGCGATTCCGTGAGGACCTGTATTTCCGGCTCAACGTCATCCAGATCCGCATCCCGCCGCTGCGCGAGCGCATGGACGCCCTCCCGATGCTGGTCAACCACTTTCTCCAGCGCTACAACACCAAATATGGAAAGACGATACGCGGCGTGGATCCCCACGCCCAGGTTCTGCTCCGCACCTACACCTACCCGGGCAACGTGCGGGAACTGGAGAGCATCATCGCCCACGCGGTCATCATGAACGACGGCGACGAGATCCGGGCGCAGGACCTGCCCGACCACGTCCGTTTTGGAACTGGGCCGCAGCTTGCGCTGCCGGATTACGCCTCCGAGGCCCTTCCGACGCTGTCGGAGATGGAGGCCCGGCTCATCCGGACGGCCCTCGAGCGCCTGGACGGCAACCAGACCGAGGCGGCGCGGCAACTGGGCATTTCCCGGTCTACCTTGTGGCGAAAAATCAAGGAATACGATATAACCCAATAGGCACGGATCGAGACACGGCGCGAGGCCGCCCTGAAAGGACACACACCGTTGACGCCGGAAAACCACCCGCTCAAAGGCGCGCAGGGAGCGCAGCATATCGGCCACCTCCTGGTGGAGGACGGCCTGATCAGCCAGGACGGGCTCGATCGGGCGCTGGCGGCGCAGAAGCAGCATCAGGGCAACCTGGTGGACATCCTGATCGCCCAAGGTGCGGTCGATTACCGGACCTTCGCCCAGTTCCTTTCCCGCCAGAAGCGCCAGGCCAGCATCGAGCTGTCCCGCTACGAACTGCGCCCGGAGGTCATTGCCCTCGTGCCGTCCGCGTTCGCGTTGCAGCACGAAGTCGTGCCGATCGACCGGCTGGGCAATCTGCTCACCGTCGGCGCCGTCCGCCCGCTGAGTGCCGGCGTCGAGGAGGAGCTGAAGAACCTGACGGACCTGAGCGTCAAGACCCTGTTGTGCGCGCCGGGCGACGTCCGGAGCGTGATCAAGCGCTACTATGGGGGCGGGGACGCGGTTCCGGCGGCGCGGGCGGACGCCGAGACGGCCGATCTCGAGAGTCCGCTGCGGTTGGGCGGTGTAGCCCAGTTGCTCCGGCGGCTGGACAGCCTGCCGACCCTGCCCACCACGGTGCAGCGTGTGCGCGAGATGCTTGACGACCCCGCGGCGGGCGCCGGCGACGTGGCCCGGGTCATCTCGAACGACCCGCCGATCGCCGCCAGACTGCTCAGCGTGGCGAACTCCGCCGCCTACGGCCTGCGCCACCACGTCGACACGGTCGGCCTCGCGGTAACCGTGCTGGGACTCAAGGAGACCTACGGACTGGTGCTGTGCACCTCCGTGATTGACCTGCTTCGCGGCAACACGGTCTTCGACTACCGGTCCTTCTGGTTCGAATCGGTGTGTTGCGCCAACATCGCGACCGCCATCGCCCGGCGCTATGCCCGGGAGAAACGGTCCGGGATCTTCTCGGCCGGGCTCCTGCACGACATTGGCCGGCTCGCGTTGAGCCAGGTCGCGCCCGAGCACTACGGCCAGATCGACCGTGAACTGCGTGGTCCCCGGCTCAGGCAGTGCGAGGAGGAGCGGATCGGCATTGCCCACACCGAGGCCGGGTACCAACTGGCCGTCCAGTGGGGCCTGCCGCCCGACATCGCCGAGGCGATCCGGTTCCACCACGCCCCCGCGTTCGCCCAGGAGAACCGCGATCTGGTGGCCATGGTGGCGATTGCCGACGCGGTGGCCGTGTCGCAGCGGCCGGGCAGCGACGACAGACAACCCGATTTCGCGGCCTGCCGGGAGAGTCTGGAGGTGCTGGGCCTGAGCGAGGCAGACGTCATGGAGGTGCTGACGAAGGGCCCGGACCACGACGCCGTGGACGTCTTTGTCTCGCCCAATTAGAGCATGAACCGGGCCAGGCATCGTGTCGCACGGTTTCCGTACGGGCGGGTTTGAAACCCGCCCCTACAAGACGAGATGCGCAACCCCGTGCCGACGCGTTACAAACCCGCCCCCGCAAAACGAGACGCGTGACCCCGTGCGGACGCGTTACAAACCCGCCCCCGCAAAACGAGACGCGTGACCCCGTGCCGACGGGCTGCAAACCCGCCCCCGCAAAATGTGACATGCGAACCCTGTAGGGGCGGGTTTCAAACCCGCCCCCGCGAGGCATAGGAAACCAATCACACATCCGGTTTCAAACCCGCCCCTGCATCCGGCCTGGCGTGGCCAATCAGGCGGGAGGCACGGCGGTTTCGATGCGGGTGGGCGACGCCTCGTTCGCGATCTGCTGGAGGTAGCGCAGGCACGCCTCGTCATCCCAACGCGCGCCGCTTTCATAGCGGAAGGCAATCCGGTCATCGGGCGTGAGGATGAAGGTCGTCGGGGTGCCACGGCCCTTGTACGCCTCGGGACGCGGCCCGGATGCCAGCAAGATGGGTACGGTCAGTCCCTGCTGTTCCACGACGGCCCGGATTTCGGTCGTGAACGCCGCCATGTCCTCGTCCTTTTCCTTCTCGGCCACGCACCAGAAGACGACGTCCTCCTCCGCAGCCTTCTCGTAGAGGTCCTGGATGTGCGGCAGGGTCGCGATGCAGTAGGGACAGTGCGGATGCCAGAAAGTGAGAAAGACCGTCTGTCCCTGAAGCTGCCGCGCGGACACGGGCTCGCCCGTCTCCAGATCGGTGACGTCCCAGTCGTAGGCGGCGGGCGCATCGGGAAACGCCGGCGCCTTCAGGCGTGCCGCGGCGCGCTTGACAAGAAACCGGTAACCGGTGTCCGTGCGGGTCATCCCGACCACCAGCAGCGCCTCCACGAACAGCACCAGCAGCATGCCGGCGACCAGGCCGCAAGCGAAGAGGAGTTTTGGGCGTTTCATGGGAACCATTCTACGTCGCGCGCGGCGGCGGCGCAAGAAGCAGGCGCCGCCCCGCCCGCGTCATCCGGGTGCCCCGTCAGAACCGCAACACCGCCCCGATCCCGTCCGCGCTGCGCGTAAGGTCCTCAGCGGCATCCTCCCGCATCTGCTCGACCATGCCGCCGCTCCGCGCGACCTCCTCGACCAGCCGCTCGATCAGGTCGTCGACGCCGCGCACCGCGCCCCCGCACTCCGGGCACTGGTCCGGCACGGCGGGTGACAGTCTGCCGCAGTCCGTGCATTCGGCGCCATTTGCCTCGAAACCCTCGGCGTACACGAGCGACTGGACGCGGTGCCCGGACACGGCCTCCACGGTCGGCGGCAGGCCAATGACCGCGTGATTGCGTTTGCGGGCCAAGGTGAGAAGCCGCTGCAACAGATCGCGTTCGGTGCTGCGCTCGTAGTCGCGGATGATGGGCCGCGTCGCGTCCAAGAGATCCTTGTCGGCAGCGGTCACGGCCATGGCAGTCGATCCGATGACGCGGTCGCGCATGCGGTCGCTCAAGAGCCGCTGCAATTCACTGGTGGTCTCGACCGGACCGGCAAGGACGATGCGGCTGAACTCCTGACGCCGCCCGAAGTCGTCCATGATCTCCGCCACCCGCTTCAAATGTGAGCGCGCGTGCTCGTCGGCCTTGCGCTGTAACTGCATCTGGGACCACATCTGGTCCTTGCCCGACGCGTCGAAGCGTTTCACGTCGCCTTCGGCGGCGGTCTCCTCATACTCCTCAATTTCGTCGAACATGACTGTGAACAGCCTCGCCTGGGCCCGGTCCGCGAGGATGATCCCGTAGCGCTCATGCTCGTCACGCGCCTCGATCAGGGGGCGCACATGGGGCCGGGCCGCCCAGCGCGCCGAGGTCTCGAGCGGCAACCGCAGGCTGCCGTGCCACTGGAACCCGTCGGAATGGTTGGCGACATAGAGGAGTGTGCGGCCCACCGGGCTGTAGCTCTTGACAAACTTCGTGCAGATCTCGGCGTCGCGGGCAAATTCCTTGCGTTCTGCGCCGCTCAGATCCTCCTCGATGCCGCGCAACACGTTGTGCAGCGCGACCTCAAAGCCCCGGTTCAGATTGGGGGCGTAGCCCTGGTTGACGTTCAGGTAGACCGTCAGTACGTGCGACCCCGCCGGGGCCGCGTAACCGAGCAGCCGCTTCAACTCGTCATCGGTTATCATGGGCATCTCCTGACATGGCTGTTGGTGTTGCGCCACGCACCTCTGGACTCGCCATAGATAACAGAAAAGACGCCGTGCTCCATTCGCTCCGGCGCGCCATCGCCGGAACGTATAGGTTCTTTACAATGGAACGGGGCCGCCACGGGTCCAATGGTCCCATGGCGGCCCCGGTGTGGCCTGTCAGCCGGTTACATGGTCAACTCGACCGTCACGATGGCGCCCTTGGGGGCCGGGATCTCGACTGCCCCGTCCTTCAGCTTCAGGTCGCGGTCGGGCTCTTCGCTGAGCTTGAGCAGCCGCGCCTGCTTCACCGGGAGCGCCACGCGCAAGGTCGCCTTGGCATCCTTCCCGGTGGGATTGAAGAACCGCACGATGACCGCGTCGCGCTCATCGGCCTTCTTCACCGCGCTCAGAACGACGCTGTCGCCGTCGAGACTCAGGAAGCTGTGCTCCGCCGGGAACTGGCCCTCCTGCCGGCCGAACTGGCAGGCGCGCAGCGGGGTATTGAACGCGAGCGCCGAGGGATAGAGGCCGGCCTTGTCCCACATCTTGGTATGGGGCTGCAACGCATAGCGGTACCGGAACGAACGCAGCGACTGCGCGCTTTCGTCGCCGGGATATTCCATCCACAGGCGGTTGTCGCACGGGATCCGCAGCCGGACGCCGCGGACCAGACCCATCGCCAGCGTGCCCGTCTCGTCGTGCTCGAGCACTTCGTAATCTTTGGCGGCATCGCTCAGCACCGCGAGCCCGTTCTTGCCGTCGAAGAGGTCGAACCACAGTTGTGCCGGATGACGCGCCAGCGCGGGACCCCGCAGCTCGGCGTTCCGGCCGGGCGCCACGGGAAATTCCGTCACCGTGAACGCGCCCTCGGCCCAGGTCTTTTCCGCCTGGAGCCCGGTCGGGAAACACACCTTGAGATAGTGGTCCCGGGCGCGGTTGTCGATTTCGGTCTCGACTTCCAGGTAGGGCTGGCCCTTGCGGAGCGTGGCGCGCACCTGTACCGGCACCGCAACCGTCGCCTCGCTGCGCCGCTGGGCGGTCCAGTCGTAGGAGGCGGGCAGATGCAGCGTCTGCCGCACGTCGAAGACCACCGCCAGGGGACCGCTGACCGCGATGGCGACCTGCGCCGGCTGGCCCAGGCTGCGGATCACGGCGTCGTTCGCGGGCGGGTCGGACATCCACATGTTGCCGGTCTCGCCCTGGTCCAGGAAGTAGTTCAGCGACGGGTAGACGTGGCCCGTGGCCTTGTCGGTCAGGTCAAAGGTGCCGTCGGCGTTGGCGCGGACCCGTACCAGGTCGTTCTCCGCCTGATTGGGACCGCTCAGCAGGCTGTCGGCCAGGATGCGCGGCGGGTCCCAGTCCTCGTGCGGGTAAGGATACTCGTTCTTCTGCTCCCATTTGAGCTTGAAGACCTTGTGACCCATCGCCGGGACATTGGCGGCCTCGAAATAGAGGTGCACCTTCGTGCAGTAGAACGGCATGTTGCGCGAGCGCGGGTGATACACGCCCGCCCGGGTCTGCTGGCGGCCGGCTTCCTGCACGGCGACCGGGTTGCCGTCGAGATCCTCAATCACGACATGCTTGAGCTGCACGTCGGCGGGCACGTCCACATACGCCTCGACGACCTCGGTCCGGGCAACGGCCGAGGGGTTGTGCACGGCCAGGAAGTACTCGCAGTCCTCGATGCCGCTCGTGTCGATTTCCTTGGTGATGTTCTCGAGCCCCTTGCGCAGCAGTCCCTTCGAAATGACGTGCGCCTGCTTGAGACGTCCGAGTTCGCCTTCCGCCAGCGTGACGGGGCCGAGCCCGTGGAGCGAATCGTGCGCGTGGCTCTGGAAGAGCAGCCGCCAGATCTTTTCCAGGTAGGTGGCGGGATAGGAACTGATGCCGTGCGCCCAGGCGATCGTCGAGAGGGGTTCGGCCCAGCGCAGCAGCGCGTTCTCGGTGTGGCTGTTCTCGATCAGCATCTCCGGGTGAACCGACATGACGTCGGTGTGGACCGCGCCCACCGGGCCGTCGCGCATCGCGCCGCGGACGACGTCGAGGTCCTTGCGGCCCTGGAGCTTCTCGCGCAGTTCGGCCAGGTAATCGCCCAGACGGCTCTGGATGATCTCGTGGTCCGGGAACAGCTTCTGAATCTCGGCGTAGACCTGCGGGCTGAGCGGGTGCGGCTCGGTGAAGTCGGTGCCGTCGAAGAACAGGACCGACTCCGGCATGGCCGTCGACTGGACGGTCTTCAGCGTGCGCTCCATGCCTTCCTTGATACGGGTCGGGTGGTAGGCCGTTTCCGGGTCGAGGATTTCGTAGAACCACCCCCGGCCTTCCGGATCCGCCGTGTGGAAGACCTTGCCCAGGTCGCCCCACGTGTACCGCCACTCCTTGTGCCACGGGTCGCGGTCGTACATGATCGGAATATGCCCGGCGAAGAAGAAATTCCAGCGGGCCTCGGGTCCCAGGCGCGAGGCCAGCGCCCGCGTGCCGTCCGGACCCTCCCAGATGAACTCCGGGTATTTCGTCCGGCTCGCGTCCATGTATTTGTAGAAGATGATCGTGTCGATGCCGAACTGGGCATAGATCTGCGGCAACTGGGCGATCTGGCCAAAACTGAAGACGTTGTAGCCGCAGCGCATCGCGCCGCCGCACTGATCGGCCCGCTTGAGGCCGTAGGCGAGATTGCGCACCACCGACTCGCCGTTCACCGGCGCGCAATCCGGCAGGGTGAACCACGGGCCGGCCTCGAGGCGGCCTTCCCGCACCAGCCGCTCGATCGTGGTGCGCTTCTCGGGCCGGATCTCCAGGTAATCCTCGACAAGCGTGAACTGGCCGTCCAGCATGAAGGATTTGTAGTCCGGGTCCGATTCCATGATGTCCAGCAGATGATCCAGACAATCGACCAGCCGCATCCGCGTCCGTTCGAACTCCCACCGGAACTCGCGGTCCCAGTGGGTATAGCGCACAATATGTACCCGGGTCCTAGCCATACACGCGTTCTCCTGAAAAACGGGGGAAAGATTGCGGTTCAAAGGCCATGCTGTATAACATGACCAACAAAAGGATGCAACGTTTTGGCCGCGGCCCCGCGACGCCGGCCCTCGGGAGATGCCCATGAGCGACCAGCCGAAGTACCACTACACCGCCGGCGGCGTCGTGCTCGACGTCCAGCGGCGGATGCTCGTACTCGAGCGCGACGTGCCCCGCGACGGCCAGATCATACACGAAGTCCGCCTGCCCAAGGGCCACCTTGACCCTGGCGAAACCGACGACGTGGCCGCCCTCCGCGAGGTCTGGGAGGAATCGGGTTACGGCGGCGTCGAGATCATCGGCGACCTGGGCGTCGCGCGGAGCGAATTCGCGTTCCAAGGCCGCCAACACGTCCGCGACGAGCATTATTTCATCATGCGCCTGCTCGAGAGTTCCCGCACCGGCCGCCCACCCCATCCCGATTCCGAGGAGGCCCTGTTCGAGCCCGTATGGGTCGACGTGGAAGACGCCGAATCCCTCCTGACCTACCCGACCGAACAGGAATTCGCCCGCCGCGCCCTCGGCTGGCTGCGCGCCCATCCCGAGTGCCTGTAACCCCCGCCGCGAACCAGAACTGGGGACGATGCACGCGGAGCGACGAAGGAGCGCGCACGGAAGCATCGGCGGTTTTCGTAACCCCAGGTGCCGTGCACCGGTAAGTCAGTATCCACATCCCATCTTCACGCTCTCCAGGGAAGGCGTAAGGCCTCGCGTATCGCTGAAACGAGGCAGGCGTCTTGATTGGAAGCTATCCCAAGACCGCCTCCTTCTGTCATTTCGAGCGATAGCGAGAAATCTCGTTCGCGCAATGTGGTTGAAGAGTCGAGATTCCTCACGTCGTTCGGAATGACACAGGGGCGGTCATGGCGGGTCTTGGGAAAACCTCTGGTAATCTGCCCGGCTGTTTTGCTCAATTTACACCAAGGTTCGGAGGCGCGCTGCAATTCCGCAGGCGGGCTGCTATCATGTCGGAAATCACGCTGTGGTGCGGTCGGAACATTTCCTGAAGCCGCGGCAAGGCGCCGCAAAGGGACAACACATGCTCGTGCTCGCAACCAGATCCGCGGTTTCCGTTATCGTGTTCGCCATTGTCCTGGGAGGATCCGGCTGTCACAGCACACCCTCCGCGCGGATCGTCGCGCCGGCTACGCCTTTCGCGATACCCGAACCGCCCGAGACGACAGACGTTGCGTCGTCCGGCACGGCCGCCGTGCCGTCACAGGTCTCGTTGGCGCAAATCGTTGGCGCCCGCACGGCCCGGTCATCCAGCTGGCAGCGCAACGGCGGAAACCGGGACTTCGTCAACGTGGCCCCGGGCGCAACCGAGGTGCTGCTCGACACCGAGGGGCCGGGCATGGTGACGCACATCTACTTCACGCTGGTGGAACCGGACGTGCTGGATTTCCGCGACACGATACTCCGGATGTACTGGGATGGCGAGTCCACGCCGAGCGTCGAGGTGCCGCTGGGGGACTTCTTCTGCGTCAGCAACTGCAGGATACGCCACTTCAGCTCCGCGCTGGTGTCGGTCAATCCCGGCGGAGACGACAAGATCGGCAACAGCGGCTACTCGTGCTACTTCCCGATGCCATTTGGCACCCATGCCCGCATCGAACTCGAAAACCAGAGTGACCGTTACCTCGGCGGCGGGTACGCGGGGCTCTGGTATCACGTCGAGTACGAGCGGTACGAGCAGCCGTTGCCGCCCGATCTGGGCCGTTTTCACGCGCAATACCGCCAGGAAACGCCCACGACGGCCGACGGGGACCCCTTTGCCCAGGAGCCGGCATTCAACCAGACCGGTGACGGGAACTTCGTCATGCTGGAGGCCGAGGGCAAGGGGCACGTGGTGGGTACGTTCCTGCAGATAGACAACCTTGCCCCGGGGTGGTACGGCGAAGGAGATGACATGATCTTCATCGATGATGATACCTGGCCGCCGTCACTCCATGGCACCGGGACCGAAGAAGTCTTTGCCGGCGGCCCGACGCCGGATGTGGAGTTCGCCGGACTGTACACGGGGTTTCTCATGGTTGAAAATGCGCACCGCAAGGATTTCATGGGAACCAATGCCCTGTATCGGTGGTACGTGCCGGACCCCATTCGGTTTCAGAAGCGCGTCAAGATGACGATCGAACACGGCCACGCAAATCAGGCCGCGAACAACTACGCCAGTGTCACCTACTGGTACCAGCAGGAACCGCACGCGCCCTTTCCTGCACTTCCGGGCGTCGCGGAGCGTCGGCCCAATCTCCCGCAGTCCTTCTGGGAGGCGCACGACAGCGCGCAGCGCCTGTACCGGGAGTTTGTGCCGATTCGGCTCGACATGCTGTATGGCGACAAGGAATTCGCGCGACACGAGTACCGGGCTGCCGACTACGCGGGCCGCTTTCTCAACGACGGCTGCGGCCTGATGCACATCCAGGACTACGACGGCGCCCGGCGCATGTTCGACCGCGCCTGGGAGATCTGGACATCGAGGGAGCAATGGGCGCGGTAGCGAGGGCACGCGCCGCCGGATCCCATTGCAGCGCAACAGGGCGGGTGCTATAATTCCGCTGTTATCGAAGCTCGAAACGTCTATACCGGGAGATTTTAGCGTATGTCGGGTCATTCCAAGTGGAGTACCATCAAACGGAAGAAGGGCGCTGCGGACGCCAAGCGCGGGAAGATCTTCTCGCGGTTGGCGAAGGAAATCGCCATGGCGGCGAAGGCGGGCGGCGGCGATCCGGAGATGAACCCGAAGCTGCGCACGGTGCTGCTTGCCGCCAAGGGCCAGAACATGCCGAAGGAGAACGTCGATCGCGCGATCAAGCGCGGTACGGGCGAGCTTCCGGGGGTCAGTTACGAGGAGAACCGGTATGAGGGCTACGGATCCGCCGGGGTGGCGCTGATCATCGACGTCCTCACCGACAATAAGAACCGCACGGTGGCGGAGATTCGCCACCTTCTGGGCAAGCACAACGGCAGCCTGGCCGAGTCGGGCGCGGTGACGTGGAACTTCGAGCCCCGCGGCCGCATCGTCATCGACAAGGGCGTTGCGGGCGAGGAGGCGATGTTCGAGAAGGCCATCGAGGCGGGCGCGGAAGACGTGGACGCCGAGGGCGACGTGTATGTGGTCTATACGGCCCCGCAGGATGTGCATGCCGTGGCGGAGGCGTTTGCGGGCATGGGCATCGAGGCCCAGGAAATCGAGCTGATCATGCATCCGAAGACGACCATCAAGGTCGAGGGCAAGGAGGCGATCTCGCTGCTCAAGCTGATGGACGCGCTCGAGGAACACGACGACGTGCAGAACGTCTTCGCCAATTTCGACATCTCGGAAGAGGACATGGCGGCATTCGCGGCGGAGTAAACCACCCCTGCGGGGCAGGATGGGCGGGTGCGGATACTTGGTTTTGATCCCGGCACGGCTACCACGGGCTACGGCGTCGTGGAAGGGCGGGGGAACCGGCTCACCTACATCGCCCACGGGGTCATCGCCACGCCACCGCACACCCACTTCGCGTTGCGCCTGAAGAGCATCCACGAACAGGCCAGCGAACTGCTGGCGGCCCACCGGCCCGACGCCGTTGCCATCGAGAAGTTGTTCTTCTCGCAGAACGTCACCACGGGCATTGCCGTGGCCCAGGCGCGCGGGGTCATCGCGGTCGCGGTGGCCATGGCGGGCATTCCCATCGCCGAGTTCAGCCCGCTGGAGGTGAAGAGCGCCGTGGTGGGCTACGGGAAGGCCACGAAACGCCAGGTGCAGGAAATGGTGAAGATCCTGCTCAATCTGGACGACATCCCCCGGCCCGACGATGCCGCGGACGCCCTCGGGCTGGCGATCTGCCAGTATCACACCGGGGCCGCCACGCTCTCCCAGCTCTAAGGAGGTCCGATGTTTGCTTTCCTTCGGGGAACGGTCGCCGAAAAAGGCCCCAACCGCATCGTCCTCGATGTGGGCGGGGTCGGCTACGACCTGCGCGTATCCGACTCGACGCTGCGCCGCGTGCACACCGGCGAAGCGGCCCAGCTCGTCACCTTCTGTTATATCCGCGAAGACGCCTTCCAGATTTTCGGCTTCCTCAGCGAAGAAGAGAAGCTGCTGTTCACGGCGCTGCTGGGCATCAATCACGTGGGCCCCAAGGTGGCGCTCGCCATCCTCTCCGTGCTGAGTCCCGCGGCACTGGGCCAGGCCGTCATTCACAACGACGTGAACGCCTTTACCAAGGCGCCCGGTGTCGGCAAGAAGATGGCGCAGCGCGTCGTGCTCGAGATGAAGACCAAGCTCGGGCAGGACGCGGAACTCGAGGCGATTCTCGGGGAAGGCCCGGCCCAGGCAGACGGCGAAACCGACGATGTGGTCGAGGCGCTGTGTTCGCTCGGTTGCACCCAGGCCGAAGCCGTCAAGGCGGCTGCCGCGGCCCGCAAACAGGCCGGAGCCGACGCGCCGGACGAAGAGGTCGTGCGCGCGGCGTTGCGCTCGATGGCGAGGATCTAGGCCCATGGCACGCGAGGAAGTGATCAGTCCGGCGCCGGTCGACGACGACGGGACCTTTGACGACCAGATCCGCCCGCAACGGCTCGAGGATTTCCCTGGGCAGGAGGCGCTGAAGGAAAAACTGCGGATCGCGATCGCGGCGGCGCGGCAGCGCCAGGAGCCGCTCGACCACCTGCTCATGTGCGGGCCGCCGGGGCTCGGCAAGACGACCCTCGCCCGCATCCTTGCCAACGAGATGGGCGTGGCGATGAAGGCCACCTCCGGCCCGGTGATCGAACGCCAAGCCGATCTGTCGGCGATCCTCACCAGCCTCGAGGCCTTCGACGTGCTGTTTATCGACGAGATTCACCGCCTCAATCGCGCCGTCGAGGAGACACTGTACTCCGCGATGGAGGATTTCGAGGTGGACATCATGCTCGGCAAAGGCCCCACGGCGCGGTCGATGAAGATCGGGCTCAAGCCCTTTACCCTGATCGGCGCGACCACGCGCGCTGGCCTGCTGACCCCGCCCCTGCGCGCCCGCTTCGGCGACATCTGCCGCTTCGACTTCTATTCGCCCGAGGAGTTGCAGTGCATCGTACTGCGCTCGGCCCGCATCCTCGACGTGCCCATCGAAGACGACGGCGGCCTCGAGATCGCCGCGCGGTCCCGCGGGACGGCCCGCATCGCCAACCGGCTGCTGCGGCGCGTGCGCGACTTCGCCCAGGTCAAGGGGAACGGCGTGGTCACGCAGGACATGGCGGCAAAAGGGCTCAAACTCCTGCAGATCGATGAACTCGGCCTCGACGAGATGGACCGCGTCATCCTGCGCACGCTGATCGACAAATTCAACGGCGGTCCCGTCGGGCTGTCCTCGCTCGCCGTTGCCATCGGCGAAGAGCCGCAGACCCTCGAAGAGGTTCACGAGCCGTACCTGATCCAGATCGGCTTCATGAAACGCACCCCGCAAGGCCGCGTCGTCACCCCGAACGGCTACCGCCACTTCGGCGTACACCCCCCGCAGAGCGGCCAGCCGGGCTTGTTCTGAGGCTGGACGGAGTTTGACAGGTTCTGGCGCAGGGGCTAGAATTCAGCGGACGCAATGGGGACGGGGATGCCCGCGGTGTGCGCCGGAAGGAACGCAGGATGAAACAGTACAGTTTCGGGACGTTCTTGGTGGACGATGCCAATCGGGCCGCCTTTGAAGCGTGCCGCAACGTGGCGGACCTGCAGGATGTCGACCCGATGCCCGTCGTCCTGGTCGCGGACAAGGGCTGCGGCAAGACCCACCTTCTCTATTCCATCGTCAACCGCGTGCGCGCGACGTCCGCCGACACCGGGCTGGCCTACATCACCGCCGACAACTTTCATCCGCGTGTGCGCGCCCTCGTGTCGGACCCGGCGCCGCTCCAACAGGCGGCGACCGCCATCCTCATGGTCGATCAGCTCGATGCCTTCGCGGACTGTCTTGACGAACTGGAAGCGGTGGTCCGCGTCTTCCTGCACTATGGCCACCCGGTAATTGTTGCGTCGCGGACGCAACCGGAACGGCTGGAGCACCTGCCGGCGGGGCTTCGCGATGTGATGCGCGGCGGCCAGACCATCGAGATCGCGTATCCGGACGCGGCGGCGCGCGCGGAAATCATTCACCGGCAGGTCTGTGAGGAACTTGAGGCGCGCATCCGGCAACAGGAAGAAGAACTGGCCGTGTTGCGCGCGGCCGCGCCCGGGCCGCCGGAAGGCGATGCGGAGCTGGCAGCGCTTCGCGCTGAACTCGATGACTCGAAGGCGCACAGCGAGGCAGTGCAGCACGAACTCGAGCATCTGCGGGCGGAACTGGCGTTGCAGACCGCCTCGGACAAGGAGGCCCGCTATCTGCGGGGCCGGTTGGAGGCCGCCGAGCATGAGGTCGAGCGGCTGCGTGCGGATCTGGCGCACCACGCCGAGCCGCCCGCGGACACCGACGAACGCGACGCGGAACTCGCCGCGCTGCGTGCGCAACTGAGCATGGCGCAGAATGCCGCGGAGGCGGCCAAGTCCGAACTGGAAGCGCTCCGCCATGAGGCGGACGACGCGCGCGCGGAAGCCGAGGAATTGTGGGCCGAACTCGAACGGATGCAGACCGTCGCGCCGGACCCGGAGGTCGAGGCGGCCCGTCAACAGGCCACAGAGGAATTGGCTGCCTTGCGCGTGGAGGCCGCGGCGCTTCGTGTGCGGCTGGCCGAGGCCGAAGCCGCCGCGGCGGCGCCGGATCCGCAGGTGGACATCCTGCGTACCCAGCTCGAACAGGCCCGGCGCGAGGAAGCGCAGGCCTCGCGGGAGGCGGGCGAGATGCTGCGCCGGGTAACGGCGCTGTTGACGGATGTCGAAGCCAACGGTGTCGAGCTGGCGGACCTGCCGGAGGACTTGCGCGCCGGGTTTGAGCAGGTGGAAGCGCTCATCCGGCAAGGCGTGCGCGGCCGCAACCACGAGGAACTTGAAGCGGCCCGGGCCATGGCCAATGACGCGCTGGGGCGGCTCGAGGCGCTGCGGCGTCAGTTTGACGACGAGCGGCGCACGTTGAAGCAGTCCTACAACGAAGCTTTGGCCAACCTGGAGTCGCGTCTGCTCGACGCGGGCGATGCGCGCAAGGCGCTCGAGATCGAGCGCGATGAGGCCCGTCGGGACGCAGCCACGGTGCGTACTGCGCACGAGGCCCTGCAGGCCGAAACAGAGCGGCTGTCGCAGCAGCTCAAGGCGAGCCGCGACAAGATCGAGGCAACCCAGCGCGAGGCCGAGACCATGGCGGCGGCAGCCGAGGAAGAGAGCCGGGCAGCCGAACACCGCGTGGCCTCGCTGCAGGCCGATCTGGATTTCACGCGCGACAGTGGCCGCAATGTTGGGGCCGAGCTTGCCGCGCTGCAACGACGGTTGACCGAAGCGGCGTCGGTTGCGGCCGATCTCGGCCGGCGGCTGACCATCAGCATGCAGGGCCCGGTGGAGGTACCGCGACCCGCGGTGGCGCCGCTGTCTGCGGAGACCAAGGACGCGGAGGCGGCCTTCTTTGGCGATGCCGCGAAGGAAGACGATTTCCCGCCATTTCCCGCAGGCTTTGCCGTAGCCGGGGACGACGGCTTCGGCGATGACGACGAAGACTGCATCGACCTCGAGCGTTTTGGCGTCACCCCCAACGAACAGGACCGTCTGTCGCAGCCCTTCACGCCACTGAATCCGCGGGACCTCGAAGTGCCGGTCTCCGGCAAGCCGCGCAAGACCGGGCGCCACCCTTTCCGGGGTGAGAGCGAAGCCATCTGAGGTGGCCGCGTTCGAAGACAGCGTCCTGGACCTGTTCGAGACCATCCACCCGCTTGACCGCATCCCGCGCGCGGGGTATGTCCTCCGCGGAGTGACCGATCCCGAAAGCGTGGCAGCGCACAGCCATTTCGTGGCGTTGCTGGCGCTGCTCGTGCTCGACGCACACCCTGGTCTGGCTGACCGCGACACGGTGCTCGGCATGGCCCTGTTGCACGACCTCCCGGAGGCCCTGCTGATGGATATCCCGATGCCCGTCGCCGATGCCCACCTCAAGGCGGCCAAGGTCGAGGCGGAGCTGTCCATTGGCAACCAAATGCTCGCGGCCTTTCCCGAGAAATACCGGCGATGGCTCGCCGAGCTGGCCGAAGCCGTGACGGTCGAGGCCCGGCTCGTGCGCGGGCTCGACAAGTTGCAGATGATGATCAAGATCGTCATGTACCAGCGTGAGCATCGCGGACGGCTCGATGAATTCTGGAGCAATCCGCGCAATTTCGACGATTTCGGCATCGAGCCCGTGTCGCGCCTCTTCGATGCCGTCTGCCAGCGCGCAGGCAAGACCCGCCCCGCAGCATGAGTTGGGAAACGCCAAGCGCCGCCGGATGACTCCGGCGGCGCCTGCTGGGGATCTTGTCTTTGGCCTATGCGCCTGCTGATGCGGCGATCTGTTCGATCATGCCCACCATCGGCACAAACAGGGCCAGCGCGAGCAGCACGACGATGATGCCGATGAACAGCGTCAGGATCGGCTGCAGGGCATCGCCGAGGGTGTCCACCTGGATGGCGACTTCCTTCTCGTAGGTGGTGCCGATCTCGTCGGCGATCTCGTCCATCGAGCCGGCTTCTTCACCGGTCAGGAGCATGTCGGCCGCCACGGGCGGGACACTCTCCTGATGGTGCCGCAGGGGCTCTTCGAGTCCTTCGCCGCGTTCGACCGAGTCGCGCATGTCCTGGATGGCGCGCACCATGGCCTGGTTGTGGACGGCGTTGCGCACGAGGTCCAGCGAGGCCATCATGCTGAGGCCGCTGCGGAGCAGCAGGGCCAGCGTGCGGGTGAACTCGACCATCGCGTTCTTGCGGATGATATCGCCCACCACGGGGATGCGGAGCTTGATCCGGTCCGCGTTCAGGCGGCGCAAGGGACTGCGCACGTACCAGAGCTTGTACAGGGCGATAAGCCCGATGATGAGCAGGGCGAAGAACCACCACCAGTGGCCGAGAAAGTTCGCGACGGCGATGAATCCGCGCGAGAAGGCCGGCAGTGGCACGTTGAGCTGCTTGAACAGTTCCTCGAACTGCGGGATGACCCATTTCGTGATGAGCAGCACGACGGCGAACGAGGCCACCACGAGGATCACCGGGTAGAGCATCGCGCCCTGCACGCGCTTGCGGAGCAGTTCACGCTCCTCGCGGTATTCCACCAGGCGGCGGAGCACGGTGGTGAGGGTACCGCTCGCCTCGCTGGCCTTGATCAAGTTGACGAAGACCGGCGGGAAGTGGCGCGGGTGACGGTCGAAGGCCTGCCAGAGCGGGTTGCCCGACTCGACATAGTTCGAGACGTCCGTCGCCAGCGCGCGGATGCCGGCGTTGTGACCGCGAAGCGCCAGGGTGTGCAGGGCCTTGAGCAGCGGCGTGCCCGCTTCGAGCAGCATGATCAGTTGCCGCAGGAAGACCGTGATGTCGTGGTGGCGCACCGATCCGCGCCGGAGGAGGTCCCCCCATCGCGACGGCTGGGGCTGCTCGACCCGCGATTCCTCGACCCGCGCAACGGAGACCGCGCTCTTGCTGCGGGCGCTGCGGCGCACGCGCTTGGGGCCCTCGGCCGGTTTATCGGCATTCGTGGCCATAGTGTCCTTCCTCCCTGACGAGTTGGCTGTATCGTCCCATTATCTGGCGTACCCGGTTCACGGCGCGCGCCGTTGGCCCACGCACGTCTGCTTCACTTGTCCTCTTCCGACCAGTACCGGATGTGCGGCGCGCCCGTGTCCGGGAACAGCACTACCGCTTCGACCACCGCCGAGGCGGCCGCGTGCTGGTTATCCGCGGGGCCGTCCTCAACGAGTTGTGCCTCGCCCCGGAACCGGTAACAGCGCGACGTGGTGGCCAAGGCCTCCGGCGGCAGGTTGAACTGCGTTACGTCGATGCCCGCGGCGACGGCCAATTCATCCACCGACGCGAAAGGCCGGGCCTCAACGACCCGTTCGGCCCCGCCGGGCGGCATGGCCAGAAGGGCCGCCATGACCTCAGCGGGCGCGCTGTTGATGTTGAGGTAAGCCAGAGGCTGGTCCTGATCCTCGGCGGTGTGGACGGTGAGGAGGTCGAGCGGGGCGCGCGCAAACTGTTCGGGTGTCATGAGGCCGCGCGCAACGAGTTCGTCGAGTTCGACGAACCAGCGCCCACCGAAATCATTCTCGACACCGGGACGCGGCACGCTCTGCGTGATGGCGCGTGCCACGCCGCGGTCGACCCCCAGCAGCGCCTCGAGCAGCGGTCGCGTCGCATGGTTGAGGTTCACCTTCTGCGACTCATCCGTGATGGCAACGCGTGCCGTAATGCGGCGCGTGTCGTCCGCTACCAGGCCCTCGGGGGTCTGCACGTAGACCGGCCAAGTGATTTCGGCGTTGTTGGGCGGCGTCTGGCCCGCTTGGAGGCGCGCGGCCACCTCGGCGATCGCCGCGGTGATCGCGCCCGCCGCGCCCTCGCCCGTACGTATCTCGCGGAGGACGAGGTCCGTGCGTGCGCTCTCGGTCGTCATGTAGCCAAGGTAGGCGGCGCCCAACAGCGAGAACACCAAGAGCAGGCCCAACGCCGTGAGCAGCGCTACCCCTGACTGGCGTGCCGAGATCTTCTGGTCGTGATGCATGCTTACCCCGCTAGTGTGCGTGAATCGGGAACACGGCCTTGCGCGCGACCTGCTCGCTGGGCTGATCCGGATCAAGAAGGGTCATGCTGACCCGCAGAGCGGCCGGCAACTGGGCGCGGTCCCACCCGCGAACCCACTCGCCGGATCCGTCCGCCGGTGCGTACTCAATCGTGAAGCGCAACACGCCCGCGGCCATGACCGCCGGGTTGCCCGAGGGTTCGGCCGCGCCGAACTCGCCCGTCGTGCGCACGAGCTGGGCCGGTTCCTGAGATGTGTCGATGCGGTACATGACCAGCCCGGCCACGTCGATGTCGTCCTTCTTCGCGGCGGCCCGCACCGGCAGCACGACGCGGTCGCGCGGCAGCACGCGGTCGAAGAACAGCTCGCTCTTCTCGTCCACCAGGATGCCGCGCAACGGCTCGCCGGAGAGTTCCTGCGAGATGACCTCGTTGACGTCGCGCTGAATCTGTTCAAAAGCGTGTTCGATGCGCGCATCGAGTTCGCTGCGGCCGCGGACCTGGGCCCAGCCGCTGGTCATCTTGAAGAAGATCGCCGTGCCCAGTGTGGACACAACGCCAATGACCGCCAGCACGGTCACGACCTCGACCAGGGTAAATCCAGCTCTGCGGGAACGGTTCATGGCGCCTCCTCGACGCTGGCCCGGGGCATGGCCGATGTGAGAATGAAGGCGCTCCCGCGCGTCTGCGGCGCCCATCGCACCACCACCGTGAGTTCGACGTGGGCCGCATCGGCGCGGGGCAGCCGCGCGAAGGCTTCCCAGGTAAATGCGTCATAGAACGCCTCTTCGCGTTGGGCGGCGGCCTCTACGGCAGGCATGGCCTCGGGGGCGGACAGGGTTGCCGTCCCGGATGTGGCCGTCACGGACATGAGCTGCCCGGGGGTGTCGAGCGTGGGCCATTCGAACAGGCCGGGCTGCCGCTGGAGCAGCTCGAGCTGTTCCTGGGCAAAGGCGGCGGCCACCTTGCGGGACCGGTTGGTCTTGGCGAGTGTGACGCTGGCGACGAAGAGGGTGATGATGACCGTGATGGCCACGCTGATGACCGCCAGTGCCGCGAGCACCTCCACCAGTGTGAAGCCTCGTTGGCGCCTGCGGGGGGACAAGGCGCCCGAAAGACGAAATGGCGTCACGTGGCCCTCTCCTTCCTGGTCCGGTATCCCGCGCCAGCGGCGAAGACGGCGCGGGCTGTTAAAAGTGCGCTACTCCCGTTCATCGTATCGTCAATTGTGGGAAAAAGTCAATTGTTTCCGAGCGAAAGGAAATATCGTTGCGGACGGAGCGGCGGCGCAGAAACTGTGCTTACAGCCGCGCCGGGTCAGACGTGGCGCGCGACGACGGCCAGCCCGGCCGCGACGCTGGTGAAGGTGTCGCGTTCGAGCATCTTGCCGGGGCCGAAGCGTTCCTCGAGCATGTGGCGAATGGACGGGATGAGGCTCGTGCCGCCCGTCGTCAGGACGCAGTCGATGTCGTCGGCGCGCACCTGCGCCGCGCTCTCGGCCTCCTGGATGGTGTGGCGCATGCGGTCGAGCATGTGGTGGATCGAGTCGGCCAGTTCGTCGCGGTCGATGGGTTCATGGATGTGGACCTGGTCGCGATGCAGTTCGATGGTGGTCTGCATTTCGGAGGAGAGGCGTTTCTTGGCGGCCTCCACCTCGCGGGCGAGCGGATAGCCGAGGTTGCGCCGCACGAGCCCGCGCAGGGCGCGGATGGCCTCGGGCTGTGTCGAGCTGCTTTCCATGGCGATCAGCCAGTTGATGGTCTCCTCGGTGTTGAGCTTATACAGGTTCTGCCAGTCGGCGACCGACGTGTACAGATACTGCGGGACCGGCAACTGCGAGGGACCGTAGCGCGACCGGCTTCCCAGGCAGGGAAAGACCTTGGTGCGAGTGATCTCGCGATCGATGGCGTCCCCCGCGATGGGCAGGCCCGACACCCCAAGGATACGGCTCTCGGCGAGCCGTTCGGCCGTTCCCTCGGCGCCGCCGAATTCCATGACGCACACGTCGCAGGTGCCACCGCCGATATCGACCACCATCAGGCGCTGGCGCCGTTCGGTGGCGATGGCGTACTCGACGCAGGCGGCCACGGGTTCGTAGAAGAACACGACGTCGGTGAATCCCGCGAGATGCGCGGCCGTCCGCAGGCGGCGCTCGGCCACATCGTCCTCGCGCTCGCGATCCGAGAAGCGCACGGGGCGGCCAAACACGGCCGTATCGATGGACTCGCCGGCCGCTTCATCCACGCGCTCCTTGATGCGGCGCAATATCATCGCGGTCAGCTCTTCGATCTGGTAGTGCTGGCCGAAGATCTCGGTGCCGTGGTAGCCGCTGATGCGCAGCGAACTCTTGAGCGACTGGAACAGGCGTCCGGGCGAATTGACTTCGACGAGCGCCTGGGCCTTGACCGCCTCGCGGATCTCGTCGCCGACATCGCGCGGTCGATAAGCCTCGCTCTTGTCGGGCTCGGCGCCGACATAGCCCTCGATGGTGATCCCCAGGTCGATCTTCTCGAGGATCACCTCACGGTCCACGTTGCGGTCGATAAAGGCATTCGCGGCCGCGCGCCCGACGATACGCTCGCCGTCGCGCGCGATGTAAAGCAGCGAGGGCAGCGAGGTGGGGCTGTCGTTGGCGAAATCGAGCGGGAGGACCCGCACCTGGCCCGCTTCGTTGGCCAGGGCCGCGCTCGAGTTGGTCGTGCCGAAATCTATGCCACAGAAATGTCTTGCCACGGTACCGGTTGCTGCTTGGTGTTGCGGTTGCACCTTAAGCCATTGCGCTATAAATGGTTAGGGCTGGCAAAACGCGAAGTATAGCACGAGCGCCGCAGGCTGTCAACGCGAGCGTCCCGACGGGTCAAATGTAGTACATGTGGGACGTGTCGGCGCTGTCGAGGATGGTGCGGACGGTCACCGCCCGCAGGACGGCGGTCACTTCGCGGGCGATCGCGCGCCAGGTCGGGGCAAGATCGGCGGTGGACCGGTCATCGACAGGCAAGGGGTCGAGGACCGGCCCGTCAATGGATTCCACGATGTCCAGCAGCGTGATGTCATCTGGGCTGCGCCCCAGCAGGTATCCCCCCTGCGCACCGCGTACGCTGCGTACCAGACCGGCGCGCTTGAGCTGCAGGAGGATGTGAACGAGGTACTTCTCGGGGATGCCCCGCTTTTCCGCGATGGCCAGCGCCGTCACGGGTTCATCGCTGTTCTCGTGCCGGGCCAGTTCCACGACGGCGCGGCATGCGTATTCGCACCGGGAAGAAATGTTCATGGCGTACGGGTTCCTGGCGTCAAGCGTGCGCGTCTGCGCCACCGGACAGTTGTTGCGGCAAACCTTATCTAACTGGTCTAGTTTATAAAGAACCGCCCGCGCGCGTCAAGGAATGATTGCTTCGCGCGTCAACGCCAGCAGTTCGGACGGGACTTCCCGGCGCTGGATGCCCAGCCGGGTCAACGCGAAGTCATAGCGGACGGGATCGGCCGACGACAGTGCGCGGAAGCCCGCGGTCACCTCGACGGCGGTTCGTTCGTCGGCCTGGCGCCGTTGCGTGAACCCGATCCGGCGCGCGACCCGGTGCATGTGGACGTCCAGCGGAACCATGAGGTCGGAGGGTGCGAGGACCTCCCAACCGCCGGGATCAACGGCATCGCGCCGGACCATCCACCGCAGGTACAGGTGCAGCCGCTTGCAGGCGCTGCCCCGCGCGGGGTCGGGCAGAAGCCCCGTCGGGCCGGCTTCCTGGAGTTCGCGGACCAGGCCCGTCAGCGCGGACGTCAATGCGCCATCCCAGTGCCGGGCCAGTGCGGTCTCGATTGTGCCGTGCCGCCGCAGGACCTCCCGTGTGCCGGACAGCAGCCGGAACACGTCCCGGTCCGTGGTCCAACGATGCCGGAAGCCCGCGAGCCCGCCCTCGAGCGCGGCGTCGGACATCCGGAGCAGCCGGGCGCGTGGCCGGGAACCGAGCACCTCCAAGACGCGCGCTACCGACCGCAGAATCTGCCGGACGTTGCCATAGGCGAGACTCGACGCGATCAACCCCACGAGTTCGCGGTCGCGGACGTCCTCGCAGGCGTAGAGGAACTCGAGGGGGTCGGGATGGACCCACCGACGGGACGCGTAGGTCTGGTAGAGATGGTCGAGGACGGACTCAAGTGTGGGGGGCGACACCGGCGCGGCCTTTCGGTTGGAACGCGGTAATGATGACGGTTCCTGATCGGACTGTCAACCGCCCGGCAGGCGGGCCGGCGGTTCCCTTCCCCGCACGGGACGTTGGACGTGCGCTATCTGCCTAGACACCCGTCAGTTAGCGGTGGTATGATCGGCGTTGCATGACGGGCGCTGCGACGTCACGGACCACCAAGGAGGAAAGCATGACACGGTACGAGTGCCAGCTCTGCGGGTACGTGTATGACCCCGCGGAAGGCGACAGCACGAATGAGATTGACAGCGGCACCGCTTTTGATGAGTTGCCCGAGGACTGGACCTGTCCCGATTGCGGGGCGGCCAAGCGCGACTTCGAACCCCTGCCCTGAGGCGCCGGGACGCGATTCATGGCTACATCCAAGCTGAGCCAGATCAACCGGCAGGAGGGCCTGAGCGCGATCGTTGTCGGCGCGTCGGGCGACCTGGCCTTGCGCAAGATCTATCCGGCCCTGTTCGCCCTGTTCTGCCAGGATCTGCTGCCGCAGGACTTGGTCGTGGCGGGCTACGCGCGCACGCCGATGACGGACGAAGAGTTCCGAGGACGGGTGAGCGAGCACCTGACGTGCCGCTACGTTCCCGAGGACAACGCCTGTGCGCGGCTGATGACGGATTTTCTGGGCCGCTGCCATTACGTGGCAGGCCAATACGACTCGGCGAGCGATTTTCTCGATCTCTACGCGCGGCTCAAGCCGCTGGAACAGGAACGCGGCAACAACCGCCTGTTCTACATGGCCATCCCGCCGTTTCTGTTCTTGCAGGTGGCGCATGCCCTGGGCAAGGCCGGGCTGGTGCGGTGCGAGGGCGACCGGCCGTGGGCCCGCGTGGTCATCGAGAAGCCCTTCGGCGAAGACCGCGCGAGTTCGGATGAGCTGACGCGCAACGTCGCCCAGGTCTTCTCGGAACCGCAGACGTTCCGCATCGATCACTATCTGGGCAAGGAGGTCATCCAGAACCTGCTGGTGCTGCGCTTTGCCAATCTCATCTTCGATCCCCTCTGGAACCGCAACTATATCGACCGCGTGAGCATTTCCTGGACCGAGGATGCCGGTGTGGATGGACGCGGCGGTTACTTCGATTCCTACGGCATCATCCGCGATGTCATGCAGAACCACCTGATTCAGATTCTGTCGCTGGTCGCGATGGAAGAGCCGGTCAGCCTGGATGCGCGTGCCATCGGCGACGAAAAGGTCAAGGTCCTCCGGTGCATCCGGCCGCTGCGGCTGGACGACATGCACCTCGGGCAGTACACCGCCGGCGCGCTTCACGGACGCCCGCACGCGGGATACCTTGAAGAAGACAAGGTCGGTCCTGGATCGATCACGCCGACCTACGCCGCCGCCGTTCTCCGCGTCCACAACCGCCGCTGGGACGGCGTCCCCTTCATCATGCAGGCGGGCAAGGGCCTTGATTCCCGGATGACCGAAATCCGCATCCGCTTCCGCCACATGCCCGCGAACATCTTCGGCCGTGACCTCCAGGCCGCGGCCCCCAACGAACTGGTCATCCGCGTCCAGCCGGACGAACACATCGCCCTGCGCATCATGAACAAGATGCCCGGACTCGGCGTGCGCCTCGTCGAAACCCTCTTGGACCTGCGCTACGAGGCCGCGTTCCCCATCACGATTCCCGACGCGTACGAGAGCCTCCTGCTGGACGTGGTCCGGGGGGATAAGAGTCTTTTCATCCGGGCCGACGAGTTGCAGGCGGCGTGGGACATCTTCACGCCGGCGTTGCACGAACACGAGCGGTCGGGGATGCGGCCGGAGGCCTACGCATTTGGAAGCAGCGGCCCTACGGGCGCGTTGCGGCTTCTGGAGGATGCAGCGGGTCATGTGCCCGCAGGGGAGGAATACGGGCGCCCCGGCGCCTGAGGGTGGTGGGACAGCCGGCTGTGCCGGGAGCTGACGGCCGGCGGAATAAAATGGTAATGAGAATCATTACTAGTTGGTAAGATGAATACGGAAACCAGCATAGCTCGAATGACTCGGCAGCGGCGCATCATCCTCGACGAGTTGCGTCAGCTCACAACCCATCCCACGGCGGACGACCTCTATGAGATCGTGCGCAAACGATTGCCGCGCATAAGCTTGGGAACGGTGTACCGCAATCTGGACGTGCTCTCGCGGACGGGCGTGATTCTGCGCCTGGAAATGGGCGGCAGTCAGTACCGTTTTGACGGAAATCCGTGGCCTCACGCCCATGTGCGGTGTGTGGACTGCGGGCGGGTGGCGGATGTGCATGCCGAGCAGGCACCCGTGCCCCTGCCGGACCCGGATGCTGCCTGCGGCTATCACGTGACCGGTTACCGGATGGAGTATACCGGGACCTGTCCGGAGTGCCGCAGCGCCGCCACGAGTTAGGATATTGGTCGAGACGCGACACGGCGGCATGGGTGCCGTCGTGAAACCCCATACCTGGAAGTGGAGGGAGATTCGATGTTAAGCAAGAAAATGCTCAAGGCGTTGAACGATCAGGTGAACGCGGAACTGTACTCGCATTACCTTTATCTGGCGATGGCGGCGCACTGCGAGGCCGAGAACCTCAGCGGTTTCGCGCACTGGCTGAAGGCGCAGTCGTACGAGGAGTACGGCCACGGGTTGAAGATCTTCGGCTACATCCAGCAGCGCGGATCGCGCGTGAGTCTCAAGGCGATTGAAGAGCCGCCCGCGAAATGGGCGTCGCCGCTCGCGGTTGTGGAAGACGTGGCGAAGCACGAGCGTCTGGTTACCTCCAAGGTAAACGATCTCGTCGACCTTGCCATCGCGGAGAAGGACCACGCGACGCTGGCGTTCCTGCAGTGGTTCGTGACCGAGCAGGTCGAAGAGGAGGCCACGGCGGACGCGCTCGTACAGAAGCTGAAGCTGGTGCGCGACACCCCGAGCGGACTGTTCATGGTGGATCGCGAACTGGCTGCGCGCCAGTAGTCCTCGGACGATTCTGCAGCAATTTTGTGAAAGGATAGGTGAACCATGTCGTTTCTCGTAGCCCAGGAAGCCCCTGATTTCAGCGCCACCGCGGTGATGCCGGACAACAGTTTCCAGGAGTGGTCGCTTGCATCGCAGCGAGGCAAGTACGTGCTGCTGTTCTTCTATCCGCTCGATTTCACCTTCGTGTGCCCGAGCGAGATCATTGCGTTCGACAAGAAGCTCGACGAGTTCGCCAAGCGCGAGTGTCAGGTGATCGGCGTGTCCGTGGACTCGCATTTCACCCACCACGCGTGGAAGAACACGCCCGTGAACCACGGCGGCATCGGCAACATCCAGTATCCGCTGATCGCGGATATCTCCAAGTCGATTTCGCGCGCCTACGGCGTGTTGCACGACGACAGCGTGGCCCTGCGCGGCCTGTTTCTGATTGACCGCGAGGGGATCATCCGGCATGCCACGATCAATGACCTTCCCCTCGGCCGAAACGTGGACGAGGCGCTGCGGATGATCGATGCGCTGCAGTTCACGGAGAAGTTCGGCGAGGTCTGCCCCGCCAACTGGCAAAAGGGCGAGAAGGGAATGAAGGCCTCGAGCGAAGGCGTGGCGGATTACCTGCAGGAGAAGTACACCGCGAACTGACCACACGGGTATATATGCGGGCGGGCCGGCACAGGGACACCCTGCCGGCCCGTTCTGTGTTTATGCGCCGTGCTCCACCTGGTCGATGATGCCCGCGAGCAGTGTGCAGCCCTCGTCGTCGTAGCACACCGCCCACTGTCCGGGTGTCACGCTCCGCTGGGGCACATGCAGCCGGACACCAAAGCCGTCGTGGTCCGCGGTCACCGTGGCAGCGACGGGTTCATGGTGGTACCGGATCTGGACGAGACACTCGAAGGGCGCGTCCTGCGGCGCCAGCCCGGACCAGACCGCCTCGCGCGCGGTGAAGCGTTCCGCGAAGGTCGCATCCTCGAATCCAACGACCACGGCGTTGCGGGCCGGTTCGATGCGGACTACATACAATGGCCGGGGCGCCGCGATGCCCAAGCCCCGCCGTTGGCCGACGGTGTAGAAGGGCAGTCCCTGGTGCTGCCCGAGTTCGTTGCCGTCGGTGTCGACGATGGGCCCGGGCCGCGCCGCGACATTCCGGCCGCGGAGGAACTCCCGGTAATCGCCGCCGGGCACAAAGCAGATGTCCTGGCTTTCGGGCCGTTCCGCGGCAGCAAGGTCAAGCTGGCGGGCAATCTCGCGCGTCTGCGCCTTGGTCATTTCACCGAGCGGAAACAGGCACACGCCAAGCTGATCCTGGCTCAGACCGGCCATGACGTAACTCTGATCCTTGGGCGTGTAGACGGCGCGCTGGACCGCATAGCGTTCGCCGCGGCGGGCCAGGCGGATGTAGTGGCCCGTGGCGATGCGGTCGCACCCGAGCGCGCGGGCCTTCTCGGCCAGCCCGCCGAACTTGAGCCGCTGGTTGCAGCGGACACAGGGGTTGGGGGTGCGCCCGGCGGCATACTCGCGGGTAAAATCCCCGATGACCGCCTCGTCAAAATCCTCGACGTAGTTGAAGGTGTAATGCGTAAACCCCAGTTTGTCGGCCACTTGGCGGGCATCGGCGGCCAGTTCGGCGGAACAGCAGGGGCTGTACACCGACTGATGCTCTTCCTCGGCCACGACCCGCATGGTCACGCCGACCACGTCGTGACCGGCCGTGGCGAGCAGGGCCGCGGCCACGGAACTGTCGACCCCGCCGCTCATGGCGACGAGCACGCGGTGCCTCTGGGGGGAAGGGATGGTCATCTTGGGCTGCCAGGAGTTGAATCGTCCACGATACGCCGTATCACCGTGCCGTGCGGACCCAACAGGGACCAATCTGGTATTATTCCGCACGGACCACCTCGACGCCCCAGTCTACGATACCCGTGGCGGGCCTGCAACTGCGCTGTACCGGGCGGGCTGAGTATGGTAGGGTAAGCGTCTGGATCCCATGATAACCGGCGGTACGAGAGAAAGGCATGGACATGAACGAGCAGTGGACCTTCCTGGGCCGGATCGCGGCCGGCCTGTGTCTGGCAGCAATCCTTGGTGCGGCCGGGTGCATTCCCAGTGCGGAAGCACCCCAGGAACAGGCGCAGATCCAGCCGCCCGCCGAAGCGCCCGCGGCGCCGGTCAACGACGCGCCAGGCGCCAACAATCCGGATGCGCCGCCGCTGGACGAGCTTCTGGCAAAGTGGGAGACCTATGCGGCCAACCCGGCCGCGCACATGGACGATCTCCAGGTGCGTCAGCTGGTAGGTGATCTTGCATACTACCATGGTAGTGCGGGCTGGCAGCCCCTCTATGACTCGCTCGGCGCCGCCGAGACCGATCCGATGCTCAAGGTCATGATCACCAAGTACCTGGCCTCCTTCGCGCAGCAGATAGCGCTGGATGATTCGCTGCTCGAACTGACCAAGCCGGATCGCGATGAGACTACCCGGGCCTGCGCCACGCACATCCTGGCCCAGGCGCAGGACCTCCGGCACGAGGAGCGGTTCAAGGAACTCGCGCAGGACAACAACCCCCGCGTGCGGCTTTCGGCGCTGATCGGCCTGGCGAGCCTGGGCAATGTGCAGGCGCAGGACTCGCTGGCGAAGTACTACTGGCAGACGGATGCGTCCGTGTCCGAGCGCGAGAATGTGCTGGTCGCCCTCACCCGCGTCCCGCGCGAAGCGGACGAGCCGGTCTTCGTGGATGCGGTCAAGAATGAGGACCTGGCCATGGACGCCCGCCTGACCGCGGTCCTTGCGCTCGGGCAGATCGGCGGCGACAGCGCCGTGGCCCTCCTTGATGACCTTTCGAAGAATGAACCGGATCTCGGCATTCGCCAGACGGCGGTGATGGCCCTGAAGGCCGTGCAGGAACGCCAGGAACTGACGCCGTCCGAAGGCGAATAGCCGGGCATTGTCAGCATGCGGATCGGCGCGGTATAATCGCACTATAGTGCTTGTTACCCGCATCCTTAGCGTGAGGTTGAAAGCGTTGTTATTCCGCAAGCGAGACAAAGATCGGAGCGCCGTCCTTGGCGGTCGGCGCGACACCGCCTCTTCCTTGGCCAATCCCGGTCTGTACCGCATCGAATTCGACATGATGCTCAAAGGTGCGACCATCAAACGCGGCAAGCGGACCATCCGACAGTATGGGGTCACGGTCAATGGCTCGACCCGGATGGTCAACAGCGGCGACGTGGTGGACCGGGAGACCTACGACGCATTGCTTGCCGTAGGCGCGATCCGGCCGGAGTCCGCTGCGGCGTCCGGCGGTGACGTCCAATCGCCGCAGGCTGGCGAGGCGGCGGGCTGACCGGCGTGGCGGGCTCGATATCGATAGCGATGATCGTCAAGAACGAGGCAGGGCAACTGGCCGAATGCCTCAAGAGCGCGGCGCCGCTTGCCGACGAGATCTGTATCGTCGACACCGGATCCGAGGACAACACCATCGAGGTCGCGCGCCGCTACCACGCCAAGACCAGTTTCTTCATCTGGTGCGATGACTTCAGCGCGGCCCGCAACGAGTCGCTGCGGGCATGCACCTGCGACTGGGTGTTAATCCTTGATGCCGACGAACGTCTGGCGCCGCAGGACGTCGACCGGATTCGCGTCTTGGCGCGCACAGGCGCGAACTGTGCGTACCGGTTCACGACGCGCAACTACACCAGTTCGACCAGCGTCAGCAGTTTTCAGCGCTGCGAGCCAGGCGATCCGTACGCGCGCGGCTTCGCGGGATGGTACCCGAGCGTCAAGGTGCGCCTGTTTGCCAACCATCGCGGCATCGAGTTCACGGGCCGCGTGCACGAGAACGTGGTGGCGGCGCTCGAGCGCGAGGGGATCCCGATTGAAGAAACCGATATCCCGATCCACCACTACCCCTTCACGAAGAGCCCCGAGCACATCCTGAACAAGCAGGCCCTGTATCTGAAACTGGGCCACGACAAGGTGCAGGACCAGCCCTCCGATCCGAAGGCGTACACGGAACTCGGCGATCAGTATGCCGAGGCCCGCGACTACGCCAACGCCGCCGGGGCCTATCGCGAGGCCCTGCGCCTGGATCCGAGCAATGCGCAGACCCTGAAGAATCTCGGGAGCATGCTCCATCTGCTCAAGCGCGGCGACGAGGCCAAGCGCGCCCTCGAACTGGCGTTGGCCCTGAATCCGGAGCTGACCGACGCCTGGCGCAATCTGGGCGTGGTGTACGCCGACCAGAAAGAATGGGTCGCTGCCGAGGAGTGCTTTCGCCATGCCCTGGCGATCAATCCCGGCTGGGTCGAGGGCCTGCGCTATCTGAGTCTGACGCTTGAACGGAGCGGCCGCTTCGCCGAGGCCGCCGTGCATGCCGCCCAGGCCCTCGAGCAGGAGCGGTCGGTCGAGGCGCTCAAACTGTACATCCATCAGATGCTGCGGCTCGAGCAACGCGACGAAGCGCGCCAGGTGCTGAAACGGCTGATTGACCAGGGCGTGCGCGATCCGGAGTTCCTCAACGCCGTTGGCGAACTCTATTACTACGATGAGCTGTTTGACGACGCCATCACGTATTTCGCGGCGGCGGGCGAAGCGGGCATAAGCGGTGCCTACAACAACATGGGCGTCGTGTACTATCGCCAGAAGAAATACGACGATGCCGTGGATGCCTTCGAGCGTTGCCTGGCCCTCGATCCTTCGCACCGCGGCGCGCGCACCAACATCGAGAAGATCATCGCCAGCCGCGGCCAGTAGCGGCGCGGGCCTCTCCCCTTTTCTGCCGTGACCTAAAGATCTGCCATCGCCGTGCCGATACAACCAGCGAAGCCGACGGCGCCACGCTGCGGCTGACCGATGCAAGGATGCAAAGGTAACCCGGATCACGGAGGAGGCATATCATGGGTCTTCGTATCAACACCAATGTAGCGGCGCTCAACGCCGGCCGCACCCTGCGGCAATCCACCCACGACCTGAACCGGAGCCTGGAACGTCTCTCCAGCGGGTTGCGCATCAACCGCGCCGCGGATGACGCCGCCGGACTCGCCATCGCCGAGGGTTTCCGATCCGTCGTCATCGGCGCGCGCGTTGCCCAGCGCAATGCCCAGGACGGCATCAGCATGGTGCAGACGGCCGAGGGCGCGCTCAGTGAGACCACCAACGCGCTGCAGCGCATCCGCGAGCTGGCCGTGCAGGCCGCCAACGGCACCCAGAGCGACAGCAACCGGCTTGCCCTGGACGACGAAGTGCAGCAGTTGCTCGCGCAGATCGACGACATCGCTCTGCAGACGGAGTTCAACGGGTTGTCCGTGCTCAGTTCCTCGCAGACGGTGACCCTTCAGGCCGGGCCGCACGCGGGCCAGACCTTGGCCATCTCGGTAAACGGCGCCAAGACCAACGACCTGGGCGTCAACACCGTCACCATCTCGTCCATCGCATCCGCCTCGTCGGCGCTCAAGACCATCGACGACGCGCTCACCAGTGTGACGCGCCTGCGCAGCGCCTTCGGCGCCTTCCAGAACCGCCTCGAGTTCACCATCAGCACCCTGGCGATTCAGGAACAGAATTCGGCAGCGTCGGAAAGTGCCATCCGCGATGCCGACATTGCCCGCGAGACCATCCAGTTCACGCGCAACCAGATCCTGGTCAACGCCGGCACCTCGGTGCTGGCCCAGGCCAACGTGGTGCCGCAGTCGGCGTTGCAGCTCCTCGGCGGATAACGCCGGTCTTGATCCTCGCTCGACAGTGGAATCGCCGCTGCCGGCGCGCCAGCCACTCACGGTCAAACGCGCACAATGGGAAGACCGGGGCCGTGGCCCCCGCCGCCGCTCCGCCGGGATACAGTCCGGTTACGTTCGCCGGCAGCGCAGACAGTTACCAGGCGCCTGCCCGTCCATGATGGGCAGGCGCCTGGTGCTTGGTGTGCGACGAATGAAACCCGCCCGCCGCGTGTTCAAAAGAGACGGCTGCATTTGGGCCGTTGGCCCGCTGTGAGGCGCTGCAATGAACACAGGGCATTTGACGATCGCGGTTGCCGCGCTGGCTGTCGCGGCCGTTGCCGTGGCGGCGGTGGGGGTTCGCGCCGCTGCGGGGCGTTCGACCGGTGGAGAGGATCAACCCATGGCACAGGCGACGTTTGCGGCGGGCTGTTTCTGGGGCGTCGAGGACGCGTTCCGGCACGTCAACGGGGTGAAGGAGGCCACGTCGGGCTATACGGGCGGCCACACGGCCAACCCGACCTACCGGGAGGTCTGTTCGGACACGACCGGGCACGCCGAGGCCGTGCTGGTCGAGTACGATCCGCAAGTGGTGTCCTACGGGAAGCTTCTGGAGATGTTCTGGGGCATCCACGACCCGACGACACTGAATCGGCAGGGACCTGATGTCGGTTCCCAGTACCGGTCAGCCGTCTTCTACCACGACCCCGGCCAGAAGGCCGCGGCCGAGGCGTACCGGGCGAAGATCGAGGCGGAGGGGGCCTTCGGACGGCCAATCGTGACCGAGATCGTCGCGGCATCCACCTTCTATCCGGCCGAGGAGTACCATCAGCGGTACTACGAAAAGCACGGGATGAAAGGCTGCCACGTTCCGGGCGGGTAGAGGATTACTCGCCGTTCTTCTTTGTCGGCTCCTCGGACTTGGACTCGTCCTTGGGCTTGACGCTGCTCTTGAACTCGTTGATGGCGGATCCGAGCGAGCGCCCCACTTCAGGGAGTTTGCCCGCGCCGAAGAGAATTAGCACGACGAGCAAGATGAACACCCACTCGACCGGTCCGGGCATGTACATGGTCGTAAGGCTCCTTATGCCCTGTTCGGGCACCGTTTTCCGCTACCCAGTATACTGCGCCGCCGGGTCCTGCCGCAATCCGGCAAGAAGTTGAACGCCGCGAAGCGGTGTGCCTCGCGGCGTTCCCGGGGGGTGGGGGGCAAGGGACTGCTATGGCGCCAGATCCGCTTGGGCAGGGGGCGGCGGCATCTGCTGCATGGGCTCGCCCTGAACCTCTTGTGCGCCCGGGGGCGGACCCATGGGCTGACCGGGGCCGCCCTGCATGCCTGGTCTGCCCGGACGCGGCCCCATCGGCTGGCCGGGGCCACCCTGCATACCTTGTCCACCGGGACGCGGCCCCATCGGCTGATCGGCTCCGCCCTGCATCCTCGGACGCTGGAGACCTGGCCGGTCGCCCTGGGGGCCCATCGGCGGCTGCTGGTCCGGGCCGTCCTGCTGGCGGCCGCGCATGCCTTGCCTGCGGGCCTGCTGGGCCATCTGGCGCATCTGGCCTTCGAAATCTTCCAGGAACACATACAGCCGGGCCTGCTGCGTCGCGGTGAGACCTTGGGACAGCTCGTCAAAGGTCCGCTGGCGGGTCTCAATCATCTGGCGGTCGTGCTGGCGGATCTTCGCGAGATTCTCCTGGATTACGGCGGCGTCCTTGCCGGCCTGAACGCTGTCACGCAGTGTTTCAAGCAGCGTCTGCCGCTCGGCCCGCAGGGTCTGCATGGCGTCGCGCGTTTCGGTCACGCGCTGCACCATCGCAACGGTCTGGTCCTTTTCCAGCGCGAGTTCCCGCGCCAACCGCACCATCAGCAGCGTTTCGACCAGTTCCCGGGTGTCCTTTCCTTCCAGCGGCGCGTCGGGATCGGCGCCCAGCGCGTCCAGTGGTCCGGGCGGCGGCCCGGGCGGCGGCGGCTGCGCCACGGCCCCGGTTGCCGTGAGGGCCAGGAGCACTATCGTGAGCGTACAGGCGATGATCTTCATGGTACTATCCCTTTCCTAGCGTGGAGACAACGAGACTGTTGAACACTTCGACCTCGGCCGTATCCAGAGAACGGAGGAGGTCCGCCGATTCCGCGGTGGCGTAGACCTCTTCCACGAGCTCGTCAAACCAATCCTCCTCCGCCAGCATGGCGAGGAGGTCATCCCCGGAGAGCGCGCCGTCAGCGTCGTACGCCGCGAGCGCGGTCTCGATGTCGCCGGTCTCGGCCCGGCTCGCCAGCTCATTCCAGAGCCGCTCTTCGATTTCCGCCAGCGACACGGCGGGTGGCGCCGTCGTTGCGGGAGGACGCAGGGTGTTGGTGACAACGGCCGCGACAATCAGTGCCGCGACCGCCGCGCCGCTCCAGGCTATCGCAACCGGCGCATGCCAGCCGCGCGGCGGCGCTGCTTCCCGGACGTTGGCCATGATGCGTGTCGTGAACGCGGGCGCCACGTCGGGCGCGGGCAGCTTGTGCAGCGTGAGCGCCATCGCGCGCAGTTCGAGATAGTGCCGCTGGCAGACGGCGCAGCGCCGCAGATGCGCGGCGACCGCCTCCGGGTCCTCGGCCTCGCCATCGAGAAAGGCCGAGAGCTGATCGATAACGTGTTCAGTGCTCATGGAGCAGTTCTCCCAGATGCGGCGCCAGTTCCGCGCGCAACTGTTCGCGGGCGCGGGACAACCGGCTCTTCACCGTTCCCCGGCGGCACCCAAGCACCGCCGCGATCGCGTCGTAGTCCAGACCCTGAATGTCCCGGAGCACCACAATCTCGCGGTATTCGGGGCGTAGCCGTTGCAGCGCCTGCTGCACCAGTTCGTCGGCCTCGCGAAGCTGCGCCACCTGGTCGGGCTGCGGGTGACGATCCGCCACGGACCGCCCCGCGCCCTCCTCCTCGACGAGGGGCTGTTGCGTGTCGCGTCCCCGCCGGCCGCTGTCGCGCAGATGGTTCAGCGTCAGGTTCCGGGCGGTGGCGAACAGATAGGTGGAAAACAGCGCCTTGGGCCGGAGCCGGCCGAGTTGACCGTAAACGCGGATGAAACTTTCCTGGGCGAGATCCTCGGCGTCCTGGCGGGACCCGGCCATGCGCCAGCAAAAATGCACCACATGCTGTTGATGACGGCGGACCAATTCCGCGAAGGCCTCGGTGTGGCCCTTTCGCGCCTCGTCCACCAACTCCCAGTCTGTGCGTGCCTGCATGTGCTCGCCTCACGTCTGCCTGTTGAACACCAGGTTCACGGAAAGGTTCCCGCGTCTGCCCGAATGGGGAGGAGTCCGATCTCCTATCCTACCACTGAGCAGGGGAACGCCGGTGTTGAGTGACACGCCGAGGGAATGGCAGAGGGGCTGCAAGGGGCTGAAGCCCCTTGTCTGGGGGACACTCCAAGTGCATGACCGGACAACAGTTCAGAACCGCGTGACCTGGGGGCCTTCGGGGGTGTCCTTGACGGTCCAGCCGCGTTGGGTCAAGGCATCGCGCAACTGGTCGGACGTGGCGTAATCCTTGGCGCGGCGGGCCTCCTGACGGGCCAGCACGAGGTCCCAGATTTCCTGCGGCACCTTTTCTTCCGCGCGCTCGAAGAGGCAGACCACCTCGTTCAGCCGGTCCAAGAGGCCGATGGCGCGGTCGGCGCCGGCCTTGGACAGTTTGTTGTCGTCGATGAGCCGGTTGACGTCGCGGATAAAATCAAACACCACCGCCAGGGCCGCGGAGATGTTCAGGTCGTCGTCCAACGCGTCGCCGAAGGCGGTCTCGCAGGCCGCCGTCTCCTGTTCGAGCGACAGGCCGTCGCCGCTCACCGCGTCGAGACGCCGGTAGAACTCGCGGACGCGCTCGACGGCGCTCCTGGCCGCGTCCAGGTTGTCCCGCGAGAAATTCGAGGGCTGACGGTAGTGCGTGGCGCGCAAGGCCCAGCGGATGGTGACCGGATCGTAGCCCTCGTCGAGCAGGGTGCGCAGGGTGATGATGTTCCCGAGCGATTTGGAGATCTTCTGGCCGTCGATGTTCAGGTGCGCGGCGTGCAGCCAGTACCTTACGAACGGCTTTCCGGTGGCCGCCTCGGATTGGGCTATTTCGTTTTCGTGGTGCGGGAACATGAGGTCGACCGCGCCGCAGTGCAGGTCAAAGCTCTCGCCAAGCAGCGACATGCTCATGGCCGAGCACTCGATGTGCCAGCCCGGACGCCCCTTGCCGAAGGGTGCATCCCAGTAGACCTCGCCGTCGTCTTCGTCGTAGGCCTTCCACAGGGCGAAGTCGCGCACGTCCTCGGTATTGTACTCGTCGCTGTCGACGCGGCCGCTGGCGCCGTGCTGCAATCCTTCGACGTCGAGGTGGCTGAGCTTGCCGTAGTCGCCGAAGCTGCTGACCTTGAAATAGACGCTGCCGTCGACGGCGTAGGCGTGCCCCGCGTCGAGCAGCCGCTGGATGAGCGCGATGATGGCGCCCATCGAGCCCGTGGCCGTCGGGGTGTGGGTCGGGCGCTTGCACCCGAGCGTGTCGAGGTCCTGGAAGAAGGCCTCGGTGTAGCGGCCGGTAAGCGACGCGAGGGATTCGCCGGTCTGGCGCACCGTGCGGATGATCTTATCCTCGACATCGGTAATGTTCATGACGTGGACAACGTCATAGCCGCGCGATTCGAGGTGGCGCCGCAGCAGGTCCTCGAACATGAAGGTGCGCAGGTTGCCGATATGGGCGTAGTTGTACACCGTGGGACCGCAGGCGTAGAGCCGGACCTGGGGCGGAGCCAGGGGCTCGAACTCTTCCTTTCGCCGCGTCATCGAGTTGTAGAACCGGATGCCCATGGTGTCCTTCCTGTTGGCCGTGTGCGTTTCCCGTGTGACGGCGCCCGGCGCACACTTCTTTCGACGTCAGTCCTTCGATCCGAAGAGCGCGTCCACAAACTGGTTGGGATCGAAGGGCTGGAGGTCATCCACCCCCTCGCCCACGCCGACAAACTTGATCGGCAGCCCCAGCTGTTTCTGAATGGCTACCGCGATGCCGCCCTTGGCCGTGCCGTCGAGTTTGGTCAGCACGATCCCGGTCACCTGCAGCGCCTCGGCGAAGAGCCGGGCCTGCTGCAGGCCATTCTGGCCCGTGGTGGCGTCGAGTACGAGCAGGACCTCATGCGGGGCGTCGGGCACGCGTTTCTTGATGACGCGCTGCACCTTGCGCAGCTCCTCCATGAGGTTGGACTTCGTGTGGAGGCGTCCGGCGGTGTCGATCAGCACGCAGTCCGCGCCGCGCGAGATGGCCGCATCGACGGCGTCGTAGGCCACGGCGGCGGGGTCGGCCCCGTGCTGATGCTTGATCATTCCCGCGCCCGTGCGATCAGCCCAGACGCTCAGTTGTTCGATGGCGGCCGCGCGAAACGTGTCCGCCGCGCCGAGGACGACCGACTTGCCCTCACTGCGCAGATGCGCGGCGAGCTTGCCGACGGTGGTGGTCTTGCCGGTGCCGTTGACCCCGGCCACAAGCGTCACATGGGGGCCATCCGGCGCGGTCCAGATCATCCGGTGGCGATCGCCCGGGTCAAGCGCCTGGCGCAGCTCTTCCTTCAGGACGTCGATCATGGCCTCGGGCGATTCGATCCGGCGTTCGCGGGCCACGCGGCGCATGTCCGCCACGATTTCCATGGCCGTCTCGACGCCCAGGTCGGCCCCGATGAGGATTTCCTCGAGTTCGTCGAAGACCTCGTCGTCAAGGCGGGTGCGGCCCGCGAACACGCGGCGCACATTCTCGACCAGCCCCGAGCGGGTCTTGCTCAGGCGCTCGCGCAGACGGCCGAAAAAGCCGGTTTTCTGCTCTGCCATGGTTCCTCCTCACGTGAAAGAAAGGCGAAATGGTAGCATGCGGCAGCGACGGGAACCAACCGCGCACGCGGATGCGGCGGTCAGCGGGGAAGCGGGTAGGCGACGATGGTGTACTGCTCGCCGCCGGCATCCAGCAGTCCGCCCAGGCATGTGAAGGCGCCGCCCTGGCGCTGCGCCACGCCGACCGCATCAAAAAAATCGTCGCCGGTGCGGACACCGACCGAGTTGGGCGCACGCAGGCGGTCATTGATATCGATCTGCGCAAAGCCGCGCACCTCGGCGCCGTTGTTCAACTGCGCCACGAAATACAGGACGTTGGCGTCGCGTCTGGCAGCGGCGAGGCCCAGCGCCCGCGGCAGCAGCGCCTGGCTTCCCTCGGGCACAAGCACATAGAGGCCATCCAGCGGTCCGTTCGGAGACAGGGCCGCCTGGGCCGCCTCGACATCAGCCGGTCCCGCCCGGCGTCCGCCGATCTGGGAGACCAGCTGCTGGTAGAGTTCGCTCTCGGGGCCGCGCCAATAGGCCGCGGCAGCGGGAGGACGACCGAGTTCGACCAGCCAGCCGGCAATCGTGTTGACGTTCAGCGCCACCCAGACCACCACGAGGATCCCCGCAAGCGCCAAGCCCCGCGTAAGCCACACGCCCCGCTCCTCGGGCATATCGAGTTCGGCCACGCCGCCCGCGGCCACACGGTTGCGGCGCTGATCGCGCAAGTTGTTGCCGCAGGTCTTGCAGAGAAAGGTGTCTTCTGGATTCACCGTGCCACAGCGTTCGCACACCGCGTCGGCGTCGACATGGGAATGAACGACACCGCTGTCGTTCGGGCCGTTGTCTATCACCCCGCTACTCCTCGTCTTGTGGGCAGAAGAAAGGCCTGGTGCCCGTCTGCATCCTAGATGCTACTCCGTTGGGCGCTGGAGTGCAAGCCCAAGCCGGGCGCGCGTTCCCCTGCCGGGCGGGGTTTTCCCGCTATCATCTTGTTGTGCGGACGCGGAGAAGGGTGTATCGTAAAAAGAAAGGCCGTGCAACGCATTCTGTACGAGGGAGACGCCACCATGAAGCGTGCGGAGTTGTTGGAGAGCCTGTCGAATTCGCGGTACGCGGTGCTGGAACACTTCGACCTGCCCCCGCAGGACCGCACCAAGACCTATGCCCCGGGCAAATGGACCGTGCGGCAGATTCTGGCCCATCTGGCCGACATGGAGCTGGTGTGGCTGTACCGTGTGAGCCGGGGGCTCGCCGAACCGGGCCGTGCCGTCGAGGCAATCGACGGTGACCGCTGGGCGTTGGGGCTGGACTACGCGAGCCGGCCCATTCTCATCAACAAGGAGCTGTTCCACAGCGCCCGCAGCCAGATCCTCTACTACATCGAGGCCCTGCCCGAGAGCCGACTCCAACAGCAGGTGTATCACCCGGAGGTCGGCACGGTGACGGTCTGGGAATTGCTGGAGATGCTGGCCGGGCACACCGAGCACCACCTCGCCCAGATCGACAAGGCCCGCAGCACGGGGATGGCCAGCGCCCTCGGCGCGTTGTAAGGTCTACTCGATCTCGATGACGGCCATCGCCTCGCGCGTATCGCCGTACAGGTCCGTGGCCGCCAAGGTGACGCTGTACCGCCCCGGCGCGTCGAAACGGCGCCGGATGCTCAGGCCTTTCCCCCGTTTCCCGTCACTGAAGGACCACTGAACGCTTTTTGTGCAGGCAGTGGCGTCGTAGCTCACGGCGGCTCCCGCCAAAAGGTCGGCGCTGACATCCACCGGCAGCCGGCCGGCGGGCGCCCGCAGCCAGTCTGCGGCCGTCAACGCGATGTCCTCGCCCACCCGCGCGCGCAGCGGTGCGGCCGGCGGTTCGACGGCGACAGCGGCCTTGCCGAGCAGCACGTCCGCGACGGCATCGAGCGTCGTGGCGGCCAGGCGCGGGTCCGCGTAGGCCAACAGCACCGCGTCGGCCTCCATCAGGTGCGCAACTTCGTTCGGATGCCCTAGATACACCAGCACCACGCGCGCTTTTTCGGCCTTGAGCCCCCGCACGAGGTCCCGCTGGCCCTGGGGGCGGATCGTTGGCCCCAGGACCAGCACCACCGTGCGCACGCCCGAGACCTGCCGCGTCACGCGGAAGACCTCAAAGTCCGCAATGTCGCCTATATGTCTGGCCGTGGACATGGGTTGCTCGCCGACGTTCTTCAGCGCCTTCTTGAGCCGGTCTTTGAGGTCGCGCACGCCCACGATCCCGGTGACCAGCACCGGCGTCGACTGCTCGCGCGTCAAGGGCAGGATTCCGTCTGCGTTCTTGACCAGCGTGAGCGACTGCCGTTCGATGGCGGCCAGCGTCTTGAGAGCGGCCGTGTCACGCGGCAGCCGGTCGGCGTCCTTCTGCTCGGGCAAGGGCCGGGCGGCCAGCTTCATCGTCTGCTTGTGGGTGAGGATACGGGTCACCGCCTCGTTGACCCGTGCCTCGGGTATCCGGCCCGCCTCGACCGCGCGCCGCAGCGCCGGGACGATTCCCTCGAGTACCGACGCCTGGCCTTGCCAGTAGAGCAGATCCGCGCCGGCGTTCAGCGCAGCCGCACAGGACTGGACCGGGTCCGCGAAGGGCGCGAGGCCGGGGTCGTCCATCGGACCGGCGACGACGAGTCCCTGGAAGCCCAGTTGGCCGCGCAGTACCGACTGGATCGCGTGGGGAGTGAGCGGCGCGGGACGGTGCTCGGGCGAGTAGGCGGGCACAATCACGTTGGCAAGCTGGATCGCGGGCACACCGGCATCCACGGCGGCGCGGAACGGCGGCAGATGGCGCTCGGCGAGCATGCTCTCGGACGCCACGAGGACCGGCAGCTCGTTGCTGGTGCTCAATCCAGGGCCGCCGGGGAAATCGCGCACGATGGCAAGGAGTCCCGACTGGGCGAGCGCAGTCACGGAGGCCGTACCAGCGGCGGTCGCGAAGCGGATGTCGCTGCCATAGCCGTGGAGCGTGCCGTCGCCCGATGCGAGCAGTGGCGCGACGGCCAAAGACGGTCCCAGAGAGGCGTTGAAGCCCATCGTCGTGAGGTGACGGCCTGCAATGGCCTCGATCGCGCCCGCGTGCCGGGGATCGCGGGTGGCCGCTACCGCCAACAAGGAGGGAATCTGGAGGTAGGGCGGAATTGGCCGGGCAGGCGTCTCGAGAACCCGCCGTAGGTCCGTGGCGATGAAAAGCGGCACCGCCCCCGCCTGCTCGTCGCGGCGCAGACCGGTGATGAACAAGGCGGTCTGTCCCGGTTGGGTGGGCGGCGCCAGCACCACCCCGGCGGGTGGCAGCGTCTTCAGCAGCTGGCGTTCCCCATGGTCCGCGCCCAGCCCGCCCTGGAGCGTAACAAGCATGAGCTGGGCGATTCGCTGATCAAGCGGCATCGCCGCGACCTGTTCCGCAACGGACGGCGTCGCAGGCGGCTGCTGGGGGGCTTGAGCGTGGCCGGCCGCGGCCAACATGAGGGCAAACGTGGACAGCACCAGAGCGTGGTTCATGCGGACCTCCTCGGCGGCCATTCTAGCAGAAGAAATGGGCCGGCCGCAGTGCGGCGTCAGCACCGGGGGCATCCTGCGCCCGCCAGTGTTGCCCATTGACATACATACCTTTGGGTATGTAAAATGAGGGGCCTGTGGGAGGCATCGTGGGACGGCGCACCAAAGACGAGGCACTCGAGACGCGGCGGCAAATCCTGGAGGCCGCGCTGGACTTGTTCAGTTCGCAGGGCTACTCGCAGACGACGTTTGTCGATGTGGCCCGGCGAATCGGCATGACCAAGGGCGCGGTGTATTGGCACTTCCGGGATAAACCGACGCTGCTTGCGGCGTTGATCGTGGAGATGCGGCGGCGCGAGGACGCCTTGGTCGCGCAGCAGGTGCCCGAGGTGGCCTGTCTGGAAGACATGAAGCGGTATTTCACGGCGTACAGCCGGGTGATTGTCGAAGATGACCGGTGCCGGAAGTTTGCGTTTTTTATTGCGTTGCAGATGGAGTGGTCGCTGGAAACGCTCGGCGCGGTGCGGGAGCATCTGACAACGTTGCAGGCGTGGCCCTTTGATCTGGTGGCGCAGCTGCTGACACAGGCGCAGGCGGCAGGCGAACTGCGCCCGGATATCGACCTGGACCGGTGGAAAGATATTTTCGCGGGAACGTGGCGGGGACTGATCCTGAGCTATCTGGCGGGATTGAGCGCCGCGGACGTTCTCGAGACGGTGGAGTGCGCATTTGATGTGCTGATAGAGAGTGTGCGTGCGCGGTAGTGCCTCAGGCAAGGAGAGCATGGTGAATATGGAGAAGCAGAAAGACGCCCCCTTGGCGCCTTCCGGTTCGAGATGGCCGGCCGTTGTGATTCAGGCGGTACTGGTGCCGTTGTTGTTGGCGGCGGGCTGGTTCTTGCGAGGACTGATGCCCGCGCCACCGATGGGCCCTCCGGGGGGTCCCATGGGCGGCATGATGCCCCCGCCCGCGGTGGTGGTCGCAGCGGTGTCGGAAGGTCCGGCGTCGCCGCCCGTATCGTTCCTGGGCCAGGTTGAAGCCATCGAGGAGGTGGTGATCACACCGCAGGTCGCCGGGTACTTGGACGCGGTGCATTTCCAGGAAGGGAGTCTGGTGCAGCAGGGTGACCTGCTGTTCACCATCGACCGGGCGCCTTTCGAGGCGCGCGTGGCCCTGTCGGAAGCCGGCGTGCAGCAGGCCGAGGCCAATCTGGGCGGGGCACGCGCGGATCTCGAAGCCGCCAAGGCCGACCTCGACCGCGCGCAGAAGTATCTCGACCGCTTGCGCAGTGCCGATGCGCGCAGCGTGGTCCAGGCGGACCTCGAAGCGGCTACCGCGGACGCGCTGCGGGCGCAGGCGCGGGTGGAACAGGGCGCCGCGGCGGTGCAGCAGGCGGCCGCGGCCCTCGAACAGGCGAAGGCGACCCTTCGGCTGGCGGCGATCGATCTGGGTTATACGGAGGTCCGCGCGCCCATCACGGGCCGCATCGGCGAGGCGCTGGTCACGGCCGGCAACTACGTCATGCCCGCTTCGGGTCCGATGGCGCGGCTGGTGCAGATAGACCCGGTCCGGGTGGTGTTTTCGGTGCCGGACCGCGCCTACATCGAGATGATCCAGCAGGCGGCTGAGGGCGGTGCGGAGGCGATGCGGGCATCCCTCCGCCTTCCCGGCGGCGTCGAGTTCGCGGAGATGGGTGCGCACGATTTCGCGGACAACGTCATGGATCCGGCGACCGGCACCATCGCCATACGTTCACGTTTCGCCAACAGCGGGGGCGTGCTGGTTCCGAGCATGCATGTGACGGTCATGGTGCAGCCGTCCGGCACGCAGACGGCGCCGCTCGTGCCGCAACAGGCCGTCATGACGGACCACGACGGAGAGTACGTGCTGATCGTGAACGCGCAGAACGTAGCGGAGGTGCGCCGGGTGCGCCTTGGCGCGGCTGTCGAGGACAAACGCATCGTTGAGGAGGGCCTCGAACCCGGCGAACAGGTGATTGTCCAAGGCATTCAGAAGGCGATTCCGGGGATGGAAGTCCAGATCCCGGGCGCCGCGTCCGCGCCAGAAGGAGCGTGAGGCATGCTGGCACGCTACTTCATCCGCCACCCGCGTTTTGCGGGGGTTATCAGTATCCTGCTCGTCCTGGCGGGGGTGTTGGCCATGTTTGCCCTCCCGATCGAGCAGTACCCTCAGGTCACGCCGCCTCAGATCCAGGTGAGCGCGTTCTTCCCCGGGGCGAGCGCCGAGACCCTGGCCACACTGGTCGGCGCGCCGCTTGAGGAAGAGATCAACGGCGTGGACGACATGATCTACATGGAGTCCAGTTGCGACGCCCAAGGGTCCTATGAGCTTACGATCACGTTCGAGGTCGGCACGGACCGCGATATCGCGCAGGTCAAAGTGCAGAACCGTGTCGCCCAGGCCACGCCGAAGCTCCCGGTCGAGGTCATCCAGCAGGGTGTCAGCGTCAGCGCCCAGTCACCGGCGATCCTCGGGCTGGTCGGATTCGTCAGCTCGAACCCGGCCCACGACCGCTTTTACCTGTCCAATTTCGTGCATGGCAGCGTCAGCGACGCCCTCAAGCGCGTGCCGGGGGTGGGCGGGGCAATGACCTTCGGCCCCGAATACAGCATGCGCGTGTGGCTGGATGCCGACCGGCTCAGCCAGCTCGGGTTGAGTTCAACCGAGGTGGTGCAGGCGATCCAGACCCAGAACGTGCAGGCCTCGCTCGGGTCCGTGGGAGCGGCGCCGCGCAACGAGGGCCAGCAGGTGATGTACATCCTGCAGGCCGAGGGGCGCCTCAACGATCCGGAGGCCTTCCAGAACATCATCGTGCGCGCCAACGACCAGGGTGGTCTCGTGCGGCTCCAGGACGTCGGGCGGGTCGAGATTGGCGGCAACTCGTACGCGGCCGAGGGCTTTTTCAACGGCGATGCCAGCACGATCATCATGCTGTCGCAGACGCCGGGCAGCAATGCGATCGAGGCGATGGACGACGTGCGGGCCACGCTCGAAGAGATGAGCGCTGCCTTCCCCGAGGGTATCACATACGAATTTGTCTATGATGCAACCGCGTTCGTGCGTATCAGCATCAGGGAAATCGCCATCACGCTGTTCGTGACCTTTATCGTGGTCGTGCTGGTGTGCTACATCTTCCTGCAGGACTGGCGCGCAACGCTGATCCCCGCCGTGGCGATTCCCATCTCGCTGCTGGCAACCTTTGCCGTGTTGCTGGCCGTCGGATACAGCATCAACCTGCTGACGCTATTCGCGCTGGTACTCGCGATCGGCATCGTCGTCGACGACGCGATCGTGGTAGTGGAGCGCGTCATCCACCTGATGGAAGAGGAGAAGCTCGACCACCGCGCGGCCACACTCAAGGCGATGCAGCAGGTCACCAGCGCGATCATCGCATCGACCCTGGTATTGATGGCCATTTTCGTTCCGATCGGCTTCGTGGCGGGCGTCACGGGCAGCATTTACCGCCAGTTCGCCGTCGCGCTTTCAACCTCGGTGCTGTTCTCGTCGCTGGTGGCGCTGACGCTGAGTCCGGTGCTGTGTGCGGTCTTCCTGCGCATTCCCAAGCATCGCCGCCACGGCCCGCTGGCCTGGTTCAGCAACAACCTCGACCGCGCCCGCAACGGGTACGTGGCCATGTCGAGCTATCTGACCGCGCGCAAGCTTCTGACCATGATGTGTCTGTTGGTGGTCGCGGCGGTGGCCGGTATCCTCGCCCTGTTCACACCCACGGGCTTCCTGCCCGAGGAAGACCAGGGGTTCATCTTTGGCGCGGTGCAATTGCCCGAAGGTGCGACGCTGGGGCGCACCAAAGCGGTGCTGGACCAGATTGTGCCGGAGATGCTGAACACGCCGGGTGTGGCCCAGGTTGTCTCGGTGGCGGGGTTCGGCATGATCGGCGGCCGCGCCGAGAACGTTGGTTTTTTGGGTGTCGCACTTGATCCCTGGTCGGAACGCACCACGCCCGAGACCCAGGTGGCGGGACTGGTGCAGAACCTGCAAGGGCGGCTCGCGGCGATCCCGGAGGCCCAGGTCAACCTGTTCACGCCGCCGCCGATCATCGGGCTGGGTGATTCGGGCGGCATGGACATCCGCTTGCAGTCGCTGGGCGACGGCGATGCCGCCGACCTCGCCACGGCGCTCCAGGGCCTGCTGCTCCAACTCAATCAGGCGCCCGAGATCATGTTTGCCTTCTCCGGATATACGGCCGGCAAGCCCCACCTGTACGTGGACGTCGATCGCGAGAAGGCGCAGAGCATGGGTGTACCCGTGGCGGCCCTCTTTACGACGCTTCAGGAGTATCTCGGGTCGCGCTATGTCAACGACGTCAACTTCGCGGGCCGCGTGAATCAGGTCTATGTGCAGGCGGACTGGGAAGGCCGCAAGGACATCGACGACGTCCGGCGCCTGTTCGTGAAGAGTCTGAGCGGCGACATGGTATCGGTGGACAGCCTGGTGACAATGCGCACCGTGGTTGCGCCGAGCGTGGTGCAGCGGTTCAATCTGTTCCGCAGCGCCTCGATCACGGCCGTCGCGACGCCCGGCGTCAGCTCGGGCACCGGACTTGAGGTGGTTGAACGGCTGGCCCGCGCCACACTGCCCGCCGGTTACAACATAACCTGGTCCGGCATGAGCTATCAGGAGAAACGCGGCGGCAGCCAGGGGGCGACCCTGTTTGGTCTGGCACTTTTGTTTGGCTACCTGTTCCTCGTGGCGAAATACGAGAGCTGGACCATTCCGGTCTCGGTGATCCTGTCGCTGGCGGTGGCCATTCTTGGCGCGCTCATCGGGCTTCGGGCTTTCAACATGCCGCTTGACATGTACGCGCAGCTCGGGTTGATTATCCTGATCGGCATTGCGAGCAAGAACGCGATCCTCATCGTCGAGTTCGCCAAGGAGGGCCGGGCAGCGGGCAACCCGATTGACGAAGCCGCGGCCACGGCCATGTGGGAACGCTTCCGTCCGGTGCTCATGACGGCCTTCACGTTCATTCTGGGCACCTTGCCGCTGGTGTTCGCTACCGGCGCGGGGTCGGCGAGCCGTCGCGCAATCGGCACCACCGTGTTCTCGGGCATGGCCGTCGGCACTGTCTTTGGCATCCTGATGATCCCGGCGTTGTACGCCATTTTCCAGACCCTGCGCGAACGCCTGAAAGGCCCGGCACACGTGCCGGAAACCGCCCCGGAGGAAAGCCCCGATGAAACGCGCCTGTAGTCTCGCGCTGACATTCACCCTGCTGGCCGGATGCACCACCGTCGGCCCGGATTATGTTCGGCCTGATCTGCCCGAGCCGGCCTATGCGGACCTTGTGCCGCCGTCCGGCCAGGAGGCTGCGCCCGGCGATGAGACCTTCACGCCGGAGACGCTGGCGTCGTGGTGGCAGACACTGGACGACCCGCTCTTGACGGGCCTGATTGAAAAGGCCTTGGCGGGAAATCTGGACCTGCGGCAGGCGCAGTCGCGGGCGCGTGTCGCGCGCCTGATCCTGGGCATAAGCCAGTCTAGGCTCTATCCCCACTTGGACGGCGGCGCCGTCTACCAGCGCACCCGCACCAGCGAAAACCTGGTGGAGAAAGCTGGCCGTCCCGCAGTGCAGGAGGTGGCGGGTTCGATTGCCACGGGCCTCGGAGTCGCACAGACCTTGGCGGCATTCCAGACCGATCCGGCGTCCGCGTGGCTGAGGGTGCCGGGTCAGGTCGCGGCATGGCCCGTCGAGCAGGCCCTCGATCTGGAAAATGACTTCTACCGGGTTGGTTTCGACGCGGCGTGGGAGATCGACATCTTCGGCGGGACGCGCCGCGGCGTCGAGGCGGCCCGGGCCGATGCCGAGGCCAGCCAGGCCAACCTCGAACACGTGTGGGTGTCACTCGCGGCGGCGGTCGCGCAGGGCTATGTCGAGCTCCGCACCTACCAGGCGCGTTTGACGGTTGCCGAGTCCAATCTGGCCGCGCAGGAGGAGACGCTGGCACTGCTCGAGTCCCGGTACGACGCGGGACTCAGCGACGCGCTGGCCGTGCAGCAGGCGCGGTATGTGGCGGAAGGCACCCGCGCGTCGATCCCGCCGCTGCGCAGCGGTGTCGAGGCCGCGCTGAATGGTCTCGCGGTACTCACCGGGACCATGCCCGGCGATCTGCACGAAACCCTGGCCGCGCGCACGCCTGTGCCAGGCGCTGGTGTGGCTGCGGTGACGGGCATTCCGGCCAATGCGCTGCGGCGCCGCCCGGACATTCGCCAAGCCGAGCGCGAACTGGCCGCTCAAACCGCGCGCATTGGGGAAGCCAAGGCGGAGCTGTACCCGAAATTTGCATTGACCGGATCGATTGGCCTCGAATCGCTGCGCTCGTCGACCCTCTTCGATGGCGGCAGCGACGCGTGGACCATCGGACCCAGCGTGTCGTGGCCCATCTTTCATGCCGGCGCCATCCGCAAGAACATCGCCGTACAGTCCGAGCGGCAGGAGCAGTACCTGGCCGCGTACGAGCAGACCGTGCTGGGCGCGGTCAGGGAAGTGCGTGAGGCGCTCATGGACTACGCGCAGGAACAGGAGCGACATGCCGCCCTGGCGAGCGCGGCGGACGCGGCGCAGACGGCCCTTGAGGTCGCGCAGGACAAGTACCGGAACGGGTTGAGCGATTTCAACAACGTGCTCGATGCCCAGCGCGCGGTGCTGACGTTCCAGGAGCAGCTCGCGGTGAGTGACGGCATCATCACCATCAATCTGATCCGTTTGTACAAGGCCCTCGGAGGCGGCTGGGCGCCCATGGCGCAGGCCGATGGTCCGCAGGGCGAGTGAGCGTCCGCACGCACGGCAAGGGACCGGCTTCCGGCGGAAATGGTTGACTTGGCTCGCATCCGCATGCATCCTTGACGCCAATATGAACGGGACCATTTCCCCCCGGAGACACAAAGGATGCCTACCGCGACAGACGTGCTTGTGATCGGCTGTGGTATCGCCGGCGCTGTGACGGCGTTGCGGCTGGCCGAGGATCCGCGGCGGCGCATCCTCGTGATCACCCGGGCCAGCCGTGCCGAGGACTCGAACACGCGCTACGCCCAAGGAGGCATCGTCGGGCGCGGCCCGAACGACTCGCCGCAACTCCTCGAACAGGACATCGCCGAGGCCGGCGCGGGGTGCTGTCTGCCCAGTGCCGTGCGCGTGCTGGCCGAGGAAGGTCCGGACGTGGTGCGCCGCGTGCTCATCGACATGGCCGGCGTTCCCTTCGAGCGCGACGAGACGGGCGAGCTGTCCTATGCCCGCGAAGGAGGTCACTCCGCGCGGCGCATCCTGCACGTGGGCGATGCCACGGGGCATGCCATCGCGCACAACCTGCTTGCCCGCCTGCAAGAACTGCCTAACGTGACCCTGCACACCGGATTCACCGCCGTGGACCTGATTACGTCGGCGCACCATGACCGGGATCCGCTGGCGCAGTATGCGCCACTGAAATGCCACGGGGCATATGTGCTGGATACCGCCGACGGCAAGGTGCATCGGGTGCTCGCCAAGGCCACCGTTCTCGCAACGGGCGGCCTGGGCCGCATCTACCGCCACACGACGAATCCCGAGGGCGCCCGCGGAGACGGGATCGCCATGGCGTTCCGTGCGGGCGCGCGCGTGATCAACGCGGAATACGTCCAGTTTCACCCAACGACGCTCGCGGTGCCGGGTGCGGACAACTTTCTGATCTCGGAGGCGGTGCGCGGCGAAGGGGCACGCCTGTTCACACCCGACGGCCGCCATTTCATGGACGATTACGCCCCCCAGTGGGGGGATCTGGCCCCGCGCGACATCGTCTCCCGGGCGATCCACAACGAGATGATCGCCCACGGCTATCCTCATGTGCTGCTCGATCTGGGCAGCCAGATGGACGCAGCGCGGATCCGGGAGCGCTTCCCCACCATTCACGCCACGTGCCTCGAAGTGGGCATCGACATCACCGTGGACCCGATCCCGGTCGTTCCAGCCGCGCACTACTCCTGCGGGGGTGTTCAGGTCGACGAGTGGGGTCAGACCATCGTGGACACGCTCTATGCCGTCGGCGAGGTCTCGTGCACGGGCCTGCACGGCGCCAACCGCCTTGCGAGCACGTCGCTCCTGGAGGGCGCGGTGTGGGGAGACCGCGCCGCGCGGCACATCGCCACCAGGAACGACCTGAGTGTGATTCCGGAACGCCGCATCCCCTCGTGGGCGAACGTGGCCAGCTACGGCGACCCGGATCCGGCGCTCATCCATCGCGACCGGCGCAACATCCAGGACACGATGTGGCTCTATGTGGGTCTGGCACGCAACGCCCACCGCTTGGCGCGTGCCTTCGAGGATCTCGACCATCTCTGGCGCGTGATTGACAATTTCTACCGGGCCGCGCGCCTCAATGACGACCTGATCGGGCTGCGCAACATGGCGCAGACCGCGCGAATCGTCGCGCAGGCCGCCTGGCACAACCAGTGCTCGCGCGGGGCTCACTATCGCGAAGACGCGCAGGATCCGCCGCTGCCCGCGGCCTACGGAGGCGGAGATCCGCACCGGGAACGCGCGGTGGAGTTCTAGCCCCGTCTTGACCGGCCCCGGATGCCCTGCGAAAATGGGCGCGACGCGCAATTCGACTGCTTCAAACAAACGGTGACGCACCATGGCCCACGAGAGCGCTTTTTTTGAGATCGCCGCCATCCTGAGTCTGGCGATCTTTCTGGGTATGGCCGGGCAGAAGCTGCGCCAGCCACTGCTCATCATGTTTCTCGCCACGGGGATCCTGGCGGGACCGTCGGCGCTCGGGATCATCAAGAGCTACGAGCAGATCGAACTGCTGGCGCAGATCGGCATCGCCCTGCTCCTGTTTATCGTGGGGCTCAAACTCGATCTGCATCTCATCCGCACGACGGGCGTGGTCGCGGTGGCCACGGGCATCGGGCAGATTCTCTTCACCTCGCTGATCGGATTCGGCATCGCGCTGGCCCTCGGGATGACAGTCGTCAACGCGGCCTACGTGGCCGTGGCGCTGACCTTCTCGAGCACGATCATCATCGTCAAGCTGTTATCCGACAAAAAGGAGATCGATTCGCTGCACGGCCAGATCGCCGTCGGATTCCTGATCGTGCAGGACATCGCCGCGATTCTGGCGCTGGTGCTGTTGACCACCCTCGGCTCGCACGTGCCGGGGCAGGACTCGGTCTTCTGGGCCTCCGCCCTTATCGTTGGCAAGGGACTGGGCCTGCTGGTCGTCGTGGGCGCGATGATGAAGTACCTGATTCCGCGGCTGACCCGGCGGCTTTCCCATTCGCAAGAGATGCTCACGCTGTTCGCGATCACCTGGGCGGTGTTTCTGGGGGCGGGCAGCGAGGTCCTCGGGTTCAGCAAGGAGGTTGGGGCGTTTCTGGCCGGTGTATCGCTGGCATCCACCGGATACCGCGATGCCATCGGTGCCCGGCTGACGAGCCTGCGCGACTTTCTGCTCCTCTTCTTCTTCATCGACTTGGGCGCCCGGCTGGACTGGTCCACGGTCGGATCGCAACTGGGCGCGTCGGTGCTGCTTTCGCTGTTCGTGCTCGTGGGCAACCCGCTGATCGTCATGGCCATCATGGGCTATATGGGCTACCGGCGCCGCACCGGGTTTTTGGCCGGGCTGACGGTCGCGCAGATCAGCGAGTTCTCGCTGATCGTCGCCGCGCTCGGACTCGCCATCGGGCACATCACCCCAGAGACCATGGGCCTGATTACCCTCGTCGGTGTGCAGACCATCTTCGCGTCCACCTACATGATCCTCTACTCCGGCCCGCTCTACGCCCTGCTGGCGGACTCGCTGAAGATCTTCGAACGGCGCGATCCCTACGCCGAGGCCGCCATCCAGTCCGTGCCCGATGCCCCGTCGGTGGACGTCATTCTCGTTGGACTCGGCAACTACGGGAGCGGCCTGGCGCAGTACCTCTTGCGGCGAGGCAAGTCCATCATCGGCGTCGACTTCGATCCCCTCGCGCTCGAACGCTGGCGCGCGCAGGGCGTCCCCGTGCTGTATGGCGACATCGCCGACCCGGAACTGCACGAGCACCTTCCGCTGGACCGTGCGCGCTGGGTCGTCAGCACCGTCCGCTCGCGCGAACTTGGGCTGTCGCTGCTGCACCACGTCGCGGCCCGGGGCTATACCGGCAAGGTCGCCCTTACCGCGTCGAGCGAGGACGAAGCCGATCTCTACCAGCGCGAAGGCGTATCCGCAGTATTCCGGCCCTACAACGACGCCGCCGAACAGGCCGCGGACGCCCTGACGCACGCGATGGACGTGCTGCCGGACAGCGTGGACTGGCCCATCGCATTTCGCGAGGTCCGTGTTCACTCGGATGCCGTCTTCGCGGGCCAGACCCTGCGCAGCATCCCGCTGCGGTCGCTCACGGGCGTGTCGGTCATGGCGATCAGCCGGGCCGGCCGTGTGCACTACGAACCCGAGCCCGATTTCCAGATCTATCCCGGCGACCGGCTGGTGATCATGGGCGCGCCGGAGGTCCTCGATCTGGCCGAGGCCCTGCTCAACGAGACCGGGGAAGGGGACGGTTCGCACGAGGCCATCCGCTTCGCCGTTGCCGAGGTCCGCGTGGGCAACGGCTCGCCGCTGATTGGGCAGACGCTGGCCGACGTGCGGTTTAGGCAACAGCACGGGGTGACCGTGGTGGGGATTCAACGCGGCGGCGACCGCATCACCACCCCGTCCCCGGATGAATGTTTGGCGGGGGACGACGGTTTGATCGTTGTAGGCACCGGCGAGGCCGTCGAAGCCCTTCGGCAGGCGGCGCCCATCTGAGAAGTCTGGTGCCCGGACAGGAGGTTACCATGCGTGTTCTGGCCGATGTCAGCGTTGTGCCCCTCGGGGTTGGCGTATCCCTATCCACCTATGTGGCCGCGTGCGAGAAGGTATTCGAAGAGGCTGGCCTGCGGCCGGCACTGCACGCCAACGGCACCAACGTCGAGGGCGAGTGGGACGTGGTCTTCCAGGCGGTGCGCCGGTGTCACGAGGCGCTGCACGAAATGGGCGCGCCGCGCGTCCACACCACGATTCGCTGCGGCACCCGCACCGACAAAGAGCAGACCAACGAGGACAAGGTCATCAGCGTGCGGCGCAAGCTGTAGCGCCGGAACTACAGTACCTCGACGACGCCTGCCGCGCCCATGCCGCCGCCGATGCACATGGTGACCAGTCCGTAGCGCAGGCCGCGCCGCTGCAACTCGTAGATCATCTGCACGGTCAGCTTGGTTCCGGTGCAGCCGAGGGGATGACCCAGCGCGATCGCGCCGCCGTTGACGTTGACCTTTCCGGGGGCGATGCCCAGCTCGCGCGTGACAAAGATGGCCACGGACGCGAAGGCCTCGTTGATCTCGAAGAGGTCGATGGCATCCAGCGCGACACCGGCCTGTGCACAGGCCTGGCGCACGGCCACGAGTTGCGCCGGGCCGAGGTACTTCGGCGTATCGCCCGCCACGGAATAGGACAGAAGCCGCGCCATCGGCTTGATGTCCAGCGCTTCGGCCTGGTCCTTGTGGAGGAGCAGCACGGCGGCCGCGCCGTCGCTGGTCTGGCTCGCGTTGCCCGCCGTGTGCAGGCCGATGCCGGGCACCCCGAAGGCAGGTTTCAGGGACGCGAGCGTCTCCAGGCTGGTGTCCCGCCGCGGTCCCTCGTCCACCTTGAACACCTTGCCGCCGGCGCCGTTGGCCACCGTCAGCGGCACAATCTGGTCCTTGAACGCGCCCGCGTCGATCGCCGCGACGGCCTTTTCGTGGCTGGCCAGCGCCCACGCATCCAGTTCCTCACGCGACATGCCGAAATCCCGCGCTACGTTGTCGCCGCAGTGGCCCATCGCGGTGTAGACCTCGGGGCGTTCGCGGCACAGGGTCGGATTGGGGGCATAGCGCAGGCCGGTAATCGGGATGTGGCTCATGGACTCGACGCCACCGGCAATCGCCGTGTGCAGCATGCGGTTGTGGATCTTGGACGCGGCCACGGCAATCGCTTCGAGACCCGACGCGCAGTAGCGGGTCAGGGTCATGGCGGTGGTCGTATCGGGCAGGCTGGATCGCGCCACCACAATGCGTCCGAGGTTCATGCCCTGCTCGCCCTCGGGGATGGCGCAACCGAGCACGAGGTCCTGCACGCGTTCGGGCGCAAGCTGCGCCCGCTGCACCACCTCATCGGCGACGGCCGCCGCGAGGTCCTCCGGGCGGCTGTTGGCCAATGCACCCTTTTTCGCCTTGCCGACCGCCGTGCGCGCCGCGGCGACGATGTACGCATCCCGCATGATCCTGCGACTCCTTCGCCGCGGTCAGTTCCGCAGCGGTTTTCCTGTTGCCAGCATGTGTTCGATCCGCTCGCGCGTCTTGGCGTGGCGGCACAGCGCCACAAAGGCCTCACGTTCGAGGTCCAGGACGTCCTGTTCGGTCATCTCGGCGCCCGGGGTGCGGCCGCCGCCGGTCAGCACCCACGCAAGCTTGCCCGCAATCAACGCCTCGTGCTCGGTCGCGTAGCCGCCCTGCACGTACTGGTACACCTGCGAGTCGAGTGCCGCGCGCGCGGGTTCGCCCAGCGCGGTGAGGACCGCCGGCAGCGGCGGCCGGTACCCGGCGAGCACCAGGGCGCGGCAGACGTCCTTCGCCCGGCGGACCAGGTGGTCCGGATTGACCTCGAGCAGATCGGCATCGCTGATCAGCCCAAACGCGGCCAGTTCGGGACCGCTGGTGCTGACCTTGGCCATGGCGATGGTTTCGAAGGCCCGCCGCACGAAGGGGAATGGATCGACGCCCGCGACGGTGGCCGGCACAGCGGCCAGCGCGCGGCGCAGCATCTCCTTGGTCCCCCCGCCGGCCGGAATCACGCCGACGCCCGCCTCGACCAGTCCACCGTAGGTCTCGCCCGCAAACACGACGCGGGCCGCGTGCAGGCACACCTCGATGCCGCCGCCAAAGGTGTAGTGGTGCGGCGCGGCCACTACCGGACCGCGGCAGAACCGCAAGGCCATCAGGCTGTCCTGGAAGGCCCGGATCAGCGCGTCAATCGCGTCCCAGTCCGCGCGGTGGATCGCGTCGAGGATGACCTTCAGGTTGGCCCCGGCGCAGAAATGCGGCCCCTGATTCGCGACGATCAACCCGTCAAACTCGCCCTCGTCGACCCGCCGTGCGCCTTCCCTGAGGACATCGAGCACGCCCCGGTCGATGACGTTCATCTTCGTGTGGAATTCCGCGCAGAGGATGCCGTCGCCGACGTCGATCAGGTCGCACCCCTCGCCGGTATGGACCGCGCCGCCCGCGGCCTTCACCTCGTCGAGGATCACCCGCCCCGGACGGACCGGGACCGGCTGGTACTGGCGCGTGGCGAGGTCGAAGCAGTGCAGTTGGCCCTTTTCCACGCGATAGAAGGCGTCGTGCCCGGCCTCGAGCAACGCCTGCGCGACCGGCGGCAGTGCCAGACCGTCCGCCTGCATGCGCCGGGCCGTTTCCACGGCGCCCAAGGCGTCCCACGTTTCGAAAAGGCCCAGTTCCCATCCAAAGCCCCACTTCGCCGCGTTGTCGAGGCTCACAATGTCGTCCGTGCACTCCCCGAGGCGATGGCCGGCATACACCGCGGTGTGTGCGAAGACCTTCCAGGCGAAACGGCTGGCCGCATCGTCGCCGGAAAGCAGCGCGCGCAGTTTGTCGCGCAACCCGCGTGCCTGCCGTGCGGACTCGACGGATGCGAAGGTCCGCGTCTCCTGCGGCCCGTATTCGAGCGTGTCCACGTCGATGGCCAGGATGACGGGCCGGCCCTCGGCGTCACGGTCGCGGGTCCGGGTGTAGAATCCGGCACCGGTCTTCGCGCCCAGCAGCCCCTGATCAATCATCGCTCCCAGCCACGCCGGTTCATCAAGTATTTCGCGCCGCTCGTCGTTCGGACACCCGTCCCGCACATTGGCCACGACATGCCGGTAGGTGTCCAGGCCAACGAGGTCGGCCGTACGGAAGGTCGCCGACGAGGCGTGGCCCATCAGCGGCCCGGTCACGAGGTCGACCTCGGCCACATTGAGGCCGTCCTCCTTCATCGCGTGCATGATGTACTGGAAGTGGAACGTGAGGATGCGATTGGCGATGAAGTTCGGGGTGTCCTTGGCGAACACCACGCCTTTCCCCAGCGCCGTCTCGCCGAGTTCGGCCATGGCCGCGATCACCTCGGGCCGCGTGGCGGGGCCGGGGATGATCTCGAGCAGCTTAAGGTAGCGCGGCGGATTGAAGAAATGCGTGCCGAGGAAATGCTGGGCCATGTCCTCGTCCATGACCTCGGCCAAGGCCGCAAGCGACACGCCGCTGGTATTGGTGCTGACCACCGTGCCGGGACGCCGGTGGCGGGCGACTTCGGCCAGAAGGCCGCGTTTAATCTCGGGATCCTCGCGCACGGCCTCGATAATCCAGTCGCACTCGGCGATGCGCGGCAGGTCGTCCTCGAAGTTGCCGGTCTCGATGAGACGCAGCGCATCCGCGGTGTAGAGGGGCGCGGGCCGGGCCTTGAGCAGGGCCTGCCGGGCCGTGTTTGCGATCCGGCTGCGCTCGGCGGGGTCGTTGCGCTTTTCTTCGGGCAAGTTTTCGGCCACCATGTCGAGCATGAGGCACCGAAAGCCGCAGTTGGCGAGGTGGGCCGCGATCGCGCTTCCCATGACCCCCGAACCCAACACGGCCACGCGACGGATGCGATGCATACTAGGGGTGTCTCCTTGTAGCCGGTTCGATCTCCCGTGAGTCAACACGACAAGCTTGCGGATTATTCGCGTTATTCCTGTCCGCGCGCCACGTTGGCTAAAGTTTCGATGCGCCCTGCCGATACCTTGAGTGCAAGGCTGAGACACGGAGGTCGAGGCGGGCGACACGGATGTCGATTTTTGAAATTGGAGACGTGCGTGGCGGACAATCCCGCCGCCAACGTGTACGCGCGGATCCAATGGTACCCTCTGCGAGTGCGCTATGACTGCCGTCATAGCGCTCTTTTTTTGTTTCCTCGGAGGCCCGCCGGAGCGGTGGCGGGTGGCACGAGGCTTCGCTATAATGACGGCCTTGGTGCAACGTGGAAGGCCCTTCTTGAAACTCTTGGACCGATATCTGTTGCGGCAGACCTTCGTGCCGTCTCTGCTGGCGCTGGCCGTGATCACCTTTGTGGGTATCGCCAACGAGCTTCGGGAACGCACGGCGGAACTGCCGCTCGAGTACATTACCGCCGGCGATCTGGTGCAACTGGGCCTGCTGTTTGTGCCGGCCCTGGTGGCCTATGTCGTGCCGGTAACGTTCATGTTTGGCATCCTGATGGCTTTCGGGCGGCTCTCGCACCAGAACGAACTCGTGGCCATGACCACCGCCGGGGTGTCCCTGCGGCGGACGGTGGCCCCGGTGCTCGTGCTGGGCCTGGCGCTGAGCGCCTTTTGTTTCGTGGTGCAGGACCGGGTGCAGCCGTGGGCGCTGCACCGCGTCCAGGACATGCTCTTCACGCGGCTGCCGCTGCGGGTGACCGTCGAGGCGCTGACGCCGGGCGTCATGCACGACTTCCGGGGCTGGCGCGTGTACCACATGGGGAAAGATCCTGAGAGCGGACGCCTTCAGGGACTCAAGATTCTGACGCCCGAATCGGGCGGCCGTGCGACCATCTACTACGCCGAGGAAGCCGAGGTCATTGCCACCGAAGACGGCAATGCCCTGCGGATGTACAACGGCCACGTCATCCTGCCCCAGGACGGCGGCCGCATCGGCCGGATCACCTTTACGAGTCAGGTGCTGTCTCTGCCGCGATTCAGCGGGGGCGCGTCTCCGAATGCATGGTGGGCGGCCCCCCTGGAACGGCTGCTGGCCGCGGAAAAGGAGTTCACCCAGAAGACGGCGGCCGGCGGCACCATGCGCGATCGCGACCACCTTCGGCGCGTGCGCCAGGAGATCAGCGACCGGCTGGCGCTGTCGCTGGCCTGTTTGGCGGTGGGATGCATCGCCGCGCCGCTGGGCGCGCGGGCACGCAGCGGCGGCCGGTCGTTCACGTTCAGCGCAGGGCTGGGGGTGTTTCTGGTGTATTACGTGCTCTGGATGATGCTGCAGCCGCGCTCGCTGGGCTCGCTGGCCGAAACCATCGCCCGTGGCATGGCCCCCAATCTCCTTCTGGGCGCGGCGGGGGCGTGGTTGCTGTGGCGGTTGGACCGCGTATGACGCTGCTCGACCGGTACATCGGCCGCCGCTTCCTGAGTGCCTTGATGAAGACCATCGTGGCGTTGCTGGCGCTGTTCGTGCTCATCGACCTGCTGACCGCCCGCCGGGCCGACATCATGAGCTACGATGTACCGGCGGGGGTCGTGATCCGCTATTACGCGGCGTATCTGCCGTGGATTCTCATGCAGATGGCGCCGCTGGCCGTGCTCGTCTCCGGTCTGCTCGTGCTGGGCGCGGCCGCCCAGAATCAGGAAGTCACCGCCGCGCTGGCAGGCGGCATCAGCCTGTGGCGTCTGGTGCGCATGCCGCTCGCCGTGTCGCTGGCACTGGCGGTGGGACTGGCTGCGATGAACGAGACCTTCGGCGCACGCGCCACGGCGACGGCCCTGTCCATTGACAGCCGCTACTTCTCGAAGAACCCCGAGAGCGAACGCCGGGGCGTGAGCTGGGCGCATCTGTCGGATAGCTGGTCGTGTCATGTGCTGAAGTTCAACCGTATAGCGCTGACGGGCGAGGGGGTCTTTCTCGACGCGATTGGACCGGGCCAGGTCGAGCAGATCCGGGCCAATCGCATCTACTGGGACGACGCGCGGCGCGAATGGATACTCGAGGACGGCCGCTGGCTGGTCTTCGGCGCGGATGTCGATACCATCGTCGACGACCAGCGCATTACGCAACGCCCCGCGCCCTTCACGGAAACGCCCGCCGAGCTGTTTGCGCTCGAGACCCCTGCGGACGCCAAGACCGCGCGCCAGTTGGCCGCGGAGATCGGCCAAGCCACCCTGCACCGGATGCCGGTGCAGCGTCATTGGGTGGATTTCTACGCGAAATTCAGCCGCCCGGCGCTGGCCTTCGTGATGATCTGGCTCGCCATTCCCTTTGCGCTGCGACTGCGCCGCGGCGGCATCGCGGTGGGCTTCGGTCTGAGCATTGCCGTTGCCATGCTCTATCTGATGCTCTATTCGGCCGGGATGGGCCTGGGCTACCTTGGCAAGCTGCCGCCGTTCATGGCTGCGTGGTTGGCGAATGTCCTGTTCCTGGTCACGGGCCTCGCCCTGTTCCGCTCGACACCGACCTGACGCCCCACTGGCGGTTGACGGCAACGTCTTGTCGGGGGCGTCCTTCCTTTGCTAGACTTGTCACACGGCCCGGTGCGGGCCGCCGCAAGGTGTGGCGCGCAGGCGCATCAGGGGAAGTGGGGACACCGTGCTGAGTCGACTGCTTACGCGCAAAGAACAGGCTGTGCTGGTCGCATTGGCGGCATCCGTGTGCATTGGTGCGGCCGCCCTTTACGTACACGGCCTGCGCGCGGCGGCCGCCCCGGAACCGCAGGCTGTCTCCATCCCGCCGCCTGCAACGGTGGCGCTCCGGGAAGCGCCGCCTCAACCCGCCCGCAGCGAACCCGCACCCCAAGCACCCCCCGCGCCCGGGCAGCAGCCGCCGCCCGCGCCCGTCGTGGTCGCCGTCGAGGGCGCCGTGCATGTCCCCGGCGTGTACCGGATGCTGCCCGAGGCCCGTGTGCAGGACCTGCTGGACATGGCCAACGGGCCGACGGATGCGGCGGACCTGAGTGATCTGAACCGGGCGGCGGTCCTGGTGGATGGAACCACCCTCAATGTGCCGTACAAACCCGTGGCGCGCATGGACGGCGGGGCCATGGTTCTGCGGCGGTCACCCACCGCCACGGAACTGAACATCCCCGCCTACACCATCTCGGGCTCACACCTCGCGGCTGCGGCCCCCCAAGGTGCGCCGCCCCCAGCCCAGACTGTATCAGGAGGAGCGGCGACCGTCTCCGAGGGCCCTGTCGACCTCAACCGTGCCGCGATCGAATCCTTGCAGACCCTTCCGGGGATTGGTCCAGCCTTGGCGGCGCGCATTGCGGCCCACCGGGCACGCACGCCGTTTCGGTCGGTGGATGACCTGCTCCAGGTGTCGGGAATCGGCGAAAAGAAGCTCGAGGCCGTGCGGCCGCTCGTGACTGTCCAGCCTTGAGAGACCGCGAGGGGCTCAGGATGCCGCCTTGCGGGCCTTCCAGTTCTCGATGCTCTCGATGAAGCGTGCGAACAGGTAGCGGCTGTCGTGCGGCCCCGGCGAGGCCTCGGGGTGGTACTGAACGCTGAAGATGGGCATCGTGAGGTGCTCGAGCCCTTCAACGCTTTGGTCGTTCAGATTGAAGTGGGTCACGCGCACGGCGCCGGGGTCGAGCGACGCGGGATCGACGGCAAACCCGTGATTCTGGGCGCTGATCTCGACCTGACCGGTGTGCTGGCTCATTACCGGCTGGTTGCCGCCGTGGTGACCGAATTTCAGCTTGTAGGTCGTGCCGCCGAGGGCATGCGCGAGGATCTGGTGACCCAGGCAGATGCCGAAGACCGGACGCTCGCCGAGAATCGCCCGAACGGTCGGATATACATAGGGCAGCGCCCCGGGATCGCCCGGGCCGTTCGAGAGAAAGACGCCGTCGGGATCGAGCGCCAGGATGTCTTCCGCGGACATGGTGGCTGGCACCACCGTGACGCGGCAGCCCGCTTCGGCCAGCAGCCGCAGGATGTTGTACTTGATGCCGTAGTCGATCGCGACGACATGGTGCGCGCCTTCGGTGTTCCACTGGTAGGGGGCGTCCACGGTCACCGCGCGCACGTAGTCGCTGCCGACCATGTCCGGCGCGTCAATCGCCTTCTGGACCAGACTGGCATGGTCGAGATCGGTTGTGCTGATGACGGCCTTGAGCGCGCCCTTGATGCGCAACAGCCGGGTAATCTTCCGCGTATCGACGCCGTCGATGGTGACGACCTGGTGCGCGCGCAGGTAGTCGGGCAGGCTCTGGGTGGCGCGCCAGTTGCTCGGCTGGAAGCAGCACTCGCGCATGACGAAACCCCGCAGAAACGGCCGGCGCGACTCGACGTCCTCGTCGTTCACGCCGTAGTTACCGATGTGGGGATAGGTCATGGTGACGATCTGGCCCGCATAGGAGGGATCGGTGAGGATCTCCTGATAGCCGGTCATGCTCGTGTTGAAGACGAGTTCGCCGGCGGCTTCCCCCTCGGCGCCGACGGCGCGGCCTTCGAATACGTGTCCGTCTTCGAGTGCAAGAATAGCCTTCACTGCGTGCTCCGTGGAATGGTTGCGCCTCGACAACATGCGAAGACCGGGGATAGGCCCCGGTCCGCGCGATTTTACGCCATTTCTACGGGAAAAGGCAATGTTCAGCGGCTGAAGCGCTCGCGGGTGATGCCGTAGCACACGAGATCGCGGTACTCGCCCCACCACAGCACGTGCTGGCGCTGACAGCCTTCCTTGGCCATGCCGATCTTCTCCAGCACCCGTCCAGAAGCCGGGTTGTCGGCAAAATGGTTCGCGTAGATGCGGTTGAGTTCGAGGTCATCGAACGCGAACTGCACCACGGCGTAGGCCGCCTCGGAGGCATAGCCCCGGCCCCAGAAGGGTTGGCCAATCCAGTATCCGAGTTCGGCCCGGTCGTGCTCGGCCCGCACGTCCAGGCCAATCGCGCCCACAAACTCGTCGTCCGCGCGCCGGATGATGGCGAAGGTAACCTCGCGCGCGTCCTGGTAGGCCTGGGCCTGACGCCCAATCCATTCCTCGGCCATCTCCGGCTCGAAGGGGTAGGGAATGTTCAAGGCACTGGCCGCGACATCGGGGTCACCAGCCAGCCGCCGCACGGCCTCGGCGTCGCCTGCGGTCATCGGACGCAGGGTCAGGCGGGCCGTTTGCAGTACCGGTTGCGCTGGAAAGGTTTTCATGGTGTTGGGGATCCTTGGGCGGCATGGCTGTACACCACGCGTCCGTTGCAGATGGTGTGGGTCACCACCCCGCGCAACGTCTTCCCGGTGAAGGGGGTGTTGCGGCCCTTGGTGGCGAAGTACGCCGGGTCCACGGTCCATTCACGGCGCGGATCGAACACGGTCACGTCGGCTGCGGTACCCTCCGCGAGGGTGCCGGCGGGCAGATCGAAGATGGCGGCGGGCGCCGAGGTCATCAGCGCGAGGGCGCGCTCGAGTGACAGGATGCCCGGCTCGACGAGCCCCGTCAGCACGAGGGCCAAGGACGTCTCCAAGCCGACGATGCCGAAGGGCGCCAGCGCAAACTCGACGTCCTTCTCGGTCGGCGTATGCGGCGCGTGGTCGGTGGCGATGCAGTCGATCGTGCCGTCCGCCAGGGCGGCGCGCAGCGCGGCGACGTCCACGTCCTCGCGCAGCGGCGGGTTCATCTTGGCGTTCGTGCTGAAGGTCGCCACCGCTTCATCCGTGAGCATCCAGTAGTGGGGCGCGGTCTCGCACGTGACCGCGACGCCGCGGGCCTTGGCCCGCCGGATGATGTCGACGCCGCCCGCCGAGCTCACGTGCTGGATGTGGATTCGCGCGCCCGTCAACTCGGCCAGACGGACGTTGCGGTCGATCATGATCTCTTCGGTCGCTTTTGGAATGCCCGGAAGGCCCAACTTCGTCGAGATGTAGCCCTCGTTCATGACGCCGTCGGGCGCCAGGGTCGCGTCCTCGCAGTGGGCGGCATAGACGAGCCCGCACATGTTGGCGTACTCGAGCACACGCCGCACGACCCAGCTGCTGGCAATGTCGCTGCCGTCATCGGTCACGCAGACGGCGCCGGCGGCCTTCAATTCGGCCATTTCGGTCATTTCGGCGCCTTCGCGGCCCTTGGTGGCGGCGGCGGCGGGCCACACCTTGATTTCGGCCGTGGCGCGGGCCTGCCGCTGGCAGAACTCGACCATGCCCGCGTTGTCGATGGCCGGACGGGTATTCGGCATGGTGATGACCGAGGTGAACCCGCCTCGGGCCGCGGCGCGGCTGCCGGTCGCGATGGTCTCCTTGGACTCGAGGCCCGGCTCGCGGAAATGCACATGCACATCGACCAGACCCGGGCACACGACGCACCCGGCGGCATCGATAATCTGATCCGCCCGGAGCCCGGCGCCGGTTCCCCGGATGCTGTCGCCTTCGATAAGAAGGTCGGTCCGCTCGGACCTTCCCGATGCCGGGTCGATGACGTGGCCGTTGATAATCGCCAGACTCATGTAGACTCCTTGCCGGCCGCGCTGTTGGCGAGCAGGTACATGATCGCCATGCGCACGGCCACCCCATTGGTGACTTGTTCGAGGATAACGCTCCGGGGGCCGTCCGCAATTTCCGAGGCGAGCTCGATATCCCGGTTAATCGGGCCCGGGTGCATGATCAGCGCGTGTTTGGGCGCTGCGTTGATGCTCTCGCTGTCGATGCGGTACAGGCGGATATACTCGCGCAGGCTCGGGAACAGGCAGTTCCGCTGGCGCTCGAGCTGGATGCGCAGCGCATAGACCACATCCGCGCCGTCCAGGGCCTCCTGAAGGTCCGTGGTCACCTCCGCGCCGGTCTCCTCGATGCGCGGCGGAATCAGGGTGCGCGGCCCGCACAGGATTACGCGCGCGCCGAGCTTCTGCAGGCACCAGATGTTGCTCCGGGCCACGCGGCTGTGCGTAATGTCGCCGATGATGGCCACCCGCAGGCCATCCAGCCCCGCACGGTCGTCCTGACGGAGCTGTCGGATGTGCCGGCGGATGGTGAACGCGTCCAGCAGGGCCTGGGTGGGATGGGCGTGGCGGCCGTCGCCCGCGTTGATGATGTGCGAGGGGTGGCGTTCGCTCAGAATCTGGGCCGCGCCCGCGTAGGCGTGGCGAATGACCACGATGTCCGAGTGCATGGCCTCGATGTTGGCGAGCGTGTCGTGCAGCGACTCCCCCTTGACGACGCTGGACGCGGACGTGGCGATGCTCATCGTGTCCGCGCTCAGCCGCTTGGCCGCCAGCTCGAACGAGGTGCGGGTACGGGTCGAGGGTTCGAAGAAGAGGTTGACGACGAGCCGTCCCTGCAGCAACGGCACCTTCTTGATGCCGCTCTCGCGCTTGGACACCGCCAGAAACTGCGGGGCCGTGTCCAATACCGTCTCGATTTCCTGCCGCGAAAGCGACTCGATGTCAATCAGGTCCTTCCGCTGCCAGATCATGCCTGCCGCGTCTTCCATCCGGACTCATTTCTCTCCATCAGGTGATGCGGCGCCTTGGGGCCCGCCCGCCGGCCATCGCTCCAACAGCACACAATCCTCGTCATCCACTTCCTTTACGCGGACGCGCACGTGTTCGTGCGGCTGCGACCCCATCTGCCAGCCGAGGTAATCAGGCTGGATGGGCAGTTCCCGCAGTCCGCGGTCCACCAGGCATGCCAACTGGATGCGCCGGGGACGCCCGTAGTCCATGACCTCATCCAGCGCCGCGCGGATCGTGCGCCCGGCACTGATGACATCGTCCACCAGCACCACGGTGACGTCGTCGACGCTGAAATCGAAGTGGGTTTCCCCCGGGCCGAACTTGATGCGCCGGCCCGCGCGGATGTCGTCACGGTAAAGGGTCGTGGCGAGGGAGCCGACCCGTGGTGCGACGCCGGTCATCGCGCTGATCAGCGCGGCGAGGCGGTCGGCAATCGGGCGGCCGCGGCTGAGGATGCCGAGCAGGACGGTGTTGGCGATGTCCGGGTTGGCGTTGGCGATTTGCTGGGCCATGCGGCGCAGGGCGTCTTCCATCGCTTGGGCATCCATCAGCACGGTGGATTCAACGGGGCGAGTTTCCACGTTCAGACAGCCCTTTCATGGAAAAGCACCCGGCCGCGGCCGCGGCCAAGGTGCTGTGAAGTCGTGCTTGGGTGTGTCATAGGGTTGACCTGTGGGATTCTAGCAGCGCCTTTCCGGGGTGTCAACCCGCGGCAGCCGTGCGGCCCGTAGAAATACGCATCGGCCGGCAACGCGGGCGCTGCCGGCCGATATCCGCAATAAACAGGCGGTATTACTTCTTCGCGGCGGGGGTGATGGCGTCTTTCGCGGCCTTGGCGATGCGGAACTTGAGCACCTTCTTGGCCGGGATCTTGATGGACTCGCCGGTGGCGGGATTCACGCCCTTGCGCGCCTTGCGGTTCACGACAACCAGCTTGCCGACGCCGGGAATCGTGAAACCCTTCTTGGCTTCCTTGTACGCGAGATCGGCCTGCGCGGCGAAGACGTCGCCAATCTGCTTCTTCGACAGGCCGGTCTTCTCGGCGATCGCGGCCACAATCTGCGCCTTCGTCAACGGTTTGGTGGTAGATGCCATGGTGGTTCTCCTTCCTGGTGACCCCTAGAGTCCCCTAATGTACCAATCCTTATCCCCACGACAGTGCTCCGGGCACTGCCTTCGAAAAGGCCCATGAACAGGGGCGATGGGCTTCATCGCGCATACCCTGAACATTGCGTATTCAATGCATAACGGATAGCGGAGCATTTGTCAAGCCCTTTTTATCGGGCCATTCGAAAGGTGACCGCCGAAAACCTGCTCTGTAAGCGACGATGCGCGCCCGAACGCCGGGCCCGGCAGTGCTTGCCGCCGCCGCGCCGGGCTGCTAAAGTGGGGCCCGGCACGCCGCGTTCCGGCAGTGAAAGGAAGGAACCCCGCATGATTCTGGCCGCTCTGGGAGCACTCAACGGCAATTTCGAGGCCCTGTCGGCCGCCTTGCGCGAGATCGACGACTGCGGCATCGAGACCGTCTGCTGCACCGGAAACCTGGCCGCGGGCGGCCATGCCCCGCAGGCCGTGGTGGACCGTGTGCGCGCGCGCGGCATACTCGCCGTGCAAGGCGAGCAGGATCGCCTCACCGTGCGGTACCAGCGAAAAAATGCCAGCCTGGCCAATCGGCTGGACGCCGGGCTGTACGACGCCATCGGCGCGGCCTACAACGCCCTGAGCAGCGATGCGGTCGAGTTTCTTCGCGGGTTGCCGCGCACGCGGACCTTCACCCTCGAAGGCATTACCTTCGCGATATGTCACGGCACCTTGACCAGCGCCGCCGTGACGCTCGGGCCGGACACGGGCGACGAGGTCTTTCGCCGTCAGCGCGAACTCTCCCAGGCGCAGATCGTCATCGTCGGCGGCCCGCAACCTTTTTTCCGCTGGGTAGACGGCACGCTGTTCGTCGGCGCGGGCGCGGTGGATGCCGCGGGGCATCCGGGCAATTTTGTGCTTATCGACACCGACCGTACGCCGTGGGAGACCGAGGTGCGGCCCGTGCGCCCGTAGCGGGGCGCGGCGGGTGGATTGCCCCACGGGCGGGCCGCAACGTGCCGATGGACCCGGATGCCCTGCGTGGGGTAGGCTAAGGGTATCATGCGTGCCAGGATACTCATCGTCGATGATGACCGCGCCCAGTGTGAGGTGCTGCGCGCCATGTTGGCCCGGGAGGGGATTGCCGCGGAGACTGCCTGCAATGGCGTGGACGGTCAGCGGCTCCTGCAGGCCCAGGAGTTTGACGTGGCCATCGTGGATCTGTGGATGCCGGGCATGGACGGTTTCGCCCTGCTTGAGTGGATCGAACAGACCACGCCGGGGGTCGTTCCGGTGGTGCTGTCGGGCTCGCAGGACCTCGATGACGCAATCAATGCGGTGCGGCGGGGCGCCTTCGACTTCATTTCGAAGCCGGTCACGGATTATGCGGTCTTCGTGCAGCACGTCGAGCGCGCCCTCGGCCACCGGCGGCTCATGCAGAGCCACCAGCGGCTTCTGGATGAGCTGCAGCGCAAGAACAGCGAGCTGGCGAGCCGTCTGGGACAACTGGAACTCGCCCACAGCATACTTCAGGCGCATGCGCGCTACAGCCAGGCCGACCTGCGCCGGGCGATGCGTATCCAGCAGGCCATGCTCCCCCGGCGGGTACCCTTTCCCGAGCGCGTCTCGGCGTCGGCGGTCTATCTGCCCGCGGGCAAGGTCGGGGGCGACCTGTACGATTTCTTCCCCATCGACCATCACCGCTTCGCGGCGTACATCGCCGATACCACGGGCCATGGGGTCAGCTCGGCCATGGTCACGGTCTTCCTGAACCACGTCATCCGGCCCGCCCACAACGGCGGGACGGCCTGCCTCGATCGTCCCGGCGCGGTCCTCTGCAACCTGAACCGCGTCCTCCAGGAGGAGGCGCTCGGGGCGGACATGTTTGTTTCGCTCGTGTACCTGGTCGTGGATACCCGGAACTACGAGGTCGAGTACGCGACGGCCGGGCATCCGCCTCTCCTGGTGCGGCGCGCCGCGGGAGAACTCGAGGCGCTGCATATCCCGGCGCCGGCGCTCGGCATCAATCCGAACGTCGCGTACACGTCAGCGACGGTCCGGCTCGACGACGGCGACGCGCTTCTGCTCTATACCGACGGCGTGCTGGATGCGCGCAACGGGCAAGGGAGCTTCTTTGGCGCGCGGCGGCTGCGCAATGTGGCCGCCGAGACGGATCCCGCGCCCGAAGCGCTGACGAAGGCGGTTGTCGATGCCCTGCGGGAATTCTGCGGCCGGGACGGCCCGTATGACGACGATCTGACCATTCTGGCGCTGGGCGCGCAGCCGCAGCGCGTCCCGTTCCGGGCGCCGGAGCCGATCTGCGAGGACGTAGGCGAGCCGGTGCCCGGGGAGGCGGCGGTCGACATTCTGGCGGCGCACGGGGGCGGGCGGCTGTTCATCAGCGTACTCGGCGCGGGGACGTGGAAGGAGAGCCAGCGGCTGCTGGATCTGTGCAAGGAGGCCTGTGCCGGGCATGAACGCAGCGTGGTGCTGGATTTCAGCCGGTGCCGTCATCTCGACAGCACCTTTCTGGGCGCGCTGCATACGCTGGCGGTGAGTTTTGACGCGCGGCCCGAGTGCCGCCTCGAGATTCAGAACGTCCCGAAAGCCATCCTTCGGGAGATGAGCGAGCTTGGGCTCACCACGGTATTGATGCATTTCCGGCCGGACGCGTTGTCATTGCCGAAGGAGATGCGCCACGTCGATTCGCCCGCGCCCGCGGGACGCGAGATGGGCAAGCTCCTGTTGCGGGCGCACGAGGCGCTGGTGGAAGCCGACCCGGCCAATGCCGATCGCTTTGCCGCGGTGCTCCAGGTGCTGCATGAAGAGGCCGAGGGGCCCCGCGATCAGTAGGGGCGATGCTGTCCGGGTCGAGCGGCCCTATTCTGCCGCTGCATACCGCACCGTCCACCAGTCCTCGCGACCGAGGGCCTGCCAGTAGCGGTGCTCGAAGAACAGCGCGAGTTTGTCCGAAGTGAGGGGCTTGGACAGGTGGCCGTCGACACCGGCCGCCAAGGCCTCGGCGAAGGGATAGCCTTCCTCGTTGGTGGTGGTCAGAATCAGGGCGACGCCCGGATGATTGCGCCGGGTGATTCGCGGCAGATAGAAGTCTTCATCCTGCGCGGCGGTCACGTCGCACAACACCAGGTCATACGCCTCGTCCCGCAAGGCGTCGAGGGCCTCGCGGGGGCTCCGACGCAGATCCACGCGGTCGCAGCCGGGCCGAAGCGCTACTTCGACGTGTCCCGCTGCCTCGGGATCGGTGTCCACTACCAGGACCCTCAGGTCTTTCAGCGTGCCTTCGATTGAACGTGCCTTCGTGTCGGCTGCGTCAGTGCGCGACCGCCATCGCGTTGTCACGGAAAAGACCGTGTGGACCAGAAAAGTCTGGGGGGCGCTAGTACACCTCTCGCGCGGTGGCCTGTAACCGGGCCATCGCGCGTGCCAGGGCCGCCTGGGCACGTGCCACGTCGATATCGGACCCCGCGCGCGCGTTCAGCCGCTCCGAGGCCCGGTCGCGTGCCGCCTGGGCACGCGTCACATCGATGTCTTCGGGGCGCTCGATGGTCTGCGCCAGGACCGTGACCGTGTCGTCGCGGACTTCGGCGAACCCGCCGCTGACCGCGAAGAAGTGCGCCTTGCCGTGCGGGCCGCGCACCACGACCACCCCGGGCGCGAGCGTGGTCAGGAGCGCCGTATGCTCGGGGCGTATGGCCATGATGCCCGCGGTGCCGGGAAGTATCACTTCCTCGGCATCCAGGCGCTGCAGGCTCCGCTCGGGGGCCGTCAGCTCGACGTGCAGCATGGTGCCGTTCACCTAGGCCTCTCCCTTCAGCTTCTTGCCCTTCTCGACGGCGTCTTCGATCGCACCGCAATACAGGAAGGCCGCCTCGGGCAGGTCGTCGTGCTCGCCCGCCAGGATCTCGGCGAAGCTGCGCACGGTGTCTTCCACCGAAACGTACTTGCCCGCCATGCCCGTGAACTGCTCGGCCACGAAGTTGGGCTGGGACAGGAAGCGCTGAATCTTGCGCGCCCGGTTCACGGTGAGCTTGTCTTCTTCGGACAGCTCGTCCATGCCGAGGATCGCGATGATGTCCTGCAGGTCCTTGTAGCGCTGGAGGATTTCCTGAACCTCGCGGGCGACGCGGTAGTGCTCCTCGCCGACGATGCGCGGATCCAGAATACGGCTTGTGGAATCGAGCGGATCGACCGCCGGGTAGATGCCCAGCTCGACGATTTGGCGCGACAGCACCGTGGTCGCGTCGAGGTGGGCGAAGGTCGTTGCGGGCGCGGGGTCGGTCAAGTCGTCCGCGGGCACGTACACGGCCTGCACGGAGGTGATGGACCCGCGCTTGGTCGTGGTGATGCGTTCCTGCAACTCGCCCATCTCGGTGGCCAGCGTCGGCTGGTAGCCCACCGCGCTCGGCATGCGGCCCAGCAGCGCGGACATTTCGGAGCCCGCCTGCGTGAAACGGAAAATGTTGTCGATGAAGAGCAGCACGTCCTGGCCTTCCTCGTCGCGGAAGTATTCCGCCGCGGTCAGGCCGGTCAGGCCGACCCGGGCGCGCGCTCCAGGCGGCTCGGTCATCTGGCCGTAGATCAGGGCGGCCTTGTCGATAACGCCCGATTCCTTCATCTCGAGCCACAGATCGTTGCCTTCGCGGGTGCGTTCACCGACGCCCGCGAACACCGAGTAGCCGCCGTGCTTGGTGGCCACGTTGTGGATCAGCTCCATGATGAGCACCGTCTTGCCCACGCCCGCGCCGCCGAACAGGCCAACCTTGCCGCCGCGGGGGTACGGGGCCAGGAGGTCGATCACCTTGATGCCGGTCTCGAAGGTCTGGGAGGAGGTGTCGAGATCCTCGAACGCCGGGGCCGGGCGGTGAATGGGCCAGCGGGGCGCGGCGGTACTGATCGGGCCGCGCTGGTCGACGGGCTCGCCAATGACGTTGAGGATGCGGCCGAGAATTTCCTTGCCGACGGGGGTGGTGATGTAGGTGCCGGTATCGCGCACTTCGGCGCCGCGCACCAGTCCGTCCGTCGCGTCCATGGCCACGGCGCGCACCGTGCTTTCGCCCAGGTGTTGGGCGACCTCGAGCACGAGCTTCTGGCCGCCTTCGCGGGCGATCTCGAGCGCGTTGTAGATGGGCGGCAGCGATCCCGGCTCAAACTTCACGTCCACCACCGGTCCGATAATTTGGGAAACTTTCCCGACGTTCATGCCATCCTCCGTCTTATAGGGCTGCGGCGCCGCTCACCACCTCGATCAATTCGGTCGTGATGGCGCTCTGGCGCACACGGTTGTACTGCAGGGTAAGGGTATTGATAACGTCGCCCGCGTTGTCGGTCGCGGATTCCATGGCGGTCATCCGCGCGCCGTGTTCGCTGGCCGACGATTCCGCCAGCACGCGGTGCATCTGCACGTCGAGGTGCTGGGTCAGCAGCGCCTCGAACACCGGCTCGATCGACGGTTCATACAGATAATCCATGACCAGCACGCCGCGATCCTCGCTGGGTTCAAACGGCAGCAGCCGCTCGAGCGTGACGCGCTGGGAGATCGCCGATTTGAACTCGTTGTAGAGGCAGTACACCTCGGATGCCTCGCCCGAGGCAAAGCGCGCCGCCTCGTCGTGGATGATGTCCTGCGCGGTCCGCAGTAGGGGCCGCTCGCCGATGTTGCGCAAGGTCTTGCGCAGCGTGCAGGGCCGCCGCTTGAGCATGTCGATGCCCTTGCGCCCCACGACGACAAGCTGCACGTCGCGCCCCTTGAACTGCCCGTTCAGCAGGCGCATCGTCTCCTGGACCACGCTGCTGTTGAAGCCGCCGCACAGGCCGCGGTCCGAGGTGACCACCACGAGATCGACGGTCCCCGTGCCGTTGGCGGCCCGCAGGAGCGGGTGGGCGCTGGCACTGGCGCGCAAGGCCAGGCTGTTGACCAGGTCGCGCATGCGAAACGCGTAGGGACGCGTCTTAACAATCGTCTCCTGGGCACGCCGCAGCTTGGCCGCTGCCACCATTTTCATGGCGCGCGTGATCTTCTGGGTGCTGCGGACGCTGTCGATGCGCCGCTTGATGTCGCGTTGGTTGGCCATGGTCCTCTATCCGTATGCCCTTCGGGCTATGCGCCCACGCCCGCGGCTTCCTGCGCCGCGAAATGGTCGCTGAATTCCTTGAGCGCCGCGTCGATCTTCGCGCGCAGCTCGTCATCGAGCGCTCCCTTGGTCTCCAGTTCACGGACCACCTCCGCGCGCTGGCCGTCGAAGAACTCGTAGAGCTCCTGCTCGAAACGGCGGACGGCGCCGAGGGGGATCGGGTCCAGGTAACCCTTGGTGGCCGCGTACACGATCAGGATCTGTTTCTCGACCGGCAACGGCGAGTACTGGGGCTGTTTGAGCATCTCGACCAGCCGTTCGCCGCGGTGCAATTGCGCCTGGGTCGCCTTGTCGAGGTCGCTGCCGAACTGGGCGAAGGCCTCGAGTTCGCGGTACTGGGCCAGTTCGAGGCGCAGCGTACCGGCGACCTGTTTCATGGCCTTTTTCTGAGCCGACCCGCCCACGCGGGACACGCTGATGCCCACGTTCATGGCGGGGCGGACGCCCGAGTAGAACAGATTGGTCTCGAGATAGATCTGGCCGTCGGTGATCGAGATCACGTTGGTCGGAATGTACGCCGAAACGTCGCCAGCCTGCGTTTCGATAATGGGCAGCGCCGTCATGCTGCCGCCGCCGAGTTCGTCGCTGAGCTTCGCGGCGCGCTCGAGCAGGCGCGAGTGCAGGTAGAACACGTCGCCCGGGTAGGCCTCGCGGCCCGGCGGACGGCGCAGCAGCAGCGAGACCTGGCGGTAGGCCTGGGCCTGCTTGGACAGGTCATCAAAGACGATCAGGACGTGCCGCCCCTTGTCGCGGAAGTACTCGCCCATCGCGCAGCCCGAGAACGGCGCAAGATACTGCAGCGGCGCCGTCTCGGAAGCCGAGGCGGACACGACGATGCTGTAGTCCATGGCGCCGTGTTCCTTGAGGGTATCCACGACGCGGGCAACCGTTGACCGTTTCTGGCCGATGGCGACGTAGATGCAGATGACATCCTTGCCGCGCTGGTTGATGATGGTGTCGATGGCGACGGCCGTCTTGCCGGTCTGGCGGTCGCCGATAATCAGCTCGCGCTGGCCGCGCCCGATGGGCGTCATCGCGTCGATGGCCTTGAGACCCGTCTGGAGGGGTTCGTGCACGGGCTGACGGCCGACGATGCCCGGGGCAATGCGCTCGACCGGGTTGTAGTCCGAGGCGTCAATGGGTCCCCGGCCGTCAACCGGGTCGCCCAGCGCATTGACCACGCGCCCAATCAGGGCGTCGCCCACGGGCACCGATGCCACACGCCCCGTCCGGCGCACCACGTCGCCTTCCTTGATCTTCTCGTACTCGCCGAACAGCACGGTGCCGACGTTGTCTTCTTCAAGGTTCAGGGCGATGCCACGCACGTCGTGCGGAAACTCGAGCATCTCGCCGGCCTGCACCTTTTCGAGGCCAAACACGCGCGCGATGCCGTCGCCCGCCTGGATCACCGTGCCGACCTCGGCAATGTCCACCGTCGATTCATAATCGGCGATCTGCTGTTTGATGATTTCGGTGATCTCGGTCGCTTGGATCTTCATTCGCCTGTATCTCCGCGTTAGAGCTTTTCGTCTTGTCTAGGCCTGGCCGACCTCAATATCCCCGCTGAGCAGCGACTGTGCGAGCCGCCGGAGCCGGGTCCGCATGCTGCCGTCCAGCAGCAGCCCTTCCAGCCGCACGACAACCCCGCCAACAATGGCCGGGTCGACCTCGAAGGTCAGCCGGACGTCCTTTCCCGAGAAACGCGCCAGACTGTCCCGAAGGACGGTCCGCGCCTCGTCCGGCAGCGTCAGGGCGGTGACCGCAACGGCGCCCGCCCGGCCGAGACGCCGGTCCATCTGCTGTTCGAAACAGTGCGCAACGTCCGGGAGCAGCGCGATGCGACCGCGCCGGAGCATGACCTGAAGCAACCCCGCGACCTTCGCGGGAATGTCCATCCTTGCGAGGACCTGTTCGAGCACCTGACGGCGGCGATCAATGGCCAACGACGGGTTCGAAAGGGCACTGCGCAGATCGTGTTCGGACGCAAAGACGCCGGCGACGTCCGTCAGGGCCGCCGCGGCTTGCTCGAGTTCGCCGGTGTCAAGCGATTCGCACAAGGCCCGGGCATAGCGTTCGGCAAGCAGATGGTTCTTCATGCCCGTTTCTCCAGCTCGGCCGCGAATTGACGGGTAAGCCGCGTCACGCGTTCCGGAGTGGCTTCGGCGGCGTAGCGCTCCAGCAACTGTTGGACTGCCTGTTCGACGAGTTCGGCGCGGACCTGGCGTTTGGCCGCCAGCACCTCCGCCTGGCGGCGCTGTTCGGCTTCCTGGTCGATTTCGCTCAGGCCCAGCCGGGTAAAGTCTTCAAGCTTCTGCCGGTCTTCCTCGATGAGAGCCGCGTTGCGTTCGGCCAGGGCGGCTGCTTCCGTCGCCAGGCCGCCGATCCGGGCCTCGGCCTCGGCGCGCGCCTGCAGCGCATCCGCGCGGGCCTGTTCGGCCTCCGCCACGCGGGCGCGCGTCTCCTCGATACGCTCATCGAGAAAACGCGCCAGCGGGCGGCGGGCGAAATGGACGATCAGATAGGTGACCATAAGGAAATTGAAGAAGTCGAAGAGGGTATCAAACAGCTTGCGGCGCGCCTGCTCGGCCTGAAAGGCCTCGCGGCCCTCGTACCGCTGCACAAAGGCCACGTCCTGCTCCAGCGAGGCGTCCAGAGGATGAAGGTGCGGCCGTTCCTTCCAGAGACGGTACTCCGTGCCCCTGGTGACTTCCAGGTAGTGCTCATGCTCGTCGCCGAACTGGGCGAGGTACTCCTCGCTGAACCCGCGCGGACCGACGGTAACGATGATCGCAATACCAACCGCGAGGTAGACCGCGAAGTAGGCGACAAACCAGGTCTTGGTGCTCACTCGCGTACTCCTCGCGCGGACAACGCGTCCATGGCGGCCACAATCTCCGGCACCAGCTGCCCATAGTGTTTCCGCTCCTGCTCGACGACGGCAAGCAGTTCCGCGCGCATGCGGGCGATGTCGTCTTCGACCTCGCGCCGGCGCTGGGCCAATGCAAGCATGTGCCGGTCCTGCCCGGCGCGATGGGCCTTGCGGTAGTCATCGGCCAGACGGCGGCGCGTATCGAGCAATTCGCGCAGGTACTGGGTCTCGAGTTCGTCGGCATGCAGCTTGCCCTGTTGCGCGACCTGGCGGTCCTCGGTGACCTTCGCCACCCGGTTGTCCATGGTCCGGAGCATGGGGCGGAAAGCAAGCACGTTCGCTCCCCACAGGAAGATGAGGAAGAGCACGAGCTCGACAATAAGGGTCAGGTTGACGGTAACCATACGGGAATCCGGATCAGGTCAGCACAAAGAGCATCAGAAGCGCCACAACAAGCGAATAGATGCCGGTCGACTCGGCCACGGCCTGACCGATGAGCATCGTGCGGGTCAACAGCCCGGCGTTTTCCGGCGCCCGGCCGATCGCCTCGCACGCCTTGCCGGCGGCATAGCCTTCACCGACACCCGGGCCGATGGCGCCGAAGCCCATGCAGATGCCGGCGCCGATGAACGCGCCCGCGATACGCAGGTCCGTGCCCGAAAAGGTCTGCGCGGCGGCCGCCGCCTGCTCGGGCACCTGGCCGATGACCGAATTGAGCGTTGCGATCAAGATGCTGGGGTCCATTCTGATTCCTTTCCTGTAGGCACGCCGTTCGTGCGTGCTATACCACGTAAAGCAATACCAGGCCGATAATCAGGGCGTAGATGGCCGTGGACTGGCTTACGGCCTGGCCGATGAGCATGGTGCGCATGATCAGGGGATCCAGGCGCGGGTTGCGTGCCGTCGCCCGGCACGCCGATGCCGGCACAATGCCGCAGCCTAGACCCGGGCCCACGCCGCCAAATCCGACGGCAATGCCCGCACCCAGCATGCGCGCAAGATTCATGATGTTTGGCTTCATGTCACTGCTGACCACGAACAGCATGATGAAGGCCACCAGTAAACCGAACACCGCGGCCGTCTGGCTGCCAGCCTGACCAATCAGCATCATGCGGACGACGGTTGTCTGCGATTTGGGCCAGCGACTGAGACCATCGACGCCGCCGCCTGCCGTGATGCCCGAACCCCAGCCAGACCCCAGTGCACTCGCGCCTACGGCAATGCCTGAACCCAGGGCCACGCCAATCAGGGTGAGGTTGGTGCCGGGTGTCCAGAAGAGGAAAAGCATGATGAGTGAGACGACCGTTGCGAAAATCGCTGGGCTCTGCGCCACGGCCTGACCGACGATCATGCCCTGGGTGATCGGACCGGTCCGTTCGGGGTTGCGCGCCACGCCCTCGCAGGCTGCGCCCGCAGGATCGCCGCACCCCAATCCAACGCCAAAACCGCCAAGGCCTATCGATATGCCAGCCCCCGTGAGCATCGCCACCCAGGTCCAGCCGACTTCACTGACCTCGGGGGGAGCCAGGAATAGAATCAACAGCCCAATCACCAAGGCAAAGATGGATGCGCTGCCGCCAACGGCCTGCCCAATCAGCATGGTCCGCAGCAGTGCTCCCTGCGTCGAAGGCTGGCGCATCATGGCCGTGGTCGCATGGCCTGCGGCCACGCCCATGCCAATCGCGGCGCCAATGCCCCCCAACCCCAGGGCCAGCCCGGCGCCCAGAAAGCGGCCAAGCTGCAGCAGGATATGGGGGTCCAGGTTCAGAAGATCCACGTATGTCCCTTTCGCCGCTCCGCCGGCGTTCGGTTACTTGATCGCCGTCGAGATGTAGGTCAGTGTCAGCATGGTGAACACAAAGGCCTGCACAGTGCCCACGAAGAACACAAAGAACAGGTTGAGACCGATAGGCAGGACCATATAGTAGACCAGAAACGACACCACGGCGAGGATGATGGACCCGCCGACGATGTTGCCGAACAAACGAAAGGAGATCGAGATGACCTTGGCCAGCTCGCCGATGATGTTGAGCGGAAGAAAGAACAGCGCGCTGAGCTTGCCGGCGATGACCGCTCCAGCCGTCCCCTCTTGGGACCACAACGGCCCCAGCAGTTCGGCGCCGTAGGCCAGGCCGCCCTTGGTGCGAATGCCACAGTAGGTCGAGATGGCCGCGCCCATCAGGCCCAAGGCCAGCGTGCAGTTGATGTCGCCGGTGGGCTCTTCAAAATGGGGCGTCGGCAGGAAACCGATGAAGTTCGACAGGGCCAGAAACACGAAGAGCGCGGCTATCAGCGGCAGAAATGCGCGGTTGGCCTTCGGTGTCTCCAACTCAAGCGAACTGGAGACCAGAGTGTCGAACACACCCACATACAGCTCCAGCGCCATCTGCGCCCGTCCGGGGACGAGATTGCGGCGGCGCGCCGCCATATACATCAGGCCCCAGAGAAGCATCATGACGAGAATCGTGTTGAACACGGTCAGGTAATTCAACCCGCCCAACGGTATCGGATGGTCCGTAAAGGGAATATAGTGCCATATTGCCCGCTGGCCGATATTTTCCATGGGTCAGTCTTCTTTCTTCCTCAGGTCCAGGCCCGTGAGGCCCAGCACACAACAGACGCCCGGCACGACAAACAGGCCACATACGGCTCCCGCAAGACCGCGCGGAAGGTTGTCCTGATCCAGCGTATAGGCCTTGTACAGGACGAGGCCATAGATGAACCACCGGGCGGCGGTCCACCTATAGACCGAAGACTGTACCCGTTTTGGGGTGGACGTTGCAACCTTCTCCAGGGACGCCGCCGGTATCCAGAAGGCCAGAACGCCGCCGATGCCGCCCATCAGGACGCCCAGTCCGACGATGGGGTCGTACGCATAGCCGAGCAGCGCGAGCAGACCCGTCGCCATCAGCGACAGGCGGACCGTGAACATGCGAAAGCGTCTCAGTGTTTCCAACGGGTTTCCTTCAGGAGCAGCCGCACGGCGCCCGTCAACCCCCCTGCCAGTCCCAGCAGGACTGCCAGGACCGTGACGAGACCTCCCGCCTGCCAGCGGGCATCCAGCCAGGCGCCCAGCACGGCCCCCGTCGCGATGGGTAGCGCCACCACCAAGCCGACCTGGCCGATGAGAGCCAAGGCCCTGAGGGCGCCCACGGGCGAGTCATTGTGCGCATCCGGCATGGAAAAGACCTCACGGCAGATACGCGGAAGCATAGCGAAATTGCGCGAAGTGTTCAAGTAAAAGCTCGAAAACTTGTTGCCTTTCGCGCATTTCATGTAGTAGGTTCAGCGGGGGAAACAGGAGAAGGGGAAGCCTGTGGGAACACTTGAACGTCTTTTCCGCGTCCAGGAGGCCGGGTCAACCGTCCGGCGCGAGGTTGTCGGCGGCATTACGACTTTCGCGACGATGAGCTACATCATTTTTGTGCAGCCGACGGTCCTGAGCGCGGCGGGGATGCCCTTTGGGTCGGTGCTGCTCGCGACGTGCATAGCCAGCGCCGTGTCGTGCTTCATCATGGGCCTGACCGCGAACTATCCTTTCGCGCTGGCGCCGGGCATGGGCGAGAACTTCCTGTTTGCCTTCACCGTCTGCGGCGCGGTCGCGCTGGGCGGCATGGGTTTCAGTTGGCAGGCGGGCCTGGCCATCGTGCTCATTGCGGGCGTCCTGTTCCTGCTGTTGTCGCTGTTCGGCGCCCGCGAAAAGCTCATCGAGGTCCTGCCGGACTGCCTGAAGAACGCCATCGGCCCGGCGATCGGCTTCTTCATCGCCTTTGTGGGTCTGCAATGGGGCGGCGTCATCGTCCACAGTCCCGCGACGATGGTCATGGTGGGCGATCTGACCAAAGGGCCGCCGCTCCTGGTGCTGCTCGGGGTGCTCTTCATCGCGGCGATGATGGCGCTCGGGATACGGTCCGCCATTCTGGTGGGCACCCTTGTGGTCTCCGCGCTGGCCGTGACGTTCAAGATTGTGCCCGTTCCCGACGAGCCCCTGACCTTCTCCTTCGAGACCTTCTTCAACCTCGATTTCGGCGCGCTCGTCGCCAACTGGCAGGACGCGCTGATCGCGATTGCGCTGCTGTTCTTCCTGGATCTCTTCGACACCGTGGGCACCCTGGTCGGCGTCGGCAAGCAGGCGGGCTATATCGACGAGCGGGGCCAGTTGCCGCGCGCGCGCCAGGCATTCGTCTCGGACGCCGCGGCGACCTGTGTCGGCGCGGTGTGCGGCACTTCGACGGTCACCTCCTACGTGGAATCCGCGACCGGCGTGGCCGCCGGCGCCCGCACCGGCCTGGCATCGGTCACCACCGGCGTGTGTTTCCTGCTCGCCATCGCGCTCGCACCCGTGGTGCGCATCGTCGGCTACAACATCGGACCCGAGTTCTACGGCGCGGACTCGGGACTGTTCATCAGCATGTACCCGGCCGCGGCGCCCGCCTTGATTGTGGTGGGCTTCATCATGATGAAGCCCCTCCAGCAGGTGAAATGGGACGACATCACCGAGGGCTTCCCGGCGTTCTTCACGATTGCGGGCATGGTGCTCGGATTCGCGATCACCGAGGGTATCGCGTGGGGCTGCATCTCGTACACGCTGATCAAGCTGTGCACCGGGCGCGGGCGCGAGATTCATTGGGTCATGTGGGTGGTGACGGCGGCGCTGCTCTGCCGCTACGCGTTCCTGGTGTAGCGGCACGTCGTAAGAAACGAAATGGGCGACAATTGCATGCACGACGTCTACGTTACTCACGCACAGGAAGACAGCTCCTTTGCAACAACGGCCTGACGCTGGAGGATTTGGAAAGGACAGCCACGGACGGACGGGGGGAAGCATGCCCGACGAAAGACTAATTCCTGAACACGGCGGCTACCGGAAACTGAAGAGCTTTCAGTTGGCGCAACTGGTCTACGATGTGACGGTGCGTTTTTGCGATCGCTACATTGATAAGCGCAGCCGCACACATGACCAGATGGTCCAGGCGGCGCGGAGCGGGGTGCAGAACATCGCGGAGGGCTCGGAGGTTTCGGCTACTTCGAAGAAGATGGAGCTGAAGCTGACCCAGGTGGCGCGGGCGAGCCTGGAAGAGCTCAGGCTGGACTACGAGGATTTTCTGCGGCAGCGGAACTTGCCCATGCTGGAACCGGAGCATCCGGCGCTGATGCGCCTGAAACAGCGCCGATGCTCAACGCTGAAAGAAGTACAGGCGTGGGTGGCTGCGGAAAGGGACCAACACGGACCTTCACTGACGGACACCGACACGTCCGTGCCGGTCAGTGAAGGTCTGTGTCCGTCCATGTCTTCCGACTGCCTCGCCGCGAACGCCGCGTTGTCTCTGCTGAACCTGGCCTGTTATTTCCTTGAGCGCCAAGTGGAGCGCCTCGCAACGGACTTCGAGTCCGAAGGCGGCTTCACCGAACGCCTATACCGCGTGCGGTCAGCCAGAAGGAAAGGTCAATAGAGCAAAGAAACGGCGGGGCTCTGCGGAACCCCGCTCTATATTCGCGTCAGCCTTCTCAATTACTCCGCCGCGCCCACCTTTTCCGTCTCGCGGTGGGGTTTGCCGTTGGCGGGAACCGGGTCGTCCTGCGGGAAGAGATCGAGGTTCTCGGGCATGTCCGACGGCCGGACGACTATCTCGCACTTGTCGCCGTCGCAGAAGACGTCCTGCACCTCGTCGGTCATGATGTTCCGGAAGTCGAGCCGGCCGACTTTCTCCGCATACTGATGATAGGTCTCGGCGGTGATTTCCTGATAGGGCGCCTGCGGATAGGCGTGGTCCATCAGCGGCAGGAAACTGACGGACTTGACGCGGGTCTCGTAGAGTTCGAGGATCTTGGGGAGGTCGGCGGCTTCGTGCGCCTGAAAGGTGACCGTGGCGCTGACCTGGTTGTCGGCCCAGTAGTATTGCATCTGCGCGAGGTTTTCCATCTGTTCCCAGACGGTCACGTTGCTCTTGGACCGCTCGAAGTTCTCGTGCATCACCGGGAAATAGACGACCCACGTGTTGTCGCCGTAAACCGACTCTTCGATGCGGTACCCGGCGCGCCGGATGGGCTCGATGAGCGGACTGGTCTTGTCGATGCGGATGGTGCGCATGTAGTACTTCGAGTGCGGATAGTGGATGCCCGGGGTCACGCCCGGCAGCAGCGATACGGTGCCGCTGGGCTTGATGCTGGTCTTCTTGATGCTTTCGGGCACGCACAGCCACTGGGCGTAGATCTTGTCGAGTTCGCAGATGTACTTGTAGCCGTCGTCGCACCACTGGAAATGGGTGCGGCGGCCGTGTTTCTCGAAGGACTCGATGATGCCGGACTGGCTCAGGCCAATACGCCGGTTGCGCAGCATGATCGCGTTGGTGCGTTCGTTGTGTGTCGGCACCAGCGTCACGGTCTTCGCGTACAGATAGGCGTATTTCAGCGTGCGCCGGTAGTCCTCATAGGTCTCGTGCAGCGAGGGAAACGTCTCGACGAGGTTGCAGATCTCGTAGGATTCGAGGCTCTGCTCGGCGCACGGATTGGTGCCCGAGACCTTCTGGTCCACCCACGTCTCCCCGTCCTTGAAGCGGCCGTAGGCGCGGGCGTTCTGGAGCCAGAAATACCCCGGTTCGCCGTTCTTGGCGGTTTGGAGACCCACGGCGTCGTAATTCATGCCGATTTCGGCCGAAATACTGTTGTTCGAGGCCCAGCGCCAGGCCGTGAGCTTCTCTTTGTGGAGATGCGGGTCCTTGAGGGTCAGGTAGTCCTGATCGGTGGGCGATCCGAGGGCCAGTTCCGCCGTGCGGCGCACTCCGCCCGAGACCACGCACTTGCCGATGACATTCATCAGATCGGTGATGTCCGACGACGTGATGCGTTCGCCGTGCCGCTCACCGAGAATCCGGTCGATGTTCTCGATGCATTCCATGAGCGGGCGCGGCCCGGGGGCGATGCCGCCAAAGGTCTTGATCGGGGCGCCCATCGGCCGGATCTTCGAGTAGTCGATGTTGGCCGGGCGCTTGGTGCGGCCCACGTAGGCGTCCAGGATGGTCCGCACGAGGTCGCACCAGCCTTCCTTCGAGTCCTCGACGACGTGGGTGTAGCCGCCGGGCTTGGGTTTCTGCACGAAGACCTTGCCGGCGCCTTTGGTGTCGAAGGCCACCCCGACGCCCAGCAGACTCATGTCCATCAGGAAGCAGAACGGCTCGCTGAAACTCACCTCGAGGTCTTCGGTGGAGACAAAGGCGCAGTTGTTGAGGGCGGCGGACCCGCGCAGGTAGATGTAGTCGGTGCCCATCATCCACAGACCGCGTCCGGGCGGCAGAAACCGGAAGTCCCACATCAGCCGGAACATTTCCTGGGCGGACCGCTGGGCCTTGTAGGGGTTCCACGGGAGCTTGAGATTGCGGCAGTGGTTGAGCTGGATGGTGTAGCACCCTTCCACGACGCGGCGAACCGTCTCCCAGTACTCCTCGGTGCGTCCTTCTTCGCCCTCGATGGCGCGCGCGTAGGTCCGCTTGTAGGTCACGTACCCCAGCGGGCCCCATTTGGGTTGAGCACCCCGGAACTCGTCGAGGAACTTCTCCGAAAGCTTGAACCTGTCACGCGCGTCGAACATCCGCCGCGCCTCCCTGTGCGTTACCCTTCAGACCTTCTCGTGGGCCGTCTTGACCCAGGGCAAACCGTCCACCATCTCCACCTCGTAATCGCCAAACACGTTCGGATACCGCTCCCTCACAATATCGAACACCGCCCCAAACAGCAACCGGATTTCTTCCTCGGCTGCCGGGTCTGTGCGCCGCTCGATCACGTGGCGCAACGTGCGGAAATTGCACGACCAGCCGATGGTCGTCGCCACCCCGATCGGGGCCACCCGGCGAAACGCCGAGGTCAACTGCTTCTTTACCTCGAACTTCTTCTCGTGCTCGATGTCGTAGATCCGGGCCAGCTCTTCCTGAACCTGCTCGAGCTGCTCCAGGGTGCGCACGTAGACGGTCAGGGCCTCTTCGTTTTCCTGAATGTGCATCGGGATGTAGGCCGCCAGCGAGTCCAGCCGCACAAAACGCAACGACTCCTGCGACACGGCCGTGCCCGCCCGGTGGCGTACCAGCTCATGGGTGACGACGCGGGTCACATCGGTGAAAATGAAGTTCAGCATCGCGTGCTCGAGCACGCTGCCGTGCCCCACCTCGATCACGTGTCCCAGGTAGGCGCTGTTGCCCTCCCGCACGCGCGATACGTTGGGATTCAGCCCGGGCTTGAAGGAGCGGTAACACAGACGCCCGAATACCTCGGTGAGTCCCTCGGCGTCGGTGGGCGCGTCCGTTGTCCAGTCCGGCGCGCCGACGCTCTCGAGATAGGCCTGCACGCCCTCGGGTACCAGCCGCGTCTCACCAACCAGAAACACCTTGGGCGTCACCGACTTCACAGGGCATGTCCTTTCCGCGAATCCGCGGCGCGGGGCCGCACGTGGGTTGAATATCTGCGCTTGAAGCAGGCCAGCGCCTCGTCTCCTTCCTCCCGGGGCGTCGAGCGGGGGAGGCATTATAGCCAACATAAGAACTTCTCTCAATAGGTTTCTGCGTCGACGCCGTTTTCCTGGCAGCGCGTTTCCCCGGACACGTCACGCGCCAAGGTTAACGCTATACAATCCGCCGATATTCGCGCTTCTGCCCCTGGAATCCTGTCCCCCTGGTGCGACGGAATATTCAATCTTCCCAATAGGTTAACCGCTGTGATTTGACTGCCGCGGGCAGGTTTGGCAGGATGGCGCAGGGGCCGGACGCGAAACACACGGCCCCTCAGCGCCTTTTTCATGCAACGACGCCGACCGGGGGATGCCCGGACACAGCCCCTGTAGAGAGGACTATGGCCGCAAAGGTTGAGCCTGAGGTCGCTTTTCTGGAAAAGGTGGCCCAACACGAGCACCGGCTTCTCGCCGACCTGACGCTCGCGCAACAACAGGCCGAGATTATCCTGGAGGAGGCGCGGGCCCAGGCGCGGGCCATCGCGGAAGCCGGGGACGAAGACCTGCGCGCGTTTTCCGCCCACACCCGCGAGGCCGCCGCCGGGGAAACCGAGGCCTTGGCCGAGGCCCTGCTGGCGGAACGCCGTCACGCCATGCGCGCCATCGAAGAGCACGCCAAAGCCAACGCCGATACCCTCTTGCGCGATCTCGTGGCCTTGGTCTTGCCGCCTTCCACGGAGCAGAACGCCCCATGATAGCGCAGATGGACCGCATCGAGATCGTGACCCTGCGCGAACGGCTGGGCGACCTGATTGCCTACCTGCAGGACCAGGGTATCATGCACATGGAAGACGTGCCGCTGGCCGTCGAGACCGCCCCGCGCTACCTGCACCGCATTCACCTCACCGACGCACAGAAGGCCGAGATGGAGGGTCTGGAGCAGCTCGACACCATGCTCCGCGAGATCATCCCGTTGCTGTCGATCCGCGTGAAGCGCGAAGACGCGATGGCGGCCACCGCGCCCCTCCAGTCCGTGGACGTGATCGAGTGGCGCAAACGCGCGCGCGTGTGGAGCCGTGAACTCCGCTCGCTGGTGCGCCGCCGCGCCAATATCCAGGACAACCTGGACGTCATGAAGAACTACCTGCGCACGTTGCGCCAGATCGAGGCGCTGCTGCCCCACCGGGACGCCGTCCTGGGCCGGGATGCGCGGGCGGTGGTGCTTCATGGGGAGAGCGACGCCGGCGAGCGGGATCTGGAACAGCACCTGCGCGAGCACATTGGCGAGGAAGTCGCCCTGTCGAGCCAGCGCCTGGGGCGGCACAGCCGTCTCGTGGTGATCCTCTATCCCGAGACCGAGAACCACGCCGTGCAGCATGCCCTGAACGAGGAAGGCATCGCTTCGGTGGATCTGCCCGACCGTGAGGTCGAGGGCGTGCCCTTCGACCAGGCCCTCGCGAACATGGAGGCCACGCTGCGAGGCTATTACCAGAATCTGGCGGAACTGCGGGAACAGCTCGACACCTTCTCGCGAACGCATGGCCCCGATATCGCCGCGATGACCTCGACGGTCGCGGACCGGCTGGCGCGCCTGCGTGTCCTCAAGCACTTTGCCCAGAGCGAGATGGTCGCCGTGGTGCGCGGCTGGGTGCCGCGCAAGGTGTCCGAACCGTTCATCAAGGCCATCGAAGACCGCTTTGGCGCCGACGTCGCGGTCGAGCGGTTGCCGGTGACGCGCGTCGAGCGCAGCCGCATCCCGATCCTGCTTCAGAATCCGCAGAGCCTGCGGCATTTCGAGGTGCTCCTGGCCATGATGAAACCGCCCTCTTACGGGAGCATGGACCCGAGCATCCTGGTGGGGCTGTTCTTTGTGCTTTTCTACGGGTTCATCCTGGGCGACGCGGTATACGGCCTGGTCGTGATCGGGCTGGCGTGGTGGTTCCGGCGCGCCTACGGCCACCGGGGTGAAGCCATTCGCGCCGCGTCGACGGTGGGTATGTGCGCCGGCGTGTCCGCGTTCATTTTTGGCGTGCTCTACGGCGAATACGCGGGCGATCTGGGGGAACAGTTTCTCGGGATCCATCCGATCTGGTTTCACCGTGCCCACGACGTCGTGACACTGCTCGTCGTGGCCATTGCCATCGGCGCCGTACACATCGTGTTGAGTCTGCTGCTGTCCGTCTGGGCGAATTTCCGGGCCGGACACGCCAAGCACGCGCTCGAAAAACTGGGGCTGTTGATGGGGTTGCTTGCCGTGGGTATGGTGACGCTGGCGGCCACCGGCGTCATCCCGGTAGCCGTCGAGATCCTGCTGCTGCTTGTGGCGCTGTTCCTGGTGGCCAGCATTGCCCTGTTGATCAAGGCCGTTGGCGCCATGGCGCCGATCCAGTTCCTCGAGATCATCTCGCTCACGAGCAACGTACTGTCCTACAGCCGCCTGATGGCGCTGGGCATGGCCTCGGTGGCGCTGGCGGATGTGGCCAACCACTTGGCAGAGTTGATCGGCAACCCGTGGATCGGCGTGCCGGTGGCCATTCTGATTCACGTGGTCAATGTGTGCATCGGCATGTTCAGCCCGACTCTGCATTCGTTGCGTCTTAATTATGTCGAGTTTCTGCCATAGTTCTACGAGGCCGAGGGTAGGCGTTATCAACCGTTCAGGAGGGAGATACTGTGGTGACGACGAGACAACTGTATGTGATGGCCGCGCTGGCCGTCGTGGCACTGGCCGCGTTTGGGCCGGTGGCCTGGGCGCAGGAACCGCACGGCGAACAGACCGGCGCCGTCGATTGGCCGACCGCCGTCCGCGCCGGCATGATTGCGCTCGCCGCCGCGCTGGCCATGATGGCCGCCGCGTGGGCCACGGCGAAGGTACAGGCCGCGGTGGGCGCGGGCGGTACCGGGGCGCTCGCAGAGAAGCCGGAGCTCTTTATCTCCATCGTGGTGCTGATCGCGATCCCGGAGACCATCGTGGTGCTTGGCTTCGTAATGTCGCTTCTCCTCTGGACGAAGATCTGAGTCCCATGAGCCGAGCCGCACTGCTGGACCGGATGACGGCCCTGGCCGCGAAGCGCCGTGACGACCTCCTGGCGTCCGCGCGCGCCGAGGCGGAACGTGTGATTGCCGAGGCGCACCGCCAGGTGGAAGCCCGGCGGCACGAGGCGCAGCTGGCTGCCCGTCAGGCCGCTGAGCACACACGGGCCCGCCGGCTCGCCCAGGCAGAGCTACAGGCCGAAAAGGAGACGCTGACGCTGCGGGACCGCGTCGTGGCGGATGTCCTGGATCAGGCCCGGCAGCGCGCGATGGATCTTGCGGACACGCCGCAGTTCGAGCCCATCCTGAAGGCGCTGGTGCGCGAGGTGGTCCGTGACGCGCCGCATGACGCGGTGCTGGAGGTTCCCGCCGCCCATGCCGCCCGGTGCCGGCAATGGCTGGACGCCTGGGATCACCGCGGGGTGCGGGTCGAGACCTCCTCGCATCTGCGCGACGGCGTCGCCCTGCGTGACGAGGCCCGCACCTGGCGCGTGCTCAACACCCTCACCGGCCGCTTCGACCGTGTCCTGGGGCAGGCGCGCCGGCTCTGCATGCACCGTCTGTTCGAGGAGACCCGCGATGCTGGCGCCTGATCTGGCGGTCGCCCACGTCAACGCCCGGGTCCGCGGACTGCGCAGTCATCTTCTGAGCCGGCAGGACATCGAACACATGCTCGACCAAGAGGGCGTGGGCACCCTCACCGAGCTGCTCCTCAACTCGCCCTATGAACGGCACCTGAGCCTGGCGATGGCGCGTTTCAGCAGCGCGGACGCCATCGAGGCGGCTGCCGTGGGCCACATGCTGGACACGTTCCGGCGGATTATCGCGTGGTCGCAGGGGGCGCTTCGTGAACTCGTGGAACTCTATCTCCTGCGTTGGGACCTCAGCGCCATCAAGGCGCTGCTCCGTTACCGGCACGCCCACGCGTCAATGACCATCGAAGACGCTCAGGTCCACGCGGGGCCGTCGTTGGCGCCTGCCCTGATGCACCGGCTCAGCCAAGCGGACTCGATGCAGGCCCTCGTCGGCGAACTGATGCTCTGGCGGCCCGCGTTGTGCGACGTGCTGGCAGCCTGGCTGCCGTCCTACGACGAGCAGGACGACCTTGCCGTGCTCGAGAACGCACTCGACTACCAGTATTACGTGGGCACGGTGCGCCGCCTCGCGGCGGTGCGCGACGAAGACCACCAGCTCGTGGCCCAGTCGCTGCGCATGGAGATCGACCGCATCAACCTGCGGCTCGTGTTCCTCGGGCGGCGGGGCGGGGCGGATCTGCTCCTGGAGCGGCTGTTGCCCGAAGGGACGCTGCCGCGCGCATTACTGCAGCGCATGGCGACGGCCCCCGACGCGCCCGAAGCCATGGCCCTGCTGGACGGCACGCTGTACCGCGACCTCATCGAGGGGCTGTATCAGTTCATCCAGACCCGGCGCGTGTCCCCACTCGACCGCATGTTCGACCAGTTTGTCATTCGCCGGCTGCGCCGGATGGCGCGGGACCACGTGTTAAGCGTGGCGGTCATTCTCGGGTACGTCTGGCTCAAATACAACGAAGTCATCAACCTCCGGTTGATCGCCCGCGGCCATCTGCGTCACCTCCCGCGCGGACGCGTGCATGAGGAGATCATCCATGCCTGACATCGTGGGTATCGCGTCCGATCCGGCCGCGCTCCAACTGCGTCTGACGGGCATGGTCGTCGAGGAGGTGCGCGATGCCGCCCAGGCCGAGGACGCCATTGACCGGTGGATGGAAGAGGACGGCGTCGAAATACTCGTGGTGGGCGAGACCCTTCGGGACGGGTTCTCGCCTGCTTTTGCCGAACGGCTCCGCCGCCACAAGGGCCGTCCGCTTGTCGTGTACTGTCCCGTGTTCCAGACCGAGACCATCGACGTCGACGAATACCTGTCCTCGGTGATCAAACCCGCGGTAGGCTTCGAGATACGCCTTGACTGACGTTAACCCTACGGAGAATGTGCTTCATGGCCGATGACGCCCCGCTGCAAGGCAAGCTGACCATGATTTCCGGCCCGATGATCGCCGCCTCGGGCATGCCCGGCACCGCCATGGGCGAAATCGTGCGGGTGGGCCGCCTGGGCCTCATGGGCGAGGTCATCCGCATTGACGGCGATACCATCTACGCCCAAGTGTTCGAAGACACGCAAGGCATGTACCTCGGGGAGCCGGTCGACGCCCGGGGCATCCCCCTGGCCGTGGAACTCGGTCCCGGACTGCTCGGCAACACCTTTGACGGCGTCCAGCGGCCGCTCGCGGCCCTCCAGGCCGCCTCGGGCGACTTCATTGGTCGCGGCATGACCGCCGACGGACTGGACCGCTCCCGCACGTGGCCGTTTACGCCCGTCGCGGCCGTGGGCGATGTGGTGCAGGGCGGCGACGTCCTGGGCACGGTCCCCGAGACGCCGACCATCGAGCACCGGGTGCTCGTGCCGCCGGGCGCGCAGGGCCGCATCGCGCGGATCGCCGCCGCGGGCGCGTACCGGGTCACCGACACCATCGCGGAACTCGAGGACGGCGCCGTGTTGACCATGATGCATCCGTGGCCCGTCAAGCAGCCGCGTCCGGTCGCGCGCAAGCTCCCGCCGCAGGAGCCCTTTGTGACCGGGCAGCGCGTGCTCGATGGACTGTTCCCGATCGCGCTGGGCGGCTCGGCGATCGTCCCCGGCGGTTTCGGCACCGGGAAAACGGTCGTGGAACAGACGCTGGCGAAATACTGCAACGCGGACATCATTGTCTACGTCGGTTGCGGCGAACGCGGCAACGAGATGGCGGACGTGCTGGACGAATTTCCCAAGCTCAAGGACCCGAAGACGGGCGGCTCGCTGATGGACCGCACGGTGCTGGTCGTCAACACGTCCAACATGCCCGTCGCCGCGCGCGACGCCTCGGTCTACACCGGCATCACCATCGCCGAGTACTACCGGGACATGGGGTATGACGTGGCGCTCATGGCCGACAGCACGTCGCGGTGGGCCGAGGCCCTGCGCGAGATCAGTTCGCGGCTCGAGGAAATGCCCGGCGAGGAAGGCTATCCCACCTATCTCGCGGCGCGTATTTCCGAGTTCTACGAGCGCAGCGGCCGCGTCGAGTGCGTGGGCAGCCGTCGCGAGGACGGGGCCCCGCGGCGCGGATCGCTGACGGTCGTGGGCGCGGTGTCGCCTCCCGGCGGCGACTACTCGGAGCCGGTGACGCAGACCTCGCAGCGCGTGGCCGGGGCCCTGTGGGCGCTGGATTCGGCCCTCGCGTACCGCCGCCACTATCCCGCCATCAACTGGAATCGAAGCTATTCGCTGTACTACGCACAACTGGATCCGTGGTTCGACGAGCATGCCCCGAAAGGCTGGGTGGCCCAGCGCCAGCGCGCCGTCACGCTCATGCAGCAGGACGCCGAGCTTCAGGAAGTGGTGCAGCTGGTCGGTCCGGACGCGCTCCAGGACAACGAGCGGCTTACGCTCGAAGCGGCGAAGATGTTTCGCGAAACTTATTTGCAGCAGAACGCCTTCTCCGAGGCCGACGCCTTCTGTTCGCTCGAAAAGAGTGCGGGCTTGCTGGACGCGCTGCTCCAGTTCCACGACGCGGCCCGCGAGGCGCTCACCCGCGAGGTGACGCTCGGCCAGATCCTGGCGCTGCCGGTGCGCGAAGACATCGCCCGGCTGCAACAGGTGCCCAACGAGACCTTCCCGGAGGAAAAGCGGCGGGTGATGGACGCGATGCATGCGGCGCTGGATGAATTCACGACGGCGAAGAAAGGGTAACGATGGAACAGCCGACACCCCCTTCGGACAACGACACCCTGCTCCAGAAGGAGTACTGGGATGTGACCTATGTCTCGGGGCCGCTCATTTTCCTCGGCAACGGCGGCCGTTTCGCCACCGGCGCGATCCTCGACATCGAGCTGCGCAACGGTAAGCGGCGGCAGGGGCAGGTGCTCGAGGCCACGACGACCCACGCCGTCGTGCAGATCCTCGAGGGAACCCAGGGCGTCGACGTGAAGGCCACCTCGGTGTCGTTGCGCAGCCATGCGGCGACCGTGGCGTGCTCGCCCGATGTGATTGGCCGGCGCTTCAACGGCACCGGCGCACCGATTGACGGCATGCCGCCCGTGACGGCCGACGTCGAGCGGGATATCACCGGATCCGCCATCAACCCCGTGGCCCGCGACAAGCCCAGCGACTTCATCGAGACCGGCATCTCGACCATCGACGGCTTCAACACGCTCGTGCGCGGCCAGAAACTGCCGATCTTCTTCGGCGCGGGGCTGCCCGCGAACGAGCTGGCCAGCCTCATCGTGCAGCAGGCCGCCGCCCGGGGCGACAGCGAGGAATTCGTCGTGGTGTTCGCCGCCATGGGCATCACCCAGCGCGAGGCCGCCTACTTCCTTCAGTCCTTCGAGCAGTCCGGGCAGGGCGGCCGCGTGGTGGCGTACATGAACCTGGCCAACGACCCCGCCATCGAGCGGCTGTTCACGCCCCGCTGCGCCTTGACCGTCGCCGAGTACCTCGCCTTTGAAAAGGACTGCCAGGTCCTGGTCGTGATGACCGATATGACCAACTACTGCGAGGCCCTGCGCCAGATTTCGAGTGCCCGCGAGGAGATCCCCGGACGCCGCGGCTACCCGGGGTACATGTACACCGACCTGTCGAGCATCTACGAGCGCGCGGGGCGCGTCCGGGGCAAGAAGGGCTCGGTCACGCAGATCCCGATGCTCTCGATGCCCGACGACGACATGACGCATCCGGTGCCCGACCTCACGGGCTACATCACCGAGGGCCAGATCGTCCTCGCCCGCGGCCTGCACCGGCAGGGCGTGTTTCCGCCCGTGGATATCCTCCCGAGCCTGTCGCGCTTGATGAACAACGGCATCGGCGAAGGCCTCACCCGCCAGGACCACCGCCAGCTTGTGAACCAGTTGTACGCCTGCTATGCTCAGGGCCGCGACATCCGCAAGCTCATGGCCATCGTCGGCGAGGACGCCCTCAGTCCGCTGGACAAGAAGTATCTGCGCTTTGCGCAACTGTTTGAAAAGGAAATGGTTGGACAGGGCGCCACGCGGCGCACCATCGACCAGACGCTGGACCTCGGGTGGAAATGCCTCGCGGTCATCCCGAAAGAAGAGCTGACGCGCATCAACAAGGACCTGATCAACCGGTACTACTCCGAAATTATGGAAGATGGCGTCCATTCGCCGTATCTGTAGGCGGCTGCCGTGGAAAACGTCGCTCCGACACGCATGAACCTCCTTTCCCGCCGGGCGCAGATCAAGCTGGCCTCGGACGGGGTGGTGCTGTTGAAGGGCAAGCGCGAGGCGCTGCTCAAGGAGCTCATCCGTCGTGCCCGCGAGCTGCGCCGCCTGCGCCAGGAACTGCAACGGCGCGGCCGGACGGCGGTGGCCGCGGTGGCGATGGCCCGGGCCGTGCGCGGCACCCCCGAGGTCGCCTCGGCCGCCATGGCGGGCCGCCGCGAGCTGGACGTGACCGTCCATGCCGAAAAGGTGTGGGGGCTCGATTTGGCTACGGTCGAGCAGCGTGATATTGTGCGTCCGCTCGACGAGCGCGGAACGGGCTACATCGACTGCCCGAGCCACATCATCGAGGCGGCCGAGGCCTGCGAGGCCATGCTCGAGCAACTGATCCGGTGCGCGCCCCTGGAGCGCAACATTCAACTGCTCGGCGAGGAAGTGAAGAAGACCAGCCGGCGGATCAACGCCCTCGAAGAGGCGCTGCTGCCGCGCTTGCGGCGCGACGTGCGCGCCATCGGACGCGTACTCGAGGAACGTGAGCGGGAAGATACCTTCCGGCTCAAACGCATCAAGAAAAAGAAGGCCCAGCAGAAGCGGAGCGGGAGTCACTGAGATGCTGTTAGGCGAATTGCTGCACGAGGAAGTCGTCAAGGTCGGCCTCGAGGCCGAGACCAAGTTCGAGGCCATTGAAGAGCTGATCGACCTGCTCGTCGAGGCCCATGAGATTCCCATGTCCCTGCGCGACCACATCGTCGAGGTCGTCACCGAGCGCGAACGCAGCATGAGCACCGGCATGGAGCACGGCATCGCCCTGCCGCACGGCAGCTCGGACCGCATCGACGACATGGTCGGGGCGCTGGGCATCGCGCCGAACGGTATCCCCTTTGAAACACTCGACGGCCAGCCGTCTCACCTGATCGTGCTGCTCGTGCTGCCGCGGCGCAAATACCAGGCGCACGTGCGCACGCTGGCGGGCATCGCCCATCTGCTCGAGAACCCCGATTTCCGCGACCGGCTCATCCATGCCTCCGACGCCGCCACCGCCCTTGAGATGATCGAGCGCGAGGAAGACCGCGAGAGCTTCGACCAGTACCGCGCGGACTTGGACCGGTAGCCGGCCGCGCGGGCGCGTTTCGCCCGGCCTCCTCTTGCCCCGGCGCCGCCGATCCACTAGACTTCCCCCGTTCACCAGCGGAAAGGCGGAAACATGCCGGAACAGGCGATGGCGGGCGATAGCTGGATGCTGCGGGTCCTCAGTCTCGTGGGGCTCGTTGTATTCGTGGCGATGGCGTGGGTGCTATCGGAGGATCGTCGGCGGGTCAGCATTCGGCTCCTGCTCTGGGCCCTCGGTCTCCAGTTCGCCATCGCGCTGCTCTTTATCCGCACGCCGCTCAAGGGCCCCGTCTTCACCGGGATGGCGAAGATCGTCACCATCCTCACCGATTCGACCCTCGCGGGCGCGGGGTTCGTCTTCGGATCCCTCGCGACGGAGGTTCCCTTCGCCTTTCAGGTATTGCCCGTCATCATTTTCGTGTCGGCCCTGTCCGCCATCCTCTACCACCTGCGCGTGATTCCCGCCGTCGTGCACGCGATCGCCTGGCTGATGCGGCGCACGCTGAAGACCTCCGGCGCCGAGACGCTGGGCGCGGCCCTGCTCATCTTCATCGGCATCGAATCCGCCGCCGCCATCCGCGCCTACCTGCGCGGCATGACCCGCTCCGAACTGAACACCATCATGACCACCTTCATGGCCACCATCGCGGGCAGCGTGATGATCATCTACGCGGGCATGGGCGCCGAGGCGGGCCATCTGCTCGCCGCCAGCCTCATGAGCGCGCCCGCCGCCATCCTCGTGTCCAAACTCATGGTCCCGGAGACCGCCACCCCCGAGACCGCCGGAACCGCCCGGGTCAGCATCGCCGTCGAGAGCCGCGACGTCATCGACGCCGCGGCCCAGGGCACCGGCACCGGTCTGAACATGGCCCTCAACGTCGGCGCCATGCTCATCGTGTTCCTCGGCCTCGTTCACCTGCTCAACCTGTTCATCGGCGCGACGCTCGGCACCAGTTTCCAGCAGATCATCGGATGGTGCTTCATGCCCTTCGCCGTGCTCATGGGCGTCGCGCCGTCCGAGGCCGCCGAGGTCGGGCAACTGCTCGGCATCAAAACCGTGCTCAACGAGTTCCTCGCCTACCAGGGCCTCAGCGACCAGATCGCCGCCGGCGCCCTGAGCCCGCGCGCCGTCACCATCGCCACCTACGCCCTGTGCGGCTTCGCGAACCCCGGCAGCATGGGCATTGCCATCGCCGGGCTCGATGCGCTCATCCCCGAGCGCCGCGCCGAGGTCTCCGCGCTTGCCCTCCGGGCCTTCGCGGGCGGCACCCTCGCGTGTTTCATGACCGCCTGCATCGCCGGTATACTCGCCTGACGAAAGGAAGGGCCTCCATGGATTCACCCCACACCCTGCCCCGCTGCCTCACCATTGCCGGAAGCGACTCCGGCGGCGGTGCGGGCATCCAGGCCGACCTCAAGACCTTCCAGGCGCTCGGCGTCTTCGGCATGAGTGCCATCACGGCCCTGACGGCCCAGAATACCCTCGGCGTGCGCGGCATTCACGAGGTCCCGCCCGAGTTCGTGGCGCTCCAGATCGACGCCGTCGCCGAAGACATCGGCGTCGACGCCGCCAAGACCGGCATGCTCGCCAGCGGCGCCATCATCGAGGCCGTCGCGGCCGCTGTTCAGCGCCACGCGATCACCAACCTCGTCGTCGACCCCGTCATGATTGCGAAAAGCGGCGACCGGCTCCTGCACGACGCCGCGCAGGACGCCATGAAGCGCCGCCTGCTGCCCCTGGCGCTGGTCGTCACCCCCAACGTCCCCGAAGCCGAGGCCCTGACCGGCGTGACCATCGACGGCGACGCGTCCATCGAGGCCGCCCTGCACGCGCTCCACGCACTCGGACCCGCGTGGGTACTGCTCAAAGGCGGCCACCTCGCCGCCAGCGACGCCACCGATTTCCTCTACGACGGCGCACACGTGCACACCTTCACCGGTCCCCGCATCGCCACCCGGAACACCCATGGCACCGGCTGCACCTACGCCAGCGCCATCACCGCCTGGATTGCCCGCGGCCTTGCCGTGCCTGACGCCATCCACCACGCCAAGGCCTACCTTACCCGCGCCATCCGCGACAGCCTCGACCTCGGTCACGGCCACGGCCCCCTCCACCACGGCTGGACCGTTCACGCGCCAGACTGACCCGCCGGCAGCCTGCGCGAGCGGCAGACGCTGCGGCGGGCAGGTCAGAACGAGTACCGGACGGCGGTGTAGAGGTTGCTGTTGTCCTCGAACTGGCCGAAGAAGGTGTGATCGTGACGGCCCAGGAAGAGGTTGCCGCCGGTTTCGACGAGCCACTGATCGTTCAGCTTGTAGCTCACCTTCGGGCGAAGGTAGGCGTCGGTGTCGCTCGGGCTGAAGTACCCGAAGAAGGACAGGATCAGGTTCTGGTTCATCAGCATCCGGGTGAGCCGCAGTGTGACCACGTGCCGGTTCTCGTCGCGCGGTTCCATGAGGAAGGGCAGGGCGCGCCGGTATGCGCCGTAGTCCATCATGTGTTCGAGGTAGTACTGCACCGCGCCGGTGAATTCCTTGGCGAGTTCCTGTTCGTAGCCGATGAGCAGGCGCAGTTCGCTGTTGTTGACGAAGGGCCGGTTGCCGGTGCGGTCCTGGTAGGAGTCGTAGTAGCCGATTTCGGCGTGGAAGATGCCGCGTCCGAGGGGACCGCGCACGCTGGCGCCGTAGACGCGCAGTTTGGGGAAGGTGGCCTGCATCGAATCGAGCCGCTGGCCGCCGGGACTCTTCCAGTATCCGGAGTAGCCGTATGCCGCCCACTCGTAGGACCCGGCGCTCCGGTAGATCCGCAGGGCGACCTCGTCGTCTTCAAACCAGCCGCTCGGAGGATTGGTCCGGATCAGGTCGGGCGTGGCGGCGTTCCGGCCGGTCAGCGGGTTGTAGTAGCTGATGTACTCGCCGGTGATGTGGCGGTCGGGAGTGAACTGGGGCGTGTACACAACCTCGATGTTGGCGACACCGGTAAACCAGCTCACCTTGAGCGCGTCCGAGGGCGCCTTGAGGTACTCGTCGTCGCGGCCGATGAAGTAGGACTGCCAGTCCTTGGGGAACATGTCGTTGATGAAGAGCATGTCCCCCGTGCCCCACGTGAGTACCTGGCGTCCGGCGCGGACATCGACCGAGGGCGCGGGCGACCACGTCAGCCGCGCCTGCCGCCAGTCGAGATCCGCCTGTTCGCGTATGCCGTCCAGAAACAGGTCGGCGGCGAGTTCGGCAGACACGTCGCCAAAAGTCCGTTCGGTCTTCAATTGCAGACGGGTCTCGGCAATGCTGGCGTCGCTGGGGTGGGCCGGGTCCTCCTGAATGCGCGCGCCCCCGCGAAGTTCGGCATACCCGTGGAGGGGAAGCGTCAGGCGAGGGCGCGACGTCGCGGCCGCTTCCGTGTCCGCCGCGGCGGGGGCTTCACCGGGGGCATCGAGTCCCGGCGGCAGGGGTGGCGCGCCCGCGCTGGCGGCGCGGGGGGCATCGAGTCCAGCGGGCAGCGCGGGTTCGGCCGTCGCGCCCGCCCGGGGCGACTGGTCCAGGCCTTCGGGCAGGGGCGGCGGCTGGGCCACCCCCGCGAAGGCGGCGCACAACAGCAGGAAGCCGGTTGCTCGCACCATGCTGTCTCCCTATCCCTGAAGGTATTCGCGCGGCGCCCGGCGCAGGTAACGCTCGGTGAAGATGTCTTCCGGCAGCCCGACGTCGTAGGTGACGCTCTTGTATTCCATGACCGTGTGTCCGCCGATCTTCTTGTCCTCGACGCGCGACTTTGTGACGGTCTTGAATCCCTGTATGTCTTCCACCTTCTCGGCGGTCACCGTACGGTACACCTGGCCGCCTTCCTCGTAGTCGATCTTGACGGGCACGAAGGTGTCCTTGTGCACATAGATCGTGTAGGAGTCGAATTCCGCCAGATCGGGGTTCTTGGGCGTGTTCTTGAGCACGTAGTAGTTGTCCGTGACCTCGACCAGCTCGTGATGATCCTCGTCGATGCCGCGTCCGGACACGTCTTCATAGAAGAAGTGGGACCCGACGAAACTCGTGCGCTCGTCACTGGCGGCGATGCGTTTGGTCACGTCCAGCGCGGGCAGGTAGAGCCAGCGGTCATCGTCCGCGCCGACCTTCTTCCACACCATGAAGACCGTGCCGCGCTCGTCGGCCGGCAGGTTGAAGTGCACGTAGAACTTCTGGTCGCCGTCTGTGTCCGGCTGGTCACGGCGCAGGATGGTGAACTCCTTGGTGCGGGTGCGGCCCTGGGCGTCGGTGATTTCCATGGCGACGCGCGCGCGGCCGTCGTCGCCCTGGTAGTAGGCGACCTGATTGGTCCGCGCGACGATCTCGTCCACGGAGGGCACGGCGGCGTCCTGGGCGTTGGCGGTCAATGCGGTCAACACGAGCGTGGCAACAGCGGTTTTCACGAACTTCATGATACGCACCTCCATCATGCGTTGTTTACAGGGTTTCGATCTTCTGGCGGCAGCGTTCGCGTCGCGACATCGCGGTGCAGACCGCCGCCAGCACGGGGATGACGGCCAGGCTGACAATGGTCAGCCTCGTCCAGCCGAGTTCGAGGAACTGGTGCACATTGACCGCCACCAGCGCCACGGCGAGCACGGCGGACACGATGCAGGTGCCGCACTGGCACGTGACGCAGCAGCGGCGCGTCTTCGGGAACAGCAAGGGCTCGAGCAGCCGCATGAGCGCGGGCAGCAGCAGCAGGGTGCTCGCGCCCGACACCAGCAGGATCGCGCCGAGCAGCACGCCGACGGTCTTGTAGGGCATCAGCGGCGCCGCGAGCAAGGGCGTGAAGCCCACGGCAATGACGATCACGTTGCGGGTGATCGCGCGGGCGGGCTCGCCAAAGACGTGCACGTGCGCGGCCTCCCACGACCCATGCGTCGCGACCAGTTCGCGCGACCGCGCGAGGAAGTGGATGGCGAAGTCCACCGCGAGCCCGAGGGTCAGCGAGGAAAGAACGGCGACGGGCATGTCGTAGTCCTTGCCAGCGAGCCCGATGACGCCGTAGATGAGCCCGATGGTGAGGGTGAGCGGAATCATCGAGAGCAGGCCCCACAGCCCCGAGCGGAACAGCAGCGTCATCATCAACAATACCACCAGGAAGCTGCCCAGGAAGGACTGGAGCATGCCCGCGACCATCTTCTCCTGCCAGACGACGTTGATATAGGTGAGGCCGAACCACGAGTGTTCCAGCGCGAAGGGCGGCGGGTTGTCGGCGACGTATGCGTCGATGGCGGCCACAACGCGCGACATGTCGCGGTTGTCGCCCGACGTGAGCTGGACCCAGACGCTCGAGGTGCGGTAGTCGGGCGTGACGAAATGCCAGAGGTCGCCGGGCCGGTGGCTGCTCTGATATTGGAGCAGCGTCTGCGAGACGCCGTTGGCCGTATCGGGCAGCCGGAAATCCTCGGGGGCGCCGCTGAGCAGCTCGCGGTAGACGGTCTTGACGATATCGGTCAGCGAATTGGATTTGCCGACCACCCCGGTCTGAAGCAGGGCCTCCTGAAGCTCGCCGATGTAGGCCAGCGCCTCCGGCTGGCGGAAGACCTGGTCCATGGCGCGTTCCTGGTCGAGGAACACCTGCACCTCTTCCCATGCGTACGCCGTGTCGTCCTCGGATACGGCGAGCTGCTGCTCGACGAACGCGTTGAGTTGCGCCAGCAGCCCCTCCTTCGAATCCGCCGGGAGGGCCTGGACCTGCTGATCGAGGGCTGCCGCGGCCGCGTTGATTTCCGGCAGGTCGGCCACCAGACCGGCGCGGAACGTCTCGAGCCGGGCCCGCAGCGCTTCCGGATAGCCCGTCACCCCAGCGCCGTCCTCACCCGGACTCAGCGCCAGGTAGGCCATGTAGGTGCCGCCGAAATGCTCGTTGAGCACGCGGTCGGCCACCCGGATCGGGTGCGCGGGCCGGAACCATTTGATCGGGTTGTCGTTGATCTGGATGCGGGTAATGCCGTACACCGCGACGGCCGCGGCGACCACGGTCAGGGAGAGTATGAGGCCGCGGCGGCGGTAGGTGAAGACGCCGGTGCGCTGGAGCAGGCGGCCGACGAGCGTGGCGGTGTGCGCGGCCTCGTGGCCGGTGTCCGCATGCTGCGCGCCGAAGCTCGCCAGGCGCCGTTCGGGTATGAACATGATGTAGGCCGGCACGAAGGTGATGGTGAGGACCCACGCCAGCATGATGCCGATCGCCACGAAGATGCCGAAGACCTGCACCGGCGGAATCGGCGTGAGCGCCAGGGAGGCAAAACCCGCCGCCGACGTCAGCGAGGTGTACAGCATCGGCACGAAGAGGCTGTCCATGACCGCGTGGACCGTCCGCCGCCGGTCCCGCGTCGTCTGGTAGCGGTCGAAGAACTCCGAGAGGATGTGGACCGAATCCAGCACGGCAATCGGCATGATGAAGATGGGGATCATCGAACTCATGATGTGGATCGTGTTGCCCGTGATGACCAACAGGCCCATCGTGCACATCACCGTGACGATCGCAATGATGAGCGGCGACAGAATCAGCACCAGCTTGCGGAAGAAGACGAGCATGAGCGCGAAAATCACCAGCATCGCGAGCGGCGCCGATACCGCCATCTGCTTGAACATCTCGACGCCGAAGACGTCTTCGGCAACGGGCAGGCCGGTGATGTAGTAGCGCTCCGCGCCGTCGAACTCCGCGATCTTCGCCCGCAGGTGGTCGTAGACCCGCGCGCTCAAGGCCTTCGAGGTCAGCGGCAGGTACAACGCCAGCGCCTTGCCGTCCTCGGAGACCAGCGTCCCGTTCAGAAAGGGGATGCGCAGGGCCTTGTCGCGGATCGCCTCGGCCTCTTCCTGTGTCGCGGGCGCGCGCGGCATCAGCCACTCGAAACGCACCGTGCCCACGCCCGCCTGCTCGATGTTGTCCACCGTCGACGGGGCGATCACGTCCACCTCGACCACCCCGGCCAAGGGGTCGGCGTGACCGATGGCCTCGCCCCGCAGGGTCATGGCGTACTGCGTCAGTTCATGGATGGCTGCCAGCGACTCCGGATTGAAGACGCCGGCGGGGTGGGCGTCGTTCACGACCCCCACCACAACCATGTCGTGCAGGCCAAGCAGGGTCTTCATCTCGTCGTGGAAGACCCGGACCGCCTCGTCTTCGCTCAACATGTTTTCCGGGTCCGTATCGACCTTGACCCCATGCAGGGCGCGGAAGGTATCCGGCCAGAGCGACGGCAGCGCGGCCAGGCCGGCCAACAGCACGGCCAGGCCGGCCATCAACAGCGTGACGATGCGAGGGTGTGCGGTCGAGAACTGTACGGCGGCGGTTCCTGCCTTCATGTGGTGCAATGCTCCCCTCATCGGCCGCGGCGCGTCTCAGCGCTGCCGCGCCGTGTGACTCCCCATGTCAGTATGGTACGGTGGCGGCCCGGATCACAAGGCCGGGACCGTCACCTGGGTGATCGCGGGCAGCCTTCGAGCCCGGCCTTCTCCAGCACCCACATCGCCGGGCACCAGTTCGTGATGCCCGACTGAAAAAGGTTCAGCCCGACAAAGGCCGTGAACCACAGCCAATACGGACTGTGCCAGTGGGCCAGGGCCAGGCTCAGGAGGACGAAGGTCCCCGCCATCAGCCGAAGGGTGCGCTCAATCGTCATGACCGGTTCCTTTCCAGTGTTGCACTGCGCGACGCCTGTACAAGAGCAAGACCGATGCCAAGGTCGAGAGAGCGAAAGTTTCGGGCACTTTAGTGGATTTCCGGCTGTATCCGTCGCTCTTTCGGCGCGAGATCGCTACAGTGAAACGATACATTAGACGGAGAGTGAAACACTATCGCAACAAATGTAACACATCGCGGCCCTTGACAGAAGAGCGGTCCCGTAGTACCTTTCCAATGAGCGGGTGCGGATTCCCCGTCCCGCGGGAGAGCCGCATGAATCGACTGATCGCCGTTATCGTTGCGGTTGGCGTCGCCCTGATGCCTGCCGCCTACGCCCAGGACCTGTATTACGTGACCGCCAATGCCGCGATCCCGGTGACGGCGGCGAACCGGCACCTGTTCGTCCAGCCGGAGGAGAAAGGGCCGCCCCTCAAGGCGGGGGTCGTCACCTATAACCTGATATTCGACGACGTGGACCAGGACACCAACGCCGGCTTTGATCACCCCACCCTGGGGGCCGCGCGCCGGGCCGTGGTGGATACGGTGATGGACTACGTGCTGCAGGTCCTCAATCTGAATACCGGTGCGGACATTGACATCCGCTTCGGCCCGTCGCTCAACAATGCATCATCAGGTCTCTTGGCGCAGGCGGGGACCTTCTTCTGGCTGAGTCCGGGGTTCCAGAACGGGGCTGCCTTTGAACACCTGACGACTGGCGTCGACCCCTCCGGGGTAGTGGACATTCAGGGTTCAGTCAACTTCGGTCACACATGGAACACCGATACCACCCGGCAGCCGACCAGCGGCGAATATGACCTCTATACGGTGCTTTTGCACGAGATCACGCATGGGCTGGGGTTTCTCTCGCTCTCTGGATTCAACGGGGCCTCGATCATATCGCCCAACGCGTACTCCTACTGGGACAGCTACGTCGCCCGGAGCAACGGCTCGCTGTTGTTCACCGGCAGTCCCCCGTCGTTCAATGGGACCGCGTCCAATCTGACCTCGAACGCCTTGATTTTCAAGGGACCTGCGGCGACGGCGGTGTTCGGCAACGCGCATCCTCCGGTGTTCGCGCCCAATCCCTGGCAGGACGGCAGCAGCCTGAGCCACTGGGACGACGGCATTGAGGGTGGCGGCGTGATGGGTCCCTTCCTCGGCACGGGGCAGAAGAACACGGTCTACCGCTCCGTCGACATGGCGGCCCTCGAGGATCTCGGGTACACCACCATCCTCTCCGGTCCGGTCGCCGATTTCACGGCGTCGAGCACGCTGGGCGCCCCGCCATTCACGGTCCAGTTCACCAGCACGTCCACGGCCGGATCGAGTCCGATTACGTCCTATCTGTGGCAGTTCGGTGACGGCACGACCAGCACCGCGACCAACCCGAGCCACACCTACAACTCGGCGGGCACGTACACCGTCCGGCTGCGGGTCGCGACGTCGATTGCCGTTGACTGGGGCCACAAGTCCAACTACATCCGGGCGGCAGTGGGCCCGGTGGCCAGTTTCAGCGCCACCCCCACGGACGGCGGCGCTCCCCTCACGGTGGCCTTCACGGATACCTCGAACCCCGGCGCGGAGCCCATCACCGCGTACCTGTGGGAATTTGGTGACGGCGTCACCAGCACGGCCCAGCATCCCTCGCACACCTACGCGGTCCCCGGCGCCTACACGGTGTCGCTGACGGTCACGACCGGCGCCGGGTCGGATACCGCGATTTGGCCGGCCGGAATCACGGCCACGGCGATCGACAGCGACGGCGACGGGCTCCCTGACCACGAAGAGATTCTTCTCGGCACCGACCCCTTCAACCCCGACACCGACGGGGACGGCGTGGACGACTTCACCGAGGTCATCTTCGGGTACAATCCGCTTTCGGCTGCCGACACCCCCGCACTGCCGGCCTTGACGGTTCCGTTCTTCACTGCCGGGCCGTAAGGCCCCGCTTCGCTGTGGCGCGCCGGGCGTGCTAAGCTCTAGCGCGAACGGACACAGTGAGGACGGCGATGATCGATCTGACGGTAGTGATGCCGGTGCGCTATCAAGCCGCGCGGCTTCCCACAATCCTGGGGCATCTGGAGGTGCAGCGGTACCCGGCGGCCCGCTTCGAGCTGGCAGTGCTGGACGGGACACCCGAGGGGACCGCCGAGGCCTCGACCCGGCGCTTCGCGGCCGGGGCGCCGATGCGCACGCGCTACTACCGCATGCCCGATGCCCGGCCGCTGACGGGCTGGAACGCGGCGCTTCGCCAGGCCGAGGGGCGGTGGGTGCTCTTTCTGTCCGAAAATCTCCTTGCCGGGGCCGATCTGTTGGCCCAGCATCTGCGGCGCCACGAGGAGGAATCGAAACCGGTGGCGGTGCTCGGCGCGGTCGAGCGGCACCCCCAGACCAGCGCGGACGACGAGGTGATTGTGCCAAGGCCGATGTTCAGTCCCGACCCCTTGCGCATGCTCTCCTATCTGGACTGGCGCCTGTACAACCTGAGCCTGCCCCGGCAGGCCGTGCTGGAAGCAGGGGGTTTCTGCGAGGACCTTCTCTTTGTGCGGCTCGCCGACGTGGAGCTGGCCTGGCGGCTGCACGGGCGCGGTATGCAAGGCGTCCGCGAAGAAGCGGCCAAGGCCTACGCGTGGGCGGCCACGGGCTTCGAAGCGCAGCGCCGGGAAGAATACGCCCTCGGCTACTCGCTGCACGGCCTGATCCAGCGCATCCCCGACGGCGACCTGCGACGCGGCTACGCCCTGTCGCGCGTTCCGCTGCTGGCGGCGATGCGGCGGTGGAGTCTGCCCGCCTACGCCTGGCTTAGCCGCCTTTTCTTCGACGACGTGCATGCGCGCGCGTTCTTGCGGGGCCGGATGCTCCACGGCGAGCTGGAGCGGGGGTACTTCGACGCGGCGGCCGCGCGCCCGCCCAGGGTGCCTGCCGGATTGTAAGGCGGATCTGGACTCCCGGCGCCCAATTTGCCACACTAGCGCGTATGCTGATCCGGCGCATGTGCCGGTGACGAGACAACGCAAGTGGTAAAGGTGCCCATGTCACCCTCTCCAATACGACTCATTCATACAGCCGACATCCATCTGGATGCATGCTTCGCCGGGGCGGCGTTTCCGCCGGGATTCGGCAATCGCCGCCGCCAGGGACTGCGTGACGCCCTGTGCGCGATCCTGGACCGCGCCGCCCAATGGCCCGCGGACGCCGTGCTCATTGCGGGCGATCTCTACGACGACGAACGCGTCTCGCGGGACACCGTCGCGTTTTGTCGCGAGGCCTTCGCCGGGACCCCGGTGCCCATTCTCATCGCGCCGGGCAACCATGACCCCTGCACCCCGTCATCGGCCTACGCGCGGACAAACTGGCCCGAAAACGTCCACATCTTTTCGACACCGGCCTGGACGTCGCGCGCGCTGCGCGACGGCCGCCTGATCGTGCACGGCTTCGGCTGGGACACCGCGGCTCTGCGCATCGATCCCTTCAGCGGCCTCACCGTGCCCGATGACGGCGCGGTGCACGTTGCCATTGGCCACGGGTCCGAACGCAGCCATCAGGTGCCCGACGACGAGGTCTTCGCGCCGTTCGACGCGGCCGACCTGGCGCGTCCGGGGCTGCGGTACGTCGCCCTCGGACACCTGCACCGCGAAACCGACGTGGGCGGTTCCCACGCGACCCGGATGTTCTATCCAGGTTCGCCCGAGGGGCTTGATTTCCGGCACACCGGCGCCCACTCCTACCTCGAGGTCGAGATCCATGATGAGCGGGTCCAGGTGCGATCGGTCCCGTCATCGCAGGTGCTATGGACGGTGCATACCATTGACGTCAGCGAACTCGAGTCATCACACGAGCTGATCGAGGCCCTTCGGCGGCTGGCCCACGACGCCCCGCTGCCCCTCGTGGCCCGCGTCGTGCTGACCGGCACCTGCGACACGGCCTTCCAGGCGGCCTTGGACGGGGTGAAGGACGCCCTTGCGGATTCCTTTGCGTTTCTGGACCTGATCGACCGCACGCAGACCGTCGAGGACTACGATTCCCTCGCGACCCAGGGCACGACGCTGGGCGCATTCATGGCGCGGCTGAACGACGAGGTGACCGCGGCGTCCGCCGAGGCCCAGCGCCAGTTGCTGATGCGGGCGCGCGAGGTGGGGCTGGCGGCCTTTCGCAATCAGGACCTGCCCGTGCGCGGGATGGAGAGGGGATAGCGCATGCGGCTCCGCAAACTCTGGATCGACGCCTACGGCCGCCTCACGGGTCGCGAGATCGAGTTGTGTGAAGGCCTGCAGGTCATTGCCGGCCCCAACGAGCGCGGCAAGTCCACCCTGCGCAGCTTCATCGGGGACATGCTCTACGGTCAGAAACGCAGCCCGCTCCAGCGGCTGTACGATGATGCGAACGAACTGCGCGCCCCGTGGAACGGTCAGGAACACTATGGCGGCCGGATGACCTATGCCCTCGATGATGGGCGCGAGATCGAGGTGGTGCGCCGCTTCGATCGCAAGAACGAATTTGTGCAAGTATTCGACCGCACCCACGGGCGCGAGATCACCCGCGAGTTTCCCTGCCTTCGCAATCGCGAACCGTTGTTCGCGGAACGGCACACCGGCCTGCCCAAGGATGTCTTTCAGAACGTGGCCACCATCACCCATGCGACCCTCGAAGTCTTGGGTGACCAAGGGGCCCTCAATCAGATTCGCGAAAAGCTCCTCAGTCTCGCGGACACCGCCGAGGAAGGCGGTTCGGCCGAGGCGGCATTGCAGCGCCTCCAGGCCCGGGTAACCGCGATCGGGCCGCCCACCTCGCGCACCCGGCCGCTGCCCGCAACCCGGGCCCGCCTGGCCGAGTTGCAGCAGGAATACGACGATGCGGCCGCCTTGCGGCGCGATCTCGCCGGTCTGGAAAGCGAACTGCGGGACGTGGGGGCGGAGTTGCGAGCCCTTCACGCCCGCCGCGAGACGGTCGAGGGGCTGCTCGCCGCGCACGACCGGCGCCGTCGCGCCAACCGCCTCGGCGAGGCCGAGGATCTGGCGACGCGGATCGCCGCCGCCGTGGACCGGTGTTTTGCGCTCGGCGGCGCCCGCGACTTTCCGCTCGATACGCTGCCCGAGTTGCAGCGGCTCGAGAACGTCGTGGCCACGGCCCGGCTTCAACTGGAACGATCGCAGCGCGAATGCGACGCGCTCAGGCGTCAGGTCGAGGAGGAGAACGAACGCCTGGGCCCCGGCATGACGGCGGCAATGGAGGAGATCCCTGAAGCCGTCGAGGAGCAGCTTCACGCCTACGAGCAAAAAGGGCTGCGGTTCCGCGAACGCATCGAAGAGATTGACGGCGACCTGGAGCGCGTGCGCCGGGCCAGCGCCGAGGTGTCCGTGCGCCTCGAACAACTCCCCGATTTCAGCCGTATCAGCGGCGACCCGATGGACCTGTTCACGCAGACTGCCAGCGCATGCCAGGCCGCGCGGCGGCAGGCCGACGACGAACGCGCCAAGCTCGACGCGTTGCGCCGGGACACTGCCGAGGCGGAGGACGCCGTCGCGGGCCTCGAGGCGATCTTCGGATCCATCGAGGACTTTCCCGCCCAGTCGCGCGACTACCAGTTGAGGCAGGAGATCTGCGAGCAGCAGACGAGCAAACTGATGAGTCAGAAAGAGGCCCTGCACCACTACGTGGAGGACCAGCACGGGAAGCTGCCCGGCCTGCGCACGCTCGCGTTGATATGCCTGGTGATGGCGGTCATCTGCGTGACGGCGGCCCTGCTCCGGAATCCCGGTGTCTTTCTCCCCGCGTCGCTGTGCGGTGCGGGCGTCATTTACTATGGTCTCGCCATCCTGCACGTGCGGAAGAACGTCGAGCAGGCGCGCGAAGAGCTGGCCCAGGCGGAAACCGAACTCGCGGAGCAGCAGGTTGCCCAGCAGGAGCGGCGGGCCGCCATGCAAGCCCTCCTCGAACAAGCCAAATGCGACACCGTGCGCGAGCTCGAGGCTTTGTACGACCGTTACCAGGAGTACTGCGGGCGCCTCCGTTCCGCCACCGCCGCGTTTGCCGCCCAGGAAGCGCGTTGCGGCGAAGCCGACGCCCATGCCGAACGTATGCTGGAGGAAGCCCGCGCGTGTTTTGGTCTGGCGGATGAAGCCGTGCCTGATGCCGGCGCGGTGCGCGAGGCAGCGGCCGGCGCCATGTCGAAATACCAGCACTACCGCGATCTCAAGCGGCGCGTCATGGAAAATCACGACCACCTCAAGCGGTATGAAGCCGAGCGTACCGAGGTCGAGGCGGCCCTGCGCAAGGTGCTGGACGATGAACGCGATCTCGCCCTCGAAGTGCGCCGTCAGATGCGTGACAACGGCTTTCCTGATGAACGCAGCCATGCCAGCGCGCGCAGCGCCTTGCGTGCCTACCGTATTCGCAGCGCCCAGTACCGGTCACGGCGCGGACGGCTGGACCTCCTGCAAGAGAAGCTGACCGCGATGCAGCGCGAGTGCGATCAGGACGAAGAGACGCTTGCCCGCGCGCTCCAGCGCTTCGAGGAACGGCTGCATCAGGCCGGGGTCGCGTCCGCGGACGAATGGCGGCGGCGTGCAGACGAGGCCCGCGCCTACCAGGAGTGCAACGCCGGGCGGCTGGCACTCGAAGGACAACTGCGTGCCGTCCTGCAGGGGGAAACGCTCGAAGAACTGCGCGCCCGGGCAGGCGTCGAGGGACTGGGCGATGAGGTGCCCGGGGATCCTGCCGCCTTGCAGGCGGAACTCGACGAGACCGTGCAGATGATCGAGCGGCACCGCGAACGCGAGCATGCCCTCCAGATCACCTTGACCGAACGCACCGCCGGCATGCGGTCCATCAACGAGATCGAAGAAGAACGCGCCGCCACCGAACGCCGCGTGCAGAAGCTCGAACTCGAACTCCAGGCGACCACCTGCGCCATGAACGTCCTGGAAGAAGTGGCGCGCGACCGGCACGCGCGGATCGCGCCACGCCTGGCCAAACGTGCCAGCATGTACTTGGACGAAATCACCGGCGGCGTGTACCAGGAACTGTTCATCAGCCGCGACCTGCAGGTCAGCGTGCGCATACCGCAGACGCAGACCCTCAAGGAAGACCCCGAGCGCCGCCTGAGCAAGGGCACGGTCGATCAAATCTACTTCGCGCTGCGCATGGCCATGGTCCAGAGCTTGAGCGAGCAGAACGAGACCGTCCCCATGCTCCTCGACGATCCCTTCGCCAACTACGACGACGAGCGCCTCGGGCGGACGATGCACCTGCTGGCGCGCGTCGCGCAGAGCAGCCAGGTGCTCCTGTTCACCTGCCGCGAAGACGTGATCCGGGCCGCCGAGCAGGCCGGCGCCCCCATCGTGCGGCTCTGACGCCGTGCCGCCCCTGTTCTCGATAGTGATCCCCGCCTACAACGAGGCAGACTACCTCCCCGGAGGTCTCGATGCCATCGCGCGCGCCGTGGAACGCCTCGACGCCCCTGTCGAGGTCATCCTCGCCGACAACCGCAGCACCGATACCACCGCCGCCATCGCCCGCGAGTGGGGCGCGCGTGTCGTGACCGCCGAACCGCGCTGCATCGCCGCCGTCCGCAATGCGGGCGCGCGGGCCGCAACCGGCGAATACCTGGTTTTTGTCGATGCCGACAGCCGAATGAGCCCGAACATGCTCGTCGAGATCCGGCGCACCATGGAAAGTGGCAAGTACGTCGGCGGCGGCGTGTTCGACATGCGGCCCGACCGCTGGTCCGTGGGTATCGCGGCCACGTTTGCGCTGCTGTACGTGGGCGCATGGGTGACAGGTCTTAGCGGCGGCCTCTTCTTTACCACGCGCGAGGCCTTCGAGGCGATTGGCGGCTTCAACGAACGGCTGCTGGCCCTGGAGGACGTCGATTTCGCCAAACGGCTCAAAAGGTACGGGCGCAGGAAGCGACAACGCTTCTGCCACCTGCGATCCGCCACGCTCCACACTTCCGTGCGCAAGTTCGACACCTTCGGCGACTGGTACATCTTCCGCAATCCCTGGAAAATCATCCAGTGCATGCGCAACGACCCCCGCACCACCGACGAGATCTGGTACAAACACCGGGACTGACGTTGATGCTCGCCTTCGGCCGTCGCCGTCTGGTTCGCCCTGCCACGGCTCGAGTATCCCCAATCCTGGTGTGCGCGGCGGTCAAGAAGTGAAGCGAACGGCCAAGAAGGCACAGCTCCTGTCCAATGTGCGCCGCCACCTCGTCCGACGCCTGGAGGACACGGACGTCGGGGGGCGCTTCTTTCACGCTCAAACCGTGCGGTATGCGCCAAAATGAAATCTAGACCAATATGACCGCGGAGGAGTTTTGGGGACACAATTAAATCGTGTGTCCCTTTGACTCGAAGACCACTATTTGGTCTCTTCCTTTTGTTGGTTGCCCAGCGTTGCGCGCGCCTCCGCGGCCCTCCTGTGCGACAGCTTGCCCGACCACTCCTGGATTGCTCCGACCACTCTAACCCAATACCGCAGCACATGCAATGCGGTGGATTGGGGATCCGGGACGCCTCCGGGATAACGTGGTTACGTTTTCGAGGCAGCCGGGCTGTCGGGAGTGTCGCCGCCACAGCGGGCGCACGGTTTCTCCTGCCCGTGCCGCTCGCCGGGGCGCTGCTCGTCGTCCGACAGAAGCAGCGAACCTTGTGATTAATGCATGGATTTTACCCCGGCACCCGGAAGTTCCACGGCGTTTGTCCGATGGTCCTGCAGCGCCGTGACGCGCCAACAGGACTTCTCACGCTGGTTCAGAGTGGCCGCGGTGGCCTTGCGCGAGGGCCCGGTGCTCTGCTACTATCTGCTCCTGCTCGATGGAAGGGAACGTCGGCTGGATGGCCGCGCCGCTTTCAACAGAGACACGCATCGTATATTCAGTGTTTTGCCGGGGTAGCTCAGATGGTTAGAGCGCTGGATTGTGGATCCAGAGGTCCTCGGTTCGATCCCGAGCCCCGGTACCATCGCATTGCACACCGCCGCTGAAGGCCGCTCAAGGTGGCCCGCAGCGGCGGTTTGTCGTTTGGGGGAATGCGTCTACTCTTCCGGCGCCGGAATGGCCCCGGCGTAGCGCCCCATCCAGTAGGGCAGCGTCAGGTCAAGGCCGGGATAGGTCATGACGAGGTCGCGGCCGCCGTACAGAATGGTGGGCGAACGCTGCCACTGGAAATCCCGAACCACTTGTTCGTGCGTGAGCAGGGCGTGATTGGCGTGGCCCGCGCGGCGGCCTTCGTAGCCGGGACGCGACCCCTCGGGATAATGGGTGGACCAGCGCGGCGGCGGCGGGTAGTCGGCCAGCATGCCCTGCAGGGTGGCCCGGGCGGCGGTGTGCCCGGTGTCGCCGGTCGCGGTCACATAGACGGCGGCGAAGAAGGCGTTGAGGTGGTCCCACCCCCCGTGCGTGTAGTTGCGCCGGACCCTCTTCACGACGCGCGTCCGGTGCGAGGCGTCGGTTTCGACCATGGCGAGCGCGGCCAGGCGCAGAAAGCGCAGGTTGTTCGGGTAGTATTTGGCGCTGTGTTTGGGACGCAACCCCATGCCGACCAGCCGGAAGAGGATCATGTCGCGGTCATACCGGCCTGAGAGGTGCGCGTAGCGTTCGGGGTTCACGGCGCGCGCCACGCCGATCCAGGCGGCCCGCCAACCGGGCGACGTGCGCGTGCGGTCGCCGCGGCCGTCGATGATGACCCATTTGTCGGCAATCAGCCGGTCGACAATGCGTTCCACCAGCGCGCCTGCCCGCGCCTTGACGGCGGGGTCGCTGGTCAGCGCCCACGCGGCCGCGAGGCCAAAACGGATGCCGTCGTAGGTGTCGCGCGAACTCGATCCGCGCCACACCAGGTGTTCGTACGGCGGAGCGCCTTCGAAGACGGGCGCGCCGCTGACCTCACGGGGGGACTGACCCAACTCGACCCGCGTCAACAGGGGAAGCAGCGCGGAGTCAAAGCGGCCGGCATAGCGGGGCACGTAACCGGGGCGGCCGCTGATCCAAGTCAGCCGGTCGGCCGTGTCGAGGGCGGCCCACAGCGTTGCCCGGCTCTCTTCCGTGCGAAGCACGGCATCGCGGAACGCGGTCATCGCCAGGTACACGCCGGTCCAAATGGCGCTGTCGCCGGTGTCGTGGTAATGCAGGACCGCCGTCCGGTCGCGATCCGTCCACTCCGTGGACAGGATCATGCCGTCGGGCATGTGGTGGACGCGGCAGTCCTCGAGGTAGTCCTCCGCCATCGCGAAGAGGTCCGCGGCCTGCGCAGACGTGAGCTCCGGCCAGGCGACGTGACGGGTGTGCCGCGCGATGGACCGCAGCGCACCCTCCTGTTCGGGCAGAAGCATCGCAGCACCGACGGGGAGTACCGAGGCCAGAATCACTACCGACACGACACTTCGCACGGTGCATCCTCCGTGGTCAGTCCCACGACAGATCAATCGAAGCGTTTCGCGGGCGCGCGACCGGCGTGGGCGCGGCGTCGTTTTTCTCCGGCATGGCATGGCCGCCGGTCTCCGCTTCGGACACCACATCGAGGGGGATATCGAAGGCCTTCATCTTGCGCCACATCGACACGCGGCTCATGCCCAAACGCCGCGCGGCCTCCGCCTTGTTCCATCCGCACGCCGCGAGCACGTGGAGCAGCTCGTCACGCTCGACGAGATGACGGTTGCCGGTCGGGGACACGCCCAGCCGCGCCGTGGCAGGCCGGAGCGCCCCGTCGCGGTCACCGGCATCGCGCGGCGCCTCGCCGCGCCGGAGTTCGACCGGCAGGTCGAAGGGCGACAACTCGCCGCCGCGGGATGTCACGAAGGCATGCTCGACCGCGTGCCGCAGTTCGCGGACGTTGCCGGGCCACGGGTAGTCCATGATGATGCGCATCGCGTCCGGGGTGAACGCCGTGACCTCCTTGCCCATCTCCTCGTTGAATTCGCGGATGAACCGCGCGACCAGCGCCGCGATGTCCTCCTTGCGGTCGCGCAGTGCGGGCAGGAGGATCGGAAACACCTTGAGCCGGTAATAGAGGTCTTCGCGGAAGGCGCCATCCTGCACAAGACGCCGCAGATCGCGGTGGGTGGCGGCGATGACCCGCACGTCCACCTTGCGCGGGACAGACTCGCCCACGCGCTCGTATTCGCGTTCCTGCAGCACCCGCAGGAGCTTCACCTGGACTGCGGGAGGCAGGTCGCCGACCTCGTCCAGGAAGATCGTGCCGCCGTCGGCGCGTTCGAACCGTCCGGCGTAGTCCTTGGCGGCCCCGGTGAAGGCGCCGCGCACGTGACCGAACAGCTCGCTCTCGAGCAGGCCCTCGGACAGGGCTGAGCAGTTCACGGCCACCCACGGGCCGTCGCGCCGGTCACTGTGGTAATGGACCGCCCGTGCGACGAGTTCCTTGCCGGTTCCGGTCTCGCCCTGCACGAGCACGGTGACGAGTGTCGCCGCTGCACGCTCGATCAGGCGGAAGACCTCGTGCATCTGCGGGCTGCGGCCAATAATATTGTGGAACTCCGTGCGGTCCGCCATCTGGTGACGCAGCTCCACGACCTCTTCCTGGAGTTCGCGCAGGGGCGCCAGATCGGTGAGGGTCACGACGGCGCCCATCCGGCCGCCGTTCGGGCCGGACAGGATGCGCGCACTGGCGATGACGGGCACCTCGCGGCCGTCCTTGCGCACCACCCGCGTCTCGAGCTTCTCGACGCGTCCCTCGGCGAACAGATCGCAGTTGGGCAGCATGCCGCCCAGGGTCGGATCGCCGTCACAGCCGGGCCTCAGAAACGAGCAGGACCGGCCAATGGCCTCGACGCTGGGGTAGCCCGTGATGCCTTCCATCGCGCGGTTCCAGCGCCGGATCGTATGGTCGGGCGCGAGCACAAAGACCCCGTCCGCCATGGTGTCGAGGATGGCGGCCAGTTCGATGGCTTCCTGTTCAAGCACTTCGCTCATATCGTTCATCCGGACCGTGCGGCGCGCCGCGAGGGTATGGTAGCATACGCCCTCGCGCCGTTCGTACCGGCGCGCCGTACCACGTCGTTTCCATTGGGCGCCCGGGCAGGCCGACCCGGCGGCCGCCGCATTCTTCGGCACATCCAGGCTTCCGGTTTCATGACACGCGGGCTGTATCTGCGCCTTTCGGTGATGATGTTCCTCGAGTACTTTGCGCTCGGGGCGACCTTGCCGGTGTTGAGCCACTATCTCAAGAACGGGCTTCATTTCAGCGCGTTCGAGGTGGGGCTCGTGCTGGCGATGTCGTCGGTGGCCGCTCTGGTGGCGCCGCTGCTTACCTCACGCCTGGCCGACCGCTACCTGTCCGCCGAACACCTGCTCGGGCTGTGCCACCTCGTGTCGGCCGTGGCGATGGGCGCGCTGTATGTGGTCCACGATTTCCGCCCGTTCCTCATGCTGTACTTCGTCTGGGCTTTCGCCTTCATGCCGACGCTGGCGCTCACCAACGCCGTGGCCCTTCACCACTGCGTCAACGCCCGCCGCGAGTTTGGCATCGTCCGGGGCATCGGCACGGGCGGATGGATTGCCGTCGCCTGGCTGTTTGGTTTCCTGTGGCTGCGAGGCGGGGGCGTCGGCACGGTGAGCGACCGGCTGCCGCACGCGCTGCTGTTGACCAGCGCCACGTCGCTGATCCTGGCGGGCTACACACTGATGCTGCCGCGCGCCCAGGCGGTGACCGGCAAAGCTCCCGCCGGACCTTGGCAGGCGCTGAAGCTCTTCGCGCAGCCCGGACTCGTGCTGCTCTGTGCGCTCGTGTTCGTCAACGCGATCCTGAATCAGTACTACCACTACGGCATGGGCCCCTTCCTCAGCCGCATCGGCTTCGAGGATCGCTGGATCATGCCCGCGATGAGCCTGGGGCAGTTTCCCGAGGTGGCCGCGATGGCGCTGTTGGGGGTGCTGCTGGGCCGCTTCGGCGTCAAGCGCGTGATGCTGCTCGGGATGTGGTTTCAGGTACTGCGCTTTGTGTGCTTCGCCATCGGCCAACCGCTGCTGGTCCTCGCGGCCATCCCGGGCCATGGCGTCAGCTATGCGCTCTTCTCCACCACGGCGTTTCTCTATCTCGACGAGCACTGCGCCCCCGAGACGCGCGCCAGCGCACAGTTGCTGTTTGCCGTCATCATTGGCGGCGTCGGCAATCTGACCGGCAGCCTGCTGGCCGGCCAGACCGGTGAATGGCTCACCAGTCCGGCCGGCGACATAGCCTTTACGCCGTTCTGGATCGTGGCCACGGTGGTATCCGTCGGGGCGTCGCTGGCCATTTCGGCGCTCTTTCGCGAACGCTCCAACGGTGCCGGTGCGGCCGATCAGCGGGCCGCCTGAGCCTCTTGGGACGGCCCCGGAAGGTGATCGCCGATTGCCCGCATGAACTGTGTGTGATGAACCCCGTAATCATTACCCGCGGTGTTGCGCGTCATGACCACGACCAGCTTGTTCTCGGGATCGATGCGCAAGGTCGCGCCGGACGCCGCGCCGTGGCCAAAGGCCCCCTTCGATAACCCGGGATCGCCCATATAGACGGCGCCGATGCCCCACTGAAGATCGGTATCCGGTCCGAGAAGGTCCGTCAGCGGACGCGGCATCATCTTCGCGAAGGTCTCCTCACTGAAGAACTCCATGTCGCCATAGCGGCCGCGATTGAGCAGCATCTGGCCGATTTTCGCGATGTCCATCGGCACACTGAAGGCCCGGGCCGACGTGTCGATGACCTCGGTGTGTTCGCAGCCCAGCGGTCCCAGCAGATGGTTCTGGAAGTACTGGGGAACGGCCTCTCCTGAGACCGACTCGATTACCTTGCCGGCGAGCGCGTAGCCCACGCCGTTATACCCGTGGGCCTTGCCCACCTCGAGATACGGGTAGTACTCGGCCACGATCTCGTCCAAGTCATGGAACTCGTCGCCCCAGTGGTCCGCGTAGTAGTTGGGCGGTTGGATACCCAGGAGCAGGCCGTTGGTGTGCGTGTAGAGGTGCCGCACGGTGAGCGGGGTCGCGACCGGGATCCCGCGCAGGGCGGGGAGGTACTGGTCCAGCGGGGCATCGAGGTCGACCCGTCCCTGATCCACCAGCGTCATCATCAGGGCGCCGGACAACAACTTGGTGATCGACGCCATCCAGCTCTTGGTCTTGACGGTCATCGGCTCGCCATAGCGCGTCCCGAAAGCCTTGTGATAGAAGACCACGCCGTCGCGGGCCAGGCACACGGCAAAGGGCTCGTTGCTCGCCTCCCACCACGCCTGACACGCCGCGTCAATGGCTTCCACGGCCCCGGGCGTCATGCCGGCCTCCTCGGGCGTGCCTTCGCGCAACACGGGCGCGGACGGCCCCGGCGAAACACGGGGGCACACGACGGGCTCCGGATACACCGCGGCCATGCCGTTCGTCCGCCGCTTCTGTTCGACCCACCACTGGCGGTCCCGGGCCTGGGCGTCGTTGGCACGCGTCACCGGGGCCGCATCGCCCTGATGCTCGTGCAGGGCCGCCAGGAGCACGCCGCTGTTCATGTCATCCCGCAGCGACTGCTCGAAGGCGCGCTTCAGGAAGAAGCTGACGCTGGGCTGGTGGGCGGCAAGCGCCGCGTCGCTGAAAGGCAGGCCATAGGGGAGCGGAAACGTCGCCTCCGGACGGTAGTCCCACCAGTTAATGCTGCTGAATCCGTCCGGTGCGCGGAAGCCGGTGCGATAACGCCGGATCGGCGCGCCCGTCTTGGGTGTGATGTCGATGACCGCACCGTAGCGACCCGGTTTTTCCGCCGAAGTGACGCGGTTCCCTTCGGCATCGTACCAGGTGACGGTCACCTCGTAGCCGCCCAGCAGCGCATTGCCCAGCAGGGCCGGATCGAACCCGGCGCCCGGAAGGGTACTGCCCGAAAAAACATAACTGCTCAACTCGATTGGCGCCGTCATGAGCGCCTTGCCACGCTGGATGCGTGCGTCCTCGAGGTAGAGCGTGGTCAGGCGCTCCTTGCCAATGGCCACGTCGAGCGGTTGGAAGTTTTCGCCGTGCGGCGGCAGGCCGAAGGTCAGCGTCGCGCCCGCATGGTCCGGCCCGAGCGGCTGGAGGGTGGCCTCGGCGAGGACCTTGCGCCCCTCGGAGACACTCACCCGCTTCCCGGCAAGACGGCCCAGCGCGCGCACCTGCACCGTGGGCTGCACCGAGGCGTCGTAGGCGCCCACGGCCGCGGCCAGGACCGGCGGACTGGGTCTGTTCGCCAGTACCACGCGGTGCGAACGGTCGCTGCGTTCATGGGTGCGCGTCATCGGATACCACACCGCCTGGAAGCGGCCCGGTTCGGTGTCGACGTCGTTCACGAAGATCTGAAAACCCAGCTCGACACCGCGCTTGGGGGTAATCCCGAAATTGGCCCACGGGAAACGCATCTCGAAGGTGTACTGCTGGCCGTCAACGGTGCGCGCGGTCTCGATCGTGGCGTCCTCGGGCGCCGCGCCGAGCTGCGGCCCGAGCAGCCGCGCACGCAGGGCAGGCTGATCGGGCGTCACCCCGGGCCCCACCACCACCTGCAACATTTCCTGTGTGCCCCGCTCTTTCACGAAGAAAATCTCGAGCGAGTCGCCGTCCCAGACGGCCGTTTCGTCCTGTTTTTCGACCCATTCGTCGTCGTGCACCTGCACCAGCAACAAGAGGCCCTCGTCGTCCCAGCCGAGCCGGAACGAGGGTGCAAGGTCGCTCAGCGGCTGCACACGCTGAAGTTTGTCGGCCATCATCTGCACCGAAAAACCGCGCGCGCCCCAGTCGCGGCCGTCCCCGTCGATGGCAATGCCGCCCAGTCTTGGTATATCGAAGGTTGGCCCGTCTGCCGGTCCGGCGCCCCATACCGCCGCCGTCACCGCCAACATCATGACCGCTGCCCACCGCTTCATTGCCACGTCCTTTCTGTCTTGCCGTCGCCGCAACCGGGCGCGGCGGTACCCGGCGCACTGGTCCGTGCGCGGAATCGAGTCCCTGTCATACGAAAAGGGAGACCGGTGTTTCAAGCCGGTCTCCCTCGTTGCTCGAAAAGGTCCGCTACGCGCGGCGCCGCCTGCGCGCGTATGCCGCCGCGACAAGAATCAGCCCCGACAGGACCGCGAAGTCGCCCGCGGCCGGTCTCCCGGACCCGCCGCATCCGACATTCTGGCCGCCGCGACTCAGGAAGGGCTTGAAGTCCACCGGCCCGAGCATCTTCTTCTGGATGTCTTCGGTGCGGTAGACGCCCCAGTCACACTGCTCCGCTTCGACGAGTGTCCGCGTCTGATTGCTCACGAAGAAGCCCGCGATGTTGCGGAAGGTGTTCAGGGTGCTGTCGGGCGTGCCGATATCGCCCAGCATCGGCACCGTCCGGCCGCTCTGCTTGGTGGTCGGCGTCGCGACGTAAACGGCGTCGCCCGAAAGATCGGTGAAGGTCGTGCGCGTGAAGGAAATGCCGGACGCCTGCGCGTAGAGCCCGGTACGCACGCGCTTGATGGTCGAGCGGCGGACGACCGAGTTCGAGGAACCGGCCCCGGTCGCGCGGATGCCCGTGGCGAGGGCATTGCCCGCGCCGTCCAGCGTCACGTGTTCGATCGTTGCGGACGCATCGTCCATTACCGCCACGGTGACGGCGAACGGATGCAGCCCGGCAAATTCCGCCGTGCAATTGTAGAGGCGGCTGGCCTCCGCCAACGCGATCAGGGTGCTGTTCGTCACCGTCGCGCCGGACCAGCGGATGATGGTGGCCTCCTGGCCATCGCCACTGAGCGTCACCGCGGGCGGCACATCCACCTGCTCGTCGTAGACGCCCGCCGCGACGTGCACGACCACCGGCGACGCCGTGACTCCATAGAACTCCGCCGCCGAATACAGACGCGCCACCGCCATGGCGCGGGTCAGCGTGGCGAGACGAGCGTCCGCGGTGCCCGGATTGTCGTCGGAACCGTTCGGCGCGACATACAATTCCTTCGGCGGATCCGTGGGGTCATTCGGCCGCGTGCCAATCTGCCACTCGTGCGCATTGGGCAGCCCGTCGCCGTCGAAGTCCAGGTGGGCGTCAAATACCGTTGGATCCAGCCCATGCGCCACCTCGTAGCCATCCGGCATGCCGTCCTCGTCCGTGTCCGCGCACAGCGGGTTCGTGCCGTACAGCACGAGTTCGTCCAGTGCCGTCAGGCCGTCGCCATCCAGGTCGAGGTCGGCGTCGGCAGGATCGGAGGGATCCAGTCTGTACTGGAATTCGAGTCCGTCCGGCATGCCGTCGTTGTCGCTGTCCGGGTCGCGGTAGTTGCCCAAGCCGTCCCCGTCGAAGTCCGCCGGCCCCTCGAAGGCATCCGGGACACCGTCGTTGTCGCTGTCAAGATCCAGGTAATCCGGAATGCCGTCGCCGTCCGAGTCGCGCGCGCCTTCGATGCCGTCCGAAATGCCGTCGCCGTCCGTGTCCTTGATGAGCGGGCGCTCGTAGGCGCCCATGTCGAAGCCATTGCCGCTGGGCCGCCACACGCCATTGAGCGCCGGGTCGGCCAGCAGCAGGGGCGTGCCGCTGTTGACGGCGCGCGACAGGTCGCGCAGCGTGTAATCGCCTGCCGCGGCGTCGGTGAAGCGCGGGTTGTCGTTCAGGTTACCCAGGCCGTCCGCGCCGCCCCGGATCATGGTGAAGGTCAGCGCCCAGCCGGCCAGGCCCTCGACGTCATCCCAGATGGCGTTGTTGACGCCGGTGAGGGCGGGCGCGACGATCGCGGGCGACAACACGCTGTTGTCCGCGACGGTCGACTGGTTGAGTGTCACCGCGCCGGGCACGTGCAGCGCCCCGCCCGAGACCTCGGCGCTGTTCTTGGCGAAGAGACAGTTGATGAAGACGGGGTGCGCGAAGCGTTTGCCGGGCAACTCGACGATCCCGGCCTGGAACACGGCCCCGCCCATCTGCGCGGTGTTCCCCGTGAAAATGCTGGTGTAGACCTCCACGTCCTGACCATGGAAAAAGACCGCGCCCCCGGCGTGGGCGTCGTTGGCGTCAAATTCGGTCCGGCGCACCCGCAGCAGGCTGTCCACGGCATGGATCGCGCCGCCTTCCGCGGCAGGCGCGTCCTCGCCGGTCATGGTGGCGCGGTTCGCCGAGAACAGGCTGTCGCGCACCCACGCGCGGGTGGCGCTGAAGGCGCAGGCCCCGCCCTGGACGGCCTCGTTGCCCCCGAAGGTGCTCCCGAATATCCAGACCGCGCGCAACCCCGTAGCGGCCAGCGCCCCGCCGTCGTTCGCCGCCATATTGCCCTCGAATACGCTGTCCTCGACATGGAGACTGGTCACGGTCAGGGTGTTGGCGCCCGTGACGATGCCGTCGTCGGCCGCAATCGCGCCGCCCGACTGTGCGGTGTTGTTCTCGAAGCGGCAGTTGTGGAACCGGGCCGCCGCGCCCCGGGCCAGACCGGCCGCGCCGCCCTGAATCGCCACGTTGTTGCGGAAGGTGCAGTTCCGGAAGCGGGCCGTGGGACCGTATACGATAACGCCGCCGCCGAGGCCTTCGGTTGCGCCGCCGGTGGCCTGGCCCCCGGTGATGGTGACCCCATCGAGGGTTGCGTTGTCGGCAATCACGACATGGAAGGCCGGCGCGCCGCCCCGGGCCGTACTGCCGTCAATGACGGTTTCGTACAGGTTCACATTCCGCTGCGAGCGGGCCGTCTCGGTGCCGTTGAATCCGCCGTAGATGGTCACGTTGCTCTTCAGGCGCAGTGCGCCCGTGGGATCGCTCCGCTGCTCGTCGTAAATCCCCTGCGCCGCCCACACCTCGGCATGCTGGTATACCTGCGACGCCGTCAGGGCCGCCTCAAGCGTGCTGAAGGCCGTGGCCCAGCTCGCGCCATTCTGCGTGCCGCCCGCGTTGGCGGCGTCGACATAGATCACGTCGGCGGCTACCTCGGCCTGGACCGCCCCGGCAATCCCGATCGCGGCCAGAAGCCCCCCCACTATGCGTGCTATTGACATGAACTGTCCCTCAACGTTCCGCCGCCTGAGCGGCTGCTTATGTTCATTCCCCGACCCGGGCGCTCCGCACAGGCGGACGCGGCACGCCCTCAATACGGGGAGAATACCGCAACGGTCAATAAGGTTTCCTCGCCACGGCCAAGACGTACCACTGGTTGATGTACAGCTCCCCCGCGTGCTCGACGAGGTTCAGGACGCTTCGCTGATAGGCGTTCAGCTCCTCGATCGCGGCCAGGATCCGCCCCCCGTTGTCGCCCGGCGCGCCGTCGGTGAGCGCCCGGAGCGGCCGGTGGTGCATATACGGTTCGATCACCTCGACCAGCAACCCCGCGTCGCGCAGCAGGTCTTCCCACTCGACCGGCGGGTACTCAAACACGTGCGACGGGTCGTGATACGCATCCAGCCGGTTCATGCACGCGATGGCAAAGGGGCTCTCGGGCACGCTGCGGTCGTCGATTACGAGCAGCCCGCCCGGTTTGAGCACCGCCTGCATCTCATCGAGCGCGAGCGGCAGGTCCGAGAAATGGTGCGCGGCCCGGCGGCACACCACCAGATCGAACATTTCCTCGTCAAACGGCAGGTCATGCACGTCCGCCACCGCGAAGGTGATATTGTTCAGTCCCTTCGCCGCCCTCTGGGCCGCGGCCTCGGCCAGCATCTCGGGCGTGAGGTCCACGGCGGCCACCCGGGCCACGTGCGGCGCCACGGCACAGGTCGCATGCCCGGCGCCGGCCGCCACGTCCAAGACCAGCCAGTCCGGCTGCGCCCCCGCGACCTCCACCAGCCGCGCCAGGCTCGCCGGATCCTGGTGCCATGCGTCGGACGCATAGTGACCGGCGCGCGCGGCAAAATGCGCGCGCGCACGCTCCTCGGGCGTGTTTCCGCTCTCGGCCATGGATCTCCTGCCTGATTATCAGGACAAGGGGCTTCAGCCCGTCACGTGTACCCGCTCGGATTCCTCGAGTTCGACCACGTCGCAATCGTTGGCGTAGGTGCGTTCGGGCAGCACGATCAGAACGTTGGCGACACTCGAACCATGGGCGAACGGCGCATGGTGCCACACGCCGGGCCGCAGCACGACCATCGTGCCCTTCGGAACGCGGAACACCTCGAGGTCATCCAGCGGCGGGTCGTCATCGCCCGTGGCCGGGGCCACGTGGATCAGCACATCGGCGTCCAGCGGCAGGATGCCCTCGCCGCAGGCCGTGTGGTACTCGGTGACATCCACCACGTTCGGCCGCGTCTGCACCCGGCAGGTCGAAAAACTCGCCAGCGTGCACCCGCCGAGATCGAGCTGCACCATGTCCCGGAAAAACTCCACCGGGGCTTCGCCCAGTTTCGGGGCCGCGGGGTTGATCATCTGCGCATAGCTGCCGTAATGGCGGAATGCCTCCGCCGAGAGTTCTCTCACCTTGACTGACTTGCTCATCGTGCCCTCCGTTTGTTGATGATGCCGGGCCCTAGTATAAGAGGGCCGTCCGGCCGAAACAACGCGCGCTCCGGGACCGGAAAGACCGGTTCGAGGAAGAGGACCACGTACACAGCAAGGCGGGCCGGCGCTTGCTTGCACCGGCCCGCCGCGTATTGCACGTGGGGTAACTGGCGTGGCTACACGGATCCATCCCCGAACACCCGGTCAATGCCGGGCGGCAGGGCGCCCCACCCTCCGAACAGGACGCGCATCAGACCTCGCAGGAAATCGATCACCGGATTGGTCATGGTTCACTCCTTTCAGTGCCCTCGGGCGCTGCGACGTTTCTGGACCGCACCCGGAACAGCCCTCGTCCTTGGGCTATTCCGGTGCTGGGGAAGGGATGACGCCCCACGGGCCCAGGGAACCTTGAGCGCGTTGGCGCGTACAGGTAGACTCAAGCCAGGGAAACAATTGGGGGTCTCGCCATGCAAAAGAGGGGAAAAGGCCTTTCGCTGGCCGAGTTTGCGGCCGTCATCGCCATTGTAGCCGTCTCGGGACTGCTCTGCGCGGCCTGTCCCGGTTTCTATCACGACCGCTCGCTGGCCCTGCGCCAGGCCTGCCAGAACAACCTCAAACAGTGGGGACTCATCTTCACGATGTATGCGGGCGAGTCCCGGGGCGGCTACTGGCCGCCCATGTCGGGCTACGCCGCGCCGGACATGGGGTCCGTGGCCATGCCCGACATGCGGGCCGTGTATCCGGAATACCTGAGCGACCCCCTGATCGCCAACTGCCTTGAGGACGAGACCGGCGGTTTCGGCTACCCGTCGGCATTGCCGTTCGGGCCGGGTCTGCAGCAGATACAGGCCCTGATGGAAACCGGCGATGCCACCCAGGACTGCATGTTGTTCCACGTAACCGTGGCGCGCTCGTATGCCTATATGAACTACGCCGTGCACACACCCGCCGAGGGCGAGGTCGCGTGGACCGCGTGGAGCAAGGCTGGCAACGCGACGCTGCTGGGCGCTCAGGGGGCCGGCGGCTTCACGGACCATCCCCCGTCCGCGTTCGGAGGCGTGGTCGAGCTCGGCCCGGAGTGCCCCTACGCAATGGGCGGCACGATCCATCATCTGCACGGACGCATCCTGGGCGGCAGCATGGCCCCCGACGGGCCGTTCATGAATCCGGAGGGGGACATCGTGACCGGCTGGCGCGGCGATCCCGCTGCCGACCCGCCCACGGAGCTCGGGTGGGACCCCGAGAAGGGGGCGCGCGTTCCGGAGGTGATCGTCCGCATGCACCAGCGCATCACGCGCAATATGGTCTCCGATATTGGGGACCTCCCCCAAAACGCCCTTCGCGAAGCCGACATCCCAGTAATGTGGGACGTCTTTGCCAACAGTCTCAAGAGCTCCAGGGCGGGTGCGTCTGAAGGAATCGTGGTGCAGATAACCAACCATATCCCCGGCGGATCAAATGTCCTGTTCATGGACGGCCACGTCGAGTTTGTCCCGTGGTCGCACCCCGAGGGTACCCGGTTTCCGATGAGGGCCACCGCCCCGCAGACCTTCGGTGACGGAAAGGAATGGCTCAACAAGACGGCAACCAACGCCGCTGAACCAACACTACCCTGAAGGAGGCTTTCGTCATGCGTGAGATCGGACATCTTCTCATCCCCATGGTGACGCCGTTCACGGCCAAGGGCGACGTGGACTACGACAAGGCCGCCGAGCTGGCCCGGTGGATCGTCAAAAGACAGCGGCCGACCAGCCTCATCGTCTCGGGCACAACGGGCGAATTCACCTCGCTGACGTGTGACGAGCGGGTAACGCTCCTTGAGGTGGTGGTAGACACCGTCGGCAAGGACGTGCCCGTCATCGCAGGCACGGGCTGCGCCTCGACCCGCGAGACCGTCCGCCTGACGCGGGAGGCCGAGCGGCTGGGCGCGGACATGGCCATGGTAGTTGCGCCGTTCTACATGAAAACGGAGCAGGCCGGTCTGCTGACCCACTACCGGGCCGTCGCCAAGTCCACCACGCTGCCCATACTCCTGTACAACATCCCCCTGTTCACGGGCGTCAACATCGAGCCGGATACCCTGGTCAAACTCGCAGAGATCCCCAATATCATTGGGATCAAGGAAGAATCGGGGCTGAACCCTCTGCAGAGCACACGGTACCTGATGCGCACGCCCAGGAAATTCCGGCTCTATGTGGGCGACGACACGATGGTGTTGCCCATCCTCGCGCAAGGGGGAGACGGCGCCGTCAGCGGCGGCGCGCAGGTCTGCGGCAAGGACATGAACGCGCTGATCGAGGCCCTCAAGCGGGGCGATGTGTCGACCGCGCAGAAGTTGCACCGCAAGACCTTCCCCTTCTTCGAGGCGCTGTATCAGAACGGCCGCATCAACCCGATTCCCATTCTCCGGGCGGCGATTGGACTGGCGGGAATCGACGTGGGCAAACCGCGCGCCCCGATGCATCCTGCCACGGCAGCGGAAATCGCGGTGGTCAGGCAAGTCATGGAGGAACGGGGATACTTGGCGGGAGGGTGATCGGTACACTCGCCGCAGCGGTGATCCGGACGACGATACGGACATCCACATCAAACTCCGGGAGGCCCGCCGCGGTCACTGCGCCAAGCGCCGCCCGCACCGACGCTTCCGCGCCGAAGTACCCCGGCACGTGCAAACGCCCGCCGGAAGCGGTATCATCGGGGGCATGCACGGAGCAGACGTCATGAGCAGTCCCCCTTTTCCTTTCGCCAAGGCCCGTTATCCGCTGGCCGCCGCCACGCTCTACCGCGTCGGCGGCCCGGCAACGTGGGCTTTGTTCCCCGAAACGATCGACGAGGCCCGGCAGGCCTACGCCTGGATGGCGGCCCAGCCCGGACCCAAACTCGTGCTCGGCGGCGGATCCAACGTCCTGATCGATGACCGCGGCTTCGACGGCATCGTGCTGTTCACGGGACGCCTGAACCAGATTGAGGACCTCGGCGGCGACCGTTACCGCGTCGAGTGCGGCGTCGAACTCGACCGTCTCGTGCGCGAGGTCATGCTGGCCAACAACTACGACGGCGTGGGTGGCCTGACCGGCATCCCCGGATCCACGGGCGGCGCGATGTTCATGAACGCCGGGACCGTCAACGGGTCGACCTGCCAGTGGCTGACCGAGGCCGAGGTGCTGGGGCCGGAGGGCGCCCGCCGCGTGGCGGTCGATGCCTCGCGCTACGGCTACCGCGGCCAGGATTTCGCGCCGCCGCGTCACCTCATCGTCCAGGGGTGGTTCCAGTTCGTGCCCGCCGGGACCGACCAGCGCGCCGTCTATGACCACTACATCCAGCGGCGAAAGGAAAAGCAGCCCCAGGGCTACTGCTGCGGAAGTGTGTTCAAGAACCCCGACGGCGACCACGCCGGACGCCTCATCGAGGCCTGCGGCCTGAAAGGCGCCCGGGCAGGCGGCGCCCAGATCAGTCCCATGCACGCCAATTTCATCATGAACGAGGCCAGTGCCTCCTTCGAGGACATCTGCGAACTCATCGAGCGCTGCAAGGCGGCCGTGCGCGACCGCTTTGGTGTGGAACTGGAAGAGGAAGTGCGGATCATCCGCCGCGAGGCGTAGGTTTTGCATCCAGCCGTCCACGGGGACTATAGTTTGGGCGTGTGGCAACCGCGCAGGCCCCGCACGACGCCCCGCCGGGCCCCCGCGGCGGGCAAGGAGTGGGTATGAACGCACAGGACCTGTTTGATCTCGTTGCGCAGCAGAAGGCCTCCGACCTGTTGATCAGCGCCGGGGCGCCGCCCATGCTGCGTGTCAACGGCCAACTGTTCCGCACCCGCGACGACGTCCTGACCGCCGAGTCCGCCCAGAAACTCATCTACAGTTTCCTGACCAAGGAGCAGCAGGCCACCTTCGAGGCCGACAAGGAACTCGACTGTTCACTGGCGGTCGGACGCAAGCACCGCTTCCGCGTGAACGTGTACTACCAGAAACAGGCCGTCACCGCCGCGCTCCGGCCTATCCCGGAAGAGGTGCCGCCGCTCGAGGACCTCGGGCTGCCCGGCGATATTGCCCGGCTCGCCGAGGCGCGACAGGGCCTTGTGCTGGTCACCGGCCCCACCGGACACGGCAAGACCACCACCCAGGCCGCCATCATCGACCGCATCAACGATACCCGGCCCTGCCATATCATCACCATCGAAGACCCCATCGAATACGTCCACCATCACAAGCGCAGCATCGTGGACCAGCGCGAAGTCGGCGGCGACACCAACGGCTTCACCCATGCGCTCAAATACGTCCTGCGGCAGGCGCCGGACGTCATCCTCATTGGCGAGATGCGCGACCAGGAGACCATCCAGGCCGCCCTGCGCGCCGCGGAAACCGGCCACCTCGTCCTCGCGACCCTGCACACCAACGACGCCATCCAGACCGTGGACCGCATCATCGACGTCTTCCCCGGCGACCAGCAGACCCAGATCCGTTTCCAGCTCAGCATGACGCTGCTGGCCATACTCTCGCAGCGCCTCATCCCCCGCGCTGACTGCGACGGCCGCGTGCTCGCCTACGAGTTCCTCAAGAACAACACCGCCATCGCCAACCTCATCCGCGAGGGCAAGACCCACCAGGTCTACAGCGTGCTCGAGACCAGCATCAAAGACGGCATGATGACCCTCGACAAATGCGTCAAGAACCTCTACCTCGCTGGCACGATCAGCTACGAGGAAGCCATCGGCCACGTCCGCAACCCCAAAGAGATCATGGACGTCCGCTGAGACGAGTCCCGCGGCCCATCCGCATGCCTCCCGCCGGTACTGTGCCAGTCTCCGCGCTCTTCATGCCCCGCCCGGTCTGTTGTGGTCACCATATCTGCCGAGGGCTTGGCACAGGCGATCCTGGATGCGCTCACGCAGCCGCGCGGGTTCGCGCAGGACGGCCTCCTCGCCGAAGCTGAGCACCCAGGCGAGTACTTCGGGTTCACTGGTGGAGGTGAAGCGGATGGTGATCGACCCGTCGGCGTGTACTTCGATCTTCTGGTTGCTGCTCCAGACGCGTTCTTTCACGTAGGCCGCCGCGCCGGCCGTTACGTCGACCACGGCCTCGAAGGGCGACCCGGTGATGAGCCCAAACGACAGTTCCGGCTTGCCGGTCTCGGCGTCGGTGATGGGTTCGAAGGGCTCATCCGTGGCCGCGAAGGCCTCGATGCGGTGCACCGCGAGCGTCGGGTCGTAGTAGTCCTGGGGATTGGCCAGCGCCTTCTGCAGCCGCCCGCGCAGGTACAACCCGTCGCGGAACGCCACGAGCGCATAGGGCGCAAGGGTCATCTCGGACGCTTCGGGTTTGCTCGGCGAACGGTAGCGCAGGGTGCAGATGCGGCGGTTGCGGATGGCGTCGAGCACTTGCCGGAGCACATCCTCGTGGGGACTGTAGTCGATGGCGCCCTTGGGCAGCGCCGACGCCACGGATTGAGCCGGCGACACGTGTTCGCCGCCGTTGCCGCCCAGATGCGCCGCCTTGCCCAGGGATTCGTCCACGGCCGCGCGCATGCCGTCCGGCAGCAGGTGCTGCACGATGTCCCGGCACAGCAGCAGCTTGTGGATGCCCTCGGCGTCAAGGCTCACATTGACCGCCCGGCGCGAGCCCCGGGCCCGGTAATGACGCTGGCCGCCCTCCAACCAGGACTCGATGCCGATCTGGTTGGATCGCTCGATCTGCTCGATGAGGCGCAGGACGGTCTGGCGTGAACAGCCGAGGAGTTCCGCGAGGCGCGTCAGCGAATAGGGGCGCTCGGTGAACACGAGGAGCGAGTACAGGCCGATCAGTTTTTCCCCCGGAGTCTTGTGCGCGTCCCACTTCGCTGGCATACCACCCCCTTGCCGTATGTCTGACCGACTATAGGCCAGCGGTTCGACAGGTGTCAACTGTGTGTAATAGCCGAGAGGTCTCGGGCCCCCCGGCCCGTCTGGGCTGGCAGGGTCCCGCCTTTCCAACCCGGGCGCGAGCCCCCCTGCTCGCGCCCGGCTAAGTGACCACCTCACCGCACCCGTCGTGGGCAGTCTACGCGGGAGAGTTTCCAGAATCAGGAAACGGGACCGGCAGCAACGTTCTCGGCACACACCGGGGCTGAGAGGGGGGCGAGTCGTTTGCCTGCGGTTCGGCGGGCAGGATGCCGGCGCGTCCGCGCAGTGCGGTCAAGGCGACCTGACGCCGACGATATACGTCAGCAGTCCCTGTCTAGCCTTTGATCGCACCGGCCAGCAGACCCTTCACAAAGGTGCGCTGGGCGAGGATGAACAGCACGGTCGTAGGCAGGAACCCCAGCACAATAACGGCACACAGGAGATGGATGTCGTAGTTGCCGAACTGGTCCTTCAGTTGGGCCACACCCACCGTCAGCGTCATGGACCGTGCGTCGCGGGTGAGTACAAGCGGCAGGCCGAAATCGTTCCACGCGTGGAGGAACGTCAGCACGACCACCGTGGCAATCCCGGCGTGCGCGTTGGGGACAATGACGTGCCAGAGAACCCGCAGAGCACCGCATCCATCAATCCGCGCCGCATCCTCCAGATCCTTGGGTATCGTCTCAAAGACATTTCGCAACACGAAGATCGCGACGGGAAGCGTGAAGGCCGTCAGGGGCAGGATGAGGCCGGCCAGCGTGTTGAGAAGACCGAGATGGTACATCATGTCGTACAGCGACACCAGCAGTCCTTCGCCGGGGATCATCATCAGTCCCATGAATACGGCAAAGGCAATTTCCTTGCCTTTGAAACTGAAGCGGGCGAACGCATAGGCGCCCAAGACAGACAGCAACAGCATTCCGGCCACGGTTATCGCGGTGACTATCGCGGAATTCGTGAAATACGCCGGCAGATCACTGTTGCGGGTCAGGACAGTGCGGTAGTTCTCCAACGTTGGATTGTCTGGAAGGAGCGTGCGTTCGGCACGGGGCGCGAATACTTCGTTCTCGCCCTTGAGGCTGTTCAGGACGATCCAGGAGAAGGGAATCAGTGCGTTAAGAAGAAAGACCGTGATCAAGAACACACTGGCGATCTTGAGCCACGCGGGATCTTTCACTGAAGAGCCGCCTTTCGGGTAAATCGCAGGACGAGAATGCTCACCAGGAGCAGTCCGCCTGCGAAGAGCATGGACATTGCAGACGCGTACCCCAGGTCCAGCGGTGCATCCACGAACGCGGTGCGGTATATGGCATACGAGAAGGTGCGCGTAGCACCCGCAGGACCACCGGCAGTAATGATATAGGGGTACTGGAAATCGCGCATTGCATTGACCATCACCAGGACCGCCAGCACACCCGCCATGCGAAGGAGACCCGGCAGTGTGATGTGGCGAATCTGCTGCAGCGGTCCGGCGCCGTCAACGGCGGCTGCATCATAAAGTTCCTGCTCAATGCGGTCCAGCGCGACCGTGAACAGCAATATGCCCAGCGGAATGCTGCCCCACGCAAAGGCAAACGCAACCGAGGGCAGGGCCAGGCCCGGGCCCAGCCACTGCGGGGGCGTGGCCACGCCAACAAGCGGAAGCACCCAGTTGAGCAGTCCCCTGTTGCCCTCGTATATCGTAAACCAGACAGCGGCAAGGATGGGGGCCGCTACCGCCATGGGCATCAGGATCCACGGACGCAACCAACGCGATAACCTGCCGACTCTCTCGAGGCTGATGGCGCACAAAGCCGCCAGAACCACCACTGTGGGTGTAATCATGCAGGTATAGGCGAGAGAAATGCCCAAGGCCCGAAGCGCGCGGGAATCGTGCATTAGTCGCAGGTAGTTCGAGAGTCCCGCCCAGTCCGACGCGCCACCTGACTCCAGACGGTACACCTGAAAACTGATGGCGGCCGTGCGCACGACCGGAAATGCGACGAAAATCGTGTACAGAAGAAGGGCTGGCGCCAGCAGCGCCCAAGGTGTCCACCTGCGCCCCGATCTCATCGAGCCTCTTCCACCTCCACCGACCGCTGCACGTCGACCTTGGCCTGGGTCATGCGCTCCATCGCCTGCTGCGGCGTCACGGTGCCCGATGCGACCGCCTGCACAATCTCATGTATGCGGAAATTCAGTTCGCGAATGTTGCGTTGCACCGACACCCCGGTGTACCCCCCTTCCATCGCCTGACGGAGCGGAAGCATCCACGCGGGAATGTCGCCGGCGGCGTAGTCGCGCGCACGGACCCCCATCTTGCCGGATGCAAAGACACCTCTCTGCATGGTGTCGGAGAGCATGCCTTCTGCCAGGAATGCCGCGGCTTCGTCGACGGTGTCACCAAACACGGGCACGGCTCCAAAGTGGAAGCTGACATAGGCTCTGCCCCCCGGCAGGGGCGCCACGCCCACGACGTCTTCGCCCAGTGTGCGCCGCGCCCATGAACCATGGGAGGCCCACGAGATGAAGTAGGCTGCATCGCCGCTGCGGAAGGCATCTTCGGGGTGGACATCAACGGAATTGCAGTAGCTGCTTTCTACCCAGCGTCGCAGCATGGTCAACGATTCTTCAACGGCCGGGCCGTTCGTAAGCGGCCAGCCGTCCGCATCCTCTGTGGTGCCCGTCAACCCCAGCAGGGCGGGTGTCATCCAATAGATATCGGAGTATTCATAGAGCCGAATGCCGATCGGGATCTTGCCCGGCAGCGCCGCCGCGATGGCCTTGGCGTGTTCTTCGAGCTCCGGCCAGGATTCCGCCGGCGTGTCAATGCCAGCCTCCCGCAATAGATCGCGGTTGTAGTTGAGTACCATGATCTCGCCGAACACCGGCACATTGACGCGCCCGCCGTAGCGCAGCGATTCATTCTGTGCCGACGGAATGAGCGAGTCCCAGACGTCCCCCGGGACCCTCTCCGAAAGGTCCGCCAGGAAGCCCATGCGTACCGCCGCGAACATGTCGATGCCATCGCTCGTGCCAAGGACAAGGTCATGGTCGGATCGCCCCTGACCCCATTGCATGATGTATCGCGGCGGCTCGTCTCCGAATTTCACAAACTCTACGGCAATGTCCGCCTGTTTGCGTTCCCAATCCTGCGCGACGTCGAGCAGCATCGGATATTCAAAGAGCATCCATGCACCAAGTCCAACTTCTATCGAATGCCCCTGTACACCGGCGGAGTGCTCTGGGGAACAGTGAATCGTGAGCAACACTGCGGCGACGAGCATCACACACGCTGCTGTCCGGCGTGTCCGCCGGCTCATTGCCGTCTGCGCCCCATGGCCATTGGCACGGATGGCGACATGTTCACGATGCGCCACACTCCATCGGTCTCGCGCTTCCATGTGTAGACTATCTCCTCGTCGTCGCTCCGCGGGGTACGGCGATACTGATCATAACGTGCCCATCCCGAGCCGCTGTCACCTTCCACTGCCATGAAGAGGCTGAACAACCGCACGTGCACCAATCCGTTCGAATCATACTCGCTGAAGTCCCAAGAGCGGATCTGCCGCAGAAGTCCAAACTGATTGTGCTGCATGAACCACCGCGCCCACTCATGAGCGATGACCGGTTTGATGAACCCCGTACTGTCGAGATACTCATCCGAATACAGGTCCATGAATTCCTGATGATTGCGCGAGTCGTAGGCCGTTTTCAATTCACCGATTCGGTCGACGAGGGCTGTCGCTACCGGCATATGCTCAGGGGCCACACCGTCGTACGTCGGAAAGACCACCTGGGAGGCAGGGCGCGTATCCGTCGGATCGACGACATCCTCAACGGCAACCTTCCCGTTCTCCACCCGCACGGCCGTCGCCGGAAGACTCTCTTTCTCGCTGAAGACAAGATAGTCGAGGTAGTTTACCGTGCCTTTTCTTGTCTCGCGGCTCGTAGTCTCTGCCGTCACCGTGTAGAGTGCCTCCGGATCAGGCGATGTGATCAAGAAGGACGGAGCCGTCGTCTCGCCGATCACGGGCATGTGCATTGGATTCGTCGTGGTGACCCGGCTGTCCATGCTGCGAATCCGGTAGAGCGTTGCACCGGGATCCTCGGGCCAGGAGAGGGCCAATGCGTCTGCTGCCATCGCTGCGACAACGCCTCGAACAGGTCTGGGCAAGTCAATCTCGTAGGTCTGGCGTTCATAGAGATTCTCGTGATGCTGCATCACATAGGTGTGGCCGTTGATGCTGGTGATGGTTGCCGTGCCCTCTCCGTCCCGGCTGGCATGGGGACGCAGCAATTCCTCATAGGATGCGACGGAGTCGCACATTCCCGGCGTGATAACGAGATCAAAATGTGCCAGCAGATCCTCGGGGGTGTTTGGTGGCAACAATGGGATGTAGTAGTAGTCGTCTTTGTTTGGGATGAGCTCGTGCATGAGATAGCGCTCCCAGACGCCGTAGGCCGCCCGCGCAAGCAATCCCTCGTTCGCAATCCAGTCCACATCGCGCAGGTTTGCGTGGAACTCGCGGTGGCTGCGAGCCTCGCGCAGGACATAGGCCACCGAGGTCTTTTCAAGTACCTGGTCGCGTGTAGGGATGAGCTTTCGGTTGATGACTTCCATCAACGTCGGGTAGATGGCTTCCCGCCAGCACATGCTGCTCGCGTAGTCGAACAGATCCCAGAACGGCTCAAACTGATACACGGTAGCACCCAGTTTTGCCCCTTCGAGAATCATCGCGCGATAGAGGAGCGGCGGCATGAGCGGTTTTCCGTCGAACTCCGCGAATTTCTCGGCGTCGTCGTGGGGCTTGCCAAATACCCCCGGCGACAGCATGCGGCCGTTCTCATACCACCATGACTGCGGCTCCACACCCCAGTTGTCGACGTATCCGGCCAGCCAGGTGCCCCAGGTCGCCGTCTGGCGGGGCATGTGTTGGGCAAGCAGATGTTCGTTCTGGGGCAACACATACTCCCCATAGGCCTGTATTGTGTCGAGCAGCGGGCGGTTTGGCGTGGCCGTCGTGAGATAGAGCCACTTCAGCATCTGGTAGGACATGCTGACGTGTACCCCATGGCGTGCAGCCAACTTGATGACATCCATCGCATACAGTGTGTCCGGAAACACCGCGTAGCGGGGTACATTGAATGAGTGAAAGTGCTCCATGCGCGATTCGGTAACGCCGATGCTCTTGATGCACGGGAATTCCTCGAGAAGCTTGTCCACGTAGATCGGGTCAAAGGTGAAGGTATCGTGTGGATCGCTTATTTGGAGGCTGACCGCCACACCGCCCTTTTCCGTTTCCTCGAGCATGGCACGCAGGCGCTTGTAGCGCTCTTCGTGGTCCCGCAGACGCAACTCCATCTGAAGTTGGCAATAGGGACGGATGTCGTCGGGCAGCACTTCGTTCCACACCCGCGCCGCCTCGCGCCCATGGGCCCGTGCCGCCTCATAGGGGTCTGTGGCGCCGCTGGTCTCAAAGTTCCAGTCCTCGGTCGTGTCCGGGAAACGGTTGCTGGTCTGCAGAATGATCAGCGGGTGGTCGGGCGCAATCACGGTCTTTGGCGGTTTCCGCTCAATCGGGAGGTCTGCCAAATCGGTCAGGGTGCCGTCACCGGGCGCGGCAACCCCCGGCAGCGCGAGGAACAGGATGAACAGCGGCATAACGACAGCGGAAAGTGGTTTCACGGCTCTGCTCCTGGTTGCATGGTGCACGGCCAAGCGATACCGGCGATTGATCACGATTGTACGCCCATGGTAATGACATTTCCACAGTTCCATCATTCCCGTCGGATCTGACGCGGCAACGACCCGCACAACTTGCACAAAGTGTTCGTGCGATCCGGGTGCCGGCCAGGCTACCAGTAGGGAGGCGGTGAGGACAGGGTGCCTGACAGGAGCGGTTCACACACCGAACGGAGAGGTGATGCTGCACTGCCGGAGCTCGCTGGCCATCGGTCCGCCGTGACGAAGCGGACACGTAGGGGCCTTGCGGCGCCACTGGCGGCAACACTCGAGGTGGCTGCGGCGCCAGAGTCTCCGCCACCGTCTTCCTGTGGACAGGAACGTGGGACCGCGCTCGGGGGTGTGGTGGCAAGGTATGGCGGGAGGCACAAACAGGAAAAGGGCAGCTGAGCCTGTTGGCCCAGCTGCCCTTGGATAAATCAGCGTTAGTTTACGCTATCCTTACCCCTAGGTGATCACGCACCCGGAGGCAGCAGATAAGCGACGGACGTCGTCGGCTGGAACTGCATGTAGGCGCCCTGAATCAGAGTCGACGGGCCAACCCACTGAATCACGCACGAACCATTCCAAAGACCATCCACGTTATTCCGGTTGGGAATAAGGTAACCGGCCAACTCTTCCTGACCACGAGCGCCATTCGGGAGAATGTTCGCCGGGGCAGTGCCGCCAGCGGCAAGCAGGTCAGCAAGACCGGTCGTGCTCGGGTCCTGAGCGTTCGGACGGAACGCGACAGACGCGTTCGCCGCGATCGCAAAGGTCGTACCGTCACCAGCGCGGGTACCGATGTTGTCACCATTAGCGTTGAAATAGCTGATGGCACACACCGTCTCTTCGGCCGCGTTGTTGTGCAGATAGACGACGCCGAGGACGGCACCGACCAACCCCTCACGAGCGACGGGCGGAATGCCCAGACCCGGAGTCGCACTGTCAACGAACCACGGCACGCCCAGCGAGGACGCGAACGCCGCAGCACCCATCATCATGATGCACGCGAAAGTAGCAAGCTTCTTCATAAAATTCCACCTCCTTTCGTTGCGGTTTCCATGACCCGGGACCGGCGCACGTACTGTCTCATCCTTCCCCAAGGCCATTGCAGTCTTTTGACTGCATCGCAAGCGTAGCACATCCCTCACCACCTGTCAACCCCTCGAATCGACTTTTTTCCCGTGGACGCATTGCCACGGTCGGGAATTTCTGGAAAATGCCGCGGCAAGCGGAGATGGAAGCTGGTGGATCAGGTCCGACCACCGCCAACCAGGGCGCGGCCCGCCGCGCGGGTCATGCCCAGCCACTCGGCAGGGTCGTGCAGTATACGGCTGTAAACCGCGCATTCCCAAGTACATGCGCATGCGTGACCGTCGAGCCAGGCGATGGCGTTCCGCGCCGTGTCCGAGGCCAGCAGGGCACGCATGTCGTAGTCGTAATCCCGCAGGTTGCCAAGGCACGGGGTGTCGGGCCGCTTGTGCCGCTCCTCCTCCGAGACCGCCTCCGGGATGCCCACCGCATCCAGCATCTCGCAGGGAAAGACTTCGCCGTTATCGAACACGGCGACAAAGCGCCGGCCCGCGCCGCAGCGCAGGTCCGTCAAGGATCCCGAGACGACCGCCTCGATCCGTTCCGCCATCCGGGACCCGATGGTGTCGAACATGATCGTGTAGGGATTGGCCGTGGCGTGGGCGCGCCGCCGTTCGCGAAGATAGCGCTGCGCCTCGCGGTACACCTCGAGCGGAACGTCCGTGGCATCCTTTTCGTGGGTTTCACCGCGGCAGTAGGCAATGCCCAGCGATCCCTCGGGGTACTCGGCCAGCGCCAGGTCGATGATTGTCTTGTATTGCGTGTAGTTGAACTTGCTCATCACGAAGTTCAGCACGCAACTGATGTTCGGATGCTCGAGCCTCCTGCGCTTGATGATCGAGAAGGACTCGTTGAACTTCGCGAAGTTCCCCGGGACCCCCATGATGTTGTCGTAGTGGTCCGCGTCGCCATGAAACGGCAGGCAGAAGTTCAGGAATGCGTCCGGACAGTGCGTGGTGAACTCGTCAATGAGATTCTCGATGCGCCCTGGCGAGAGGCTGTTTGACGGGACGGTGAAAAAGCGGGTCTGCGCGTTCTCGTAGAACATCTGGATGATCTGCGGCAGGTCCTTGCGGAGCAGCGGTTCGCCCCCCGACAGCGTCAACTGCGGCAGCGTGCGCATCGACGAGGCCAGCCGCCGGACATCCTCGAGGGACGGGCCGGCGATGTCTTTCCGGCGCTGCATGCCCTCCCAGTTGAAGCACATGCGGCACCGGGCGTTGCACCGCGAGGTGACGTGAAACACCATGTACTTGATATTGCCGCCCATGACGGCCTTCGCCATGGACTTGGAAGCGCTCAGATGCCGACGCATGGTAACCACGTCTCCTTGCGGGGGTGGAAGCCGCATTGCACCCACCGGACGGGAACCTGAGCCGCGCCGATGGCCGACAAGGCGCGCACCCATATATTCCCGTCTCGCAACAGGGGGCCGGAATCAAAAATTCCCGCCGTGTCCGGCCGTCTCCCGTGGGTCTAGTCTCTTGCCTGGGGCGCTTTCGCACGCGTCTTGCGCCCGTCTCTCGTTTCGATGGGACTCAGCAGCTCCTGCGAGGGTCCCGCAACCAGCCACCGCACGGTCGCGATCCCCGCAGCCAGCACGATGACCACCGAGCTTATATAATGCACGGCGAAGAACCTGGCTACAAACGACGCGCGGCGGCTTTCCCGCCATGCCCGGCGCAACAGACCGGACACCGCCCAGGCGTAGCCTGCGAGACCGGCCCCGGCCAGCCCGATCGCCACCCACCGGACCGGGGGCGGCAGCAACAGCGATCCGCCCGCCAGTGCGCCCGAGGCCACCCCGAGAATACGAAGCATCGCCTCCGCGGGCGAGGATTGCACCTCTTCGAGCCGGGGCCGGTGGGTTAATGAATAGGGCACGAACAGCGAGGTCCGCACCCAATAATTGCGCAACAGTCGCCGAAGCGACACCGGGTAACTGTGGTACATGCACGGGGTCCGGGTCATCAGCACCGGGAACTGGGCCGAAAGGCGCTTGCCGAAGTCATAGTCCTCGTGGGCATTGGTGCGGTAACGGGTGTCAAAACCGTGGACCGCGGCAAAGGCCGCTTTGCGGACCGTTGCCCCGCGCGACGTGACCCCGCGGATTCGCGCCACGTCCTGGCCTTCGCCCAGCATGGCCTCAAACCAGTGCCGCTCGATTACGGAATGGTAGTTGGCGATGTCGTTCGCGGCCGCGTCATACGCCTGGTTGACAAAGGAAAGCGCGGCACAGTCCGGGTGGGCCGCAAGCACCTCGGCGGCTTTTTCGAACAGGCCCGGCGGGCAGACCACGTCGGCGTCGAAGAAGAACAGCCACGGCTCGACGGCGAGATCCGCGCCCGCGTTGCGCGCGGCAGCGGGCCCGCCACTGACTTCAACACGATGATAGCGGACCCGGTCGTGGCGGCGCGCCACGCTCCGGAGGTCCACGTCCGAACCGTCGTCCACCACGATCACCTCGGTCAGCAACGTGCGGGAGGCATGTTCGTCGAGGCTGGCAAGCAGGCGGGCCAGCAGCTCGGGCTGGTTCTTGACCGGGATGACGGCCGAAAACCGGTACGGCGAGGACTCGCTGCCGGCGTTCATGGTAACACTGCGCACTTTCTGGCCATCCTGTTGATGAAGACCCCGCCCGTTCCCCCCCGATCGTGCGCAGTCTTGCAAATCACTGCGGATAAGTCAACGGAACGGCATCGGCAAAAACGTGGCGCCATCCGCCGTCCGAGGGGTCCTCCGCCGTGATATCCACGCGCGCCGGCATGCCGGCCGGCCACGGGGCTGTCCACGCCGCGCGGACGGTCTGGCCCGCGTCGACCCGCAGACGGTCAACCCACGCGGGCGCAAGGGGATCGGCGCCCGCCGCCACCGCCGCCGGCACAAGGGCCACGGCCGCCAGGTCGAGATAGGCCTCGCCGAAGCGGCCGGGGTTGGATGCGGTCACCCAAACCCGGCAGAATCCTCCCTCGAGCGTCACGCGCCCCAGCCGCCGCCAGACCCAGCCGGTCGGGATCACCGGATCGCTGGGCACGAGCGCGTCGGCTTCCCACCGTCCCGTGGAGGTGTCGATGGCCGCGCGCAGCGCCCCGCGCGAGGTGTTGACCGGCTCATTCACGTGCAGTACCCGCGCATAGACATCGAACTCGCCTCCGGGAACTTCCGTGTCGGCATACACGGCCGCCGGGGACTCATCGGCGGACAGTCTCGCGACCAGCGCCGGCGCGGCCCGCGGGGCCTCGCGCGCGGGGTCGAACTGTTCCGCCCACGACCACGTGTCGCGGGCCGGGGTCTCCCGCCAGAACGCCGGGGCATCGATGCGCGCGGCCGAGACAAAGCCCTCGATGGCGACGGCTCGCGGGGGGCCGGGATTGGCCAATCCGGCGGTCGCCGCGACGCTGTCCCCCGTCGCCGTCGCCGGTGTGGGCAGGCCGCCCGCGGCGCCCGCAGCAAGAGACAGGCCCCATGTGGCGGGCGTCGCCGTCCGGACCCTGGGCGAGCGCGTCCGCACAGGCTCGAGGGCAGGGCCCTCCGGAAGACGCCAAGCCGGACGCCCTCCGTCACCGTTATCGGCCCAGCGGTAGCGACGCGCCACGCGGCTGCGTTCCGGATCGGCGTCGTAGCGGTAGACCGTCACGCCGAAGAAGGCATGCTGTTCGGTGAGCAGGAAGTGGTGATTCAGAAACTCCCGGTACAACGCATAGTGCCGCGGCGGATCGAAGGGCTCCCACCACGACTCGACGTACCATACCCCCGCCGCGCCGCGAACGGCCTCGTCGAGGCGCACGGGCATCAGGTCCATCTGCTCCCAGAGGTCCGCGCTCGGCAGCGATCCCAGAAAACCCTGGATGTCCGCCTCCGTGAAGGCCCCGTGCAGGTGCGTGATGCCCGGTCCGGTGTAGTACCGGAACGAGGGCATGGTGACGTGACTGCAATGCACCACGCGCTCGCCGGGAGCGGCGGTTTCGCGGATCAGGGTGGCCGCGGCGCGGTTCTCGACCCGGTAGCGCACGCCGAGCCGGTGCGGTTCAAGCGGGTGCAGGCGCTGGGCGTAGAGGTCGCCCAGGGCCGGTATCGTCAAAGCGACCCAGGCCGCGATCAACGCGCCGCGGGCGGACCGCCAGCGCACGCACGCCACGCCCTGCGCCAGAAGCATGCTGGCCGTCGCGCCCGAGAAGATGAACAGCCGGTGCTGATACGAGGAGAAGCCGCGCGATGACCAGAAGAGGAGGCTGACCAGGATCGCGCCGAAGCTGAGGATCGCGAGCCAAAGGAGGGGCTGCGGCCGCTTCCGCAGCCGGAGCATCCCCGCGCCGCACAAGCCGGCGGCCAGCAGGAAAAGCGGCCAGTAGACCCAGAGACGCGGGGTGTACCCTGCAAAGAAGGCCTTGAAAGTCAGCAGTCCGGTCTTCCACGTCACGTCCGGGTACCACGGACTCGTGATGCCTTCCATGATGGCGCTCACGCCGAAGGCCATGTGGATTACGGGCGCGGCCAGGATGACCGCGGCGGCGTTGGACGCCGTCCAGCCGGCAAGCCGCCGCGTGCCGTGCCAAGGCATCGTCGCCACGAAGGCCATGCTGAAGAAGATCATGTACCAGAGCGCGTAGAAGTGATTGCCGACACCCAGGGCCAGGCATCCCGTCAGCCCGGCCCAGTCGACCACGCGGTTGCACTGCATCGCGCGCACAGCGAAGGCCAGGGCGCCCAGCATCAGAACCAGGTGCAGCGAGTAGTTGCGCAGTTCCTGTGCATAGTAAATCTGGAACGGCGACAGCGCCATCAGCGCGGCCGCGATGGTCGCGGGCACGTCGTCGCCCAGCAGCCGCCGGGCTGCGGCGAAGGTCATCGGGATGGCGAGGACGCTGAAGAACCAGGGCAGGAGCCGGAGCGCCGCGTCGTACCCCTCGGTGCCGGGCATGAGCGGGGTCCATCCCAGCACGTGCCGCCATCCCCACACCAGCATCGAAAACAGCGGGGCGTCCATCATCGTCCTGGCATCGAGGAGGGCCGCCGGAGTCGCCGTCAGCGTGGCGGCGTACAGCGTGTTCGCCTCGTCGTACCACACGCCCCACGCGCCGATACCGTGCAGCCGGAGCACGGCCCCCAGCGCGGTCACCGCGCCGAGAACGAGCCAGGTCGCGCGGGGGGTGCCGCGGGTGATGTCATAGTCTGCCACGCAGTGCGCTCCGGTCCGGGGTGTGTGCCCAATGTAGATCATTGACCCGGCGTACGCAACCGCCGGGCTTGAGCCCGCGCGCCCGCGACAGGTAGGCTGAAGCGCCCAGAGGCGGGCGGGAGGATCGACTCATGAAGCGGACATGGCGCGTGGTAACGATGGCGGTTGCGATATCCGGGGTGTTGGCCCTGGCCGGTTCTGCCCAAGGCGAGGTGGCGGTTTCGGTGACGCTGACCGGGAGCCTCGAGGAATTGCTGCCGATCCTCGAACACTTGAATACGCTGCGCGGGGGGCAGGAGACAGCCTCGGTCGAGGAGAACCGGGTGACCATCGAGAGCGTGGCGAACCCGGACGCGCCGGACACGGGCGGCGCGGAGGCTCCCGTGGCGGCCCCGGTGCCGCGATTTGGCGCCGTCGCAGCCACCGGCTCGCCCGCGATACGCGGCGATGTGGTCCTGCTGACGGTTCAATTGGTGGATCCGGATCACGAGGTCGACACGGTGGCCGGGGTGGTCGAATCGACGGACCATCGCACCTTCGATTTCTTCGACAACGGCACCCATGGTGACGTATCGGCACAGGACGGTGTGTGGTCGCACGCCCTGCCCGTCACCGAGGCGTGGCCGACCGGCGTCCATACGGTCCGGGTGACGGCCTTCAATGCCTTCGGGGCGCCGGTGCGCATAGCGGGGGCCTCGGATGAACCGGAAAATCTGACCACAGCCGTGTCGTTCGTCGTGGGGGAATCGCGGATAGCGGGACAGGCGGCACCTACGGGCGATCCGCCGGCTCCGGCGTCAGCAGCGCCTGCACCCGGGGGTCGCCCATAACGGCGGCGAAGTCCGGGTCGGCGGCGAGTTCGTTCCGGAAACCGCTGTCAAGTTCGATGGCCTTGGCCAGCCACGCGACGGCGCCGTCCACGTCGCCCCGGCGAATGTGGAGCGAGGCCACGTTGTAGTAGGGCGAAGGGATATCCGGCGCGACGGCGATAGCCCGCCGATAGTGGGCCTCGGCACCCGCCTCGTCGCCGAGCATGTCCAGGATGACGCCATAGTTGTTGTTCGTCGCGGCATTGTCCGGGGCGAGTTCGAGGGCGCGCCGGGCCTCTTTCTCGGCGTCGTCGACGCGCCCCTCGAGCCGGTACAGGATGGCGAGATCGCTGTGCGGGCGGCTCCACAGGGGATCGAGCCGCATCGCCTCGCGAAAGGCCGCCTCGGCCTCGGCCTTGCGCCCTTCGGTGTGGAGCAGAACGGCCAGGCTGTTGTGGGGCCAGCTCCAGTCAGGACGCGCCGCGATGGCGTCGTGGTAATACGCCTCGGCCTTCGCGGGATGCTTCTGGAGGTAATGCAGGTACAGGGCCGCGCCATACAGCGCCTCGGGGGAGTGCCACGCCCCGGCGAGCACCGCTTCGGCCACGGCGGTGACCGCTGCCTGGGTGTCCTCGAGCCGCAGGCGCGGATCCACATCGACCAGCGCCAGCATGCGCGTCACGGCGGCACTGGACGGCGACGGCGCGTACAGACGGTACGCGCCAACGATCGTCGCGACCGTTGCCAGTATGGCGGTGGTGATCCAAAGTGTTCGCATAGGTGTATGAAGTGGTGAGCACTGTGCTTGCACCGGTATCGAGTCTAGCCTATTCTTTCGCGTGGGTCACGCTTCGGTACCCTGGGGCCCGAAAGGGGCCGGCTGGAGGAGGTGGATGATACAGTTGGAACAGATGGCGCCCATAGTCCTTGTCATCGCGGGCATCGTGGTCATGGCCGCGCTGGCGTGGTATTCCTACGCTCAGGCGCGGGCGCGCCGCGAGGCCTTCGCCCTGCTGGCGGCGCAGCTCGGCATGACCTACCGCGACAAGGACCGGACCCTGCCCAGCGCCTACCATTTTCTGGACGCGCTCCGTCAGGGGTCCAACCGCTATGCGTTCAACATCATCGAAGGCGACTACCGCGGATATCGGGTCAAGGCCTTTGACTACCATTACGAAACCCACAGTACGGACAGCAAGGGCCGCCGTCAGACCCACCACCACTACTTCAGCTTTTTCATCCTCGAGCAGCCCATCAACTTCCCCGAGCTGCGCATCTATCCCGAGAGCTTCCTCGGGCGGCTCGCCCAGATGGTTGGGTTTGCCGACATCGATTTCGAGTCGGTCGAGTTTTCCAAGGCATTCACCGTCCGCGCGCGCGACAAGAAGTTCGCGTACGATGTGTGCCACACCCGGATGATGGAGTTTCTCCTGCGCCACCGCGACACCTCGCTTGAACTCGAAGGACCGTGCATGGCGATACGCTCGGCCCGGCGGCTGGCGCCCGAGCAGATCGTCCCGATGCTCGACCGGCTGGTCGAGATCAACGGCCTGCTGCCCGAATACCTGCGCCAGGACCTGGCGCAACAACGCTGAGGAAATGCCATGGATCCCGCCGTGATCGTGCTGATTGCCGTCGTGCTGACGCCCCTGCTCGGGGTCATGATCATCTACAACCGGCTGATCCGGCTGCGCAACCACTGCGACGAGGCATGGTCCGGGATCGACACCGAACTCAAGCGGCGCTATGACCTCGTACCGAATCTCGTGCGCACGGTGCAGGGCTACGCGCAGCACGAACGCGAGCTTCTCGAACGCGTGACCGAACTCCGCGACCGCTGCGTGCGCAACCAGGGTTCCCCCCGCGAGCAGGCGGGATCCGAGCAGCCGTTTCAGACCGCGCTCCACACCCTGATCGCACGGGTCGAGAACTACCCGGACCTCAAGGCGAGCCAAGGCTTCCTTGATCTTCAGCGCGAACTGGCCAACACCGAGGACCGGATCCAGGCGGCGCGGCGCTTCTACAACGGCAACGTGCGCGAGCACAACAATCTGGTGCAGATGTTTCCCTCGAACCTCGTCGCGCAACCATTCGGCTTCCGCCCGCGGGAATTCTTCGAAATCGAGGATCCCGTAATGCGCCACGCGCCGGAGGTTCGCGTCTGACCGCCCATGGTGACGAGCAGACGGCGCATCGACTCGGTAAGTAAGGGGACGGACCGCGGGTGAAATTGCCTTTCGCGCTCGTCTGGGCGTAGCCTGAGGTCATGAGTCCGACTGGGCAAGTGGTGGTACCTGGATTTCCGCATCGCGTGGCGCAGCGGGGGAACCGGTGTGGGGAGATGTGTGGGGATAGCGGGGACCTGTCTGCGCGTTCTGCGGCGGGGGGTCACGCGGCGCCCCTGCTTCTCACGCACCCGGCAACACTGCTCCGGCGCGACCTGCGCCCAGGCCAGCGCGGCAGGAAACGCGAACGGCGAGATGGCGTAGGAGAGGGGATTAATGCGTGGTCTGTCCCCGTATTCTCGTCCCCGTATTCTCCCCGTATTTCCCTGGGGAAGAAAGAAAGGAGCGTCCGATG